>CALXOA010000131.1 GCA_944389895.1 uncultured Victivallis sp. | reverse complement strand
CAGTCCTCAAGATCGGCGGAGGTGATCTGTTTGCGGATCACTCGATCCATCGCCTCGAAGAAAGCGGCGCTCCGAACGGTTCTGAGACCGATTCCGCCCGCCATCGGAAGGCTGCCGTAACGGTCGAGCAATCCGGAAGTCTGTGCAAGAACTTCGACCAGATTCAGGCACGGCACGCTGCGGCCGGAGCCGTAGGCGACATCGCCCTGGATCGTCAATACAATGGTCGGCCGGTTATAGTCACGTGCGAGGCGCGAGGCGACGATGCCGATCACGCCCTGGTGCCAGTCGCGCCCGGCGACCAACAGGGAGTAATCGCTCTGCCAGGCCAGATTGCGTTCGATCTGTTCGCAGGCCTCCTGATAGATCTCCTGCTCCTTTTCCTGCCGGATCCGGTTGAAGGATTCGAGCTGACTGGCGAAATGATAGGCGTCGACGATGTGTTCGGATTCCAGCAGTTTGAGTGCGACATTCGCATCACCGACCCGGCCGGCGGCATTGATCCGCGGGGCCATCCGGAAGGTGATGTCGGCCGGATTCAGTTCGGAACGCAACTTTGAACTTTCGATCAGGGCACGGACGCCGGGACGCAACTGTTTCCGCAGAATTTCGATTCCATATTTGACCATTACCCGGTTTTCTCCGAGCAGCGGCACGATGTCGGCGACGGTTCCGAGCGCCACGAAGTCGAGTACCTCTTCCAGGCGGGTTTGAAAGCCGCCGAGGTTGTGTTCCCGACCGTATTTGATGAATGCGTGAGACAATTTGAAGGCGGCGCCGGCGCCGGAGAGCAGCTCAAGATCTTCCAGCTCGGGATAGACCTTGGGATTGATGACTGCGAGGGCCTGCGGAAGTTCCGCTCCGGCTTCGTGGTGGTCGGTAACGATCACGTCGATGCCGCGCCGCACAGCCTCATTGACCGCATCGCAGCTGGTGATGCCGCAGTCGACGGTTACGAGGACTCCGCAGGGACCGAATGTGTCGAGCGCCTTCTGGAGTGATTCCGGCGTGAAGCCGTACCCGTCGTCAAAACGATGCGGGATGAAGGAGTGGACAATTGCTCCGTTCTGCCTGAGCACAAGTGCGAGCAGTGCACTGGCGGTGATTCCGTCGGTGTCGTAATCGCCGTGGATCAGGATCGGTTCCTTGTGCGCAATGGCATCCCACAACCGCTGTGCAGCCTCCTGAATATGGGGGAAACGGTAGGGGTCTGTCAGATTCGAGAGGCGGGGATTCAGAAAATCCTGGATCTGATTTTCGCCGATTCCGCGGGCGGCGAAATAGAGCGCGATCGGTCGCGGGAGCAGAAATTTCTGCTGTATTGCGGCGATTTGTTGATCCAGGTTATTTCCGGCCAGTTTCCAATTTTTAACACCCATTTGCTCATTCCATTATTAATAATTCATACTTTATACGATAACGCCAAAACGCGTCAAGTCCAAGTAAAAAAAACAGTTTTTTTTGTTTTTTTCTTGGCAATGATAGTTGAAAAACTGTTTTTGGAATAGTACAGTATAGAACAACGATGCCGGATGTCGGCACGTTGAGTTGATTGCAAGTGCCGACGTGGCGGAATGGCAGACGCGCTAGGTTCAGGTCCTAGTTCCTTCACCGGAGTGAGGGTTCAACTCCCTCCGTCGGCACCATGTTCCTGCTTCCGGGAAGCAGGAGAAGAGACCAGTGTAACGCTGGTTGATAACCGTATGCGGGTATGGCATAACGGCTGTGCACCAGCCTTCCAAGCTGGTTATACGGGTTCGACCCCCGTTACCCGCTCCATTTGGTGGGATTCCCGAGTGGCCAAAGGGGGCAGACTGTAAATCTGCTAGCACCGCTTTCGATGGTTCGAATCCATCTCCCACCACCATTTAAAAATCAAGGACTTACAGCAAAAAAGCTGCAAGTCCTCTTTTTTTGCCCTGTTTTCGCGTTTGAGCTCAAGTTTTTCTGATATTTCAAAGAAACAGGTAAAGGGGTGAGTGTGATTTCCTGCTCTATCAGCATTTGTCTCCTTGATAAAGTCCCGCTCTGATAAGGCAATTGCCATGAACTCTCCCTCAATTCCTATCTCATAATCGATTTTCCTGGTTCCCGGAATATTTTATCGTCCCTCTGTCGAGACTTTGTTGTAATTCCGGATCTCAATCAATTGGAATTTTCGGATCATGAGTAATACCTGCGTGTCGCAATTATTTTTTTCATATCCCTCTGATTTTCTGCATCAAGGTGATCGCGACGTTTTTCCCCTTTTTCTGGGAAATACTGGATTCCGGAAGGAATACAACTTCACAGTCGGATTCCATTTCCTGCTGAGATTCTCCCTGAATGGGATGAGATACGGCATTTGCAATCCCCGGTGCGATGATGTAAATTATCGTTTTGAATGAATTTCACGCCGGGAAACGGCAATCAGTCTGGAGATGGAAAAATGGTCAGAACCCGTTTCGCGCCGAGTCCGACCGGCTTCATGCATGTCGGCAATCTGCGTACCGCTCTTTACGCCTGGCTCCTCGCACGTTCGCAGGGGGGGCGGTTTGTATTGCGCATTGAGGATACCGATCAGGCCCGCTATGTCGAAGGCGCCGTCGATGTGATCTACAACACTCTCCGGCAGGCCGGACTCGACCATGATGAGGGGCCGGACGTCGGTGGCGATTTCGGCCCTTATGTCCAGAGCGAACGGCGCGGTATCTATCTGCCCTATGCCGAGGAGCTGGTGCGCAAAGGGGCGGCCTACTATTGTTTCTGTGACAAGCAGGAGGCCGCCGAACCCCCGGAGGGCGAGGCCGCGACCTCCGGCTATGACGGTCACTGCCGCGACCTCGATCCGGCCGTCGTTGCAGCGAACCTCGCCGCCGGGATGCCGTATGTGATCCGGCAGAAGATCGACAAGTCCGGCACCTCCACCTACCGGGATGATGTGTTCGGCGAAATCGTGATTGAGAACAAGGTGCTCGACGACCAGATCCTGATCAAGCGCGACGGTATGCCGACCTACAATTTCGCCAACGTGGTCGACGATCACCTGATGGGGATCACCCATGTGGTGCGCGGTTCGGAATACCTGCCTTCGACGCCGAAATACAACATGCTCTACCGGGCGTTCGGCTGGGAGATCCCGGAATATGTTCACCTGCCGCTGATCATGGGGCGGGATGCGGAAGGAAACATCTCCAAACTTTCAAAACGCCACGGGGCGGTCAGCTTCGAAAGCCTCGTCGCCGAAGGCTATCTGCCGGAGGCGATCATGAACTATATCGCGCTGCTCGGCTGGTCGCCGAAAAACGACCGCGAGATCTTCACGCTTTCCGAACTGGCGGAGGTGTTCAGCGTCTCCGGACTCAACAAGTCCCCGGCCGTATTCGATTACGACAAATTGCGCTGGATGAATGCGGAATACATCAAGGCGCTGGCACCGGAGGCGTTCGCCCTGCGCTCCTATGCGTTCAGCGGTCTCGACGGGACGCCGCTGGCCGATAAGTGGGGCTCGATTGCGAAGTTGCTGCAGCAGCGGGTCGAAGTCCTCTCCGAAATTCCCGGGAAGATCGATTTTCTTCAGAAGTTGCCGGAATATGGGATCGACTTCTTCAACAACAAAAAGAGCAAATCCAATCCTGAGGCGGCACATGCGATCCTCTCCGATCTGGTTCCGCAGTACCGCGGACTCGAAAGCTGGTCGTCGGAAGAACTGAACCGGGTCGTCGTCTCCTACGCCGAGGCGCACGGGATGAAGCTCGGGCTGCCGATGTGGGGATTGCGTATCGCCGTCTCCGGCCAATTGGTCACTCCGGGCGGTCCGGTCGAAATCATGGAGATCCTCGGGCGCGAAGAGTCGCTGCGGCGGCTGGATCATGCGCTCTCGTTGTTTTGAGCCTCTTCCGCCCGGCGCGCCGCGGAGGCCTTGAGTTGCCGCGTTTCCGGAGGAGGGGTCAGCTCTCCTCCGGGCGCCAGTTCCTGCAGACATCGACCCATTCGGAGGCTCCGGAGTACTTGAAAAGCTCATCACAGGTGAGTTCTATGGCGGAGTTGCTGCTGCCGCAGGCCGGAAATACCGTGTCGAAGCGACGCAGCGAACAGTCGAGGCAGATCCGGACGGCCGGCGGCGTCGCGAACGGGCAGACCCCGCCGATCGCATGACCGGTGAGGCGAAGCGCATCATCGGGAGAGAGCATCTTCGCCTTTCCGCCGAAATGGGCCTTGAAGGCGGCGTTGTCGATTCTGGCGTCACCGGCGGCGACGATCAGAATGCAGCTTTCTTCCCCGCTCCCGGTGACGGCGAAGGAGAGGGTCTTTGCGATTCGAGCCGGCGCCACCTGCAATGCCCGGGCCGCCAGTTCCACCGTGGCGCTTGAAACGGAAAATTCCCGGATCTCCCCATCTCGACCGTACTGCTTCAGATAGGCTCGGACCTTTTCGATTGACATTGCTGCGCCTTAATGATCCTTCTCGCTCTTGCGGGCGGATTTTTCCCGGCGGCGGTTGAGATTTTTTTCCTTCCGCTGGCGTGCGAGTTCAATCGCCGCGAGGCGACGGGTTTCCTGCAGGTCCACAGACGGAGCGGGAAGTTCGATCTTCATCGATTCCAGAGTCCCCAGCAGGATCTGCGATACCACCAGGTTGCGGAACCACTTGCTGTTTCCCGGAACCACGAACCACGGTGCAAGGGCGGTCGAACAACGTGAGATGGCGATTTCAAACGCCTCGATGTAGTCATCCCAGAACTGGCGCTCATGATAGTCCGTACTGGAGATCTTCCAGTGTTTTTCCGGCCGCTTGAGGCGGCGGACGAAACGGCGCAGCTGCTCATCCTTGTCGATGTGCAGATAGAATTTGACGATCCGGGTCCGGCGACTGGCCAGCAGCTCCTCAAAGTGGTTGATCGCCGTGTAACGGAACTCCAGTTCCTCCGGCGTCGCGAATTTGTGAACCCTTTCTACCAGAACCGCCTCGTAGTAGGAACGATTGAAGATCACGACCTCCCCCTGGCGCGGCGTGACCGGGTGGATGCGCCACAGAAAATCATGTGACTGCTCCAGCGCTGTCGGCGTCTTGAAGGACTGCACCCGGCACCCCTGCGGATTCATCGCCGAGAATACGTTGTTGATCGTGCCGTCCTTGCCGCCGGCGTCGAGTGCCTGCAGCACGATCAGCAGAGACTGTTTCCCCTCGGAGTAGAGGTCGCTCTGAAGCCGGGCGATCCGGCGGTTGTTCTTCTCCAGCAACGCCAGTGCAGCCGTCTTGTCGTGAAAATCCAGCGTGTCGTTCGGATCGAATTTGCCGAGGTCAAGCTGCGTCCCCGGCGGAATGATGTATTTCTGGTAGAAACGGTTCATCTGCGCGTCTCCCGTTGGATGGGGTGATTCTGCCTATAATATCCTGCCGGATTCCGGAAAAAGCAAGAAAACCGGATCAAAAAAAATGGAATGATTTGAAAATGGTGGTGCCGGGATTTAAATTGTAGGATAAGTTTGTAAGCGATCGTTTTTCGCCCCGGGCGGCGTTCCGGGCGGTGAGAGAGGAGGAACGAGATGGAGATGAAGAAGGGCGCCGGCCCGGTTCCCGGCGGGTACAATTTCGGCACGTTCGCCGGCGTCTACACTCCAGCGTTGCTGACGATCCTCGGGCTGGTGATGTTCATGCGCACGAATTTCGTGCTCGGGAATGTCGGTCTGCTCCAGACGTTGCTGATCCTGCTGATCGGCGGGAGCATCACGCTTGCGACCGGGTTGTCGATCTCCGCAATCGCCACCAATACCGATGTCGGCGGAGGCGGCGCCTATTATCTGATCAGCCGGGTACTCGGGCCCTCGTTCGGCACCTCGATCGGTTTGACGCTCTTCGTGTCGCAGTCGCTGGCGATTCCCTTCAACATTCTCGGAGCGGCCGAGGCGATCATCGACGGCTGGCCGTTGCTCCGGAACTACTTCCCGCTGGTCAATCTCCTTCTCGGGGCGTTGATCTTCTTTCTGGTCTGGAAGGGGGCGGACTGGGCGATCCGGGCGCAATATGTGATCATGGCTGTCCTCGGGGTGTCGGTGGTGGTGTTTCTGACCGGACCGCTCGGGAACTTCTCCCCGGCGAATCTGCGGGCCAACTGGGGAGCGCTCGATTCGACCGTTTCAATCGTGCCGTTCTTTGCGATCTTCTTCCCCGCGGTGACCGGCATCATGGCGGGCGTGAACATGTCGGGCGACCTGCGTGATCCGCACCGGTCGATCCCGCGTGGTACGCTGCTGGCGCTCGGTACGGCGGTGCTGCTGTATGCGGTGCAGATCATTGTCGCCGCCGGGTGTTTCGACCGTCACGAGATGATTGCTCATCCCTATGTGATTCTGACGAACAATGCGCTTTTCGGGCTGGGCTTCATGGTTCTGGCCGGAGTTCAGGCAGCGACGCTCTCCACCGCGCTCGGCTGGGCGCTCGGTGCGCCGCGGGTGCTGCAGAGCCTCGGCGTGGACAATTGCCTGCCGGGGATCGGAGCGTTCAAGGCCGGAGTCGGACCCCAGAACGAACCGCGCCGGGCGATTGTGCTGGTGATTGTGATCGTGGTGCCGATCCTGGTCTGGTCCGGAATGATGGGGCGTAATGCGAACGATACCCAGAGTTCTCCGATCACGCTGATGAGTGAACTGGTGTCGCTTTTTTTCCTGTTCACTTACGCGATCATCAATCTGGCGGCGTTTGTGGAGTCGCTCGGGCGGAATCCGTCGTTCCGGCCGCGTTTCCGCTATTTTCACTGGGGGATCGCCGTTTACGGTGCTGCAACCTGTATCCTGGCATCGTTCCTGATCGACACGACGCTGTCGTTGGTCGCGATGCTGGTGATTTCAGGACTTTACGTCTGGACCCGGTACCGCAACCTTGAAATGGCCTACGGTGACGCACGGCGTGGTTTTCTCTATTCGCGGATTCTCGCACTGCTGCTTCAGCTCTCCGGCCTGCCGCTTCATCCGAAGAACTGGCGTCCCACCATCGTGGTGCTCTGCAAGGATATTGAATATCGTCGCGAACTGATCGATTATGCGATCCTTTTCAGCCAGCGGCGCGGGATTCTGAGCGCGATTCAGATCATCGTCTCCGACGATCCGCGCCATATCGGGGACCGGAGGACTCCATTGCTGCGCCGTCTGCGCCGGATCGCGAGAGAGCGCAACTGGCCGATCTTTCCCTCGGTGGTTTTCGCCCCCGAGGTGGACAGTGCATTGCGGGTGATTCTGCAGAGCCACTCTCTTGACCCGATCCGGCCGAACATCGTGATGATGGGCTGGCCGCACAATGTCGAGCGCGTGAGGCCTTTCTTCACACATCTGCAGACGATTGTCGAGGATCTGCGCCGCAATGCGCTCGTGCTTGTCAACGAACGTCCCTCGCAGATGCCGCAACGGTATGACGGCGGCACCATCGACATCTGGTGGCAGAGTGCGGGAGGCGGTTCCCTGATGACGATTCTCGCCTATCTGGTGCAACTCGACCGCGGCTGGCGCAAGAGCGTGCTGCGTATTTTCCTGCCGATGGACAAGGCGGAGGTCGCAAAGATCCGCCGGGTGCTGGAGGCCGCCCGGATCGAAGCCGAGATCGTGCCGCTGGCCGAAGAGGTCAAACTGCGGATCGTCGTCCCGAAATATTCCGCCGGGGCGGAGCTGATCTTCATCGAATTTCCGGATTACAGTGCCAAAGATGAGCGGCGGCAGCGAATTACTCATGAGTTGATTCAACGCGACCTGAAGGATCTGCCGCCCTGCTTCCTGGTGGTCTCCAACGGGGAGGCGGACCTGCTGGCGTGAAATGTTTTCCCTCAACCAATTCAATATAGGGAACGAGGTGTCAATCATGTTCAATCCAATTCTCCTGCTGGGATCGGTCGGGGGCGCGAATCCGGCGCTCGACTGGATCACGCCGGTCACGTTCCTGCTCTTTACCGGAGCGGTGGGACTGATCACCTACCTCATCACCCATCGTGACAAACTGGACAGCAACGAGGGCTTCTTCCTTGCCGGGCGCTCGTTGAGTTTCCCGCTGATTGCCGCCTCGCTGCTGTTGACCAACCTCTCGACCGAGCAGATGGTCGGGCTCAATGGAGATGCCTTCGCATTCGGGTTGAATGTGATGGCATGGGAGGTCGTCGCGGTGGTCGCTCTGGTCGCAATGGCGTTGTTCTTTCTGCCCCGCTTTCTCAAGAGCGGCATCGCGACGGTGCCGCAATATCTGGAACTGCGGTTTGACCGGGCGACCGGCTCGCTGGCGAATTTCGTCTTTCTGATCGCCTACATGGTGATTCTGCTGCCGATCGTGCTCTACACCGGTGCGAAGGGGTTGATCAGCATCCTCGATCTGCGGGAACTGCTCAACATCCAGTCAGAGATGACGCTTCTCTATCTGATTGTGGCGGTGATCGGTCTGATCGGTTCGCTCTACGCGCTCTTCGGCGGTTTGCGCACCATCGCGGTATCGGATCTGCTTAACGGCATCGGGCTTCTGGTCGGCGGATTGATGATCGTCTACTTCGCGCTCGACTACGTCGGCGGGGATGAGGGGATTCTCGCCGGATTCAGCAAGGTGCGCAATTATGAACCGGCGATGTTCAACAGCCTTGGTACGGCGGGTAACGGCGTGCCGTTTGTGACGCTTTTCTCCGGCGTACTTTTCATCAACGTATTCTACTGGTGTACCAATCAGCAGATCATTCAGCGGACGCTCGGGGCCAGTTCGCTCGCCGAGGGGCAGAAAGGGGTGCTGCTGACCGGATTGTTGAAGCTGATCGGACCGCTTTACCTCGTGTTGCCCGGCCTGGTCGCGTTTTATCTCTATCGGACCGGGGACATCGGGCTGCTTCGGATCGTTCAGCCGGAAGGTGCGCTCAAACCCGATTCCACGCTTGCCTACGGTGCGCTGGTCCGGACTGTGATGCCGCCGGTGCTGACCGGATTCTTCGCTGCGGTCATGGTCGGTGCGATTCTTTCGAGTTTCAACTCCGCGTTGAACTCGACCTGCACATTGTTCAGTCTTGGGCTTTACCGCGAGTATATCCGCCCGAATGCTCCCGACAAGGAGGTGGTCGGGGCGGGAAAATGGTTCGGCTGGATCATCGCTTTCGTTTCGATGGCGATCGCCCCGTTGTTGAATCAGGTCGAGAGCATCTTCAGCTATCTGCAGAAGATGAACGGGATTTACTTCATCCCGCTGCTTGCGGTGGTGCTGGCAGGTATGCTGTCGCGGCGGATTCCGGCTGCCGCCGCGAAATGGGGGCTGGGGGGCGGAGCGCTCTTCATCGCCTTCTGCTATTTTGTGCCGCCCTTCAGTACGATCGTGACCGCCTTCAACGAATACACCTTCCTCGGGCTGGTGTTTCTCTACCTGCTGCTCTTCATGTTCGCCTGGGGTGAAATTGCGCCGCGCGAGGAGGAGTTCGTCCAGGTTGACGTCAAGGCGGTTGATCTGACGCCATGGCGGCATGCGAAGTTGACCGGTGCGATTCTGCTGCTGGTTGTGGTGGCCGTCTACGTCTATTTCGCCGATACCAGCGTGTTGTAAGCAGGGGGTGAAACGGGGCGGGCCGCGCATTGTGAGCCCGCCTCTGTCGGACGATGAGAAAGATCATTCATATCGACATGGATGCTTTTTTTGCTTCGATCGAGCAGCGTGACCGTCCTGAACTGCGCGGATTGCCGGTGATCGTCGGCGGTTCCGCCGAGCGTCGCGGAGTGGTGTCGACCTGTTCTTACGAGGCGCGCGCTTACGGCGTCCATTCGGCGATGCCGATGAAGACCGCCATGCGGCTCTGCCCCGACGCGGTTTTTCTGGATACCGACCTGGCCAGGTACCGGCGTGTTTCTGCGGAAATCCGTGAGATCTTCCATTCCGTAACCGATCTGGTCGAGCCGGTTTCCATCGATGAGGCCTATCTCGATGTGACGCGGAACAAACGCAATTCAATGTCGGCGACCCGGCTGGCGCGGGAGATTCAACGTGAGATCTTTCTCAAAACCCGTCTGACCGCTTCGGCGGGAGTCTCCTATAACAAATTTCTCGCCAAGATTGCATCGGACTACCGGAAGCCGGCCGGGCTTACCGTCATCACGCCGGCTGATGCCGAGGCGTTTCTCGACCGGTTGCCGGTGGGAAAATTTCATGGTATCGGCCGTGTGACCGCCGCCAGGCTTGTATCGATGAACATCCGGACCGGACACGATCTCAGATCGCTCGATCGTTCGACTCTGACTTCTCTGTTCGGCAAGGTCGGCCTTTTCTACTACGATATTGTGCGCGGCATCGACGAGCGCCCGGTCGAAGTGAATGAGGACCCGAAATCGATCGGTCGTGAAATCACGTTTGCCGAGGACTGCCGCGATCTGCGCAGGCTGCGCATTCAGCTGCGTACTCTGGCGTTGCGGGTGGGGCGGCTCCTGACGGGACACGGGCTTGCCGGCCGTACCGTAACGGTCAAGGTCCGTTACGGGGATTTCACCACCGTGACCCGTTCCGTCAGTTTTCACGAGCCGCTCTCCGACGGTGCCGCAATCGGGGAGATCGCGATCTCCCTGGCGGGCAGAACCGAAATGGAGCGTCGGCCGGTCCGCCTGCTGGGAGTCACGGTCAGCAACTTCTCCGGGATAAACGATGAGCCGGAGGCGGAGCAACTGGAGTTTGATTTTGTGCGTACTTTGCCGGTTTCCCGCAACGGGATTGAGTGAGGGGCGCGGATCGGTTGGTTTATTTTTTCATATGGGAGCTTTGAATCATGATTCGACCGCCGGTGTACAGTGAGATGTTGCAGAATTTCTATGAAGCACGTTTTGTCGAACTGCGGAAGGCACGTCGGAAACGGCTGGAGGCGCTTTCCACCCGTGCCGAAGCGATCGGTTGCGTGGAGTGGGCGAAACGGACGGTGCGTGGCGCATTCGGGCCGTTCCCTGAACGGTCGCCGCTGAATACCCGTTCGCTCGGTACGGTTGAGGCCGATGGCGTGACGATTGAGAAATTGCTTTTCGAAAGCCGGCCGGGTTTCTTCGTGACCGCGTTGCTGTACCGTCCATCGGGAGTGGCTGGAAAACTGCCCGCCGTGCTCGGTCTCTGCGGACATTCCGAATCGGGCAAGGCGGCGGAACCGTATCGGAAATTCTGCCATACGCTGGCCCGCAACGGTTCTCTTGTGCTGATGCCGGATCCGATCGGGCAGGGGGAGCGCAAGCAGTACATCGGGCATCCGCTGGAAGAGGAAGCGCCGAAAGGGTGCTGTGACGAGCACAACATGCTCGGCAAGATGCTCGGACTTTATGGGGGAAACTTCGGTTTCTGGCGGGTTTGGGACGCCATGCGGGCTCTCGACTGTCTGCTGGAACGCCCCGAGGCGGATCCTGCACGGGTCGGTGTGACCGGAAATTCGGGGGGCGGTACGCTTTCCAGCTACCTGTGGGCACTCGACGACCGCATCACGATGGCGGCTCCCGCCTGTTATCTGACCACCTTCTGGCGGAACTTCGATAACGAATTGCCGGTGGATGCCGAGCAGGCGATTCCCGGACTGGCCGCGGCCGGGTTTGAAATGGCCGACTTTCTGATCGCCCGGGCTCCGGCTCCGGCGTTGATCCTCGCCAAGGAGAACGATTTCTTCGATCCGCGCGGCACCCGGGAGTGTTTCGAGGAGGCGCACCGAATCTATCGTCTCCTCGGTGCGCCGGATCAATTGCGGCTCCATTTCGAACCGGGGGACCACGGGTACACTCCGGGGAATCGGGAGGCCATGTACGCTTTCTTCGCGGAGTGTCAGCATCTGCCGCCTCCGCCTCCGGAACCGGAGGTCGAGGTCCCCGAGGTGTTCTGCCTCGAAAGCCGGAATGTCAACTCTCTACCCGGAGCAATTCCGCTGCCCGCATATCTGTGTGAGGTCGCCGCCTGTCCGCTTCCCGAGGTCGGGCTTGCGCGGATTCGTGATTTCCTGAAACTGGAATCGCCGGTCGGTGCTCCCGGTTACAAGGTGTTGCGCAATGGCTGCGACGGGAAGCGGTGCGTTTCGGTGTACGGGGTCCGGACCGAGCCTGGCATACTTGCGTTCCTCCATACGCTGGACAGCAGCCCGTTGAATCTGGTTCCGGCGGCCGGAACGGCGCGTCTGGTCGTCGCCGCGGAGGATGGCGAGGAGGAGTTGCTTGCCTCGCCCACGCCGGAAGAGGGGACGCGGCTCTTCACGCTCGATGTGCGCGGTTCGGGGAAAAGCCGCCCGTTGACCGGCGACCGCGACGGCACACCGTTCACTCTTTACGGGACCGAGTATTTCTATGATGCAACCGGGTTGATGCTGGATTCCCCGCTGTTCCAGGGGCGCTGCCGCGATGTGCTGGCCACTCTGAAACTGTTGCGCGAGGTGGGATGCCGTCGGATTGTTCTGACCGGTGTCGGACTGGGCGGTATGGTTGCCGCCTGTGCGGCGGCGGTCGCTCCGGAACTGGTTGATGCACTCGAACTGGATGGGATGCCTGGTTCCTTCTCCGACCTGGTCCGCGAGGGGGTGTATCGCTGGCCGCAGAGCTTTGCTCCGCGGGGAATGCTGACGCTCTTCGATCTGCCGGATCTTCTGCGTGAACTCGGAAAGGGGATGCCGGTTACAGTGGCCGCGCCGCGTGACCGGAATTACTCTCCCCTTGCATGAGCTCTCCCCGATGACGGAACGTTCCCGACGCGGCGGAAGGGGGCCCTCCCTCCGCGTCGGGAAAGCCTGCATTTCCAGGCCACTGTGTCGCGGCAAAACTCTTCGCACAACGGAATCTCATCAATGATTAATTTGTAATGATTCCTTTCCTGTGATATAGTAAAAATTATTATTCGTGTTGCTTTTTTCAACGGGGTGAGTGATGAGTGTCGACCTGTCTTTGCTGGGCCGGGTGGAGACGATGTTGTTTCTGCTGGCGATCGCGACGATTTCAGCCATTGTCCTGAAAAAATTGAAGATGCCTTACACCATCGGCCTGGTCCCGGTCGGCATCGCGGTGGCGCTGTTGCTCAATGGGATGCCGCGCCTGGCGGAGTTTCGTAATCTTCAGCTCGGGCAGGAGTTGATCATGTATGTCCTGCTGCCGGCGCTGATCTTCGACGCCTCGGTCAATATCGATGCGAAACTGCTTCGGCGAAATTTGTATCCCACCTTGATGCTGGCCGCGCCGGGATTGGTGATCGCAACCGTGGTAACCGGTCTGGCGATGTATCTTCTGACACCTCTGGGGATGGGGCCCTCGATGATCTTCGGTGCGCTGATCTCGGCGACGGACCCGGTGGCGGTGATCTCTCTCTTTGAGATGGTCGGGGCACCGCGGCGGCTGCGGATACTGGTCGATGGAGAGAGCCTCTTCAATGATGCGACGGCCATCGCGATGTTCAATCTGGTGTTCAAAATGGTGGTTGCCGGCACCGCGTTGTCGTGGAGTGCGGTCGGGGAGGGTGCGATTGATTTCTGCTCGACCTTTTTCATCGGCATTCTGGTCGGAGCGTTCTTCGGTTTCCTGATGTCGCAGGTGATGCCGGCCGCCGGGGATGATCCGCACATTCAGGTGGCGCTGTCGATCGTGCTTGCGTACGGAACCTTCCTCTTCGCGGATCGCGTACTGCATGTCTCCGGCGTGATGGCCGTGCTCGGTGCGGGAGTGGTCACCAGCTACTTCGGAACTACCCGGTTCTCGGAGCGGGTGCGCAACTACCTGCATGATTTCTGGGCGTTCATGTCGTTTCTGGCCAACAGCGCAATCTTTCTGCTGCTCGGATTCACCGAGGAGAACATCCTGTTCGATTTTTCCGGAGGAGCAACGTTGCGGATGGTCATCGTCGCCATTCTGGCGATTCAGGTGGCGCGGGCAATCGTGGTATTCGGCATCTGTCCTTTTCTCGGGCGTGGTGAACGGAAGATCAGTTTCGGTTATCAGGCTGTGATGTTCTGGGGCGGTCTGCGTGGAGCGGTTCCGCTGGCGTTGGTGTTCAGTCTGCCCGCCGACATGCCGGAACGCCATGCGATCATGCAGATTACGTTGGCGGTGGTGCTTTTTACATTGCTGGTACAGGGGTTGACCACGCGTCGGATGATGGCGCTCTTCCGGCTGGATGAGCCGGAGCTGCTGAGCCGGGTCGCCGCCCGCTTCACTCTGCTGCGGGCCCGGCGGCGCGGCCTTGAAGAACTTCAGACTCTCGAGGCGATCAAGGCGTTCCCGCTCGACTCTCTGAAGTCTCTGGAGACGGAGTACCGTGATAAAATCGAGGCATTGCACCGGGAATTTGACAACTCCTCCGGGGCCGATCCGGCGGAGCGGCGTGCGCTGGCATTGCTGGTCTGGTCACGGGCGGCCGAGGTGGAACGCGGTGCCTATCTGCGTTACTTCAAGAGCGGTCTGTTTTCCGAAAGGGTTTATCGTCGGCTGCTCAGGCTCAGCGCGGCTTTCATCGATGATCTCGAGCACTTTGTGCTGCCGGAAGCCGATGCTGATTGCCGCCGCCTGGAGCGATTCCGGTGTTCGTGGGCGATGCGCTGTGTGGAGCAGGTGGCGGTGCGGCGGTGGCTGCCGCGTTTTACGTTCCGGGTGATCCGCGATGAATTTGCCGCGCTGCTGGCGATCAGCATCGGAATACGGCAGGTGCTTGATGAACTGGAGACGATTCGGGAAAAGGAACGGCCGGAAGTGGTGGCCTGCCGCGAATTTTATCTGCATCGGAGCCGTCTGGTCGGCGATGAGTTGGACCGGTTGACGGCGCTTGATGCCGGGCTGGTGGAACGGAGCCAGCGTTTCGGGCTGCGTCGGATGGTGCTGGCGACCGAACTGGAAACCGTCGAGGGGGCGGTGGCCTGTGGGGCGTTGCCGGAGAGCGAGGGAGAGAAGCTTGCCGCCCGGATTCGTTTCCGGCAGGCCGGGCTGGAAAATGGTTCTCCCGCGATTGGTTGAGATGGACTTTTCTGAGGGTATCTACATGCAAATCAGAGGAAGTATGAAACGTTTGTCGATTTTCCTGGCTGCTGCCGCGCTGCTGAGCGGCTGTGAGAAGGAGCCCCCGGCTCCCGCTGCGCCGCCCGTCGTCGAAACCGTCACCGTTGCCGAGGGACCGATCACGGAGTTCATTTCCGCGGTCGGAGAGGCGAAAGCGTATGATGAGGTGAATCTGGTCGCGCGGGTCGAAGGGTATCTGGTCAACCGGAACTTCACCGAGGGGCAGAAGGTGAAGAAAGGACAGCTGCTTTATGAGATCGAACCGACGCTTTACGAAGCCGGAGTTCGTTCTGCCGAGGCTGCGTTGGAAAAAGCGCGTGCCGCGCAGAAAAACGCTGAAATACAGTATACCCGCCAGGATTCACTGCTGAAAAAGGATGCCACCAGTGAGCGTGCCTTTGACAATGCCGAGGCGGAAAAACTTCAGGCTGCGGCCGATGTGAAGGCGTGTGAGGCGGCGTTGACCACTGCGAAGCAGGATCTTGAATACACCCGGATTCAGGCCCCCTTCGACGGCTGGATCGGGTTGTCCGCGTACAGCGTCGGCAACCTGGTCAATCGCGAATCGGGAACCCTGGCCAAGGTGGTCAGTACGGATCCGATGCGGGTTGAGTTTGTGGTCAGCGAGATGGATATTCTGACGATGCGCGACTACCGGCGGACGGAGAAGGGGCGTCCCGACGTGCGGGTCCGTCTCTTCCTCCAGAACGGTGCCGCCTATCCCCTCGACGGGAAAATCGACTTCTGGAACAATGAGATCAATCCGAATACCGGAACGTTGAAGCTGCAGGCGGTTTTTCAGAATCCGGAGCGTCTGCTGTTGCCGGGCATGTTTGTGCGGATCCGGATTGAGCCTGCGGCTCCGGGGCGCAAGCTTCTGGTGCCGTTGACGGCGCTGATGAACGATCAGGCCGGGGATTATGTCTACGTGGTCGGCCCCGACGGGGTCGTGAATCGCCGCACGATCGGAACCGAGTTCCGGGATGGTGGTTTTGCGGTCGTCAAATCGAATCTGACCCCCGGAGAGAAGGTGATCGTCAAAGGTCTGCAGAAGGTTCGTCCCGGCATGACGGTTGAACCGCGGGAAAGTTCCGATCCGGCGGTGATGATCCCGCGCGGTCCCGCGCCGGCGGCGGAAAACGGAGCTGTCCGGAAATGATCAGCCGTTTTTTCATTGAGCGTCCCCGGTTCGCCTTTGTGATTTCGATCGTGATCACGCTGGCGGGACTGATTTCAATTCTGACGCTTCCCGTGGCGCAGTATCCAGACATCACACCGTCGCAGATTTCGATCACCACCACCTATCCCGGCGCCGATGCGAAAACGGTGCAGGAGACGGTTGTCCAGCCGATTGAAGCGCAGATCAACGGCGTCAAGGATATGCTTTACGTCAGCAGCAACGCGACCGATACCGGTATGGCCGCGATCACGGTGACCTTCGACATCGGCACCGACGGTGATTCGAACACGGTCAATACTCAGAACCGCGTCAACTGGGCCAATGCGCAGTTGCCGGAGGAAGTTCGTCGCCAGAGCGTGATCGTCAAGGAGAAATCCAGCAGCATGCTCCAGGTGATCGCTCTCTATTCGCCGACAGGTGTCTACGATTCTCTCTTCCTGAGCAACTATGCCTCCATCAATCTCAAGGACGAGCTTGCGCGCATTCCCGGCGTCGGAGATGTGCAGCTGCTCGGCGAACTCAAATATGCCATGCGCATCTGGCTTGACCCGGATCGGCTCGCCTATCTCAAGCTGACTGTCGACGATGTGACTGCGGCGATCAAGGCGCAGAATGTGCAGGTTTCGGCCGGGGCTCTCGGCGATGCGCCGTCGGCGAAGAATCAGGTGTTCCGCTACTCCCTGCAGACACAGGGGCGACTTTCCGACCCGGAGGAATTTGAAAACATCGTGATCCGCTCGACGCCGGATGGCGAACAGGTGCGGCTCAGCGATGTCGCCCGGATTGAGCTGGGCGCAGAAAATTACGGATCCACCGGAAGTTACAACGGCAAGCCGGCCGCGTTGCTGGCGATCTATCAGCTCAATGACGCCAATGGGCTGGAGATTGCCCGGGCCGCCCGTGGAAAACTTGAGGAATTGAAGACGTTTTTCCCGGAAGGTCTCGACTACGCGATCCCCTTTGACATGACCGATTTCATCTCAGCGTCGATTGACGAGGTTGTGGTGACGCTTTTCGAGGCGGTGTTGCTTGTGGTTCTGATCACTTTCCTGTTCCTTCAGGACTGGAGGGCGACGCTGGTGCCGACAATCGCGATCCCGGTTTCGCTGATCGGCACGTTCGCGGTGATGGCGGTGATCGGTTATTCGATCAATTTGATCACGTTGTTCGGCCTGATTCTGGCCATCGGCGTGGTGGTGGACGACGCGATCGTGGTGATCGAAAATATCAGTCGACTGATGGAGGATGAACATCTCGCCCCGAAAGAGGCGGCGATCAAATCGATGGAACAGGTGACCGGCCCGGTGATCGCGACGACGCTGGTTTTGCTGGCGATGTTCATCCCGGTCTGTTTTCTGCCGGGGATCACCGGTGAGATGTACCGTCAGTTCGGTATTACGATTTCGGTATCGGTCGCGATTTCAAGCATTAACGCTCTGACGTTAAGTCCGGCGTTGAGCGCGATGCTTCTGAAGCCCGTGGAAGCCCGAGGGGCGAAGTTCTGCTTCTTCCGCTGGTTTGATGCCGGGTTCGGGAGACTGACCTCCGGTTATATCCGGCTGGTGTCTCCGGTCGTCAGGCGGACCGGAGTGATGATTCTCTGTTACGCGGGGCTGGCATTTCTGTGCGTCCGGCTGTTCAACCTGCTGCCGACCGGCTTCATCCCTGATGAAGATCAGGGAAAGCTCTTCGTGAACATTCAGCTTCCCGATGCGGCGTCCTTTGAGCGTACGGCCGCTGTTGCACGCCGGGTTGAGGCGGAGGCGATGCACATGCCCGGCGTGATCGATGTGCTCTCCGTTCCGGGGTACAGCATCCTCTCCGGGGCACAGGCGTCGAATAATGCCCTGGTGATCGTCTCTCTCGCTCCATGGGAGCAGCGACGGACGCCGGAGCTTCAGCAGAGTGCGATCCAGCGGCAGCTGCTGGCTGCGTTTCGTGAGATTCCGGAGGCTTCGATCAGTGTATTCGGCATGCCGTCGATTCAGGGAATCGGTTCCACCGGCGGTTTCGCGTTTGTGATTGAGGATACGACCGGTACGCATACCGACCGGCTCCAGGAGGCGGTTGATCTTGTGGTGTCAGAGGCGGCGCGGCGGCCGGAGATTCTGGCTGCGTATTCCACGTTCAGTGCAAACGTGCCGCAGATCTATCTCGAAATCGATCGGGAAAAAGCGTTGAAACTCGGCGTCTCGCTCGACAGTCTCAACAGCATGTTGAAGGGGTTCACCGGCTACACTTATGTAAATGATTTCAACAAGTACGGCAAGGTCTACAAGGTGGAGATTCAGGCTGAACAGAACTTCCGCGATACGGTGAGCCGGCTGCGAAACCTCTTTGTGCGCAGCAGCAGCGGCGAAATGGTGCCGCTGGGAACTCTCGTTTCGATCAAGACCAGGAGTTCGCCGCAGTATTTGAACCGCTTCAATCTCTACTCTTCGGCGACGATCAACGGGATGCAGGCCCCCGGCTACAGCAGCGGCCAGGCGATGCGGGCGCTCGAAGAGATCGCGGACAAGGTACTGCCGGCCGGCATGAAGTATGAATGGACTGATATGTCCTACCAGGAGCGCAAAGCCGGAACGGGCCTTGCGCTCGGCAGCCTTGAGATCAACATGATGGCGGTGATCTTCGGGCTTGCGCTTCTTTTCATGTATCTCTTTCTGGTGGCGCAGTATGAGAGCTGGATGTTGCCGGTGGCGGTTCTGCTGGCGGTCCCGATTGCCTTTTTCGGTTCGCTGCTGTCGCTCTTCCTGACCGGTATCGATAACAACATCTACACCCAGGTCGGCTTTGTGCTGCTCTTCGGCATTGCCTGCAAGACGGCGATCCTGATTGTTGAATTTGCCAGAGAGAAGCACGAGGAAGGACTTGACCCGTATGATGCCGCACTGTTTGCCGCGAAACTCCGATTTCGTGCCGTGCTGATGACTGCCGTCTCTTTTCTGCTCGGGACGTTGCCTCTGGTGATCGCTTCCGGAGCCGGAGCGGCAAGCCGCCGTTCCCTCGGGACCGCTGTGTTCGGCGGCATGTTGGTCGCTGTGATCGGCGGCACGATACTGATTCCGGCTTTCTACGTGCTGGTTCAGAAGATGATCAACTGGTCGAAGCGCGGAAATTCATCTCCGCACGGGCGTTGATGCGTTTCGGGGCCCCGTGGCCCCGGAGGCCGCCCCGTGCGATTCAGCCCCGGGGTAGTATTCCGAAACGGAGCAGTTGCCGGCGGAGACTTTCGAGCGGCAGGCCGATGATGTTCTCCAACTCTCCGGTGTATTCCCGGACAATCCAGTCGCCATGTTCCTGTATCGCATAGGCTCCGGCTTTGTCGAGCACGGGAACCGTCGCCAGATAACGCCGGATCAGGGAAGTGTCGAGAGGTTTGAAATGCACTTCCGAACTTTCGCTCCAGAGCTCATGGATTCCGTTTTCCGGCGAGAGAAGTGCAAGACCGGTGATGACTTCATGAGTGTTGCCCGACAGGGCATGAAGGATGGCCGCAGCATCGTCTTTGTCGCGTGGTTTTCCGATGACGCGCCCGTTGAAGAGGATGATCGTATCCGCTCCAAGTACCAGCGCACCGGGATGGCGGCCGGCCACTTCAGAGGCTTTGCGTTCGGCATTTGCGATCGGTAAAAGACGAGGATCAGAAGCGGCCCGGAGTTCATCCACTCCGGCCGCTTCCACGGAAAAAACAACCCCGAGGCGCGCCAGCAGCTCCCCGCGGCGCGCCGATTCAGAAGCGAGAATCAGTTCCATTGCCGACTTCCGCGACGACCGCAGGCTGAGGTTCCGGCGCCGCGGTATGAATCGCCTCGACAGTCGACTCCAGTGTGTCTATCTGCAACGTGATCTGGTCGAGGGTGTCGATGCCGAAGACCCGGTGCAGCGTCTCAGTCATTTTCGGTTTGACCTTCGAGGCGATTTCGGGCAATCCACCCCCGTCGGTTGCGAATGCACAGTGGAGACGGAGCCGATAACGCTGTCCCTTGCGGAAGAGCTGAATCCGGTCAACGTCAAGTTGCGGAAAAGCCGCCAGCACCTGTCGTGCGGCATTTTCGACCGCACTGCGGGAAATCACCAGGTCGCCACCGTCACACCGCACCTCCACCGCACCGCACCGGCGTACCCGGAACATGAGTCGCCAGATGATTTTCAGCACACACAAGAGGATCATCACCCCGAGCACCAGCGCAATCCCGGTTGCGTAACCGCGATTGAAATCAGTGCTCAGAAGCTCCCGCCAGTAATTTGCGGAGAGGAGATCTGAATAATTCATGAAAACACCCGCCTGAATTGATGTGCGGGAAACGGCGGCCGGACACACATCCGCCACCATTTCCCGCAATTGAAAACGTCAGTTGAGCGGCATCGGCGGCGTGTCGATGCCGTCCTCCGGTTCCTCCTGAACCGGATCCTCGATCTCCTGAACCACGACGTTGACTTTGGTAACCGTCATGCCGGTGGTTGCTTCGATCTCTTCAATCACCGCCTTCTGGACCTGCTCTGCCACCTGCGGAACCTTGAAGCCGAATTTGAGGTTGAGCTTGATCTCAACGGCAACACGGTTGTCCTCGCCCATATCGACGGCGATGGCGCGGGCCTGCATACGACGGCTGCCGACAATTTCGGCGATGTTGTCGACGAGTGTGCTGCCGGCCAGCCGGGAGACGCCCTCGATCGAGAGAGCGGCACGACGGACCAGCGAGGCAATCACATTCTCATGGATTTTCACTTCGCCCATCTCGGATCCTTCGAGCACCGTGGTGGTGTTCGCGGCCGCCGCGGCCGGAGCCGCAGCCGTTTTCTTCGGATTCTCTGCTGCCTTCATGATCTAGTCCTCCTTGTGCGGGGTTGCACGTTCCTGCATTAACCTCTCGACAAATCCGGTATCGTATTTGCCTTCGGTGAAATTCTTGTGCGAGACGATCAGTTTCTGGAAGGGAATTGTCGTTTTGATCCCCTCGACCACGACCTCGTCGAGCGCCCGGCGGCAGGTGCACAGCGCTTCGGCCCGGGTCGGTCCCCAGACGATCAATTTGGCGATCATGCTGTCATAATAGGGCGGAATGCGATACCCGGAATAGACATGGGTGTCCATGCGCACGTTTGGACCGCCGGCCGGGATGAAGAGGTCGACCGCTCCCGGGCACGGAGTGAAGTTGTTGAACGGGTCCTCCGCATTGATCCGGCACTCGATTGCGTGGCCGGCGAAGTGGACATCCTTCTGGCGCAGCGAGAGGCGTTCCCCCGCCGCTATCCGGATCTGCTCCTTGATCAGGTCGAACCGGGTGATCGCTTCCGTTACCGGGTGTTCCACCTGAATGCGGGTGTTCATTTCCATGAAATAGTAACTTCCGTCCTCCGTGAACAGAAATTCGATCGTTCCGGCGCTGGTGTAGCCCGCCGCCTTGGCCGCTTTGACCGCCGAACTGCCGATTCTTTCACGCAGGCGTGGGGAGAGGGCCGGCGAGGGGGATTCCTCGATCAGCTTCTGGTTGCGGCGCTGAACGCTGCAGTCACGTTCCCCGAGGTGAACCACGTTACCGTAGTTGTCCGCAAGAATCTGAAATTCAATATGGCGCGGATTGACCAGAAACTTCTCCATGTACAACGCACCGTTGCCGAATGCGTTTTCCGCTTCGGTCTTTGCGGCATGATACCCCTGGACCAAACTTGCGTCGTTGTGGGCGATCCGCATACCGCGGCCACCGCCGCCGGCGACCGCCTTGATGATGACCGGATATTTGAGTTGATGTGCGACTTTGAGAGCGTCTGCCTCGCTGGCCAGAATCCCGTCGCTGCCCGGTGTGGTGGGCACTCCGGCCTTCTTCATGGTCTCACGGGCGACCGCCTTGTCTCCCAGCGCACGCATTGCCTCCGGAGTGGGGCCGATGAACGTGATGCCGTGCTTGCGGCACGCTTCAGCGAAATAGGCGTTTTCCGAGAGGAATCCATATCCCGGGTGAATCGCGTCGACATCACAGATCGCCGCTACCGACAGAATCCGGTCGATCAGCAGATAACTCGAGGAAGACTGGGCGGGTCCGATACAGACCGCTTCGTCGGCCATCCGGACCGCCATGCTGTCGGCGTCGGCCTGGGAGTAGACCGCCACCGTGCGGATGCCCAGTTCCCGGCAGGCCCGTATGACCCGTACCGCGATCTCTCCCCGGTTGGCTATGAGAATTTTGTTGAACATATGCTGAATTGCAACCTCTGAAAGATTATTCGACCACAAAGAGCGGCTGCCCGTATTCGACCGGCTGCCCGTTTTCAACCAGCACTTCCCTGATCACTCCGGATTTTTCGGCCTTGATCTCGTTCATGACTTTCATTGCCTCGATGATGCCGACAACCGTGTCCGCGTCGATATGGTCCCCGACCTTGACGAAAGCCTGTGCCTCAGGCGAGGCGGCGCGATAGAATGTTCCCACCAGAGGTGCATCGATCGTCTTGACCGGCGCAGCCGGTTCCGCAGCAGCCGGAGCGGCTGCCGCCGGTGCCGCCGGTGCCGCCGCCGGCACTGCAGCTGCGGCGGCCGGGAGAAGAGCCGGTGCCGAAGCCATCACCACCTGCTGAGGCGGCACTCCTGAACCGCGGCGGATGCACAGATTGTATGACTCCGCTTCAATTTTGAACTCGGTCAGGTCATGTTCGCTCATCAGTTTGACTATGGTTTTGATCTCTTCGATTTTCATGGCGAGAAACTCTCTTTTACTTTTGTGTTGAATCCCGTTGTTGTTTTTATCCGAAATCAGCCGTCTCAAACCCGGCTGGTCAAACGGCGGTGAAGCGCACGCAGCGCCCATTCATAGGTGTCTGCGCCGAAACCTGCCATCACACCGATGCACATTGGTGCGGTCAGTGACTCGTGCCGGAACGCTTCCCGGGCATGAATATTGCTCAGATGAACCTCCACCGTCGGAAGCCGGACTGCCGCCAGGGCGTCGCGGATTGCCACTGATGTGTGCGTGTAGGCGGCGGGATTCATCACAATGCCGTCGATGCCGTCACTTTTTGCATTCCCGATCCGGTCGACGATTTCTCCCTCGTGGTTACTCTGGAAATCGATTAATTCACACCCGAGCTCGGCTGCGCACCCGCGCAGACGTGAAACGATCTCCGGCAACGTGACGCCGCCGTAGATTCCGGGTTCCCTAACTCCCAGCAGTTGCAGGTTCGGGCCATTGATCAATAATATTTTCATATGAAATACTATAGCACCCTTTATGGAATTTGTCCAATTTTCACCATCTTCCCACTCCGGATGGCGTTATTTGAGTTCACTTGTCTCAAGCTGCGGCCTGCCTTGCAGTTCAATCAGTTGCGTCTCATCGAAAACAGGGCTGCCGCTCCGCTCCGCGGTGCTGCG
Organism: uncultured Victivallis sp.; assembly: GCA_944389895.1. Classification (GTDB taxonomy): domain Bacteria; phylum Verrucomicrobiota; class Lentisphaeria; order Victivallales; family Victivallaceae; genus Victivallis. The sequence continues at coordinate 5,270 of CALXOA010000131.1, read as the reverse complement.
CAACCCCGCCAGCAGCAGAACCGCCCCGAGTACGATCACGATCACGACCAGCACGCCTCCCGCCGCGAGGATCATTGCCAGCTGGCGGATTTTCCGCTCATTTTCCTCGCTGACCTCATGGTCGATCACGGTCTTGGTGATGTCTTCGGGAATCTCGTATTCCAGCTGTTCGCGCAGAGTCGCCGTGATCTCGTCGGCACGCTCGCGATCAACCCGGTAGAGGTTGCACAACTTTCTGACGTAACCGAGAACGTAGACCGGCTGGGGCAGGCTGCTGTAATCTTCCGCTTCCAGCGCCTCAAGGTAGGTGCTGCGGATTTTCGTCTCGTCGGCGATCTGTTCGATTGTGAAGTTGTTGCGCAACCGCAGCTCGCGCAGATAGTGCCCGAACGAACCTGCTTCGGCTATGTCGCTGATCCGCGGGTGCAGTCCCGGCGCGACAAAACCGGAGTCGAGATCCTTCGGCACCTCGCGCAACTCCTCGTCGACCGCCGCCGGCTCCGCCTGCACATCCACGACCTCGGCGGGGGATGAAGCCGCCTCCGTCTCCCGCGGCTTCGCTTCGGCGTTGTCAAACAGATCGAGCGAATCTTTCTCCTGATTTTCCATTGGTTCCAGCATCCTGTGTTATGGGGATGATTATTCCTCGGCCATCTCGATTCCGTCAAAGACCAGAATCTCACGTTTGTTGCCGCTGCCCGACGGCGGCCCGACGATTCCGCGCTGCTCGAAGAGATCCATCAGTTCCGCCGCGCGGTTGTAACCGATTTTCAGCCGCCGTTGAATGTAGCTTGTGCTCGCCTTCCGGTCGAGAATCACCACTTCGAGCGCCCGTTTGACATTGTCATCGTCACCGGGGCGGAGGTATTTCTTGAGCAGCGGCGCGATGTCGGCGTGATCCTCCTCGTCGTATTCGATCAGGTTGTCGTCGATCTCCTCATCCTGCGCCTCCTCTTCCGCCACCACCTGGGCGTTGAAGTTCTGCGGCCGCTGTTCGGAAACAAATTTGACGATCGCCTTGATGTCCTTGTCGTCAACCAGTGCCCCCTGGACACGGTCGATGCTCATACCGCCCGGAGCCAGATAGAGCATATCGCCCATTCCGAGCAGATTTTCAGCGCCTGGTACATCGAGAATTACCCGGCTGTCAACCAGTTGCATCACCCGGAAGGCGATCCGGGTCGGCAGGTTCGCCTTGATGACGCCGGTGATGATGTTGGTCGAGGGGCGCTGGGTTGCAACCACGATGTGCACGCCGGAGGCGCGCCCCAGTTGAGCGATCCGGGCGATGTAGGTTTCGGAATCCTTCCAGGAGTCCTGCATGCGGAGCTCAGCCAGCTCATCGATGATCACGACCAGAATCGGCATCTTCAGAATCGGTTCGCCGGCCGCATCGCAGATCACACCTCCTTCACTGTCCAGAATCGGTTCCCCGTGTGACAATGCGTTGAACTCCGCCAGTTTCTTGACTCCGGCACGGGCGAGGATCTTGTAGCGGTTCTCCATTTCGGTAACCGCCCAGCGCAACGCGATCGGAACCTTTTTGGCATCGTTGATCACCGGAGTGATCAGATGCGGCAGTTTTTTGTAATCCTCAAACTCGACGATCTTCGGGTCGACCATGATCAGTCGCAGGTCGTCGGGACTGAATTTGAAAAGCAGACTCATGATCAGGGTATTCATACAGACCGATTTGCCCGATCCGGTGGAACCGGCGATCAGCAGATGGGGGGCCTTGGCCAGATCGAGTACCACCGGACGGCTGGCGACGTCTTTGCCGAGCACGATTGGAATGGCCGCCTTGCCGTTCCATGCGTCGGTCTCCATCACCGCACGCATGAACACCGCTTCACTCCGGGTATTGGGCACTTCCACTCCAACCACGTTGCGGCCCGGAATCGGTGCGAGTACCCGGATGCTCGGAGCGGCAAGATTCATTGCGATGTTGCTGGCGATCTGCTCGACCTTTTTGACGTTGACCCCTTCCGCAAGGCTGATTTCATAGCGGGTGATCCGGGGACCGGAGATATGGCCGACGACGGTTCCCGGAATCTTGAAACTGTCGAGCGTGCGCTGCAGCAGCAGCGTTGCCCGTTCGATTGCTTCGGGAGCCTCACCCACTGCGTCGGATCCCTTGCTCAGCATTGAAATCGGCGGGAGAACATACTCCCGCTCGCGGACGGCGCTGGCCTGTTGCCCGTGCTGTGTGATCTTGACATTCACCGCGGCAGCGGGCGGAGTTGCCGCCACCGGGCGGGGCTGCATGGCGGGCGTCTGTTCCGGAGTCCGGCCGGTTCCGGCGGAAGCCGCGGGCGCAGGAGCCGGCACCGGTACCGGGGACGGTGTGGGGATGGTTTCAACCGGCGGTTCCCCCGCGGGCGCGGGAGCAGGAACCCCGAGCCCTGCCAGATCCGGCGGCGGCGGAGGCAACGGTTGCTGGCCTGTTGCCGCAGGGGAACGGGGGGCTGCCGGAACGATTTCCGGCGTGTCGACAGATTGTTCCGCTGCCGGTGCGGTTGCCGGGGTGGCGCTCAAGCCGCGTTTCTCCCGAAGCGCGGCCAGAGCTGCACGGGCGCTGCCGAGAAGGCCGTTCCCCGGAGAATCCGGCTCCATGGGGGCAAAACGATGTTCGGGAACGACATTCCCCTGCGGTTGTCGGTCTGCTTCCGGCAGATCCGGCGCATTGAACACATGATTGCGGAAGAGCTGATGCCAGTCGGCGAGGTAGATGATGACCAGCCCCCCGGTCAGCAGCGCCCAGCCGAGGACCAGGGTTCCGACTGTTCCGATCAGTTGGCGCAACGCACCTTCCGGCAGATCCAGGCTTTCGACGGCGGGAGCGGCGAGGATCTGCCCGATGGCACCCCCGGAAAGAGCGAGTTCCGGGAGGCCGATCCTGCCGATTCCGAGTTTGTCGGTCAGGTATGCGAAAGGATTCGGTGAGAGCGCCAGCAGCAGCATCAGTCCGAAAACCAGCATCGCTTCGCCGAGCAGAAACAGCCAAGGGCGACCTCCGCCGGGCAGGATGGCACGGACCACCCGCAGCAGCGTGAGCAACAGCAGCACATAGGCCGCCAGTCCGGTCAGCTGGAAGAGCCAGAAACTGAAGCCTGCACCCAGATTACCGATCCAGTTCGGCGGGGGCGCCGCAATTCCACCGGAGATTGCCGCACCGTCGGCCGGTGAATAGGAGAATACTGCCAGAAATGCCAGCAGGATCAGCGCAAAATAGAAAATGTAACGTACCCGGAACCCCGATTCCTCATCACTTTTCCGGAGGTCCGCCTGAATCGCCATGGTGTGAAATCCGCCTGTGTTAACCCTCTGAGTTCAATCAGAAGTAATATAATCCGGCACCCCGGCAAATGCAATGCGCGGCGGTCAGTTGAACAGTTTTTTTTCGAGATCCGGGGCCCCTGTGAAACGCACAGCGTTCCACCCGTAAGCGCGTGCTCCCTCGATCAGATCGGGACGATCATCTACATAAAGCACGGGACGCGCGAACCGGCGCTCGAACGCCTCGAACATCGCTGGCTCGGGTTTCTTCGCACCGACCTCGCAACTGTAGATGCCCCCCGCTACCGCGCCGACGGCGGGAAATTTCCGGAAAACTTCGGCGAGATGGAGTGTCGAAGTGTCCGAGAAAAACACCGGCAGAATACCGCGTGCCGGCAGGGAGGCCACCAGTTCCGGCATACCCGGCAACGGCGTACAGACGATTGCGCTGAAAGCATCGCGCAGCTCCTCTTCACTGAACTTTGCACCGGTCAATTCCCGGAATTTCCGGAAGAACGTCTCATCATCCGCCTGCCCCCGTTCGTAGATTTCACTTTCAAAATGGAGCAGTTCCGGTGGCACGTCGGCGAGAGAGGCGTATCCGAGAGCCCCGAAACAGCGTTCCGGATGAATTTCAAGACAGACGTTGCCGATATCAAGTGCGAGATATTTTTCGGGCATTTTTTCCTCCGGTTGCGGGTACTTCATACCCCGTGTGATGGTGTTTCCGCGTTAGTATAGCACATTTCAGCCGAAATCATATCCCTTTCAGGATTTTTTTTCAAAGTTCACCCGGTGCCATTTCCTTCCTCGGGGTGCATCCGACACGGAGTCCATTGTATGATCGAAAGTCCGGTTTTACGACGAACTGGCTGTCCGTGTACCGGTTTCCCTTGTCGCCGCCGTTGCCGACCGGCTGATTGCCGGGGATCCGATGAGCGGTGCGGAGTGTGAGATTTTCTGCCTGTCCGAACAGATCCGGCGGTGCCGCTCCCGCTGGCGGCACCGCTTTGCCGCGCTCTCCCGCCGACTGATTGACCGGATTCAAACGACGTTGATTCTCCACTGGTCAGAGCATCGTTCCGTCAGGCGCGACTGAACACTTTCCTCCTCATACACAGGGAGCCGGGCCGCTGTCGTTGTTCAGCGTTCAAAGCGGAATGCGGTCATCGAGTGCGGTTTGAGTTCCACTTTCAGGCGACCGTCAACCACCGGAAGTTCAAACTTCGCCGGTTCAAACCCTCTGTTCGACGCGACATCATCCTGATAGAGCTCGGTGACGTGTGCGGTGTTGGTCGCGAAACCGGGCAGCTTGAGTTCCACCGGCATCGTCCGGTCCGCGCTCTTGTTGAAGAGGATCGCATAGCGCCTCTGCCGGTCAGATGACCGGCTGGCGAGTACGGTCACCTCCGGATAGGCCGGATAGGTTTCCGGCAGGACCGCTTCGAACTTCAGATTGCGGATCTCGAGCACTCCGTCAAGTTTTCCGGTGACCTGTTCGATCCGGCCGACCAGATCGATGGCCGGAGTATCGGGCAGCAGGTGATAGTCGCATCGGAAGGTTTTCCACTTTCCGGGAACGGCATTGAGACGGAATGCCGCCGCCGCCGACTTCGTCTGTTCCCAGCCGCGGGAGTCGGCCAGTCCGATGCCGAGCGAGCCGCCGTTGCCGTCGGCGCCGGTCGGCGTGAACTTCGCCTCGAACGTCATCCGGACGATCCCGGATTGGTTGAGCGGCAGCGCTTCCGGACGCGGGAAGTGCCCGAAAAGGGGATAACTTCCCCTGTCGACATTCCGGAAGCGGAACCGCAGTTCGTCAGGGGCCGGGAGTTCCGTTTGGACGCCCAGCGACTGGAATTTTTCGAAGTTGAATTTTCCGGGATCGACCGTTCCGATCGCCCGGAGAGGCTGCAACTTGTCCCCTTCGGCGGGACTCAGGGCGGGGCCGCCGGGAGCAATGCCGCGCGGCGAATTTTCCACCCGGGCGAACAAAA
>CALXOA010000130.1 GCA_944389895.1 uncultured Victivallis sp. | reverse complement strand
GATGGCCTTGTTCGGCAGATACCGATCCGAAATGTACCGCGACGAGAGCTTGACCGCCGCCTGAATAGCGTCGTCCGTGATCTTTACCTTGTGGTGCGCTTCATACCGATCGCGCAGCCCCTTGAGGATCTCCACCGTCTCCTCCTCGGACGGCTCGCCGACCGTCACAGGCTGGAACCGGCGTTCCAGCGCGGCATCCTTTTCGATGTACTTGCGGTACTCGTCGAGGGTGGTGGCTCCGATGCAGTGCAGTTCCCCGCGCGCCAGCATCGGCTTGAGCAGATTACCGGCATCCATCGACCCCTCGGAGGCTCCCGCTCCGACAACGGTGTGCAGTTCGTCGATGAAGAGAATCACCTTGCCTTCGGCGGCGGTGACCTCTTTCAGGACCGCTTTCAGACGCTCTTCAAATTCGCCGCGGTATTTCGCTCCGGCGATCAGAGCACCCATGTCGAGAGCGACGACCTGACGGTTTTTCAGATTTTCGGGAACGTCGCCGCGGACGACACGCCGTGCGAGTCCTTCGACGATGGCGGTTTTGCCGACACCGGGTTCGCCGATCAGCACCGGATTGTTCTTGGTACGGCGGGACAGAATCTGAATCACCCGTCGAATCTCCTCATCCCGGCCGATTACCGGGTCGAGCTTGTCCTGCATCGCCATCAGCGTGAGGTCGCGGGAGTATTTCTTCAACGCCTCGAACGTACTCTCCGGATCGGCCGAGGTCACCCGCTGGTTGCCGCGGATGGTCTGCAGCGCCTGCAACACCTTGTCGGCGGTCAGCCCGGCCCGGTCCAGCAGGTCGGCCGCGGTGGTCCCGTTCGCCTGAAACATTGCGAGCAGCAGGTGTTCGACGCTGACGAACTCATCCTGCATCGACTCGGCCTGCTTTGCGGCGTCGATCAACAGGGTGCTGAACTCACGGGAGTTGTAAACTTCCTGAGAGGAGCCCCCGCCGACCCGCGGAAGCGCAGCCAGCGCCTGTTCGAGTTGGCCTTCGAAAAGCTGGCGGTTGACGCCGAGTTTTTCGAGAATCGACGGAACCAGCCCGTTTTCCTGACGGACCAGTGCTGCGAGCACGTGGAGGTTCCGCAGTTCGGTGTTGCCGTTGGAGACGGCGAGGTCGTGGGCTGCCATCAGGGCTTCCCGCGTCTTGGTGGTGAGCTTTTCCATGTTCATAATTGCAATCTCCTTTTCCTGAAAAATATTTCACCTGGAAAATAAGCAAGTTGTATGCCAGAGCTTGAATTGCTCTTCCGGTGTTTGAAATCTTTCCCGTCCCGATGTATTTTAAACCGGTAAAAGTGTGCCGGGACGACGGCAGGCGGGTCACCTCTAAAGCGGTGGGCGGTACGAATGCCGCTCCGGCGGGACAGATTGACCCGCCGGGTGTGACAGTTTGTCCCGAAGAAAAACAGGGGCTTGGGTCGAAGATGATTCCGGGAGAAACCATTCAGTGTCCGTGTTGCGGTGAGAAAAGCGTGGTGAAATCCAGAACGAAGATGAATGGCTGGACGAAGGTCGGCACGGTTCTGGTCTGCGCCCTCTGCGGCGCGGAGCTGGGGGCCCCCGAGGAGCGCACCGCCGCTGCCGCGGTCCGACGGAAGAGCGACTCACTGGCTTCTCTGCTCGGGGAGGGGGCCGAGTTCACTCCCGGAGCGGATTTGACGCCGGACGAAAATTACGGGAGGTTCTGCCGCAACTGCGTCCATTTTCTGGCTCATCCTTTCAAGACACTCTGTTCGAAATACAACCGTCCGGCTGATCCGATGGGGGATTGTCCGGAGTTTGAGAAAAGGAAGGAACAAGCCTGAGATGGTCAAATCCTGTTTCCGTGACCGCGCCGAGCGGGCTGCCGCTTTCGAGGCGGTTGATATCTACCCGGTGATCTCTTCCGAGTTCTGTCTCGGCCGTCCGGTTCCGGAGGTCTTTGAAGCGGTTGCCCGGGGAGGGGCGAAAATCGTGCAGCTGCGCGAGAAGAACCGGGGAATGAAATTCCTCTATGAACTCGCCGTGGCCTGCCGGCCGATCGCGAATGCCTACCGGATGCTTCTGCTGATAGATGACCATGTCGATGTGGCGATCGCCTCCGGCGCCGATGGTGTCCATCTCGGGCAGGACGACCTGCCGATTCCGGTGGCGCGTTCGCTCGATCCGGAACTCTGGCTCGGCAATTCGACCCACAACCTCGAGGAGGCCCGTGCCGCGAAGGCTGCCGGCAGCGACTACATCAACATCGGGCCGATTTATCCGACGCAGACCAAAAGTGTCAACTGCGGTGCGCTCGGGATCAGTGCGATCGGACGGATTGCTCCTGAGATCGGATTGCCGTTTACGGTCATGGGAGGGATCAAGCGCGACCGGTTCCCGGAACTTCTCGCCGCCGGGGCAAAGCACATCGCGATGGTTACGGAGATCACCCAGGCTCCCGATGTCGAGGCCAGGGTTCGCGAACTGCGTGCGCTCTTCGGACGGAACCTGTGACCTCTCCCGCAGCCATTTCCCTTTCCGCCGCGAAATTCCGGACTGAACGTGGAAAAAACGCCGCCGAGCCTTTGAGGAAGGCCCGGCGGCGTGTCATTTCAGCCGTTTTTCCGCATATTCACTTTTTCCGGTAGAAATAGAGTGCCTCTCCGGCATTGATTTTCACCGGATTCCCCGGCTTGAATGGTTCGAACCGATCAGCGGGACGGCGTTCGAAACGTCCATCCGTCTGAAGTCCGGGCAGGACGGGAGTCAGTTCCAGCGCATCATTGCCGAGGTTGCCGATAACCACTGCGGAGCCGTTATCGACGACTGCAGTTGCCGCGTCGCGCCCGAGATCGAAGAGTACTTTCCCATTCAGCGTCGCCCTGCGGCAGAGCCAGGCGGCAAAGCGCCCGGATTTCTCCACGAATACCGACCCCGACGGTGCAACCCCCTCGACGGAGATTTTCCCGATGGTGGTGTCAAATTCACACCGGTCGACGGCTTCGGCGCCGAGGTTGGCGACGGTCGCTCCGGTATCCCACTCCGAGAGGTATGTCCGACCGGTGTTCCGGTAGTCGCGTATCCGCTGACCGAGAATGCTGCTCAGAACCTTCTGGGTTTCCAGGATCAGCTGTGCGGAGGGGACATAACGTTTCTGCGCCCAGTCGCCGCGACTGTCGAGACCGAGTACAACTCCGAAGAGCATCCGGCGGGCCCGGTCAAGTGCTTTGCTGCCGTCTCCGCCGCCGCCGATGCCGATTGCGTTGGCGACGCAGTCGCCGTAGACCATGCTGAAGAAGGGGACATTTTCTTCGCTGTTGCCCGCTTCCATCATGAAGGCATCGTAGTAGGGAATCCGACGTTCCTCTCCACCCTCGGTACCGCGGAACAGCGGCCCGGAGGCTTCCCGGAGCGCCTTGCAGAGTTCCAACAGTGCCACGGTCCCGGCGTCACGGTGCCAGTAGGGATAGTTCCCGGCCGGGTTGACGTCAAGCATGGTGGTACTGCCGATCACATCCTCGAAAATCCCATTTGCCCCGTGATCACGCATTGCTTTGATCGCATTGACTTCATCGGCGAGAATGGCACGGGGTGTCACGACGTAAAGCATATTACGGCTCCAGACCTGGTTCTGGTAGGTCCCTCCGGGGCTCATTGCCTGTTTGCGGATGTCAAATCCCGGCGAATCAAAATCGGCCTGCATCGGATTGGTGTGCAGAATGACCGTCCGATTCGCCGCATGGTTTTTCGCCATGAACTCCCGGAAGTCTCCGAGGCGCGGATTGACCGGGAAATAGGCGGGATAGGCACTGTCGAACCGCCCCCACCAGCCGTCGAAACGGTAGGCCGGTTTGACTCGATAGACTTTTTCGATCTGTTCGGCCACTTCGAGAAAACGGTTGTAATCGAAGGTCAGGGGGCACTCTTTGTCCTTGGCTGCCGTATCCGGTTCGTAGACGGAGCTGTTTTTTACGATCGCCTCGTAGCCCACCATTTTAATGATACCGTTCTCAATGGCACTGCCTCCCGGATAACGCTTCAGTTTTTCGCTCCGGGTGATGAACCACGGCTGTTTTTCGGCCCACTCCCGGTAACGGTCCGCAAGGCCGCGCATACCGGTGTCGCCGACATTGTCGAGAACGAAATCATAACCGGCCCGGTAATTTTCATGCGGCTGCACCCAGTCACGATTCTGCCAGTTGAGCAGAACCGCTCCGTCCGGACCGGAGTTGCGGTCGTCGGCGATTGCGAACTTTACATTGCCGATCGTATCCTGCGGGTAGAACAGCAGTGTCGAATCATCAAGTTTCAGGCCGATCAGAAGCATGCTCAGATGGCCGGGACCGCCCCAGCACATGAATTTGAATTTCTGCCGCAGATCGGAACGGACTCCCTGCCAGTACGGCATCAATACCCAGCTCTCCGCCTTCCCCTTTTCGAATCCACCGAGTTGCGGGAAATAGATCTGCCTGACCGGTTGGGCGAACCGGTTGTCAAACGCGTGATTGAAGCGGAGCGTGCCGTCCGGTGCCGGTGTTACGGTGACGGTGAACACACTGCCGTTTTCCGGAATCCTGTAGCGCCAGACCGCCGATTTCCCATCGGTTGAAAAAGTTCCGGGACAATGTGTGTTCGCGACGGAGACATTTCCATTCTTTCCGAATGTATCGATGGACCACCAGTTGTAGTTTCCCATGCTCCAGTCACGGATCACAAAGCGGCCTGCCAGCTTGTCATAAAGCGCCTTCGGGGTACCGTCATGCTCGACCTGAAGTTCGAACTTTGCTCCGCCGATCCGGACGATACCGCGATCGTTACGAATGTAGGGGGCTGTTTCATTCAGCGGAGCGATGGTATCGTCCGCCAATTCCTTCATCCGTTCAACGATGGCCTCATCCGGCAGCCGGGTGTCGTCGATTTCAAAGGCTGTCACATCGCCGGCGAAATGCCAGTCCGGCCGGTCCCGGGCGGGCATTCCAAGATGCAATGCAGCCGGTTTGAACCGGATCGGACCAGGTGTAGCCAGCGTCGTGACGAGACGCCCGTTCAGGAAGAGTCGCACTTTTTCCCGATCATAACTGACTGCCAGCGTATTCAGCTTTCCCTTGCGCAACACGCTTTTGTCCCATTGCTGGAAAACGCGTTTCTTCTCCCCGAAAAAGATCAGCAACAGTCTGCCGTCTGTTTCGCGGAAAAGCGTGATGCTGTTGGGTTCATAATGGTTTCCTCCAAGTTGAAACAGAATTTCAGGGGCGTCCTTTCTGCTGCCGAACTCAGCGCCGGGACGGACCGCGAAGATCACAGTTCCCTGTTCTGCGATTTTTTCCGCGGCAATGGGATAGCTGAGCCGGCTCTGGGTCGTGAGCCGCAGGAATGGACGGTCGAACTCGACTTTTTTCTCCACTGCCTCTGATTGAGCAGGCTTTGCTTCAAACAGCGAAAAGACCGGCGCTCCTTCGAGCCGGGGAAGCGCACCGACACCCAGCAACAGTGCCGGGAGCAGGCGGGAGCAGAGAGTGCGTGCCTGAAACATGAATTTTGATTCCTTTCTGTTCGCTTTCCTTGATGAATACGACTGGTTAATGTATCGTCCATCGATACACTTGCTTCAAAAAAAGAAGTGTATCGATTATAAATACACTTATATTATGACATATTTTCAGAGAAAAAGCAAGTCCGATCGGAAAATAATTGCGGAAATATCCGGAAGATTCGTCCGGAAAAGGATTCCTGGAACCGGAAGAGATTCGGGGGCCTCAGAGTTTCCCCGCGGAATTGGCGTTGCTGCGGGTCAGCCAGCGCGAGTTTCCGACCGTGAAAAAGGCGTACGGCACCACCCAGAAGAGCGTCAGCGCATGGACGATGCCGTAGAGATAGCTGCAGCAGACCAGCTTGGTTGACCGCCCGAGGTTCACCGCTGCCGGCAGGGTTGCCCACAACAGCGCCATCGCGATGATGGTGAGCAGAATTTCCCCGTTGGTGCGGAAAATGTTGTAAAAAGTAAACCAGATCAGCAGCACCGGAAGCAGAGTCATCAGCGTATAGAGCAGCAGCGTCGCCGCCATCACCCAGCGCCGGAGATCGTTCCAGCGGAAGTTGCGGAAAATGAAACGGTACATCTCGAAATTTTCGCGGATGTTGCTCCGTTCCCAGCGCAGCAGCATTCGGGAAATGCCGCGATAACACTCCGGCACATTGGTACGGATCAGCGCCGAGCGCTGGAATACGACCCCGAGCCCCTGTTCCAGAATCAGATTGGTCATCGCCCGGTCCTCGCCGATCCCGGCGGGATGGCCCATGAAGGTCTGCTTCAGCCAACGGTCGGCGACCGGCAGGAGCGCTTCGCGGCGGTAGGCACTCAGCGCGCCCGGCGTGCAGAAAATGGTCTGAAATACACTCTGCCCGGCCCGGACAAATTCGAAGGCGAAGGTGAAGCCGGCGTCGATCATCGGCGGAAAGAGACCGCCGTCAAGGTTGGCGACCCGGACATTGCCGGATACCGCGCCGACCCGTGGATCCTTCACCAGCGGAGAGACCAGAGAGGCGATTGTTCCCGGTTCCACGATGGAATCGCTGTCGATGGTCACGAACACCTCTCCGGTTCCTTCCCGGAACCCCCGGTAAAGCGCCTGCCGCTTGCCGCCGTTCTCGGGGAAGTGGATCACCCGGATCCGATGGCCGGATTCCGCAGCGGCGAGCGTCATCCATTTGAGGGTATCGTCAATGCTTCCATCGTCGATGGCGATAATCTCCAGTTTGTCGGCCGGGTAATGATCGGCGCAGATGCTGCGAAGAGAGGCAAGGATGTTCTCTCCCTCGTTGTAAGCCGGAACGATTACCGTACAGCGCGGCAGTTCGGCATCCGGTACGGCGGGTACCTCCCGGTAACAGAATGCACGGGCAAGGCCGATCAGAAGAAAATAACTCAATGGACAGGAGATCACCACAAGAGAAAACAGCAACGCAAGGCGGTCGATCCGTGACTCCTGCTCAATCCAGCAATCGTAGTACTGGATGGCGATGAAGCCGGCCAGAATACAGACGACAAAAAGAATGGCCGTGCGGGCCAGAGATTTCCAGAACTGCATGATCCGGTTGCACCCTACTGTTTCCCTTAACGAAAATTTCTTAATATAGGCCGGATTTCCTGTTTTTTCAAGAGATTGCGATGATTGGAAGGAATTTTTTTCCCCTCCGGATCAGGAGACGGGAACCCAGTTCCCGCGAAAATCACATTGCAGCAACGGCCGGTAACGGTTTTTATACGCCATTTTCCGGCAATTACGAACCAGAAAACCGAGATGGAGGCTGCTGCGTCCGGTATCGCGGGCACAGGAACATTCGAAAACGATGGAGAACACCCCGAGTCCCCGGGCGTATTCCGAGGTATCATAGGCGCAGTAGACTGCACTCAGGGAATCCGGCAGTACATCACACCAGGCCAGACCGAGCAACCGGCCCGCGCATCGGTAGTGGAACGTAATACCGGGATAGGGAGAACGGCAGAGGAACTCCCGGTAGTCTGCCGGGGAGGGAGTGTGACCGTGTCGCAGCCGGCTGTAGTCGGCAAAAAGCTCATATTCCTGACGACGGAATGTGAACGAATCGTCGAAGGTGATTGCAAGGTCGGAATTTTTCCGTATTGTACGGAGTTGGGAACGATCCGGAGAGAATGCCGCAACCGGAATCTTCACGGGAGTGCATTCCCGGCATCCGGGACAGCGATTCCGGTAAAGAACCATTCCGGAGCGCCGCCAGCCGAATCCGAGCAACTTCTCGTAACCGGCCGCGTCCAGCGGGGCTGCAGCGCAGCAATACCGGACTGCGCTGCGTCCCGGCAGGTATTCACAGGGGGCGGGGGGACCGGCAAATACCGTTGTCCGGCTGAGCAATTCCGCTTCCCGTCCGGTAAAATGAGTTTTCAAGTCAACTGGATGCAGCTGCTGGTTCACAAGTTCCTCCAAGTCTGAAAAATAGCTCTGGTTCCGGTAAAATCAAGTACGGTTTGCCGGTCTGGGGTTGACTTTTCCGGCATATCAGCGATCCAGCGATGAACGGATTACGCTGACTGGATCTGGGATGGGATTGAAGTTATGAATTTTACGGAAAAGGAGGTTCACTATGCGTGACGTAATTCGAGACGCGATGACGCGGCCAGACTGCATTCTCGGGGTTGTTCCGGATGGCGGAGGTATGTGGCTGAGTCCACTTCGGCCGGACACCCCGCGCAATTTCGCGGAGAAACCGGAAGAATGGAATGACGCGATGACGGCAGCAAATCAAATCGGTTCTGACGATTGGTCATTTCAAATCAAAATGAATGTTTTGTCGCAGATTCAGCAGACCAGCGGAGAAATTTTCAATAATGAATCTGGTTCTCCTTTGAAAATTTACGGTGATTTGATTGCCTCCGGTTCCGCAGCCTTCTATTTGCGAAACTATGTTGAGCTGGAGACATGGACAGGGAAACATGAATTACAGCTCGATGTTGTTTCCGGGAACGCGACTCTGTATGTTGACGGGACACTGGTTGCGACAAAACCTACCGGACTGTCCACGCTGAATTTCACACGTGCCAGCAAAACATCGGCAGATATTGAAATCGAATTTGTTGAATTTCGCAACCTGACCACCGGTGAAACGGTCTGGCAGGCATCGCGCGATGAATTATATGAAACAAACCCGTGGCCGTCTTCTATTCCAGAAAACTTTGCAGTGAATGCCTATGATTTCTATGACTGTCAGGCGGTGGTGCAGGAAGCAATCGATCCTACGCACGATTACCGTTTTCTTATTGACTTCAAACTGGATGAGGAAAAAACGATCGGTAACGTTTTTTATTCAAATCCGAGCGATGCTCCGTTCGCGCTTGTTTTACAAAGCAACAACCAGATCGATTTTTTCACAAATCTTTTAAAACCCAACGGCGACTCTAACCCTTTTGCAAGTTTGTACGTCTACTATCAGTCGGACGTCAAGCTTCAAGGCAGACATCAAATCGAATGCAAAATCGCAGCAAATACACTTTCCTCTTATCTAGATGGAGTTCTTGTTGCACAGAAAGCCAGCAACCTTGTGAGAACCGGACTCGCCGCTGTCGGGCTTCCAAGTTGCAATAGTGGCTACGTGTATAAAATTCAAATTACGGATTTAACTGACAATCAAGTTGTCTGGTCTTATCCATCGGAGGCGGAGCGGGTCCAGCTGTTGACAAAAACAAACGTCCGGACGGATCGCGGCGTATTCGAGGCGGCGGAAACGTCGAAAAGTTGGAGCGTCACGACGCAGTTGCGGGCGGCGTCGCTGCTCCCTGAATGTACGATTATCGTTGAGGCGGACAATCCTAATGGAGTGGCTGTAACATTCGTTTCGTGCGCGCAGCGGGAAAACCCGACACAGGGATTTTTCGTAATTCGCGGAATTGATTCAACGTCAGTCATGTTTGGATATTCAGGAAAAAACAATTCAGGTATCACATCATATCCAACCAGATTTATAACATGCCCGGAGGGGGAGCACATTTTCGCATTCGTCCTCGATTATTCCGCGTTGCAATTGCGTATTTACATCGACGGCGCAGAGGTGGACAATCGCGCAATGGACACAGGAGTTGTTGCGCCTCCAGAATTTGACGGAACGGAAAAACCAGTGATTCTCGGAGTCACCAGCACCAGCGAGGGATTGAATTTGACGTCGAAAATTTCATATTGCTTGATATTCGACCGTGCGCTGACGGCGGCGGAGATTGCGGCGTTCGGGAATGTCGAACAGGAGGGGGAACATCAGATTCTGTGCGAACCTTTTTCATCGTTTTGCATTGAAAACAAGTGATTGCGGGTTGCATTTGACCATTCGGGAGTTATATTCCTGAACACCTGACAAAGAAGATGATGAGTTCCGGCATTCGGCGGGACGGGAAAGGTGATGGCAATGGCATTGAATGAGCGTGATTTCGGTGTGCTTAAGATACTGGTTCATAAAAGGTTGCTTGTATTTCTGCTCGGTGGATTCGGTTCCCTGTTGTGTGGTGTGATTCTGGTTGCTGCCCTCTATTTTCTGCTGCGCTGGATCGTGGCGGCTCTCGGGGGACGCGTGGGGGTGAATCTTTCCGGGAGTCTGGATGTGCTCGTATTGACCTTGATCGGATTGATGTTCGGCTGCTATTTCCTGATTCCGAAGAGAAAAAACGCCACTGTGGCTGAAGAGATTCCGGAACCGGAATTTGGTTTTGGAGTTCGTAATCTCCTCGGGGTGGGCAACGGTCAGACAGGCACCGGATGTCTGGGAATCGTACTCTTCGGGGTGAGGCTCTTTGACATTGCCATCTCGCAGTTGGTTTGCGCTCTGCGTCTTCAATTCATTCCGATTTCCACGATCGAAATGGTCATCGAGCCGTTGCTGCGCCGTGATTCGGTTACCGTTGAGGAGTTGTCACGGCAGGCTCAGATGAGTGAAAAGGCGGTGATCCGGCTGCTGGTGCTGCTCGATGCGGTTGTCTGGCTCCACTCTTCACGGAAACTTGCTGCGGCGCTTGCATCGACCTGGAGCGATCCACTGCTCGGGATCGATGAAGAGGAGTAGGTCAGACAGATGGGAACGGGAAAATTTTACGGGGTCGGACTTGGGCCGGGCGATCCGGGGCTGGTGACGCTTCGGGCTGCTGAGGTGTTGCGGAGTGTCGATCTTATCTTTTCTGTCGCATCGCGCCAGAGCGACAGAAGTGTCTCCGGCAGGATTCTCGATGCGTTGCCGGGTGTTGTCGCCGGGCGGGTTGAACTGGAGTTTACGATGTCGAAAGATTTCGGTGAAAGGCTCCGGCGGATCGAGGAGCATGCAGAGAAGATTCTGGTCGGCCTCCGGACCGGAAGTGATGTCGCCTTTGTGACGATCGGCGACCCGATGACCTACAGTACCTGCGGCTATCTGTTGCGGGCGTTGCGGCGGATGGAGCCTGCTCTGAGGTTTGAAATCATTCCGGGGGTGAACTCCTGGAGCGCGCTGGCCGCCGCTACGGCGTCTCCTCTGGTCGAGGATCGTGAGGTTCTGCAGATTCTTCCGACCGCGGTCGCCCCCGATGACGAAACCATCGGGGCACTGCAGACCTTGAAGGGGACCACGGTACTGCTCAAATGTTACCGTACCCGCGATGAACTGATCCGGAAATTGAGAGGTTGCCGGCGGCGGGTGACTTACGGTGCCAATCTCGGGTTGGAGGATGCATTCATTTCCGAGGATCCGGCGGCGATTGCCGATCGTCCCGAGGAGTATCTTTCAATGCTGATGGTACGCCGTACCGGGAAGCGCCACTCGTGATCGGCGCGGTTCGGGTTCATGGAGACGCTCCGCGGCGTGTCGCGGTGCTTCATGGAGGCCCCGGGGCGCCCGGATCCGCTGCCGGGCTGGCGCGGGGAATTTCCAGATTCTCCGGTGTGATTGAGCCGTTTCAATCGCGGTTTTCCATCGATGACCTGATCGGCGAACTCGACTGCCAGCTTGCCGGAGCCTGTTGTTTCCCGGTTGTACTGGTCGGCCACTCCTGGGGAGCGTGGCTGGCGGGGCTTTATGCTGCAAAGTTTCCCGAGCGGGTGGCGAAGGTGGTTCTGGTTGGTGCGGGACCGCTTGAAGAAACCTACGTTTCCTGTATTGAACAGTGCCGGCAAGCCCGTTTTTCGGTCGCCGAAGCTGCTGAATACCGGAAGCTTCTTGAAGCCTCCGCCTCCGGGGAAGGGGATCCGCTCCTGCTTCGTCGGCTTGGCGAACTCTGCGATCGGGTGGACTCCTGTGATGTGGAACCGGAAACTTCGTTGTGCCCTCCCGATCTTCACATGTATACCGCCATATGGAAGGAGGCTGCTGCACTGCGCCGTTCCGGCGCTCTTCTTGAGAGATTCTGCCGGATTTCCGCCCCATTGGTTGTGATGCACGGGGAGTGGGATCCGCATCCGATTGCCGGCGTCGTCGAACCGTTGACTGCGCGTCGGCTTCCCTTCGTGTTCCACCAGCTTCCCGCCTGCGGACACACGCCGTGGCGTGAAAAGTCCGCGCGCCGGTTGTTCTTTGAGCTTCTGGCGCGCGAACTTGTTCTCTGAGACGTTTTTTTCTGTCTTTCCTTTATGGATTGGCATGCAACCGTCCGGCGAGCTGTTTCACCGGAACTGCGCGCAACGGAACTCCGTGTCGTGCAGCATAGGCTCCGGCGACTCCTGCGGCGCTTCCGAGCGCCATCGCGATGCACATCACCCGGCAACTTGCGAGCGCCTCGTGTGAGGCGCTGATGCAGCGTCCGGTGAAGAGCAGCCCGTCGATTTCACGCGGCACCATCGTGCCATAGGGAATGGTGTAGGGGTGTACCTGCTCCGCCGAACCGGTGGCAAAGCGATCCTGACCGGCCGCCTGCCCACAACCGGCCGGGTTGTGGATGTCGATCCCAAAGGCGGCATCAAACACCACCGCGTCTTCGAAGACCCGTCCGGAGAGGCAATCGGCCTTTTCCAGCCGCGCACAGCCTTCGAAGCGGCGGGTTTCGCGCACTCCGACCGCGGCAGGCATGCAGGCGATCCGTGCATTTTCATAGCCGGGCAGCGACTGGCGCAGAAATTCCAGAATCTGCCACGCCTGGCGGCGGCATTCGATTTCCGCCCGCGTGAGATCTGCCGCTGAGGTTCCGTTTCGGAAATTGATCTGCGCGGCATTGACGATATTCTGGTCGGGGTGTACGGCGCGGTAAAGCCGCACGACTCCGACCATTGCCGGGAGCCGCCCCTGATCCCGGGCTTCGAGGGTAATTTCCTCCCAGGTTCTGCCGTTGACCTTCACCATGCGTGCCATCTCCTCCGAGCCGCAGAAGAAACGCTTCTCCGGAACGATTTCTCCCACCGTGAACATCACGCTCATCGGCTGGGTCAGACCGTCCTCTCTGCGGCCGATTTCGAATGGAACTCCCGCCTGGAAAGCCACTGTCCCATCTCCGGTCGCATCGATGATGACCGCGGCATGAAATTCCGCCGGTCCGTCGGGCAGGTCGGCGACCACGCCGGTCACCTTGTTCCCCTCCTGAATAACATGATGCACTCCGGCGTGAAGTAGAATTTCCACTCCTGCACCGGCCAGGAGATCATAGAGTTGCAGGTCCATTTTCTGAAAATCACCGGTGTCACCGCCGACTGCGGCCAGAATTTTATCCTTGTAGATACTGTCGGCCCGCCCCAGAAAAGGACCGACCAGACTCTGTACCGCCGTACCGCCCAGTCGGCCGTAACGTTCCAGCAACAACGTCTTTGCTCCGTTCTCCGCCGCTGCGAGTGCGGCTCCGACGCCGGCCGGACCGCCGCCGACAACAATTACGTCATACTTCATCATCCGCATCCTCCTGTAAGATTACGTAAAGAAAATTCTGTTATTCATTATACCGGACCGCCGGTGATTTGACAATGAACGATTCTGCTTTATATTTATAAAAAATTGCTTTGCAGGGCATTTTTATGAAATATCTGAAGGGAATCCGGGAGAGTGATCCGGTGGCGGGTGTTCTGGCCGCTCTGGAACGGTTTGAGCGGCGCTGCAACGTGATCGTGACGATTCATGACTGCTGCGGCACGTTCTGCTTCCCGGATGGGAAATCTTTTTTTCCGGGGCGCTGGATCCACCGGCATGACTACTGTATTCGCGGTCGCTTCGAGCGGAGCGGCTGGAACAGACGCTGCCATGAGGATTGCATGCTTGGCGCGGATGCGATTGCCCGGCGTTCCGGACGGCCGTTTTTCCACTCCTGCTGGAAAGGGTGCTCGGAAGTTGTGGTTCCGCTCAGGCAGGAGGGGAATCCCGTTTTGATTCTCTATGCCGGAGTATTCCGCAGCGAAGAGGTGTCGCCGCCGGAAGAGTTGCCCGCCGAGCTTCTGGAACTTCATGGTACGTTGCCGGTTTGCGACGGGGAGTTCCGGGAGGAACTGGCGGCGGAACTTCAATTGCTGGGGCAGGGAATGCTGGCGCTGCTGGGAAGTCTGGCCCCGCATTCCGGAGTGCCGGATTATTCCAGGCCGGAGCATATCCGTTTTTTCATTACCCGTCATGCCCACGAGGAGATTTCACTCCGGGAGCTTGCGGATTTCCTGCATCTTTCCGAGACGCACTGTTGTCATCAGGTCAAGTATCATTTCGGCGTCCCGTTTCAGCGGCTTCTGGTCGAGGAGCGGATGCGGCGTGCCCGCAACCTGCTGGCGAATACCGACAAGCCGTTGAAGATGATCGCCCTCGACACCGGTTTGCGGAACGAGTTCTATTTCAGCCGGATTTTCCGGCGCGAAAACGGCATGCCGCCGGGACGGTACCGGGAAGAGGCAAGGGCCCGCGCCTCTTCCGGAGCGGGGGTGTCCGGTCGCCCGACTGCGCCGCCAGCGTTGTGACGGGGAAGATTCAGGCGCCTGGGGTTCCCGGAACGGGGCGGAACGTCGCTGCGTTCTCAGGTTCACTTCGGAAAGGGAGTGAAAATCGTTTCGGAAAATGTTCCAGAGAGGATATTCCCATTTGCGGCAGGTGCCAGATTCCCTGGAAGTTGTCCGTGGCCGGCTGGAAATCCGGAGGTGTTTGGATTATATTAAAAAAGTTTGAAACGGTTTCCTGATAACAGGACTTTCACTGGTTTTCCGAGGGAGAGAATGAAAATGGCGAATCGGATTCGGGTCGGCGTCTGGGGTTTGGGCCGGGCAGGGCAGGGAATGCATTTCGGTGAATTGGGGCAGTTCCCTGAACTTTACGAGATTGTCGCCGGTTGCGATATAGATCATGAACGCATTGCCGCAGCGGAGAAGAAGTTGCCGGCGGCGAAGTTCTATCGCGACAGCGCGGAATTTCTGAAGAATCCGGAAATCGACCTGGTGACGGTTGCAACCCGTTCCCCCGACCACGTCAGGCATGCCATCGAGGCCGCCCGCGCCGGAAAATATGTGATGGTTGAGAAACCGATGGCCTGCCGGATCGAAGATGCCCTCGAGCTGCAGAAGGTTTCGAATGAGCTGCCCGGGAAGATCTTCGTGCGTCACAATCGTCGTTTTGAGCCCGCCTTCACGCATATTCGAGAGATCATCAAAACCGGCAAACTCGGAACGATCTTCGAAATCAAACTCTGCCGCCACAGTTTCCAATGGCGTGCCGACTGGCAGACGATTCTGTCGGAAGGGGGCGGGCAGCTGCTCAACTGGGGGCCGCATCTGGTCGACCACGCGCTGCAGTTTCTGGAATCTCCGGTCAAGGAGCTCTGGAGCGATCTCAAGCTGGTCGCTGCCAAAGGGGATGCCGAGGACCATTTGAAAATCATCTTCAAGGGTGAAAACGGTCGGATTGTCGACGTGGAGATTTCCGGCGGCATCAGTATGCCCGATCCGGTCTACGTGGTTCGCGGCAGCCGGGGATCGCTGGTCAGCTACGATGAGAAGCGGTTGAAGCTGAAATATCTGAACCCGGCGATTCCGGTTCCGCACATTGAGGCAAGTCCGGCGAATCCGCCGCTGGAAGGCGGTTTCGGCGGCAGTGTGGCGCCGGTCTGGATCGAGGATGAGCTCGGCGTGGCACCCTCTACCGGTGATACGACCGAGAAGATCTGGAAATACCTCTATGAGACGATCCGCAACGGCGCGCCGTATCCGATCACTATGGAACAGGCGGTGGAGGTGGTCAGGGTGATCGATCAGGTCAAGAAGGGTGCGATCGACGTCGTGAAGTTCTGATCCCGCGATGTTTCCGGGGAGGGCGCTTTGCCGCTTCCCCTCTTCTAAAATTTTATTTCTGAAGGAGAAAAAAATATGAAGGCTCCCGACAGTCAAATTGCCGTGACACTCTACAATCTGCGTGAATTCTGCAAAACGGAGAGTGATCTTGACCGTACCCTCGACAAAGTCTGCGCCATCGGTTACCAGGCGGTGCAGGTTTCGGGGACGCCGCTTCCGGCGGAAGTGATCCGCAGGCAGCTCGACAGCCACAATCTCTATTGCTGTGCGACTCACGAGAATCTGGAAATGATTCAGAATACCGGGGCGATCATCGACCGGCTCCAGACTCTTGAGTGTGATTTCACCGCGCTCGGTGCGCCGTCAGGTGAATATCGCGGCAGTGTCGAAGCTCTCGACAAACTGACGGCGATCTTCAATCGGCAGGGGGAGAAATTGCTCGAAAAGGGGATTCGTCTCGGTTACCACAACCACCATTTTGAATTTGAGCGGCTGCCCGGTACGCGGTCCACGATGTTCGAGTATTTCTATGCCAACACCGATCCGCGTTTTGTTCATGCCGAAATCGACGTGCACTGGGTCACCCGCGGCGGCGGCAGCCCGGTCAACTGGATCCATCGTCTCGGATATCGGATGCCGGTGATTCACTTCAAGGATTTCACGATCATCAACGGGGATCAGCCGGTATTCGGCGAGATCGGCGAAGGGAATCTCGACTGGGGCGGGATCATTCAGGCGTGCCGCGAAGCGGGGGTTCGCTGGTATTCGATCGAGCAGGATGCCCCCTTCAAGGATCGTGATATCTTCGAGTCGATCAAGATCTCCTTCGACAATCTGAAGGCGATGGGGGTTCGGTAAGTTCCCGGTTTCGTTTGTGTGAGGAAAGAGCGGTCCGCCGGAAAGGCGGACCGCTCTCTTTATGGCGCGGGATGGTTTCACCGGCTTCGAACGGTTGTCGCGTCAGGGAAACACTTGCTGTCGCCCGGATTTCCCTCCCGGAATCGTGGATACCCCCTGCCGGTGTTTTGCACGTTAACCGGATATTACTTTGATGCCGGTCGATAATTCAGCAATCTGCTCCTTTTGACTTCACACTCAACTTCCAAACTTTTCCCCCGGCCTACTTTCCGGCCGTTTTCGGGATCGAAAAAATCCATTTCCTCCTCGAAGTTCAGGACGACTTCCTGAGCCAGTCGGTGAACGGCGATTACACCATTTCCCACTGCAACCATGTTTCCCGCTTCGGAGTGTGGGGTAATGCCTGCTTCTTTTGCGCAATTATGCAGGAATTGAGCGGATATACCGGCCGGATGAGCAGAATAAACGATGGTACCATGATCCGTTCTTCTGACCCCGAGCGCAGCATCTCCGGAGGCATTCCAGGTTGCCAGAACCTTGAAATCAGGATCATCCAACGCGGTAGAGAAGGGGAGTTGCTGGCTGGTCAACGTCCCTGCGGAATCAAAGGAGACATTCAACAGTCCGCTGCGGCCGGTACATTGGTTCAGCAACGGGTCTTTCTCCGTGTTTACGAAACTGGCGAAGTCTGATGTCGGGTGGAGTCTGTCCCGAACCCTGATCCCCAATTTCGACATGGTCTCGCGAGAGGAGCCGGCAACTGGTGATTGAAATGCTCCGGCACTTCCCGTGATGATTACGACATTACCTTTTTTAAACGCTTTTTTCCGGAGTGCTTCCAATTGGGCGTCCGTCAACATTCTGGGGTCTGAAATGATCCAGAGTTTATAGTCGGGGATCTCTCTGGTAAGATCTTCCAACAGGTAAATATCCGGAGTGATGCCGCTGATTCTGCTGACTTTATCCAGCCCGGCAGGGCCTGGTGAGGGGTAAAGAGTCATAAGCCGTTCCTTCTCATCCAGGAAAAGAGCCGCCCGGGTACGAGGAACCCGGTCGCGATTGGCTGCTGCAAAATCTGCCGCACGATAGGTGATGCGGATCGCATTTTGAGATGCGGCGTCAGCGTACCAGCTGTCGTACATGTCAAAATAAAAGAATCCGTCTCCCCCATAGGCGAGGACGGAACCCGCATCCCGCAATACTTGATTCTTGAACTCCTGATCGGAAGTTGCGTTTCCCCAGGATTCAACACTTCCACCTTCCGTTATCTCGGACCGGGGGGTACGATGATCCATCTCCTGACAGAACAGCAATCCGGCGGAGTGAGCCGCGGCAATTGCAAAGTTGCCGGAGGCTCCATAACCGCCGACGCAGCGGTAAAAGGAGTAGTTGCTTACCTGAAATACCGCGTCAATACCGTTTTCTCCCGCGAGCTCATGCAGATGGGAACGTGCCGTTTGGCCCCAGATGGGGGAACTGTAATAGGTCCCGACGATAACGTCACGTCCCATTTCCTCCTTCAAGGTTCTGGCGAAGAGTTTGTTCATTTCCGCCAGAGAAACACTGCTGAACTCCCTGCCGTCCGCGATTTTGCAATCGAGGCCGGTTTTCCGGGAACTCCAGCTGGGACGACTCTGCCACTCTTTTTCCCTGAACAACGGCGCCTCTGCAAGCGTCACTTCCGGATCTTCCCAGGCTTTGCGAAGAGCCTCATCTGTTCCATATTTCTTTTTCAACCATTTACGATATGCTTTGATTGCTGCGGGAGAGTAATCCGCCTGGCCGCGCCAGGAGTTGTATTCCCATTGGAAAAATTGTCCGTCATGCCCTCCGGAAATGCCGAATCCGGCCACGATTTTTCCGGCAGGACTCTTTTTCAGAAAGCGGACGACTTCCCTGAGTCCTTCGCAGACGTAACGTTGGTAATCTTCGGAAGAGTAGCTTACGGCGTAATGGCGATGCTTTCCGGGGTCAGGACCATCCCCTCCAAATCCTCCGAATGCCATGAAGGCGCGGATTCCGAGTTCTCCTTTTTCATTGCGGAAAATGCTGTCCGGGTATTTTGTATAAAATTCCGGTCCTGCGTCGACATCGATGTTGAGCAGTACTCTGGCGTCTGGAGCCGCATCATGCATGAAGAGAAGCTCATTTTCCAATCGTGTAAAATCAAATTTCCCATTTCCCAGATAAGGGGACATATCCCAGGTCATTTTGTCCCACCAGAGAGTGATCCCCGCATTGAACGAAAAGATCAAATTCATTCCGGAGCGAGCAAATTCCCCATAATCGATGGAACCCTTGTAACTCTTTAAAATGGTTTCTCTTCCATCCAGCAAAACAACCGTTCTTCCGTTGCGCCTGACCACCTTTGCCGTGGCGGGAGTTACTTTTTTCAGGGAGTTGAGAACCTTTTCTCTGTCCGGATATGGTGCCTTGGGCGTATAAATTCCTCTGAATCTCTCTTTTTTTGCCGCGATTCTGATTTGCGGTGGAGAGATCTGTACTTTTGCCGGATTCCCTGCCAGCAGCAGTTCCATGCACATGTACTTTGCCCCGTGGTTCGCCGGAGAAGTGCGGGTGATTTCGTACTTTCCTGTTGCATACAACCCCTGATAACCCGCGAGGATTTCTGAAACGGAATCGATGACCAGTTTGTCCTCGTTGAGCATCAGCAGTCGCACAGAAGCAATTGCTCCCGGGACTCTGTCAAGGACATTGAGCACCAGGGTGGCATCGTATCCGACGTTTTTTTCCACTTCAACGGGATCTGAGCGCCAGGCCGTAAAACCGAGATGGTTCGTTTTTTCGATGATCTTTCCGGAATCGTCAACGACGCTGCGACTTCCGAAATTATCTCTGACGAGATCGGCGTGACAGAGCAGACCTCCGCAGATCACAACCGTAATTGAGAGAGATTTAAACATGGAGATTTTGCTTGAATTATTTTGTTTTCTTTACGATATTGACGAAAAGTCTGGGTTCGGCGAAATAGACGGTTCCGGTTGTTTTGCCCAGATAAAAGCGTAAATAGAAGAATCTGGCTTCCCGAGGAAATTCCTTGAACCTCACGGTCGCTTCCACATCTCCCCAGTCAAAAGTACCAGAACGTTTCGGTGTATCCCGGCCGACCAGATATCCCTTCTCGGAATAAAAGGAGACATTCGCGAATCCCCCATCCGCCACGTTCTCGTTTTTCTGGCGAAACGTAATTGTTATCTGCAGCTCTTCCCCTTCTCCCGGTTTCGGAAATTTTTTCAAATCGAAATTCCCCTGGTAAACTCCAAAATAACCGACCGCGTTATCGCAGGTTATCATGATGGCTCTGCGTCCGGAAGCTTCCTCGTAAGGCACGGAGGATACCGTCCCGGTATTTCCCTTGATCGCTTCCGTTCCCCAACCGGGAATTTTTCCTTCGACAAGTTTAAATTCAGGGTTGATGAGTGGAATTTCAACAGAGAACAGCATGGTGCATGCAACCATGACGAACAGGATGAGTTTTTTTTTCATTTCATTTCTCCAGAATGGATTATGTGAACAGGAAAACCGCTTAGGGAAATCGATGGTTATTCTTTGTTTCCGGCGTAATCCGGGTGCAGCCAGTATTGTGTGGAGGAAGGTGCGGCATCCGCATTTATTTTGCCGATCTCCCCATGGCTGACCGGGGCCACGTGGCCATCCACAAAACCGAGATTCATACGTTTCGCATGACAGTAGTAACTTACCGTCCAGGAACTCATATTCTCAGCTTCAACGGTCCCGTGTCCTTTCAACGCATGGGCAAAAATGTTGTTCCACCTTTTTGCATCCCCCCACAACACTTTATGAGAGGGCATGACCACTCTGCCGGCTTTTACCGGATTACAGGCTTTTCCACCTTGAATCAGGATGTTTCCATCCGCCTGTATGTAACCGAAGAATCCATTGTAAAAGAAAGGCGAGGCCCAGACGCTGTTCATGTAATTGGCGGCAGTTACATCGGAAATCGGAATACGTTCTGTTCTGCAGCCTTTTTTTATTACGTTTTTAGAGGCGTAATTCTTGTCGACCAGCAGATATTGCGGGCGGTCCCTTTCTTCTCCCACGCTTCTGTTTCCGGCCAGTGGACAGAAGTCATCAAAATCATTCGCGTAGTGTATACTTGACAATACGAGTTCCTTCAAACTGCTGATGCAATTCACCGCATGGGCTCTTTCACGTGCCTGATTGAGAGCCGGAAGAAGCATACTTGCCAGAATCGCGATGATCGCAATGACAATCAATAATTCAATCAGTGTGAAATTTCCGATCTGGTCCGTTTGTCGCGAAATTTCCCCCCTCTGCCGGGAAAGAGGAAAAGATGAAGTGAGGCTCCGGGCGGTGCGCATTGCTTTATCGGATTTCCAGGAGAGAAACATCCTCCTCCCTTCCTCTGACGGCGTGTGGTGTGACATGGTGACCTCTCTTTCCGAATGGGTGTTGGTAAAGTTGCCTGTCTCGAGAGTCCTTTCTACTCGGGGCGCGATTGATCGACCGAACCCGGCAGACCGAAATATTCGCAGTAACGGTTGAACAGATGACCGGCCGCCCGGTAACAGGAGTTCGGACTCATGAAGTGCGAGAACTCGAACGTGATTGCTTTGGAGATACCTGCGGCTTCAGCAGCCTTCAGTTTCAGCAGCATCTTCTCCCATTTGATCGGCAGGAATTTGATCGGCATGTCGCGGTCGAAGGATTCACAGTTGGTCCAGCATTCCATCCGGTAGAGATCGGCCAGCTCCCGGTTTGCGCTCATGAAATCCTGAAGTTCCGAGTAATCGCAATGCCCGTCCTGAAACGCCAGAATGTCCACAGTGCCGCAGATGCCGGAGAGGATGTCATTCCATTCCTTCACGTGCTCATCCACCGAAATGGCTCTGGTATCACGCAGCAGGTCGCTCTTGAAGGCGCTGACCGATTTCGCGCCGTCGATGAACGGGGAAATCATCACCGGCAGCCGGCCTGAAATTTCCTTGCAATGGCGGCCGATCTGAGCGTAAACATCGACGATTCCACTGCGGACTCTGCTCACTTCCTGTGTCAGATACCATCCCTGAAACGCCTTGCGGTGACCGTATTTCTCCCATATCTCATCGATCACGGCACAGTTGATGTCCCGTTCCCGGGCTGCCTCTCCCTCATGCCAGTAATGGCCCGAATCGTAAGTTCCCATGAAAAATTTCATCTGATAACGTTCCGCCAGGTCGAGGAAGAGATCCACCAGATCGACGGGAGGCAGGTAACCCTGTTCCTTCCGTGCCAGCACGGCGGAGGGGTATGTCATCCATCGCCGGTGGCCGCAGCGGATCAGAATCACCGTGTCGATTCCTATGGCGCGCATTTGCCGGAAATCTGCATCCCACTCCTTCCGTCCCCAGTTCTGGTGTGGAATGTCATGCGAGATTTCGTCGAGAAAAGTTCCTGTTATTTTCATTTCCTGTCCTTCCCGATAGAACAATGATTTCTGATTTTATTATATTGGATTGCACAGCATTTGCCAAGTGTTTTTCCGAAATTCTGCTGCAAATAAATAATAAATTATGCAAAAATATGCAAAAAAATTGGAAATCAGAAGATGTGAGGTTATGTTAGGGGAGGGAAAATACGGCCTGAGGCCATCCGGTCGGGGAGGGGGGAGGATACCCCGGATACGAGTGAGCGGAACTGCTGAAAGGGCAGTTCGAATCGGAGAAATGGTATCTTGAAGCGGACAGAACGAGCTACACTGGAAACCGTTGCGAAGCTCTCCGGTTATTCCGTCTCCACGGTTTCCCGCGTATTGTCCGGGTCGCTCCGGATCAGCCCGGAAACCCGGCGGGAGGTGATTCGTTGTGCCGCCCGTTGCTCCTACCGGATCAACAGTCGAAATGTGGCCCTGATCACGCATGATGTCGGAAATTACTTTTCGCTGATGCTTTCAAAACTCTTCAAGGAGCTGGAACGTCAGGATCTGCGCCCTTTCGTCATCTCACGCCTGACACTTGAATTACTCGAGGAAATTCCGATTCGGGGGGCAATTTCCCTTCTGTCCGACGAGGGGCTGGAACATTTCTGGGGGGCTCATTACAACTGGCCGCTGGTCTGCATCAATACTCCGCCGTGTCGATTGGAGAATGTGTTCTCCGTCAGTTGTGACGATACCCGGGCAATCACTGAGGCCGTACAGCGGCTTCATACTCTGGGACATCGCCGGATTGGAAAAGTCTGTTTGAAGACTCCTGAAACCAATTGGAATGTGAGCCGGCGGGATCAGTGCTTTGCTGCGCTGGCGGAGGAGTTCGGATTTGAAGCCTTCTCCCTGAATGTTTCCTTCATGGATTTTTCCGCGACGCTCAAGGGGCTCCGGCAGTTGCTCGACAACCGGGTTACCGCGGTGATTTCAACCAGTGAGATGGTTACGCCTCTGCTGGCACAGGCGGTGGAACTGCTGCGGGTCCCGGTCCCTGAGGAGCTTTCGATTATCGCCTGGAGTACGGGGGAGTTCGACGGTTTTTATTCCGGGTGGGAGACGTTCCGTCAGGACTACGAAACCATTTCGTATACGGCGGTGAAAACGCTTCAGACGCTTTTTTCGGGAGGGGTGCCGGGCGAGGCGGATCAAAAGATCGCTTATCTGATTCACTCCGGCACCAGTCTGGCCGCTCCCGCCGGCTGATTGGAGCGTCCATCGCGGCCGGAACCGTTGCCCCGATGCGAAATCAGATGTCAACGCCGAAGAGGTTGACCGGCAGCATCGCCGCATGGAATGCGGTCTCGAAGGGAGCGGCTCCGCCCTCGATCACATTGTTGATCCCGCTTCCGAGCATGCCGAACGGCAACCCGAGGGTACATTGGGTTACTCCCCACGGCAGATAGAGAATCTTGAACGCCGATATGCCGGTCTTGGCCAGACCGCGGGCACCGCAGGCGAGACCGTTCATCAGGTAAGGGTGCGTCGCCTCCGCCATGCGCATTGCCGCCGGAGCGAGGATTGCAAGCGTGACCGGATCGATGGCGCGCGCCCGCGGAACCGCTCCGCCGAGAAGCGCCGACACAATAAGAAGAATCCGCAGCTTTTTACGCATGACAGATACACTCCTCATTCCGCACGCAGTACCGTGATCGGATTCTGCTGTGCCGCCTTGTAGGCAGGATAGGTTCCGAAGATCACTCCGACCAGACTGGAGATTACCAGTGACAGCACGATGCTCCAGAGCGAATAGACGGTCGGCATACCGCTGTAGTAGGTGATGGTGCGGGCAATGCCGATTCCGAGCAGAATGCCGAGAACTCCGCCGAGGCTGGTCAGGAACACCGTTTCGATCAGAAACTGGAGCAGCACATCGGACTTCTGGGCGCCGAGAGCACGGCGGGTGCCGATCTCCTTGCGTCGTTCGTAGACGCTGGCGAGCATGATGTTCATGATGCCGATTCCTCCCACGACCAGCGAGATGCCGGCGATCGACCCCATCACGATCGTGAAGATGTTCTGAGTCTGCTCCCGCTGTTTGAGCAGTTCGAG
This sequence comes from uncultured Victivallis sp., assembly GCA_944389895.1. Classification (GTDB taxonomy): domain Bacteria; phylum Verrucomicrobiota; class Lentisphaeria; order Victivallales; family Victivallaceae; genus Victivallis. The sequence continues at coordinate 17,995 of CALXOA010000130.1, read as the reverse complement.
AGGAACGACGATACCCCAGTCTTTGGTTTCCGAATGGGTTTTTTCCAGGTAACCAGCCACACGCTTGGCGGTATTGTCGATGTAACTGGTGTCGGCGACCTTGACCAGCAGCAGGTCGTATTCGACCCGGGTGATCTTATGCTGCCGCCCCTCGCGGTAGAAGGTGTAGTCGCGATAGTGGGCCCGCGCCGTGGTCATCGGGATCAGAATCAGATCGTTCTGTCCGCCGAGTTCAGGATACTGGGTGCCGTATTCATTGTTGATGATGCCGACGATGCGGAATACATCGTTTTCGATGCGGATTGTACTGCCGACGATGTTGGTGTCTCCGATGGAGAAGAGTTTGCGTTTCACATTTTTCCCGATGACACAGACATTGCGGTCGTTCTCGTAATCGGCCGGGGAGAACCAGCGTCCCTTTTCGATTTTCGCCGAAGAATCCTCCAGAAAACGATAGTCGCAGCCGACGAGTTTGAGATCGGTGCGCTGGAGTCCCTTCAGGACTTTCTTGCGTGCGTCGAATACTCCGGTGATGTCGGCGACATTGTCCATCCTGCTGATGTGCACGAGGTCACGTTCCGTCAATCCGAAACGCTCCATGACGCTTGCGTTGTCGGAGCCTTCGCTCTTGCCGCTGACCGGCGGCCGTTTCGAGAAGAGGATGATCTTGTCGATGCCCATCGCCTCGATTTGAGCGAGGGCGGAGCGTTTCGCCCCTTCCGAAATGGCCAGCATCGCAATCACGCTGCCGACCCCGAAAATCACACCGAGCGAGGTGAGGATGGAGCGTACCTTGTGCAGCAGAAGGTTGTGCAGTGACAGGCCGAAGAGATCGCGGACCAGCATCATGGTTGCGCCTCTCTTTCCTGTGGCGCGGCAACCGGCCTGCCGCCCGCCCCGGGATACTCCCATTCGAAGGGGGTATCATCGATCCGCCCGTCGCGCAGGCGGATGATCTTGTCGTAGTGCGGTCCGAGAGCCGGATTGTGGGTGACCATCACGATCGTGACGCCCTGTTCGCGGTTGAGTTCATGAAAAAGCTTCATGATTTCGCCGCTGGTCTTCTCATCGAGGTTTCCGGTCGGTTCGTCGGCGAGGATGAATGCCGGCTGATTGCTCAGGGCCCTGGCGATGGCGATGCGCTGGCATTCTCCCCCCGAAAGCTGGGTCGGTCGGTGGTCGAGACGGTGGCCGAGACCGACCCGCCGGGCCAGTTCGAGGGCACGTTTGCGGCGAATCCGGCCGGGGATGCGTGCGTAGACCATCGGCACTTCGATGTTCTGTTCCACCGACAGGTGGGGAAACAGATTGAAGCTCTGGAAGATGAAGCCGATCTTGCGGTTGCGGATCGTTGCCTGTTCCACGTCGGAGAGCTGACTGACTTCGTTTTCTTCGAGAAAATACTCCCCGCCGGTGGGCACGTCAAGCATTCCGAGAATGTTGAGCAACGTCGATTTCCCGGATCCGGAAGTTCCGATGAAGCCTACGAACTCCCCCCGGTTCACGGTTGCGTTGATTCCCTTGAGCACCGGAACCTGAAGATCGCCGGAGATGTAGGTTTTGCGGATGTCGAGCAATCTGACGATCGCATTCTCATCCTTCGGAGCTTCTGCCATTTACTGTTCCTGCGTTTGCTGGTAGGGGCGATAGAGGTAGACGATGTCATCCTCTTCAAGCCCGCTCAGAATCTGGACGAAATTGTCATTCGATTCCCCGATCTTCACATCGACCTCCTTGGGGCCGGTCAGACTGCCGCGGTAGACGAAGAAACGGTCGTTGTCTTCGAACACCGCCTCCACCGGTATGAAGAGCGTCTGCGGAATCGTTTTGGTTACGATGTTGATCTGGACGCTCATGCCGTTGACCAGTCTGGGAGACTGGTGATCGAGCTTGAGTTTCGATTTGTAGATCTTGGGGGAGGAGCTGTCCCAGTTCACCAGGTTGACCGGAAGCGTATCGATATGCGAAATCTCCCCTTCGAACTTTTCGCCGGGCAGAGAATCCGGCGAGATCACCGCGCGGTCACCACGGTTGATCTTGGATCGGTACTGTTCCGGCAGATCGAAATCGACGACCAGATTGGACATCTCCGGGATGGTGATCAGAACCTGCCCCTTGCCGATGTCAATACCGGGCTTCACATCGAGGTTGCCCCAGCGCCGGTCGGGGTCGCCGTAGATCACCACTCCATCGACCGGAGCCCGCAGCTCCATCATCGTCATGTATTCCTTGTAACGGTTAAGCTGATCGGTGGTGCGCCGGATCCGCCGGCGGTAGTTGTCGATCGACTTCTTGGATTGCACAACCTTCGATTCCGTCGAGATCTTGACCTTGCGCAAGTTCAACTTGGCCTGCTCAAGCGCATTGACCAGCCGGGTGATCTTGCTCGGGTTGTCGTAGCGGCGGAACACCCGCAGATTGTCCTCCGCTGTGTTGAGGGCGTTCTCCTTCTGGTCGATTTTCGATTGGGCGGTCTCCAGCAGCGCGCGTTTTTTGTCGTCGGCATTCTCATCCTTGGAGACCTTGACCTCGCTGTCGCGGGTTGTTGCGTATTCGTCGCGTGCGGCGGCGAGTTCGGTTTCGGCGTTGGCGACTGCGAGATCCAGGGCGTCACGGGTACTCGCCCGTTCAAAGCGGCGGTATTTGCGCAGCGCATCATCGGCCTGAAGAAGGTTCTCCTCGGCCGACTGAAGCTCTGCGGCGTTCGAGCTGATCTGGATCTTTTCCGCCTCGATTGCGATTTCCAGCTCCTTGGAGAGATTGTCCACCTCGATTTCGAGGTTTTCTATCTGCTCCTTGAGCTCATCTGTTTCGAATTTCGCAAGCAGATCACCGGCCTTGACCTTGCTGTTCTCATCGATGACCCACAGGAGTTTTGTACGGTAGTTCGCCTGCAGCGCGAGCTTGTGTTTCTTGCTGGCGTTGATGTAGCCGCCCTGGATCAACCCGATCACGAGATCGTCGCGCCGTACCTTGAACGTGCGGTCCATGTCGCCGCCGTCCGCTGCGAGTTTCTGCTCCGCCTCCGCCTGCCACGCCCGTTTGGCCGGCAGATAACTCCAATAGTAATAGCCGGCACCCGATGCAATCAGCACCAGGAGGATGGCGAGGGTGATGACTCTGGAACGTCTGATTTTCATTTTTTCTGCCCGTCGTTCCCGGAGAGTTCGCCGGCGTCAAAGGACCATTCCTGCTGCTCCTGCTGCTCCTGCTGCTGCCGCTTGAACTCCTCCCGGCGTTTGACCGCTTCGCCCGGCATTGCGTCGCGGAGTTCGGTCGCGAGGTTTTCAACCGAGGTCTTATGCAGCGGGAAACTGTCGGAATATTCAACCACCTGGCCGAGCTTTTCGCTGCTCTTTCCCAGTTCGTCGAAGTTGTAGAATACCCCGCTCGGAACCTGCTCCGGCGGGATGATGTGAATCTTCAGGAAGAAGATCAGTTGCGTGACCTCCTTGCTCTCGTTCTTGCCGGTGAAGAGCTCACCGATCAGCGGCAGGTCGGAGAGCACCGGAATACGCTGCTGCTGCAGGGTGTTCCGGCTGTTGTAGAGCCCTCCCATCATCACGATCTGCTTGTCCTGCATCCGGAGATGGGTTTCGACACTGCGCGCCGAGATCACCGGTACCGGATAGTTGGTTCCGCTTCCGGCGGAGACGTTCTCATAGCGGACCACGTTGGAGACCTTGGGGTAGATGCGCAGCGTGACGTTGTCGCGGTTGATCATGCTCGGTTCGACTTCGAGGCTGACGCCGACGTTTTTGAAGTTGGTGCTCAGTGACAGGTTGTTGCCTGATGTTGTCGCTTCCTGGATCGGGATCTCCTCTCCGGTGACGATCCGGCTGACTTCGTTGCGCGAAATCAGGATGTTCGGGCTGGCGAGCACCTTGGCATCCTGTGCGGTCAGCAGCCACTGAAAGGCGATATTCATCGAGTCCTTGCCGGAGTAGGGGGTGAAGTTGCCCCCGAGTCCGGTGGTCGGCTGGTTGGTGACGCCGGGCACTTCGGCATTGGCGCCTACGTTGTAACGTTTCCCCTCGAAATTGAGCGAAAGATTGCGCTGCATGCCGTCGGAGAAGAACACTTCCACCACTTTGGCCTCGATCAGGATCTGGGGCGCCGGCACGTCCATTGCCAGCAGAATATCCTGATAACTTTTGATTTCGCTGTCGGTGGCGCTGATCAGAATCTCGTTCTGTTCCTCGAGCGCCTCGATCAGAGTGTTGCCGGTGAGGACTCCCTCCAGCGCCTTGAACATCTGTTTCGCCGCCGTGAATCTGGGGCGGAACACCAGTGTCGAACGGCCGCTGCTCCCCTGGATAACCTTGCAGTAGGGCGGCTCGATCGGTTTTCTGGCCGGGGTGAGTTGCGGCTCGGCCGCTTCGTTGGAGAAGAGTTCGCTGAGCTCGTCGATGACGGAGCGGATGTTCGCTTTCCCGCGCTCGACGTCCTCTTCGGTCCGGACGATCGGCATCTCTTCTACCGGTACATTCACGTCGTCGCCCGCGACGGAATACGGAACGGAAAGGGTTGCGAACAGAACTGTACCGCAGCCGACGGCGAAGGCGCGATGCAGCGGTTGAGACCACAGAGACATGGTGAGAGGGATCCTTTTTTTAGTTCGACAACAAATTGTTGAATTTTCATTCCCGGAACCGGAAACCGTCGCCGAACGATTCCGGAGGCTCAGCGTTCCCCAACGCCGGCCGCCGGAATTTCCCCAGAAGACAGTCCCCGTTTCAGATTGTCACGTTACCGCCGGAATTGATAAATGCAAGCTTTTTTCTCTTTTTTTTCGTTTTTTTTTGGGGGACACGGGGCTGTGATCCCGGCATTTCTGGTGGCGGGGCGATGGAAACCATCCGCAAATTCCATCGGGAAAGTTCATCATCAAGGAGGAAAAATCCATAATGCCGTGCTATAGTAATAAGATGATGCAGATTCTGGAAGCAATCCGAGAACAACAGGAAAACAGACAAAATGAGTACGCACGAACCTCTGGCGAGAGCCTATGAACCGGCGGCGGTGGAGGCGAAATGGTTTCCCCGCTGGGAGGAGGCCGGAAATTTTCACGGCGCTCCGAATCCGGACAAAAAAGCTTATTCCATCGTGATTCCTCCGCCGAACGTCACCGGCATTCTGACGCTCGGGCACGTGTTGAACAATACGTTGCAGGACATCCTCTGCCGCTATCACCGCATGAAGGGAGAGGAGGTCTGCTGGTTCCCCGGCACCGACCATGCCGGAATCGCGACCGAGGCCCGTGTCGAAAAATATCTGCGCAAGGAGGAGAATACCGGTCGCGACGAACTCGGGCGCGAGGAGTTCATCCGCCGTGTCTGGCAGTGGAAGGGGGAGTTCGGCGGCAAGATCATCCGCCAGTTGCGTACCCTCGGCTGTTCCTGCGACTGGGAGCGTGAGCGTTTCACGATGGACGAGGGGCTTTCGAACGCGGTCAGAAAGGTGTTCGTCGAGCTCTATCGCAAGGGGTATATCTACCGGGGGCAGCGGATGATCAACTGGTGCCCGGTTGCCAAAAGCGCACTCTCCGACGAGGAGGTGATCTACAAGGACGTGGCGGGCAAGTTCTACCACTTCCGTTATCCGTTGTCGGACGGTTCCGGTTATCTGGTGGTGGCGACCACCCGGCCGGAGACCATGTTCGGAGACACCGCCGTCGCGGTCAATCCGGCCGATGAGCGTTACAAACACCTGATCGGGCGCACGGTGAAGCTTCCGTTGACCGACCGGGAGATTCCGATCATCGCCGACGAGCATGCCGATCCGACCAAGGGAACCGGCTGCGTGAAGATCACCCCCGCGCATGACCCGAACGACTTCGAGGTCGGCAAGCGGCACAATCTCGAGGTGATCAACGTGATGAATCCCGACGCGACGCTGAACTCCCGCGCCGGCGAACAGTTCGAAGGGCTCGATCGTTTTGCGGCACGTGAGCTCTGCGTGAAGTTGCTCACGGAACAGGGGCTGGTTGAGAAGATCGAAGAGATCCGGCACGCTGTCGGTTACTCCGAACGCGGCGATGTGCCGATTGAAACGCTGGTCAGTTACCAGTGGTTCTGCAACATGAAAGAGCTTGCCAAACCGGCGATCGAAGCGGTGAAATCCGGGCGGATCAAGTTCTACCCCGAGCGCTGGAGCAAGACCTACTTCCACTGGATGGAAAACATTCAGGACTGGTGCATTTCACGCCAGATCTGGTGGGGACATCGGATTCCCGCCTGGTACAACGACGACAACGGCGAGGTGTATGTCGGGCTTGAGGCTCCGACCGCTCCAGGCCGGTGGCGGCAGGAGGAGGATGTGCTGGACACCTGGTTCAGCAGCTGGCTGTGGCCGTTTTCGATCATGGGGTGGCCTGAGGAGACGCCGGAACTCAGGTATTTCTATCCGACCTGCGATCTGGTGACCGGGCCGGACATCATCTTCTTCTGGGTGGCGCGCATGATCATGGCGGGCTGTGAGTTCATGAAGGAGGTTCCGTTCCGCAACGTCTACTTCACCAGCATCATCCGCGACGAGCAGGGGCGCAAGCTTTCAAAATCGCTCGGCAATTCCCCGGATCCGCTCGATGTGATTGCGACCTACGGCGCCGATGCGTTGCGCTTCACGATCGTTTACATCGCACCGGTCGGCATGGACATCCGGTACAGCAACGAGAAGTGTGAGATCGGCAAGACCTTCGCGAACAAACTCTGGAATGCCTGCCGGTTCCGGCAGATGCAGGGGGATGTTTCGGCGGAGTTCCGCGAACTGCCGCCGGAACTGGTCGCGAAGCTCTCGGGCGACGAGCGCTGGATGCTGGCGAAACTTGATGCGGCGATCGATTCGGTCAACACTGCGATTGCCGAGTTCCGCTTCCACTCCGCGGCCCACGAGATCTACGATCTGGTCTGGACGAGTTTCTGCGACTGGTTCATTGAGGCCGAAAAAGTTCCGATGCGTTCCGGCGGCGCGGAGAAGGAGCGGGCGCTGGCGGTGCTCGACTATGCTCTGTACCGCATCCTGCGGCTGCTGCACCCCTTCATGCCGTTCATCACCGAGGAGCTGGCGCATCAGATGGGATTCCTGGCCGACGGCGAGACGATCATGTATCAGCCGTATCCGGAACGGGACGCCTGCGCCGCCGCGGATCCGGCGGAGCTGGATCGGATCGACGGGAAGTTCGAACTGGTTCGCGGCGGTCGTTTTCTGAAGGCCTCATACAACCTCCCGGATGGGAAGAAAGTCCGGTTCTTCATCAAGGCGGTCGATGCCGACGCCCGGGCGTTTCTGGAGTCCGAGAAGGCGTCGTTGATGAGCCTCATGAATGCCGAGGGGATCGAATTTTCTCTGGCGGATTACGATCCTGCCGTTCACGGTGCGGCGCCGTCGCAGGTCTGCCGGCTCGGTACGGTCTATCTGCCGCTGGCTGACCTGATCGACGTGGCGGCGGAGAAGAGCAGACTTGAGAAACAGAAGAAGGAGCTTGAGGGCTGGATCGCCGGCTCACGTGCGAAACTGTCGAATGAGCGTTTCCTGGCGAAGGCTCCGGAGAACGTGGTTGCCGATGCTCGTGCGAAACTTGCGGAGATGGAGGAAAAGCTCGCCCGCACGGTCGAGTTGCTCTCTTCCCTCGGCTGAGGCTTTGGGCCGGTCCGCTTTCCCGTTCGGTGCGAAGCGGACCGGAGACCGGGCGTCACGGAAAAGCCAGTCGGATTCCCTTGATTGCCATCTCCACGGCGATTGTGGTCAGCAGCAGTCCCATCAGGGATTCCAGTGCCGACAGGGCCTTGGGGCCGAGGAACTTTCCCGCATAACGGCCGCTCAGCAGAATCACAGTGCTGACCGCCCAGGCCGCCGTCAGGGCGCCGATGCTGACCGCAAGATTCTGCCAGCCGCTGCGGCCGCTGACCAGAATTGCGGTCGACATCGCTGCCGGTCCGGCGAAGAGTGGAATGGCCAGCGGTACGATGAATGGTTCCCGTTCCGGCTGAGTCCCGTTTTTTTGGAGCATCCCGTCCGCCGCCGATCCGAACACCAGTTTGATGGCGATCAGAAAGAGGATGATTCCCCCGGCCAGTTCCAGCGAAGCTCTGGAGATCTGGAGATATTTCAGAATTTCACTGCCGCAGAGCAGGAAGAGCAGCAGAACCGCCAGAGCGATCAGGCTCTCACGCAGTACAACAACAAGATAACGCCGGGGAGTCAATCTGTCGAGTTTGACGATGAACACCGGCAGATTGCCGAGGGGATCCATCACCAGAAAGAATAAAACCAGAGTTGCGGAAAAGCCGTACATTTTCATTCCTCCTCTCTGGTACTTCCGTCGTGCGCGGGAAACAGAATAGTGAAGAGTTCCCGGCCGGCGGTGCTCCTGATTGATTTCTCGACCGATTGCCTTGAGAGGGCGCCTTCAAGCAGATTCACGATCAGATCCGCTTCCAGCAGAGTTTCCGCGCCGAGTTCCCGCATGGGAACAGCGCGGTGGTGGCAGCCCACCACCCGGGCGATCCAATCCGTTTCCCTGCAGGTCAGCTCCGGATAGTCCGGCAGCCATTCGCGTACGATCCGTTCTCCCTCGCACTCCTGGTGGGGAGCTTTGCTGTCGCCGTACTTCGTCCGGGCGGCGGGGCAGCCGATGTCGTGGAGCAAAGCCGCGATTTCCAGCAGCAGGAGACGGCGAGGCTCAATTCCGCTCTTTTCTGCCAGCAGCCGCGTATAGTCGCGAACACACTGGGTATGGGCGATCTGTTCCGGGTTTTCCGCAGCGAGAAATTCGATTACCCGCCACGAGATTCTTTCGATGAAATCCATGACTCCTGCTCCAGGTTCAACTGCCGACACTGTTTCAATATTCCACGTGGAATCCGGAAATGCAAATTTCCGGGGAGTGTTTTCCTGATATGTCTTTCCGGTCTTGATCGAATGAGTGGCGTGTGATATATTAATTGCTCGATATAACTTCTGGAGAAACAGATTTGGAAAGTCGCCGATCATGACCCGTCACTCCCTTGCCGTCTGGCAGCTAGGTGTGCTGACAGGCGTCCATTTCACAGTGGATATGTTTTCCGGGATGCTGCCTGGGTTTCTACCCCGGCTGCTGGAGCTGCATTCGCTCTCGATCGGAATGGGCGCGGTGTTGCTGACGCTCTGCGGGTTCAGTGCGAACGGGGTCCAGATCTGGGCCGGGACCCTGCGGCGAAGGGCAAACCGGCCGTTTCTCGTGCAGCTCGGACTCATTCTTGCATGCGTGGTCTGTCTGATCGGAGTGATTCCGGTCGGCAGCGGGGCGATGTTCTGGCTGATTCTGCTGGTACTGACGCTCGGGATCGGGGTAGCGCTGGTCCATCCGGAAGGGTTGCGCGGTATCTGCATGATCGACGCGGCGGCGGTAAGCCCCGCGGTGGCGACTTCCGTATTCATGCTCTCCGGCTTTCTCGGTTCGGCCAGTGGGCCGCTGGTCAGCGGCCTGCTGGTCGAGAATCTGGGATTTGCGGGACTCTGGCTGCTGGTGATACCTGTCGCGGTACTGCTCCGGCTGTTGCACAACATGCGGATCCGGCTGGCGATGGAGTCCGGTTCCGGAACTTCCCGGCGTTCAGCCGCCGCGACTCCCTCCGGGGCGGGCAGGCTGAGTTTCTGGGAGATTTTCTGGGTCGCGACTTTCATCAATACCGCTTCCGGGATCATGCAGGGACTGCTGCCGACGTTTCTGAGCGACAGTTTCCATTTTTCACTGACCTTCTGCGGCCTGAGCGCGATGTTGTTCGGAGCCGGAGCCGGCGTCGGTGCGCTTCTGACCAGCATCGTTTCGAAGAAGTATGATGTGATCGACTGCATTCAGCTTGAGATCATCTGCGGGATTCCGCTCCTGATTCTCTATCTGCTGCTGGCCGGCACGGCACTGGTTGCTCCGCTGGTTTTCATTGCCGGAATGCTGGTCGGGGCTGGATTTCCGCAACTGGTGGTGCTGGCGCGTTCCGCCGCCGGCGGGCCCGGTCTCGGCGCCCGTATGGGGTTGATCGTCGGCGGTACCTGGGGAATTGCCGGTCTGTTGCTGCTGCTGGCCGGTTTTGTCGCCGATCGCTGGGGGATCCGGGCTGCGATGTTCCTGAGTCCGCTTTTCTTTCTGCTTGGAGTGGTTTGTTGCCATATTCTGGCGAGGAAGCGGCGCGGGAAAAAGCTGGCATAATGTTTCCGGTTGGTGTATGTTATAAAGCGAATTGAATGTTGATGGGCTGAAGCCGGATGCGGGGAGAGGGGCGCGGCATGACCGCCCCGGCGCATCCAGGCCGTCTGGAGAGGATGGAATGAATCTGCTTTTCATCGGTGATGTGGTCGGCAGGGGCGGCCGAGAGGCGGTGAAACGCCTGGTGCCGGAGTTGCGACGGGAGTTCAACTGCCAGTTTGTCGTGGTCAATGCGGAAAATTCCGCTGCAGGAAACGGCTTGACGGGAGGTTGCGCCCGGGAGCTGCTGACGGTCGCGGATGTGTTGACCACCGGGGATCACACCTGGGACCAGAAGGGATTCGACAGTGAGATCAGGACGCTGGACCGGGTGATCCGGCCGGCGAACTTTTCAACCCGCCAGCCGGGGCGCGGGTGGGCGGTGTATCGCAATCCGGGCGGCGGCGAGGTCGCGGTGATCGCATTGCTGGGCAAGGTTTTCATGCGGGAGTCCGCTTACTGCCCCTTTGAGACGGTCGAACGGATTTTAAAGGAGATTCCGGCGACGGTCAAGACGATTCTGGTCGACTTCCACGCGGAAGCGACCAGTGAGAAGCTGGCGATGGCGAGTTTTCTTGACGGGAAGGTGACCGCGGTGCTTGGAACGCACACTCACGTGCCGACCGCCGATGCCCGGGTGCTGGCGGGCGGAACCGCTGCACAGACCGATGTCGGCATGGTCGGCGGCGATGTCAGTATTCTGGGGCGGAATGTCGATGATGTGCTCTACAAGTTCACCACCGGTATGCCGAATCGGCTGGCGGTGGTCGAAACCGGCACGATCCGTCTCGACGCCGCGGTGGTCGGTTATGATCACATGACCGGGCGTGCACGGGCGATTCAATCGCTGTCGCGCCGGATCGAGATATGAGAAATCGCAATCAAAAAATCAACAGGGAAATGAAGATATGAGCCAGATAAAATTTGATCCGATCGAGGAGCTCGTCGCCGATGTACGGGCCGGGAAGTTGATCATCATCACCGATGATGAACACCGGGAAAATGAAGGGGATCTTGTCGTGGCCGCAGCGCATGCGACGCCGGAGACGATCGCTTTCATGGCGACCCATGCCTGCGGTCTGATCTGTGCGCCGCTGACCGCGGATCGGGCATCGGAGCTGAATCTTTCCACGCCCGCGTCATTGACGGATCCTTTCGGAACCGCGTTCACCCAGAGTGTCGACGCGAAGAAGGGCACGACCACCGGCATCAGCGCCTTTGACCGTGCGAGAACCGTTCAGGCGTTGATCGATCCGGCGTCAAGTCCGGCGGATTTCGTTTCGCCCGGTCATCTGTTTCCGCTGATTGCCCGTCCCGGCGGAGTGCTGCGGCGGGCCGGGCACACCGAGGCTGCGGTGGATCTCGCGCGGCTTGCCGGGCTGACCCCGGCCGGAGTGATCTGCGAGATCATGAATCCGGATGGTACGATGGCGCGGTTGCCGCAGCTGGATGAGTTCCGGCGGAAGTACAATCTGAAATGGGGATCGGTCGCCGATCTGATCGCTTATCGTCGTCAGCATGAAAAACTGATCATTCGCGGTGCGAGCGCCCGGTTGCCCACGGTGTTCGGTGAGTTCCAGGTGATCCCCTACCGTACCAAGGTGGATTCCTTTGAGCATATCGCCCTGATTTACGGTGATGTGAAGGATAAGGAGGATGTGCTGGTTCGCGTGCACAGCGAGTGCCTGACCGGTGACGTGTTCGGTTCCTGCCGCTGTGATTGCGGGGATCAGCTTCACGCGGCGATGCGGCAGATTGTCGAAAACGGTTCCGGGGTGCTGGTCTATCTGCGGCAGGAGGGGCGCGGCATCGGCATCTTCAACAAGATTCATGCCTATCAGCTTCAGGATCAGGGGTGCGATACCGTTGAAGCGAATGAGAAGCTCGGCTTCCCTGCGGACCTGCGCGAATATGGGATCGGCGTGCAGATTCTGCTTGATCTCGGAGTGAAGTCGGTCCGGCTGCTGACCAACAACCCGAAGAAACTGATCGGGCTCTCGGGTTACGATCTGGTACTGAAGGAACGGGTGCCGCTGATCATCGATCCGGGCAAGGAGAACGAGTTTTATCTGCGCACCAAAAAAGAGCGTATGGGACACCTGCTTTGAGTCGGGAGACGGCGATCACGGAGTTCCGGTTTTCTCCGATCGGGGTGCTGCACGGCGGCGGCCTCTATCCGCAGGAGGCACCGCGGCAGAGTGCATTCGCCGCGAACGAGGGATTCGTTGAACTGGTCGCCGGCTGCAACTTTGAAGCGGCTCTGGCTGATCTTGACGGTTTTGAAAGGATCTGGCTGGTATTTGTCTTCGACCGTAACCACGGCTGGAAACCGAAGGTGATGCCGCCCGACGGTTCTGCGAAACGGCGCGGACTTTTCGCCACCCGTTCCCCGCACCGGCCGAATCCGATCGGCATTTCCGCGGTGGAGCTGGTGCGGATCGAGGGGCGCCGGCTTTACATCCGCAATTTCGATCTGCTTGACGGAACGCCGATTCTTGACATCAAGCCTTATATCCCGGTTGCCGATGCTTTCCCGGCAAGTCGTGCGGGCTGGCGCGATGAGCGGCCTGTGCGGGCGGTGGAACTGGTATTTTCGCCGGCTGCGGTTGAACGGATCGATTTCATTTTGAAGCACGGTGGCCCTGATCTGGGGAATGCCGCACGGGTCCAGCTGGCAACTCGTGAGCTGGATCCGCGCCGGCAGCGGCTGACGGAACTTGATCCGGCGGAACAGCTCTGGGAGCTCGCCTTCCGCACCTGGCGGCTTCGTTTTCTCCGCTCCGGGGCGCTGCGGGTGATCGGGGTGGATTCCGGGTACTCCGAGATGGAATTGACTCCTGACGCTCCCGATCCCTACGCCGACAAGGCGTTGCATCGGCTTTTTCTGCGGAATTTTCCGCGCTGAAAGTGTCCTTCAGGCGTCGCAGGTCATTCTGGCTATGCCGGTGCATTCGTAGCGGCGCCGGAGCAGCGGAGACAACTTCCCGTCGGCTGTGACCGTGTCGATGAATTGCTCCGGATCGTCACAGAGGCTCTCCCCGTCATCCGCGAACAGCCATGCCGGACGCGGATGGTTGCCGTAAATGCGCAGTTCCACCCGATGCCGACAATTCTTCCGGCAGTACTGGCGAACATCGGCAAAGGGAATGATCGAACCGTCGCGTACCAGGATCGTCAACTCATCCGGAGCCGGACTGACGGTGATCCTGCCGGAGCGGGCCGCCCCGGTGTGGAAATCGAACCAGGTTCCGGGCGGCAGATGGACTTTGCGTGTTTCCTCCTCCGCGGTCAGCGGGATCACCAGCAGATCTTCCCCGGCCATCCACATCTGGTCGGCGTTGCGGAGTTCTTCGCATTCCGGGTAGTCCATCACCACCGCCCGGAACGGTGGAATCCCTTCGAGATGGTAGCGGGCGAAAGCCGCGTAGAGATAGGGGAGGAAACGCATTCGGAGTTCGAATTGCCGGCGTGTCGCTGCCGCCAGAAACTGTTGTTTCCCGGTGTCGTAAAGCTCTCCGGTGCGATTCCGGTCACGATCCAGCTGCTGCCATGGCGGATGCGGCATCGACCAGATGTTCAACAGCATTTGCGGAGAAAGCACCATTGCTTCCAGACGGCGCAGGTAGTCCAGAACCGAACTTGCGTGCCTCAGTTCGGGGCACCAGAGCATGCCGGAGAAACCGGCCGTGGTTACTCCGCGCAGAAAATCGCGGTGGTCGTAGAGATCGCTGTAGAGCACGAAGGGGCAGGGGGCGGCGAACAGGTGGGAGCTGCGTACGCTGCCGTAGGAGCGTTTTCCCTCCGCCCGGTGCGCAGCTTCGACGGCATATTGCGCTGCGACCCCCAGCAGCGAATGGTAGAGTTCACCGTCTTTGCCGGAGGGAAAGCGGGAGCACTCCGGAAAGGACCATGGACTCTGTATGAAGTCGGAGTTGTCGCACTCGTCGATCTTGAACGAAGCGATCCGGTTGGAGGTGAAGGTGCGGCGGTGGTACTCCGTGTAGGTTTCCGCCGCCTCGCGGATCGTGAGATCCGGAACCAGTCCCTGCCAGACCTCGAAATCGCCGGAGTACGGTTCCATCGCGGGAGCCAGTGGAGAGGTCGGGTGGAGGAATACATGTTCCCAGAGGTTGATCTTGTATCCGTCCGCAGTCAGATCATCCACCAGTTTCTGATGCTCCGGGAAACGTTCCCGGCTCCAGGAGAGGGAACAGGAGTAGGCATGGGACTGCCAACCGGGTTCCAGCCCGAGCACATCGCACGGCATTCCGGCATTGCGCAGCTCGGCGGCGAGCTGTCGTACCTCCTCCTGATTGCAGGAGCCGCAGGCGCGGTACCAGACTCCGAGACCCCATTCAGGCGGCAGGCATCCTCCGCCGGAAAAGAGATTGTACCGCTGAACCGCGTTGCGGAGAGTCGGGCCGGAGATCAGCAGGAGCCGGATTCCCCGGGCGGCGGGGATGTCGACGATGACGGGATGAGTTTCCCCGCTGGCCGCATAGAGTTCCTGTTCGGTCAGGGCGATTGTCCCGGCTTGTCCGGTGTGTCGCCGGTTGCCGCGCAGCGCATTCCCCCCGGTATGGAATGTCGCATACCGGGCGGTGTCGAAGAGCACCCCGTAACCCCGCGTGGAGAAGTACAATGGTGCGGGGGCGTGACTGTCTCCGGTGTCGGAAACCGGATCGCTGTTGACCCGCAGAGTCCGTTTTTTCCCGGTTTGTTGCAGACTCTTCAACTGCAGACCGAAACCGTAAAGCGCTTCATCCGGTGACAGGGGAAGTTCGACCCGGAACCCGCGTGTTCCGGCATGAAAGCGCAGGGCCTCCTCCTGAAAAGGCGGTGGTACATTCCGCGGTTCGATTCCCCGCAATGGACGGGGCTGACGCCGGAAAAACTGGGTCGATGGAGTATCGGCTTCCGGTGTGCCCAGTATGAGTTCGTGGATTCCTGGATAAATTTCCCGCATGAGAGTACTCTTTCTGCAATTGACCTGGTTGAATGCCGGATTTCACATTTCCCGGAAGATACATCCGGAATGTGGCCGGCTCAAACCGATGTTCTTACTTTTTTCTGAGAAATCCAGTCTGCGGCTCCCGCTGGATTCCGGCTGGAGCACGGCCTGATGTGACAATTCCCGGCTCGTCTGGGACGACCGCAGAAGGAAAAAAATGTTTTTTTTCACAATCACCCCCTTGACAATCGACGGCTGATGAGTCATAATATAGGTAGTTAATTGATTAATCTTGTGATGCGGAGAAAATCGTAATATCAGTGAAAAGTGTGATGGTTCTATATGGATTAATCAATTAATCCAGGGGGATTTTTCCGGAAGATGGGCGGCAGACAAAAAAATTTGAGTCTGGCTGAGATCGGGAAGCGATTTCAGGTCAGTGCGGC
Source organism: uncultured Victivallis sp. (assembly GCA_944389895.1). Classification (GTDB taxonomy): domain Bacteria; phylum Verrucomicrobiota; class Lentisphaeria; order Victivallales; family Victivallaceae; genus Victivallis. The sequence continues at coordinate 2,373 of CALXOA010000130.1, read as the reverse complement.
GACAGTCAGCAATATTTTGAACAACAAGGGGAAGTTTTCTCCGGAACTGGCGGAACGGATCACCAGTTTCGTTCAGGAGGTGGAGTATCGGCCGAACCTGCTGGCTCAGTCCCTCAAGGGAAACAGCCGGATCGTCGGTTTCTGCCAGCGCGGCAATCTGGAAGATCCCTGGTACATCCATGTGATGGCGGAAGTACAGAATCGTCTGCGCGAACACGGGTTTTACGTCAGTACCGTACTGGGAGAGGAAGATCTCGATCAGGTGATGAAAACCCTGGACTTTTTTGTTCAGTTGCGGGTTGCCGCAATGGTGATCGGTCCTCTGGGGTATGCTGCGGAGTATGAGAAGATGCGACCCGTGCTGGATAAGTTCAGTTCCGTAACGGTGTTTGACACCCTTGAGTCGATGCCGCTGCCTTTCGTCCGCGTCGACGTCTATCAGGCCGCTTGCGAGGGGGTCCGGCATTTTTACGAGTGCGGCCACCGGCGGATCGGTTACATCGGGCCGAGAACTCCGGCGCTCTCCGACCGGTTCAGCGGATACCTGAGAACTCTGCACGAGCTGGCGCTGCCCTTCCGGGAAGAGTGGGTGATCGTCCCGGAGGATTCACTTGAAGCGATTGAATCGGGAATCCGGCGGATCTGTGCGCTCCCGGAAAAACCGACCGCCTTCTTCTGCCAGAGTGATCTGTTTGCCATGCGGGCTTTGAAGGTGTTTCACCAACTCGGCTTCCGGGTTCCGGATGATTTTTCGCTGCTCGGGGTGAATAATACGCGGGAGTCGGAGTTGTGTGTGCCCGGTTTGAGCACCATGGGATTCGACTGCTCCACCTATTCTGCCGCGATCGTGAAAATGGTTCTCGACGGCATCGACGGGAGGATCCGGCCGGAAAACTCCTCCTGCGTCATCAAGCCGACTCTGGTCTCCCGTGAAAGTGTCCGCAAGCTCATTCCGTAATCAGGAGGGAATCATGTATCGGAAAGCTTTTACATTGATAGAATTGCTTGTCGTTATTGCAATCATCGCCATCCTGGCGGCGATGCTGCTGCCCGCGCTCAACAAGGCGCGGATGAAGGCGCATAATGCACATTGCCAGAGCAATCTGAAGTCCCTCGGCCAGGCGGTGACGATTTATGCCGGCGATTACAACGACTACATTCCGTGGGGACCGGAGAATAAAACGGATTTGCGGGAGGTCGGATGGGGCAGAGAGTGCAATCACGGCTTACTGAACAAATACGGTTACGTTCCGAATACCAAAACATTCATCTGTCCGTCAGATCCTTCGGCCGTGAGCAGCCTTGGTACCAATGGGTGGATCAGTTCCCATCTGAGCAGTTATCACTACGTGCCGTCGGCGACCAATTACAACTTCAGCTATAAAATTACGGCCCGTCCGGCCGACCATGGTGTTTATCTGCTCTTTGTCGATCCGGACATCTGGCGCAGACATGACGGACAACCCACCTATCATGGGGTGTTTACCAATCTCTGTTTCATCGATGGCGCGGTACGTCCGGTGCCGTTCGGTTATCTGATGCAATTCAGCAAATATGACTGGAAGAAGCTGCACACGCGCAACTGGTGATAAAACAGGAGAATACAATGAACGGCAAATTGATCTGCATGGCGACGACGCTGCTTGCCGCCGGAGTTCTTCCCGCGGCTGTCCAGCTCGGCGTGATCCGGGGAGAGAACAAATGGGGGTATTCGGGAAGCCACAACACATTGGTCCGGGAGTTGACTCCGGAGGGGAAACTGGAATTGGCGCTCGAGGCGGAAGTTGCCGGCGGCAAAGCGGCTCCGATGCCCCGCGAAAGCTGGTGCGGCATCTATCTGGAAGATACCCGGCAGAAGAGCCGCTATATCTGGAGCCTCTTCAACCCCGGCTGGGATGATGTGCCGAAAACGCTCACTCCCACTCTGATCTGCTATGAGAAGAATGGCAACATGCGGCGCAGTGCGGCTGATCAGACATTGCCTTCTGCCGGGAAGTATCTCCTGACGTTGTCCCTGGAGAATGGCGTGCTGCGCGTCGGATGCGGTGTGGCCGGCGGAAAGGTGGATGATCTTCTGGAACAGGCGGTCCCGGAAGGGTTTCACCCGGATCGGTTCGGCATAACGGTGGATGGGTATCATGCAAAGGCGGTCGGCCCGGTCCGGTTTGACTCTCTGGTTCTGACTTCCGGAGGCAGGAGTGAACGGTATACCTTTGAAGACGGAGAGAAATGGCAGGGCAATTGCGGTCGCTCTCTTTCCCAGGCAAGCGCCACCACCCCGCCGGGAGAGGTGGTTTCCTCGTTGCAGAAGCGGCTCGACGCGGGCGAAAGGGTATTGCATCTTCCGGCCGCGTGCTATCAGGTGGAACAGCT
>CALXOA010000129.1 GCA_944389895.1 uncultured Victivallis sp. | reverse complement strand
CGCCTGCAGCGCTTTTTTCCCGGTCGGATTGATCCGTTCCCCGATGAAGGCGAAGGGGGCTTCCGGGGCAAGGCGGCGGTAGCGGGAAGGAGAGGCCACGACCCCGCGCAGCACCGCGCCGATTGCCGGGGTCGTCGCGCCGGCGATCTTCCGGTGCAGCGCCGCAAGGTGCTCCGGGGAGGTCCCGCAGCAGCCTCCGAGCAGTGACGCTCCCGCTTCCATAAGGTGGCTGGCCGCTTCCGCAAATTCCACGGCGGCAAGGTCAAATACTGTTTTCCCGTCAACCAGACGCGGCATACCGGCATTGGGTTTCGCGACCAGCGGAATGTCAGCATAGGGCTTGATCGCACGGATGATTTCGGCCATCGCCTCCGGTCCGGTCGAGCAGTTGCAACCGAAGGCATCCGCTCCGAGCGCCTGCAACGTGACCAGCGCCGAGACCGGATCGACCCCGGTCAGGGTCCGCCCTCCGGGTTCGAAGGTCAGTGTGACCAGCACCGGCAGATCACAGAGTTCCCGGATCGCGATCAACGCGGCGCGTGCTTCCTGCAGATCCATCATTGTTTCGACTGCGAACCCGTCAACCCCGCCTTCAAGCAGAGCCGCGGCCTGTTGCCGGTAGACCGCAACCGCTTCCTCGAAGGGGAGGGGGCCGAAGGGTTCAACCAGCTGCCCGGTTGGAGCGATATCACCGAAAACCAGCAGTTCCGGCACCGCGCGCCGGGAGATCGCCGCGAGTCCGGCATTGAGTTCGGCGGTTCTCACCTCCAGGCCGAACTCGGCAAGTTTCAACGCGTTGGCGCCGAAGGTCGGCGCATAGACCAGATCGCTTCCTGCGGCGGCGTAGGCCCGCTGAACGTCGATCAGGGCGTCCGGGTGTTCGAGAACCCAGAGTTCGGGGCAGACGCCGGCAGGCATGCCGCGCTTCGCCAGTTCGGTACCGGTGGCTCCGTCGAGCTGGAGCAGTTTCTGGCCGGCGAGCCGCCGGAATTCCTGTCTGGTCATGAGAAAAAAACCTCGCGCAGTTAGAGGACAGTTGATGAAATCATTTGTATAACATACTCCCGCGGAGGGTAAAATTCAATTTCCGGTACGGGGAATCCGATGTACGATCGCTGAGACGCCGTCGGGAATCACCGCGATTTTCGCTTCCGGTCCTGCGATTCCGGTGGCCCGTTGCAGCGCTTCATCGAGCGTTGCGGCGTGGGGGACGTGCATTTCGTCGAGAAGCGACGGATCACAGTCCCGGGTCACCAGGATCAGGTGTCGATGCATCAGGATCCGGGCGAGAATCTGATACTCCCATTGATCGGGCCGGGTCCGGTTCCGGGGAATCGCCAGAATCCGGTGCCAGAGTTCCGCAGGGTCGGCGGTTTCCGCGAGAGCCTGCCGGAACGCCTCCCCTCCGGCGCCGTCGGAACAGCTTGCCGCCATCACGATTACGCCACCCGGTCTCGTCGCCGCTTCGGCCGCGGTCATTCCCTTGACCGCCTGATAGAGGTTCTGGTCGAGAGGGTATCCGCCGTTCCCCGTGACTGCGATGTCGGCTTCCGGAATCTGAACTTCTGCGAATCCGGAGAGAAACGCACACCCTGCCGTATGAGCTTCCGCCGGGGCTCCGGCGAAGGCGCGGACAATCCGCCGGTCCGGATCGATCACGACATTCAGAATGAAGGCGAGCCGGGCGCACTCCGCCGCAAAACACATGTCACGATGGATGGGGTTTCCGTCAAGGCTCCCGGCGCGGGCGCCGGGACTGGCGATAAATTCCGCGCAGTGATTCGCCATCACGCTCTCGGCCGAGGCGATGCCGGGCAGCACGCTTTTGCGGCCGCCGGAAAAGCCGGCGAAGAAGTGCGGCTCGATGAATCCTTCGGAGATCAGCAGATCGGTCTCCACCGCGAGTTTGTTGACCACGAGCCGGCCACCGGAAGGCAACGTCCCGATTTCGACCAGCTGCGATGCATCCCGGGAGTCGTGGACGACGATCCGTTCTCGGGCAACGATCGCTTCCCCGAATTTCTCCACCAGTTCGGCCCGGGTGCTCGCCCGGTGAAAGCCGGTTGCGATCAGAATCGTTATCGCGATGGAGGGGTTGTTCCGGCGGAGTCGTTCGAGCAGTTGCGGCATCAGAATCCGGCTCGGCACGGGGCGGGTGTGGTCGCTGGCGATGATCACACAGGAGCGCCTGCCGCGTGCGAGTTCTTCGAGCTTCGGGGAGTTGATCGGGGCATCGAGAGCACGGCGTACCTCGGCTGCGGCATCCTCCGCCGCCGGTGGTATCCGGGGGCGGAAAATGCCGAGCAGTCTCTTTTCCGGCACATTGCCGGTCAGGTGGCCGCGGCCGTACGGAATTTCAATCGGGGTCATTTCATCCTCCGGGGTTCCCGGAATGTACCATATCACCGCCGCCGCCTTTTTTCAACTCCGGGGCGGTGTCCGGATGAATTTTCTCCGGGAAGGGGAACCTTCCCGGGGAACACGGAACTCATCTCAGTTTGCGGGAAACGCCACCGTCGACCAGAAAGGTCTGACCATTTACGAAAGAGGCTCGTTCCGAAGCGAGAAACAGGGCGCACTCGCCGATGTCGCGCGGCATTCCTAGGCGATGCACCGGAATCCCCGCCGCGATCTGGTCGCGGTTGAAGCCGGCCGCACCGGACAGTCGCTCCACTTCGATGTAACCGGGGGCGATGCAGTTCACGCGGATTCCCACGGGGCCGCCTTCCAGCGCCAGCTCTCCGGTCAGGGAGTGGATTGCGCCTTTGCTCATGGCGTACAAAGTCCGGCCCGGAACCGTGGCCTCCATCTGGATGGAGCCGATGTTGATGATGCTCCCGCCTCTGTCGGAGCTGCGCATCAGCCGAAATTCATTGAGACAGCAGAACAGCGTGCCTTTGATGTTCATGTCGGTGAGTTTCCGGTAGAACTCGTAGTCGATCGATTCCAGCGGAACATATCCCGGATCCCATCCGGCGTTGTTGACGGCGACATCCAGGCTGCCGAACACCCGTTCCACCTCGCTGAAAAGCGTTTCAATTCCCGCCTCCGTTCCGAGGTCGCCCCGGCAGAGGTGGACGGGGGAGCCGAATGCGGAAAGTTCCTCCCGCAGCGATTCCGCCTCCGCCGGATTGCTGCGGTAATGCAGCAGAAGCGTTGCTCCCGCTTCGGCGAACACCCGGGCGATTCCGCGACCGACACCTTTGGCTGCCCCGGTGACCAACACCCGTTTCCCGGTAAATTCCCCCATCATTTCACCTCAAGCAGATAGCTGCCCGGAGCCACCAGTACGGAACCGTCGCCAGCGACTGGAATTTCTCTGCCGCTCCGGGCGTCCCGGCAGGAAAGAAGTTCAAACGCGTTCAATTTGAAGTCCACCTTTTTCTCGGAGAGTTGCGAAACCGGCGGCTCCTTCAGGCAGTTTACGTAGCGGTTGGCCATGAAACGGTAGGTCCGTCCCCGCCCGGGGTCGCTCAGGAAGCGCTGGGCCGGGAAGATGGTCAGCAGCCACTCGCGATCCTCCTTCTTTTCCAGGAAGTAACAGCCGTTGGAACTGCTCTGCGCGAAGAGGGATTTCCCGCGGCCGGACACGATCCTGAGCCTGGCGGCATCACCGAGCGGAACGGTGTTGTCGCCGGAATAGCGGAATACCGTGCCGCTTTTGAAATAGACGAAATCATTCCGGCGCTCCAGGGCGTAGTCGTTCCCATGCCACGCCTCCGGTTCCATTTCGACCGGGTCTTCCGGTTCGTGGCTGCGGAAGATCTCTCCCGCCGCCGCGAATCCGGCCGCGCGCGACGGCGTATGGGCGATGTTCATGAAGTGTACCAGCCAGCCCGGATTCCACGCCGCCACCGCATAAGGCGTATAGGTGAAATAGGCCGCGAGCTGAACATCGTATTTCGCATACAATGCGGCAATGGCCGCAAGCGGATAGCCGTTCTGGGTGGCGCAGGCGTCGAACTCGTAGGCGATCCGGGCGAACTTTCCCTTCGGCAGCGTTTCATAGGGCTTGAACCACTGTTTCGCCAACTCCAGATGGTTATAGGCGTCTGTGTTGCCGCCGTCAAACTGGTTCACGTTCAGGTAGGTGCTCAAGGTCAGCGCGTCGATGTCGCACTTGTCGAACATCGATCTCAAATCTTCGGGGATGGTTCCGTTGTAGGAGGGAAATTGTGCTTTGAGCACGTTTTTCCCGAAATAGCGGTCAACGATCGGCCAGAGGCGTTCGAAGTAATTCCTGACCAGTTCCGCCCGGAATGCGCCGAACCCTTTTTCGTCGTCCGGCACTTCCGGGTGGTGTCGCCGGAAATCTTCCCACATGCCGACCAGTTTCAGACGCTGCCGACCGCGCGAGCAGGTTGCCGCAGCCATGCCGCACTTTTCGATGTCGACATCCGCCTTCAGCCAGTCGTAGCAGGGGAAGATCGGCTCGTTGAACAATTCGAAGGCGATGATGTTCGCATATTCATTCAACCGCCTGCCGTCGACCGTGTTCCTGCGGGAGAACAGCGCATTCAGATAGGTTTCCTGGCATCGGATGGCGTCGGGATCCCAGATCATGGAGTCGCAGGAGTAGTAGTTGGAAAATCCGAACGCCTCCTGCGAGTCGATGAACCAGTAAGCGTAATATTTTTCCTGATAGATCTGATTGTTGACCGTGTTCCACCAGACCGTTGGAGTCAGCATCAGGTAGATTCCGTTTTTCTCGCACTGGTCGACCAGGTAGTCGAATACCCGCATATTCTTGTTTTCCACGATGTTACCGTCTCGGTCGGTGATCTCCCGGTCGTACAGATGGATCCGGATGAAATCGACATCCATCAACTTGAAATGCCGGATATCCTCATCGATGGCGGCAAAGTGATCCTTGCCCAGTTCCTCGATGTTGTAGAAGTTGCTGTTGAAGGGCGTATAGTAATTCACCCCCCACAGTTTGACTTTTCTGCCGTCGGCATCGTAAATGACGCTCTCCTTCACGGTAAACGGCGTGGAAAAACGATTCATGTTTCAATCCTCTTTTTTTGCGTTAGAAGGTATTGACAAGGTGGCAGGACGGTTCCCCCCTCCAGAACACGGTTCTCTCCGGAAAAGTTTGCCGTTACGACAACTCCGTTTTCAAAGGTTGTCCGCTGGACGAGGCGGTCCGGTGTCAGGAGTTCGAAAGAGAGCATCCGGGCAAGGCCGGTCGCCCGTACCGCCGGGGCGACCCGGTGATAGGAGGCGGCAATCTCTTCTTTTCTCTCCGCCCATTGGGTTGCCGTGAGGCTGTACAGCGGAGGCTCCCCGTAAAGCGCGTCGAACAGGTCACGCACGGGCATCAGCTCCGGACAGCAGTTGGAACTGTCGCCCCAGTACCAGTAACTCACGACGCAGTCGTGGTAAACCAGCTGCCAGAGCGGAATCCGATATTGCGGATTCAGCATATAGCGGGGAAACGATGGCGGAACCTCTTCCCCGCTGTAGATCGTTGTCATACGCCGCCCCGCATCTTCGGCGCGGAACGGAAGCGGACTCATCATCCCTTCCGAAAAATGGAATGATCCGACCGCCGCTTCGCATCCGACTTCAACCCCGCAGACCAGGCCGATATCCGCAAGGAAACGGAGCTGATTGTTGATGTAGCGGATGGAGTCGGAACGGGTCGCCGGATGTCTCGGATGATAACATTCCTGAAGAGTACTCCCCGCCTGCACATCAATGAATCGGGAATTGTAACCGACTTTCTCTACGTCGGGAGGAACATTCTCCATCGTCAGCTTCAATGCCGGGATGTCGCAGACCGCATTCTGAAAATGGAGTTTTCCATCCAGTCCGTGAAGCTGCCACGCCCTGCCATACTCTCCGTCACGTTCCATCCGGACGATCTCCGGCCAATATTTCGTATTGACGCTTCGCTTCACCCGGTACGGGATGATCTGATCGACATCCGGTTTCGGCAGAACATCCCGGTAGATGTCGTATTTGCCGACCAGAAATCCTTTGCTTTTCAGAAAAGCGCACTCTTCGGGTGTTTCCCCTTCAAAAGAGTTCCAGAGAATGCGGTCCATTCCCAGCGCCTCCAGCTCTCCGGCAATTTTCCTGACATCGCGCGGAGTCTTCTCCGGCTCCTCCGGACGGGCATACAAACGATTCATGTTGTTGTCGTCCCAGAGCCAGAGATCCGCCGCCCCGATCAGCTTTTTCAGTTCCGGCGTATGCTTTTCCTTCTGCTTCAGAGTTACGACCTCTCCGAGAGATTCACGCCATGCGCGATACTGCGCCGCCCCCTCGGAAAGCCCATCGGCAAAGAACCAGCGGATCGCGCGGGAATAACCCCATTCCCCCTTTTCTCCCTGCCAGACCACATGGCTGTGGAACAGGCCGTTCTGCTGCGTATTACGCAGAACGGCATCGAATCCACATTCCACTCCCGTCAGAACACAGAGCGGCCCCCGCTGAAAACCGAAGAGATTCATCGAGGCGCTCATCCCGGAGTAAAACGACATCGTTTCCGGAAGCGGGAAAGAGAGCTCTTCAATCGGAAACGCAAATCCGGTTCCGAGCGGAAAGATCCCGATATCGCCGGCCGCCATCTTCCACGCCGGCGGCCATGCGACCTCCTCCGGCATGGGACCGTCGGAATCCAGGCGCAGTTCCATTCCGCCGCTTTCCGGCAGGAACAGCGATGCATGAAGCACAAATCCGGAACAATTCACATCAAACGTCAGACGGTTCTCCCGGAGCGCAGCGTCGGATACCGGACAGGGCGAAGCACACTGTTCCAGCAACGTTCCATCCGCTTTCAAACAGACCGAAAGCGACTGTTCCGGATTCAGGGAAACCGTCAATGTTTCATTTTCCAGACAGGGCATGAAAGGTTTTCCGCTATTTGAATTCCTGCCGGATCATGTTGAAGAGTTCTTCAAACAGCCGGTCGTTCACAGGATCGCTCACATAACCGGGATTGCGGCAGTATGCGCTTTTCACGAAACCGCGACGCTTCAGGATCTCCTTTTCAAAATGGATGATCATCTCGACGTTCTGGCGGATGTGGTTCAGAAGCGCATTCAATTTATCATGCGTGGCCTGTGCCTTTTCATCGTCGCCTGCCAGAAGTGCATCCCAGATTTTCCGGTAGACGTCGGGCATGGAGGGGCCCGGCATCACACCGACGGCGCCGCGTCGGAAGCCTTCGATCATCTGGAATCCGGCATTGCCGACGAAAATTCCGCGATCCGGCGGCAGGAGGGAGAGCAGCCTGGAGATGTAGGCCCCCGGCGGTTTGCATTCAATCTTGAAATACGCCAGATTCTGATGCCGTTTCGCCAGATCCGTCAGAAGTTCCGGAGCAATGGCGACACCGGTTTGTTCCGGGGCATATTGGAACATAACCGGGATCTTCACGCTCGAACAGACCGCGTCGATGTGTGCGAACAACGCCGCGCCGCCCGGTTTGAGGAAGAACGGCGGGAGCACCATCATACAGTCGGCGCCCGAGGACTCGATGTGTTTCGCCCATTTGACTGCGCATTCTGTAGAATGCCGTGTGTTGGAAACGATCACGGGAACTCCGTTCTCATGGCAGACCCGAACGGTGGATTCGATCAGTTTTTCTTCCTCGTCGCGATCCAGCTTGTAGTATTCGCCGGCGATTCCAAACAGCGTCAGCGCCTGTGCGCCACGGCGGATCAATTCCGCACAGCAATGTTCGTAACCTTTGTAGTCGACCTCACCCGCATCGGTAAATACCGCGGGGGCTATCGGACAAATTCCCTTGATTTCCATTTTTTCACCTCTTATTTTTCCATTTGAAACTCTTTTGGATTCTCGATCAGCTCTGCCATCGGAGGAAGGATCCGTCCGGATTTCAGACAGAACTCCTTCTCCGAAAAATTCACCGTTACGGAAACGCCGTTCGCAAACGTGGTCCGCTGAACCAGCCGGTCTTTACTGAGATACTCAAACGAAAGCATTCTCTCATATCCGGTCAGTCCGGCCGTGCGGGAGGCCCGCAGCGCCGATTCCCGCAGACGATCCTTCCATTCCGTCCAATCCGAAACATGGAAGGAATACAGCGGAGGCTGTCCGTAAAGAACATTGAACAGATCCCGCAGCGGAAGCAGTTCCGGACAGCAGTTGGAACTGTCGCCCCAGTACCAGTAACTCACCGCGCAGTCGTGGTAGACCAGCTCCCAGA
>CALXOA010000128.1 GCA_944389895.1 uncultured Victivallis sp. | reverse complement strand
GGTTGTTCGCCGCGGGAGTATCGGAAACGGAGTACGGCCGGTCAGGGCGGGACCCCCCGGAAAGGAGGCGCCGGATGGAATTGAGCCGAACTCTCAATGCCGGCCGTTTCATCTCACGGGGCCGGGGGCGGCATACGACCCGGGTGATCGATTCCTACGAATTGATTCTGGTGATCTCCGGAACGCTTGAAATGTTTGAGGAGGATCGGGAGTTCCGGCTCGCGGCCGGAGACCGGCTGGTTCTGCGCCCCGGGTGTCGCCATGGCGGGCTTGCCGCCTACTGTGCGGAACTCTCCTTTTTCTGGTGCCATTTTCTGCCGCGGGGACCGGAGTCGGAGGAACGGTTGCGGGCGCTTGCGGGAATGGCTCCGGCTGCCCGGCCGGAACGGTTTGCCGAGGATTTCGGGCGGTTGCTCGCAGAGCAGCGTGACGGTGGAAACTCCGTCCGGCTTGATCTGCTGGGGGAACTTCTGCTTTCCGATGCCGCCGAAGAGCCGGATGCCGGCGGAGACCGGGTCCCGGCACAGCTGGCCCAGAAGGCGGCGGAATTGATCCGGCTTCGATTTGAGGAGGATATTTCAACCGCCTCGCTTGCGATGGAACTCGGCTGCCATCCTGATTATCTCGGTCGGATTTTCCGGCGGAATTTCGGTTGCTCCGTGGTCGCGGCGATCAATCAGGCCCGGATCCGTTTCGCCTGCAAGGAGCTCTGCGGCAGCCGCAAGTCGGTGAAGGAAATCGCTTTTGAGGCAGGTTTCAACGATCCTGCCTATTTCCGGCGGCAGTTTTTCCGTCAGACCGCATCGACGCCCGGGGAGTATCGCCGGGAGCGGCTTGCCGGGCATATCAATACCGAGTAACCGGCTTTTCGGCGCTTTTCGTTCGCAAAAACGGATTGAGGGGGTATATTAGAGGATCGATGTGACGCGGGAACCGCGTCTGTGACAAGCAGGAAAGGAGCAGCGCGATCGGGGTATGAAAAACCGGGTTCGCAGATTGTATATCGTCGATTACCTGATCTCGCCGGATCGGCGGATCGAGAATGGCGCGGTGTTGTGCGAAGATGATCAGATTCTCGCAGTGGGGGGGCTTTCCGCCTTTTCGATGGACAAGGAGCTTGAACTGCTGAAGTTCGAGAATGCCTACATGACTCCGGGGTTCATCGACACCCATATCCACGGGGCGGGCGGTTTCGACTGTTCTTCGGTGGATGTTTCTCCGCGCCCGATCGATGCGATGAGCCGGATTCTCGGAGAGCGCGGTGTGACTTCGTTTTTTCCGACGGTGGTGGCGTCGCCGGAGGCGGAGATGGTCGCCAATCTGGCGCGGCTTGCCGAAGAGATGAAACGGCCGCTGCCCGGTGCGGTTCCGGCGGGTATCAATATTGAGGGGCCCTTCATCAATCCCTTCAAGCGTGGAGCTCAGGAGGAGGAGGCGATCCGGCCGATCGACCTCGGTTTCGCTCGTGCTCTGATCGATGCCGGCCAGGGAATGGTCAAGGTGATGACGTTCGCGCCCGAGCTGGAACATGCGGTCGAGCTGATTGAATTTCTGCTGGAAAACGGCGTGAAACCGTCGATGGGGCACAGCATCGCCAATGAACAGCAGACGATGCGTGCGATCGATGCCGGGGCCAGTTACTGTACGCATCTTTTCAACGGCATGCCTCCGCTCCATCAGCGCGAGATGGGGCTTTCCTCCATCGCATTGACCGATAACCGGGTGACGGTGGAACTGATCATTGACGGGCGTCACATCCATCCACGCATGGTCGATCTGGCATGTCGCTGCAAAAAGACGAGCCAGCTGGTCGGCATCAGTGACTGTACGATGGCGGCCGGCATGCCGAATGGAGAGTACCGGATCGGGCCGTCGCGCATCCTGGTCAAGGACGGATTCTCGCAGACGGAGCAGAGTGTGCTCGCCGGAACCACCACGATGCTTGATTCCGGCTGGCACAGTTTGATGAGCTGCGGACATTTGCCTGAGACTCAGGCGGCGGTGGCGGTGACCAGCAATCCTGCGGCGGCATTCGGGCTGAAGGACCGTGGCGTGCTGCTGCCGAACCGGCGTGCCGATCTGGCGATTTTCGAACGGCGGACCAACCGGCCGCTGCTGACGGTCTGTAACGGCAGAATCGTCTATTCGGCGGAGGGGTTATGAAATACCGGCTGCTCGACTCGGGAAATTTGCGGAAGCTGGAGCAGGTCGGGGAATACCGTCTGATCCGGCCGGCGTTGAACGCCTTCTGGCAGCCGGAACTTCCGGCAGCGGAATGGGAGGCGGCCGACGCAGTTTTCACGAGAGACAGCTCCGGCGGCGGGAAGTGGACATTCCGGCGCCGGTTGCCGGAGTCCTGGAATGCGGAATGGGGTGGGTTTCGGCTGAAGATCAAGCCGACCGGTTTCGGTCATCTCGGTTTTTTCGCAGAACAGTACGCCAACTGGGATTATTTCCGCTCCCCCGCTTCCGGATTGGGAGAGGGAAGCCGGGCTCTGAACCTTTTTGGATATTCCGGGGTCGGTTCCATGGCCATGGCGGCGGCCGGTGCCGCGGTCTGCCACCTCGACGCCTCCCGCGGTATGATCGAGTGGGGGCGGGAAAATCTGGCGCTGAATCCCGGTGTGCCTGACGCGATCCGCTGGATCGCCGACGATGTGAACAAATTCACGTTGCGTGAGGTACGGCGCGGCAGCCGGTACAATCTGATTGCACTGGATCCGCCTACTTTCGGCCGCGGATCCAGCGGGCAGGTCTGGAAGATCGAGGAGGATCTGCCGAAACTTCTGGGGCGCTGCAATGAATTGAGGGATCGGTCGCGGCCGTTTACCGTGGTTTTGAGCTGTCACTCGCCGGGATTCTCCGTGCTGGTGCTTGAACGGCTGGTCGTTGCGGCGTTCGGCCGGGGCGGGAAGTTTGAATCCGCCGAGATGACGGTTCCGGAGAGTACCGGAAGGGTTCTGCCCGCCGGAATTTCGGTACGCTATACAGCAGGATGACGGAGTGCGTTTGATGACTGTTGAACAGAAAAAACTTGCCAGAAAACTCCTGATGCTCGGCGTCAACGGTGCGGGGCTGGCGGTGTTCACTTTTTTTGTGGCCTGCTTCGTTCTGACCTTCTTCCGCGGGTTCGGCCGCTCCTTCGTGGAGGCCGCCTCGAGTGTTGCGCTGGTGGTTGTCGGGATATGGGGAATGTGGGTGTGTTCCCGCTGGAGACGTCTGCCGGCCGGGGACTCTCCGGAGTCGGCCGCGGTTTCTGTGCCATGGTATCGCCGCAGATTCGGCTGGCATGGTCTGATCAATCTGAGCGCCGCGGTTTTTCTGTTGTTCTGGCTGATTGCGTGGCTGGTTTTCACCGGTTCTTTCGAGCGGGGAACGCTTGCGAGGCTGGATGCCGAATCGGTACCTGCGGAAATCATTGCCCTGACGCCGCCCGGGGCGAAGGAGATTGTTTTTCTGAAGCGTTCCGGTCCGTCCGGATTCTGCCGTTGGCACTGTCGGGTAACGGAGCCGGAATTTCTCGCATTTGCGACGGAGCGGAGCTGGAAATTGGGAGATGCTCAAAAGAAGAGTTTCCCTGTGCTGTGGCTGGAGCGGATGCCGGACTCCTTCTGGAGCTGGTCCGAAGAACGGCCCGATGGAGAATCCGCATGTCTGGTCTACGATCGCACCGGGGAAGTGCTGTACGGTTTTGTCGGCAGCGGTGTTGAGAGGCAAACAAAGAAGGAAAGAGGAGAGTGATGAAGTTGAAAATGCGTACTGTTCTGGCGTCGGCAGCCGTATTGACGGCTGGAAGTGTCATGGCTGCCGATATCGAGTTGCCGAAGCCGGAGACCTCCGGCGGCATGCCCCTGATGGAGGCGCTGGCGAAGCGCCGGACCGAACGCCGTTTTTCTCCGGAACCCCTTTCGGCCGGGGAACTCTCCAATCTGTTGTGGGCGGCTGCCGGAGTCAATCGGCCGGATGGCCGGCTGACGGCGCCGACTGCGTTGAACCGGCAGGAGATCGTGCTGTACGTTCAGCTCGCAGATGGTGTTTTCCGTTATGATGCCGCGGCCAACAAACTGATCCGGATTTCCACGGAAAAGGCGGAGATTCCCGGCGGCGCACCGGTTGCGATCATCATGGTCGCCGACTTCAACCGGCAGCCGGCCCGCCAGTATGCGCTTGTAGATTGCGGATTCATCGGGCAGAACGTCTATCTGTTTGCCGCGTCAAACGGTCTGGCTACGGTTTTCCGGGGAAGTTTCGACAAGGAGTCGCTGACACGGGTACTGAAACTCGACCAGAAGCACGAAGTGCTCTTCGTGCAGGTGGTCGGGCGACCTGCGAAGTGACGGTGTAATACAGGAGGGATATTGGATGAGCAGAATTTTTCCGAGTCTTGCGGCTGCCGGTGCCGGGTTGTTGTTGCTGGTTGCGGCGGGATGCAGTTCTACGCCGGCGGTCCCCCGTGAAATCGCCGGAATGCTATGGATGCTTGAGACGGACTCTCTGGCGGTGCCGCCGAATACGGTCATGCCGGAACAGCCGGTCACGTTGCTGATTGATGACGGCAAGGTTTCCGGCAATGCCGGGGTCAATCGTTATTTCGGACCGGTCAGGGTGGTTCCGTCATCCGGCACCATCGAGTTCGGCGTTCTCGGCGTCACCCGCATGGCGGGGCCGGCACTCGCGTTTGAGCAGCATTACCTGGAGATGCTCGAATCGGTGGAGAGCTATTCGGTGACGCCGGAGAATCGGTTGCTTTTCCGGAGCGGCGAGCAGGTGGTGGCTGAATATTCCCTGCAGGATGGAGCGATGCAGCGGTAAGGCGTGAACATTTGTCCGGAGCGGAGGAGAAAATGAAGATACTTCTGGTGGAGGATGATGCGCGAACCGCCGATTTCATTCTGAAGGGGTTGCAACAGTCCGGCTTCACCACGGTGCATGCCGCGACCGGGCCGGATGGACTTTTCAAGGCCGAAACGGCGGCGTGTGATCTGGCGATTGTCGATATCATGCTGCCGGGAATGGATGGCTTCACGCTGATTTCGAAACTGCGTGCCGCCGGTAATTCGATGCCGGTGATCGTACTGAGTGCGCGCAGTTCGGTCAACGACAAGGTGCGTGCTCTTCAGGAGGGGGGGGATGATTATCTGGTCAAGCCGTTCTCCTTCACTGAACTCGTGGCGCGGGTGCAGGCGTTGCTGCGTCGTGCGGGAGGTTCCTCGGAGCCGTCGACGCTTTCAGTCGGTGATCTGTCGATCGATCTTCTGGCGCGCAAGGTCTACCGTGGCGGAGAGAGAATCGATATTCAGCCGCTGGAATTTTCTCTTCTGGAGTTTCTGGTGCGCAACAAGGGGCGGGTGGTGACCAAGACGATGATCATGGAACATGTCTGGGAGTACAATTTCGATCCGCAGACCAATATCGTTGAAACCAGGATGTGCCGCCTGCGTGAAAAAGTAGATAAACCATTCCAGGAAAAGCTCATCCATACGGTACGGGGTTTCGGGTATGTCGTCGAAACGGAAGCGGATTTTCGGCACCGTTAAATTCCGGGTCGCGCTCTGGTTCGCCGCGCTGTTCGCCGTTTCCGCGGCGGTTTGCCTGCCGCTGGCTTACTACGTCATGCGCAAGGGATTGCTCGAGGCTGCGGATCGCGAGCTGGAGGCGGAGGCCCGCGAACTGGTTCACATCTATCTGACCGGACGGCGCTACAAGCAGTTCGACCGCGAGATTCCGGCCGCGCTGGTGAGTCGGCCCACGCTGGCGGCTTTCAACGCGAGGTTGCCGGGTGTCAGATTGCTGCTCGGTTTTGAGAACCGGAATCTGCATGGAACCTTCCGGACTTATTACGGCGTCTGCGGAGGAAAACTTTACGAACTGCGGCGGGAGAGTGACGGTACGGTTTACTCCAGGCTGGTCGAGCCGGATCATCACATCGAACTTCTTCAGAATGCCTTCGATGACCGTTCGCTGGCGGAGGGAAGCAGCAATGTCACCTTTCTGCTGCTCGACCGGAACGGGCGGAAACTGGCCGGATCACGCCGGGCACGGAGTTTGCCGGCAGAGGCGAATACGGCGGAGAACGGGGAGGGGGGCGGTCCCGATTTCGACATTGCCGCGGGAGATCGTTCCGATTTCCGGGTGATTCGCCTGCCCATGTTTGACGGCCGGGTGATCGAGACGGGACGCAATCTTGCCCGGACTTATGCGATGATCCGCGATTATTCGCTGATACATGCCGGTACTTTCATCGCGGTACTCTGCATCGGTTCGCTTTGCGGCTGGCTGATCGCCCGTAAATTCATCGCCGGGGTCGTCAGGGTCAGTGAGGCGGCGCGCGATATTGCCGGAGGCGACTTTTCCCGGCGGGTTCCGGGCGGGAACGAGGGCGCCGAAATCGACGAACTGGTCGACACCTTCAATCTGATGAACGCCAATACCGAACGTTATTTTGAGGAACTCCGGATGGTTACCGACAACGTCGCACACGATCTGCGTACTCCTCTGACGCGGATGCGGGGATTGGCTGAAGTCACGGTGAGCGGTCCCCCGGACCTTTCCGCCTACAAGGAGATGGCCGGAGTGATTGCCGAGGAATGCGGTCAGATGCTTCAGCTGATCAACACGATGCTTGAAATCACCCGGACCGGTTCGAAGATCGATGCGCTGGAACTGGCCCCGGTGGATTTGTCGCGGATGGCGGAGGTGGCGGTGGATCTCTTCGGCCCTCTGGCAGAGGATCGGCACATCGCTCTGACTCTGGAATTGCCTTCGGAGCCGGTTGTCGTGGCAGGGGAGCGGATCAAGCTGCAGCGGGTCGTCGCCAACCTGATTGACAATGCGCTCAAGTTCACCCCCGATGAGGGCAGGATCACCGTTTCGCTGGAGAACGGGAATGATATTGCTCGCTTCCGGGTGGCGGATACCGGTTGCGGAATCAAGCCCGAGGAGATAGGTCATGTGTTCGAACGCTTTTTTCGCAGTGATTCCAGCCGGTCACGTCCAGGCAACGGCCTGGGACTGGCTCTGGTTCAGGCGATTGTTTCCGCTCATCGCGGCCGGATTTTCGTTGAGAGCGAGTTCGGCAGGGGATCGGTGTTCACAGTGGAGCTTCCCCTCTGGAGGGAGCATGCCTGAGGTCGTTTTGACGGCGGAGCCGGCGCGGAAAAATCCTGGATTGCCGAATTGCAATCCCACGGCAATCTTCCAGCCATCATGAGGTGATATCTTAGGCAGTGGAAATCGGAAATTTGAGGCGGTCTGCCGCTTCCGAGTCCTTTTACAGCCGGAACCTGAAGGTCTGTCCCCGTGGACCATCGGAGTTCCGGCTTCTTTTTTTTCGGAATGCGGACGGAGTTGCCTGTGAGTTCCGGAGCGGGGCGTCGGATTGCGAAAGAGTGAATTTATTTCAAACTGCACTGGCAAAGCATCGAGAGTGATGTTAGATTAAACAAATGGATCATGAAACGGTTTCATGATGTGATAGGATATTGTCAAAGGAAGAAAAAAATGGCACTGGTGCGTCATCCCTCCAATCCGGTACTGTCGGCGGCGGACATCCCGTTCGACGCTTCGCTGGTTTTCAATGCGGGAGTCTGCAAATTTCAAGGGCGTTATGTGATGGTGTTCCGCAATGATGTCGGGCTCAAGCCGACCGGGTGGAACTCATCCTACACGAATCTCGGAGTCGCCTGGAGCAAAGACGGTGTGAAATGGGAGGTTCAGCCGAAACCGTGGAGCGTGCCTGCCGGAATCGTCGCTTCCAATCCCGAGTTCATCCGTTTCTACGATCCGCGTCTGACGGTGATCGACGGCCGGTGTTATCTCTGTTTTGCGGTCGATACGAAGCATGGCGTCTGCGGTGGAATCGCGGTAACGGATGATTTCGACAAATTTGAAGTACTGTCGGTCTCCACGCCGGACAATCGTAATATGGTGCTTTTCCCGGAGAAGGTCAACGGTAAATTTGTCCGCCTGGAGCGGCCGTTCCCCGAGTACAGCCGTGGCTACCGGGAGCGTTTCGACATCTGGTCTTCGATGTCGCCGGATTGTCGGTACTGGGGAGATTCGCGCCTGGTGCTCGCCACTGAGGATGTTCCTTTTGCCAATGCGAAGATCGGACCTGCCGCGCCGCCGGTCAAGACGGAGAAGGGATGGCTTGCCACGTTCCATGCGACTTACAAGGATCCGGAACGCACCCTTTACGGCTGGGAAACTGCGAATGATCCGCGGGCGACCTGGCATAAGGAGTATCTCGCCGGCCTGATGCTGCTCGATCTCGAGGATCCGGGAAAGGTGATCGGAATCGCTCCTGAACCGCTGTTGAAAGCGACTGAGAAATACGAGCTCGAAGGATTCCGCGGCAGTGTGATTTTCCCGGGAGGCATGATTCTCGAAGATGACGGCGAGGTGAAGATCTATTACGGAGCGGCCGATACGGTCGAATGCCTCGCGACAGCTTCCGTGGAGGATCTGCTCGGTATGATTCGCCCGTTCCGGCGCTGAAGTCATACCGATCCCGTTGGAGAAAAAAGGGCCGTGCACTCCTCATGAGGTTTTGCAACAGCCCTTTTTTCTGCGTGTTCGAAGCGAAGTTCCGCCCCGTTCAGAGTTTTTTGCCTTTGCAGCCCGGAGACCCGGCCGTTTTGCCCGGGCAGGCGCGGTTGCCGTCACACTGATGGCAGATGCAGTTGACCAGCTCTCGATTTTCCACGCAATCTTCGATGTTCCGCAGGGTGACGTTGGCGATGTTGGTCATCGCCTCGCGGGTGAAGAACGCCTGGTGGGAAGTGATCAGTACATTGGGGAACGTCATCAACCGGGCAAGCACATCGTCGTCGATCGCATAGCCGGAACGGTCTTCGAAGAAATAGTCGCTCTCCTCTTCGTAGACATCGAGACCGGCGCCGCCGATTTTGCGGCTCTTCAACCCCTCGATCAGGGCGACGGTGTCGATCAACTTCCCGCGGCTGGTGTTGATGATGTAGACGCCCTTTTTCATCAACCCGATGGTGCGGGCGTTGATCATGTGAACATTATCCGGAGTGAGCGGACAATGCAGCGAAATGATGTCGGATTCGGCGTAGAGTTTTTCCGGTTCGACATACTCGATGTGAAGCCGTTCCGCGGCTTCACGGTTGGGAAACATGTCATAAGCGAGGATGCGCACGCCGAATCCCTGCAACAATTCGGCGAACACCAGACCGATCTTGCCGGTTCCGATGATTCCGAACGTTTTCCCCCGCAGGTCGAATCCGATCAGCCCGTTGATTGAGAAGTTGTTTTCACGCACCCGGTTGTAAGCGCGGTGCAGGGAACGGTTCAACGTCTGAAGCATCGCCAGAGCGTACTCCGCGACCGCGTAGGGGGAGTACCCCGGAACCCGCATCACCAGGATTCGGCCGTAAGCTGCGGCGAGATTGACGTTGTTGTATCCGGCGCAGCGCATCGCAAGGATTTTCACGCCGCAGCGGACCAGTTCCTCAATGGTCTCCGCACCCACGTCATCGTTGACAAATGCGGAGACGGCGTCGAAGCCGGCCGCCATCCGGGCGGAAACCGGAGTCAGGCGCGTTTCAAAATAGGTGAGTTCATATCCGAATGCCCGGTTGGCTTCGTCGAAGAACTGGCGGTCGTACGGCTTGGTGTCGAAAAATGCGACTTTCACAGTTTTCATGGCAACACTCCTCCTTCTGTGGGTGATTCCTCTCAACTGTCTACAAAATAGCACCGGATTCACCGGTTGTCAACCCGGAGACGAGGCGGCAGGAAGTCCGGAGAGCTCGTCATGCCTCCGGATCAATTCGGATGATAGTCGCTGTCCGGGAAAAACTGGGTTGCCACCGTCTGCATCGTCTGCCGGTCTCCCATCATCAGCATTCCGTCACCGGGTTCGATGATTGTATTGCCGCGGGCGAGGATGAAATGGTTGTCGCGCCGGATCAACATGACCAGTACGCCCTGCGGCAATTTCATTTCCGCCAGAGTCTTGTGGGCAAATTCGGCATCTTTGTGGACATCAAATTCATGCATTTCACTGTTGAGTGAATCTGTTTCCTCCAGTTCAAGCGGAATCCGGGACTTTTCGGAAAGAGGTCGATCCAGTTTCAGCAGCCGCGCAACCGGCATCAGTGTCCGCCCCTGTATCAGTACCGAGGCCAGCACGATGAAGAACACCATGTTGAACATCATATTGGCATTTTCAATACCGTTGACCAGTGGAAAGGTCGCCAGTACGATCGGCGCCGCGCCGCGCAGCCCGACCCAGGAAATGAATGCCCGTTCCCTGAGGTTGAATTTGCTGCGGAACATACAGAAGAGGATTGCGACCGGACGGGCAATGAACATCAGCAGCAATGCAAGCAGCAATCCCTTCTGCCATACCGACAACAGCTCCTGCGGATTGACCAGCAGACCGAGCGTGGTGAAGAGCGCCACCTGCATCAGCCAGGCAACCCCGTCGCTGAAGCGCAGCAATCCTTTCTTGTAGTTGTAGCGGAAGTTCCCCATCACGAGTCCGCAGACGTAAGTGCCCATGAAGCCGTTGCCGTGCAGCAGTTCCGGTATCCCGTAGGCGGCCAGTACAATGGCGATGCCGGTGACGAAGTAGAGCCCCTCGTATTCCAGCTTGAGCTTGTTGAAAAGCCATGCGCCGGCGCGTCCGATCAGATAACCTCCCGCGACGCCGACGATCATCCGGGTCGCAATCTCACCGAAGAAGAGGAGGAAGGTGGTCACGCCGAAATTTTCGGTGGAGTTGACGATCACATCAATCATGAAGATCGTCAGCAGGGCGGCCATCGGGTCGTTACTGCCCGACTCGAGTTCCAGCAGCGGCTGGAGTTCCCCCTTGAGACTCACCGCTCTGGAACGCAGGATTGCGAACACTGCCGCCGCGTCGGTTGAGGAGATGATCGAACCGAGCAGAAGACACCATTTCAGATCATATCCGAGGAAAAACCACGCGCCGAGGCCGACCAGCAATGCTGTCAGGAGCACTCCCACCGTTGCAAGGAACGTGCCGTAACCGAGAACCCCCCGGATCTGGCGGAAGTTGGTATCCAGACCGCCGGAATACAGGATGAAACACATGGCGATCGTGCCGAGGAAATTGATCGGGCCGGCATCCGTGGTCCCGTTCAGGGTTACCCAGTCGAGGCCGTCCGACCCGGTGAGCATGCCGACTCCGAGGAAGAGCAGCAGGATCGGCACATTGAATCGACTTGAGATTTTACTGGACAGCACCCCGAGCAAAAGCAGGATGGATGTCATTGTCAGAAATGGATAAATCTGCATTTTTGTTGGAAACTCCTGTCGTGATCCGCCTGGAAACACGGGAGCAATCATGCAATGAGTTGTCCGGCCCCGCTCCTCCTCACGGCGTTGCGGCACGACCGGATGAAAATGCATTCAAGCCACTTCACTCCCGGGTTGCATAGTATACCATGACAAAGGCGTTTTTTCCAGTTCCGGATGTGGTAATTCCCGAAAATTCGCCGGAAGGGCAGGGCGGGAGTATGCCGGGGCCGGAAATCAGAACGCGCCATGCCCCCGGTTTCCCGGGCATGGCGCGTGGGATTTTGCATGGCGGAGGACAGCGGGCAGTCGCGCAATTCCGCCGGTCAGCGGTATTTGCCGTCGTGGCGAATCCACATGCTTTCGTCATCCGGATTGGTTTTGCTGACATCCGGGCCGTAAAGAGGAGAGCCCTTGGTATCGTACAGGGTCTTCACCGCCGCTTCACCGACCCCCTGGCCTTTGGCGCCGATCACATGGCCGTCGGCGAAGAGCGCGTTGCAGCTGCTCAAACCGCCGTGTGCCGGCCACAGGACGCTGTTTCCGCTCCCTGTGCCGTAACGGTGCATCACGCGATAAAAACCGGCCGGGGAGGTCTCCGTGGCGACCCGGGTATCCGCGGCGCTGTCCACCGCAAGAATGGTCTGTGAAGCGCGGGGGAACATGTTGAGTTTCACGACCACTTTTCCGGAGTAACTGCTGTCTGCGGTGAAGGCGTAGTAGAAGTTGATTCCGTACACACAACGCTGCCAGCCGAAATCGGTGTCGTCATTGAGCATCTGCTGCGGGTTGTTCCAGAAATCCTGATACCCGGGCAGAACACGCGAGGGGCAGACCAGCTGTTTCTTCGTCATATAGTTGTTTTTCACCATCACCCAGGTCCAGATGGAACCGTTGTAGGAGTCGTTGGCCACCGGAACCATCTGATCCTCGTAGTCGCCGGCATAGAGCATGAAGGCGGTTCCCTGCTGTTTCATATTGTTCTTGCAGTTGGATTCGCGGGCTTTGTCCCTTGCCTGGTTCAGAACGGGCAGCAACATCGCAGCCAGAATCGCAATGATTGCAATAACGACCAGAAGTTCAATAAGTGTAAATTTTTCCCTCATCGCTGATATCTCCCTACCGACTGGTTGTTTCATTCAATGTGGCGACCAGATTCTCGACATAGAAGAAGGTTGCATAGTGGAATTTCGAGTAATCGAAATGAAGGATCATCCGGCGAATCTCGGGCATATATCCCCGTTTGAGTTCCTCATCCTCCGAGAGCGCGACGATCCAGGCGGCGCACAGCGCGGGTTTGACCAGCCCCTTTTCCTGTGCGATGGCTGGGGATTTCTTCTCCCACACCTTATTTTGTTCGAGGGCCAGAGCTGCGGCTTCGCCGCCGTTCTTCTGGGGAGAGAAGGGAGGCATCATCACATGCCAGTCCGGCGTGAAAGCGGGACGCTCCGCCGTCGGATTGAACTTCTTATACCAGAGAATCAGCGATGCTGCTCCACGGGCGGTGTTCCGCAGGGAGGCCGCATAATATTTCTTCAATTCCGGATCGGTTTCCCGCTGAAGGAGGATTCGAACCGCATACTGACAGTTGCTCAGGAACCAGGCGGACCAGTTTGCCATGTTTTTCGGACCGGCGGCGATGCTCACTTTGCGTTCGATTCCGTTGGGCGATTTCCCGCGAATCAGTTCATAGTGGAGCTTTTTCCACTTTTCATCGCCGGTTGCTTCGTAGAGAACCCTGGTTGCGGTGGCGATATGGACGCAGGCGGTATATTCCCCGTCCAGCCACCACCCGCGCACGAAATCGGGGCGCTCTCCCGGGATCATCCAGTTCTGTTTCTGCAGCGCTTCGGCATGGCGGACCAGACGCTCGACGCACTCCCGGCGCTCAGCTTCATCCGGGATGTCGGTCTCCAGGTAACGCCCCAGACCGAGGAACCACGGGAAGTTCTGATCGTTGCTGGAGGCGGTGTAGTGACACTGGCCGTCGCTCCCGACACCGCGGGCGATGAAGCCGGGTACGGTTCCAACGTCCTGAAGCTTGTAGAGACCGGCGACAAGACGGCGGACTTTCTCACGGTTTTCCGGCGTCTTGTTGCGGTCATACCGATCGCACTGGGCGATAAGATACATTCCGTTGAAAAAACCGCCGTTTTCAATCGGAGTCCACCAGCCGAGTGCGTTGGGAACGTCTCCGGCGCACTCCTCCGGAGTCGGTAGAACGACTTCACCGTTGAGCCCCGTGTAATCATACATGACGTTGTCTTTGCCGATGAAACGGCTCCAGAGGATCCGGTTGACCTCATCGGCCTTCCGGTTGAGTTCCTCATCGGATGCACTCAATTGCTGGCCGGCGAGACAGAGACCGCATAAGATGGAAAGGTATTTCAACATGTCTGGGTTCTTCCTCCAATTTCTGCGGAATATTATAATCAAAAATGGCCTGTTTTGCAAGAATCACCTTGAAAATCATTTGAAATAGAAAGATATTAATTGAAAGAAATGATTGATTTTTTTTATAACAATTTAAAAGCTAATGAATAATGAAAAAATCAATGCGAAAAAAAGTGACGCTGGAGCGGGTCGCTGAACGTGCCGGGGTGTCTCCGGCCACAGTATCGCGCGTACTGGGGGGAACCCGTCCTGTTTCCGCCCGGCTGCGGCAGGAGGTGATGCATGCGGCGTATGAACTCGGTTATCTGGTCGAGGAGCGACGGAACATCGCGATTCTGATTCCGGCATTTCCGGTCTTCGACGGTTACCTGGGGAATCTTCTGGAGGCGTTGAACAATGAACTCTACCGGCGGAACTATACTCCGGTGATTCTCTCCGGTGATGATCTCTCCTTTCTGGAAGAAGGGGCGTTTCTCGGGGTGATCTCGACGAATTTCAACCGCAAGCTGGAACAGGGATGGAGCCGGCGCCATTATCTGCCGCTGGTTGCGATCAACTCCCATCCCGCACAGCTGGAGAACGTCTGCTCCGTCTGCAGCAATGACGGGCAGGGAATCCGGCTGGCGCTTGACCACCTGGTTGCGTATGGGCATCGGCGGATCGGGATGATCACGTTTGACGACGGCAGTGCGGATGACAACCTCAATTACCGGAGTCGCGTTGTCGCATTCCGGGAGTACCTGAAGGCTCACTCTGCCTTCATGACCGGATTTCATGTGAATGTGGATGACTGGCGGATGGAAACCGTTTCCGCCGTTTCGAGATTGATGGAGTGGGGGGTCTCCGCGGTCTTTGCCGTCGGAGAGAACTACAGCGGTGCAGTACGGAGGGCGTTTCATGATCTGAAGATCAGGATTCCGGAGGATATTTCGATGATCGGTTTTGAAAACCGCGCATTGAACACCCTTCTGGATCCGCCGCTGACCACGATCGAACAGCGGCTGGATCTGATGGTGATCGAAGCGGTCAACATTCTTTCCGGCCAGCTCGCAGGGAAGTGTGTCCGCAGCGTCAACGTGGACTACCGGTTGATCAAACGGCAGAGTGTCATGAAACTCGATTAGTTTGACCCGGACGGTACGGTATTCCACATTCTGTACTCCGGGAACTTCGAAGCGTTTTTTGTCTGGGAAACTCTGTTTATTTTTGTACACACTTGCAATGTTTGTACAAAATAAATATAATTATGGATGAAGCCTTGAAAATACCGGTTGGGAGAATCCTTCGAAAATGCCCAAAGTGATTGACATGGAAATTGCCGCGGTTTCAGAGCAGCTGCGGTCCAGATTCCTGCTCTACAAAGAGGGGGAGCGGTTGCCTTCCTATCGGAGTTTGCTGGAGAGTTGCCGCTGTTCCCGGCAGACGTTGAATCATGTTCTGGAACGACTTGTGAAGGAGCAGGTGTTATGGAGCGAGCCGAGGCGCGGCATGTTTGCCTGCGGGCGGGGACGGGCTCCGGTTCGGCGGATTTTATTTGTCCGGGTGGATTGGAACTGCGAGCATGCCAACCGGATCTCCGAGGAGTTGAAATATGAATTTTCACGGCGGAGCAACTATGTCTATACGGAAGAACGGTATGCGCCGGACAGGCTCGTGGAGTACCTCGGCTCGCTGAAACAGTTGCATTGCGACCTTCTGATTCTCTGGCTGGAAGAGGTCGAACCTGCAGTCCTGCTGCGGTTGTATGAGCTGAATGTGCCGCTGGTCTTCTTCGATTGCGGAATCATGCTTCACGGAGCTTCGATTCTGGACATGCAGGAGGAGCTGGTGGGGATGCTGGCTGCGAAACACCTGGTCGAAAACGGCCATCGCAGAATTGCATTGCTGATAACCGAACCCAAAGGATTGACCTGCACAAAAAAGATCAACGGCTTTTGTGACTGTCTGCGACTGTATGGAATCACGCCACGGATCATCGACTGCAACATCCGACACGGGGAAGCCTCCCGCAGTACCAGCGGTGATTTCCTGCAGGAGTATTTTCAAAGCCACCGGATCGATTTCACCGCCTGTTTCGCGATGAGCGACTACTCTGCGCTGGCGGTGATGGAGACCTTCAAGGCGCTGGGGAAACGGATTCCGGACGATATCAGTATCATCGGTTGTCAGGGGGAAATGGCCGGGGAAAAATGTGATCCGCCGTTGACGACCATTATTTTCGATGCTCAGGAGATCGCCGGAGCTCTGGCAAGCGGGATCGACGGATATTTTGCCGGGGGCGGTTTCGGAATCCGCCGGGTGCCGCCGGTGTTGATTCAACGTGGCAGTGTATGTAGAGTTGCTTCTGTATCGCAATCATAATTCTCTGGAAAGAAAGGAGCTGATCATGAGGTTATTGTTGAGGACCCGGAGAGGTGGAGAAGAGTACAATATCTTCACACTGATAGAATTATTAGTTGTTATAGCGATCATCGCCATTCTCGCTTCCATGCTGTTGCCTGCTCTCAATCAGGCCCGGGAACGAGCGAAATCCAGTTCCTGCACTGCGAATTTGAAACAGCTGCAATTGTCACAGCTTCAGTATTCTGCTGATAACAATGATGTGATGCTCATCCACAGTGAACTGAACGGAGGCTCCATCTGGGGAGGCGCTCTGATGCATCTCGGTTATCTCGGTTCCGCGAAGATTCTGATCTGCCCGGGAAACAGTCATCCGACGACGTTGAAGATCGCTTCCTTCACCCAGTCGATGGCTCCGGAATCGTATGACTGGTGGTTTACCTATGGAATCAATCGTGCCAGCAATGACGGCGATATCGGCTGGCCTTATAAACAGGAAACTCTCGGCATGGGGGATTACCGGTTGAAGGTCGGGACGGATACCATCCTGCTCAACGTGAAACGCATGAGAAAGCCGTCACAGACATTGGTTCTGGCGGACAGCGCCAAAATCGAATCACAGGGAAAGAGCGCTCCGATGCACGCCCACTTTTCTCCCAGCAATTTTCTGGATGGCGATCTGACCGGACTCTGGCTTGCCCATGGAGAAAAACTCAACGGCAGTTATGCGGATGGTCATGTCAGCTCCACCGGTGCACGTGAACTGAATCTCTCTCCGAACTGGGTCAAGGCATGCTGGACCAGGGAATTTTTCGCTTATCCGTTTTAATGTTCAAACCTGCCGCGCAACGGTGGAACAGGGAGGCATCCGCATGATGAAAAGATTGGGAATTTGGGTCGGCACAACCGCTTTCTGCATTGCTGCTGCGGCAACGGAACTGCTCACCGTTGGAGATCCGGGCAATCCCGGCACCGCTGTCCCCTTCGGAAACACTTCCAGGCCGTATTTGCGGGGGGGAGTTCCTTATACTTACCGGATTGCGGTGAAAGAGGTTTCCGTCCAGGAATATTGCGACTTCCTGAATCGGAACAGTGCCGATGCGGCTGGATTTTATCACGAGGATATGCCGATTATCAGATCCGATGGAAAATATCAACCGAAAGAGGGAATGGGGGCTGCTCCGATGACGAATGTCAGCCGGGTTGACGCCGCCCGTTATTGCAATGACCTGTCCGGCGGCGAAGTCTACCGGATCGAGGAGCGTCTTACGGAAGACGGGAAACAACAGGCTGTCATAGGGTTTCGCGATCTCACATCGCCGGAGGCTCCGGTGTTATATTATCTGCCGGATATGCATGAATTTCACAAGGCCGCTTTTTACAATGGCTCCGGAGAATATCGCCGGGTGGACTCAACCACCCGGAATGACCGCTCGCATTACGGCTTGATGAACACAGCCTCCGGAGTTCGCGAGTGGCAGGAGAACCGTCTGTCGGAAGCGGTGATCGCCATGGGGGCACCGGAACACTCTACAGATCCGGATGAATGGAACGGCGCTCGCCTGAGAAGCTGGTACGGCGATCATCACCGATTCGCGGATACCGGTTTCCGGGTGGCGGCGACAGCTCCGGTTTCCGTGGCGCCGCAATTGAACCGTGACAACAACTTCTTCGGCCCCGGCAGTGAATTTGCGACCCTGCGCATTCGCTGTGAACGCGATCTGGCTGCGGATCGGATTGAATACCATATGACGGACTATTTCGGGAGAGAGGTAACGGGAGAAACCATAACCGGAGTGTTGAAATCCGGTGTCAATGATTACCGGATCCCGCTTCCGGATCATGACGGTTATTTTCGTCTCGATGTCCGGCTTGCGGATGGTTCGGAATATGAAATTCCGTTGACGGTGATTCGCACTGCGTATGCGGCTTCGCCCGACGGTAATTTCGGTATCGTTAGCCATGTCTATCGCTGGGAAAAGGGATTCAGCCGGGAAGAGTTCGACTTCGATCGGATCAAACAGCTCGGGGCGGGAATGATTCGGACCGACATCAAACCGGGAGAAGCGGAAAAGGTTTTTCCGCGGATCCGGGCTGCTGGGATACGTCCACAGGCTGTTTTGCCTTCCATCTCCACCTATGACCAGTGGCGGCGCGAGGCGGCGCCCGAGATCAAGCGGAAATGGGCGGAACACGGTATCTCTCCGGAGCTTGCCGGGTATGCTGAACTTGTGTACGGCATTGTGGAACGTGGCCGTGACTTCGTCAGTGACTGGGAGCTTGGAAATGAGCCTCAGGGGTATCATGTCACTCCGGAGGATTATGCGGCCAGTGCGAAAGCCGGAGCCGTCGCGATCCGTGCCGCGCAGCCGGATGCCAATATCATTCTTGGGGATATGGGTTCTCTGGCACAGCCGGTTTTATCCATGAAAACCGGTGACTTCGTTGACGCGATTGCCGTTCACACCTACTGCAACTACAACACCCGGTTCTGGGGAACCGTGGGCTGGATGCGTCGGATCAACGGAGTGAAACAAAGCAGTCAGATTGCGGATAAGCCTTTGTGGGTGAATGAGATCAATATCTGTACCTACAGCGCGGTTCACCTGCTTCCGCTCAATGACCTCCGTGATGTCATGCAGTATCAGGCAATGTACATCCCAAAGGCGATGGCGGGAGTTCTTGCTTACGGGGGGCCCGGGACCAAAGTCATTCCATACAACTTCCGCAATGTGCCTGTGGAATCCCTCGAGGGGGAGTTCGGTGTGCTTGATCGTTTCGGCAATCCCAAACCATCATTTCACTCTTACCGCCTGACAGCCCGGTTACTCGGCAATGCCCGTTTCGAGGGATTTCTGAAAGAGCACTCCACGGAAATCGGCGAAATCAGCGCGTTCGGCTTTGAAGACGGCGACCGGAAAATCGCTGTCTTGTGGCGAAATGACAGTTATGCGGGTGGCGATTATTCCCGCCCGTTCTCCGAACTGATCGGACCGGCCGCCAGTTTCCGGATTCCCGGCGAAGGGAATGCGGAACTCTTCACACTTGATGGTAAGACCACTGTGTTGACAGCTTCAGACGGTGTTTTCACGATACCGGTGAATGAATATCCAGTTTTTCTATCTGGGGAAAAACTCCGTTTTGAAACCCGGGAAGAACAGACTGTTCGACCGTTGCCGCAGACGGAGAAGGCTGATTTTCTGGTGCAGCTGATTCCGGATGACGAAAATGTCGCCCGCGCGTTGGATTTAATGGGCGGGTATAAACTTTCCGCTGCGATCGGAAAAACGAAAGAGTTCATAGTCCGGGTTCACAATTTGACTCCGGAAGCGAAAAAAGGAACTTTGAGGCTTATTTCTCCGGAGTTCTGGTGGGGATTCAATTGGAAGTTTCAACCGGAGCAGATGAACATTGAGATACCGGGCAACGGTATCTTCACCGGGAAGTTTGAAACCGTGATTCCGGATACTTTCCGCCTCGGAACGGAACTTGTGCTGAAGGCCGTGTTCGCTCCGGAAGGCGGAACCGCGGTTTTCGACAGCCGGAACATCTGTTCGGTTGAAGCTGTATTGCGTCCCGGGCAGTGGGTTACCTATTGCAGGGGCTGGACTCTCGGAGACGCTCAGGATCCCGGCGAAGCATGGACGCTGGAATCCACCGCGAGACCCCGGGGCGGCCTGGTCCTGAAATGGAATGGAGAACATCAGAAGTTTGGAGAGGCCTCTTTCAAAAACACCCGGATTCTGGCGAAAAACGCCGGGGAACTCGGAAAAAGAGTCGTTGTGAAATTCGGATCGCAAAAGGGGGTGATTCATGCGGTAAGCCTTCTGGCGCAGGATCAAACGGGAGAAGTGTTTCAGATTTTGAAGGTGGTTCCGAGAGTTCCCGGCATTCAGAGTGTGGAATTTGATTGCGGTGACTTTTTGAAGAACGGCGGCTTCGGTCATTACGGGGGAAACAACGATGGTAAAATTGATTATCCACTGCAATATCGGAGTTTCATCTTCGATTTGACTCCGGAAGGGGCGAAGGCTGCTCAGGGTGAGATTTTCTTTGTGAACTATGACGTGCTCTCCCGGTAGTTCAGCCGGGTCGGAAGAAAATTTCTCCGGGAAACCGGGGCGAGAGTGTCGCAGCTGGGGAGAGTTTGTTGCGAGGAAATCGCGTGGGAATAAAACTCCCTCCGACCCGGTGGGGCAGGAGGGAGAGTAAAGCGGATATCGGCTGCGGCCGATCACTCCTCTTCCGGGAAGAAAAGGATTTTTTGCTGATCGAGTTCGACCTTGACCGCTTTCGCCTTGTCGAAGGAGCCTTTCAGCAACTCCTCGGCAAGAGGATCTTCTATGTAACGCTCAACTGCGCGACGGAGCGGCCTGGCACCGAATTCCGGTTCATAACCTTTGGTGATCAGATAATCGCGCACTTCGTCGGAGAGATGCAATTCCAGCTTGCGACCGAGCAGGCGTTCGCGGAGTTTTCCAAGTTCGATATCGATGATCTTGCGCAGGTCCTCCTTGTCGAGTTTGCGGAAGATGATGATGTCATCGACCCGGTTGATGAACTCCGGTTTGAAGAATTTTTTGGCGATTGCAAGCAGCTTCTCGTCACTCTTCTGACTTTCCGATGCGGCATCGCCTCCGAATCCGAGCGGAGCGAGTCCCTTTGACAACTGTTCCGCGCCGACGTTGCTGGTCATGATGATGATCGTATTGCGGAAATCGATCCGCCGACCGAGGGTATCGGTGATACGCCCCTCTTCGAGGATCTGCAACAACATGTGCATCACATCGGGATGCGCTTTTTCGATCTCATCGAACAGGACGACGGAGTAGGGGCGTCTCCGCACCTTTTCCGTCAGCTCCCCGCCTTCCCCGTGGCCGACGTAACCGGGGGGAGAGCCGACCAGCCGCGAGACGTTGAATTTCTCCATGTACTCGGACATGTCAACCTGAATCAGCGCGTCAGGATCACCGAACATGAACTCCGCCAGTGCCTTGGCCAGCAGCGTCTTGCCGACGCCGGTAGGCCCCAGGAAGATGAATGACCCGATCGGACGGGCCGGATTCTTGAGGTCGGCCCGGCTGCGACGCAGAGCCCGCGAGATCACGCCGACCGCGGCATCCTGGCCGATCACCGTCTTCTTGAGTTCGGCTTCCATCCGGAGCAGCTTCGCGCTTTCTCCCTCCTCCATCTGCTGCAGCGGTACGCCGGTGAGTTTCGCCACGACGGCGGCGATATCGGCGCGGGTGATGCAGGTGCGCTTGTCGGAGCACTCTTTCCGCCAGTTTTCCTGCAGGTCGGCAAGGCGCTGCTTCACCTCACGTTCGACGTCGCGCCAGCGGGCCGCCGCTTCGAAATTCTGTTCGACGATGGCGGCTTCCTTGTTGGCACGGGCCGATTCGATCTCACTTTCGAGCGCTGTTGTATCCGGCGGCGGCACGACGCTCTGAATCCGGGCGCGGGCGCCGGCTTCATCCATCACATCGATCGCCTTGTCGGGCAGAAAACGGCCGGAAATATAACGGTCGGCGAGTTTCACCGCCGCCTCCAGAGAACCGGGCGCGTATTCCACGTGGTGGTGTTTTTCGTAAACCGGCCGGAGTCCCTCGAGGATCAGGATCGAATCCTCGACGCTCGGCGGATTGACCATGACCGGCTGGAAGCGCCGTTCCAGAGCCGCGTCCTTTTCGATTCCCTTGCGGTATTCGTCAAGAGTGGTTGCGCCGACGCACTGAAGTTCGCCGCGCGACAGCGCGGGCTTGATGATGTTTGCCGCATCCATCGCCCCCTCGGCACCGCCGGCCCCGACGATCGTGTGCAGTTCGTCGATGAAAAGGATCACTCTCTTCGAGTTGCGGACTTCGTCGATCACCGCCTTGATCCTCTCTTCGAACTGGCCGCGATATTTCGTGCCGGCGACCATCAGCGGCAGATCCAGCGCGTAGATCATCTTGTCGGAAAGCAGATCCGGGACACGTTTTGCGACGATCGCTTCCGCGAGCCCCTCCAGAATCGCGGTTTTCCCGACACCCGCCTCGCCGATCAGTACCGGATTGTTCTTGGTCCGGCGGCAGAGCACCTGAATCACCCGCTCGATTTCCGCGGTTCGGCCGATCACCGGATCGAGTTCCCTGCGGGCGGCGAGTTCGGTCAGATTGCGTCCGAACGCGTTGAGCGCCGGCAGCGTATCGGCGTTTCCGCCCTGAGACGGTGTGTTCTGGGCGGAGTTTCCGCCGTGCGGGATTCCCCCGGGTTCGTTCTCCTCCTCCTCGTTATCAGGCAGATAGTCCGAATCGAGGGTCTTGACGACCGCTTTGCGGACCTCTTCGAGGTTGACGTTGAGGTTCTGCAACAGCCGGGCCGCCTGACTCTCCCCTTCACGCAGAATCGCCAGCAGCAGATGCTCGGTACCGATG
Source organism: uncultured Victivallis sp. (assembly GCA_944389895.1). Lineage (GTDB taxonomy): Bacteria > Verrucomicrobiota > Lentisphaeria > Victivallales > Victivallaceae > Victivallis. The sequence continues at coordinate 79,795 of CALXOA010000128.1, read as the reverse complement.
AAGTTGTAGTTCATCCCCTGTGCCTCCTGCGAAGCGAGCATCAGCACGCGCTTCAGGCGCGGCGTCAGCGGCAGAGGCCCATCGGTTTTCGTCGCGCCCCCGGTCCCGCAGCTGCGCTCGACCTCGAGGCGGAGCTGTTGCAGATTCAGGCCGAGAGACTTGAGAACATTGACCGCTACTCCCTCGTTGAGCGCGAGAATGCCCAGCAGCAGGTGTTCGGTGCCGATATAATCGTGATTGAAACGTTCGGCTTCCTGTTTCGCAAGTAGCAGAATCTGCCGTGCGCGCGGGGTCAGGTTCCCGAAGTTGTTTTCATCCTGTTTTGCCATGATAATACCCTCCTCATAATGGTACTGTAAGGTAATATACAGCCGCAAAACAGCATGTCAACCTTGAAAAGAAGCTCCAGTGACGGCATATTGTATAAAAAGACAAAGGATTTATCTGAATGGCAGTGGAAAAGGTGGTGGTCGCACTGTCCGGCGGCGTGGATTCCTCGGTCGCGGCTGTGCTGGCGCAGCGGGCGGGCTATGAGGTGGTCGGGGTTACGCTTCGGTTGAAGCATCCGGATCCCGCGTTTTCCGCGGTGCAGCTCTGTGCATCGAAAAGCGATGAGGCTGCGGCGCTTCAGGTCTGCCGACGGCTCGGAATCGAGCATCGTTTTCTCGAATTGTTTCCGGATTTCGAGCGTCTCGTGTTGCGTCCGGCGGCGTTCGAATACGGGCGGGGGCGGACTCCGAATCCGTGTTGCGACTGCAATCTTCTGGTGAAGTTCGGGGCGTTGACGGAGTTTGCCCGTTCAATCGGTGCATCGAAGGTTCTCACGGGCCATTATGCAGAACTTTCGCGCCGCGGTGGCGTCGTCGAATTGCGGCGCGGTTCCGATCGGCATAAGGATCAGAGCTATTTTCTCTATCGCCTGAATCAGTCGATTCTCTCGAGGATCGAATTTCCGGTCGGAAATCTGGAAAAGGCGCGTGTCCGTGAAATTGCCGCCGACTGCGGGCTTGTCACCAGTGACAAGCCGGATAGTCAGGATGCCTGTTTTCAGGTTCCCGGCGAGTGTTTCGGCGAGACGCTGCGCAGGCTCTGCGGCAGTCCGGAGCGTCCCGGAGCTTTCCTCTACCGTGGCCGGATCGTCGGCCGTCATCGCGGCATTCATCGTTATACGATCGGCCAGCGCAAAGGACTGAATGTCGCACTCGGAGTCCCCGCCTACATCGCCGCGATTGATCCGGAGTCCGGTGATATCGAGCTGGAGACCGATCCCGCACGTCTGTTAGCACGGCGTTTTACGGTGACGGGGCTCTGCTGGCAATCGGGACGGAGCCCGGAGGGTGGTGAAATGCAGGTACAGGTTCGGTACCGCAGCGCGGCCGTACCGTGCCGGATTGAGACGCAGGCGGATGGCGCGGAAGTGGTATTGCCGGAGCCGTTGCGTGCGGTGACTCCCGGGCAGGCGGCTGTGTTCTATGACGGGGACCTGTTACTCGGCGGGGGGGTGATCGACCGGACGGAGGAGTGCAAATGCTCTTGAATGTAGTGGCGGTGGGCAGGCTGAAGGATCGGGCGTTGCAGGCGCGCTGCGACGAATTTGCAAAATGGCTCACTCCTTATGTGAAACTGGAGATCGTAGAACTTCCGGATTCCACCGTGGCGAAAGAGGGAGCGGCGATTCTGAAGGTGCTTGAACGGGAGCGCGGTGCGGCGGTGGTGGTTTTGTCGGAAGAGGGCAGGGAGTTTTCCAGCGTCGGTTTCGCGGAAAGGCTCGGTTCCTTCGACCGCCGGACGATATTCGTGATCGGCGGCCCGCGGGGACTGGCGCCCGAGGTGAAGAGCCGTGCTGATCTTCTGTGGTCGCTCTCCCGGTTGACCTTCACGCATGAACTGGCGCGTCTGCTGTTGTTTGAACAACTGTTTCGGGCAGTGAATATTCTTCATGGGGGGAGCTACCACAATCCCTGAGTGTTTTTCGGAATGCCGGATGGAGAAGTGCGGCGTCACTTCTGCGATGTGATCAAAGCTGTTCGGGCGGGACGGACGGATGAACAGGAAACAAGAGAGGTGGAAACATGAAAAAATTTGCAGTTGCCGTATTCCTGGGGATTGTCACCGTGTTCTCTTTGTCGGCGGCGGGACCGACGACCATCCTCGGCAAACTCAAGCAGAAGGGAGAGGTGCAGGCTTCTCTCGGCAACCTCAAGCAGTTGATGCTTGCCATGCTCATGTATTCCGCAGACAATCGCAACTATCTGCCCGACGCGCCCGGCGCGGATGGCCTGACAAAATTGAAGACGCACGGAGATTATCTGACGACAAAGATCCTGATCGCACCATACGATACCGCTCGCAGGCCGGCCACCGGAGGCGTGATCCGCGAGGAAAACACGAGCTATCTCTATCTGGGCAACGCGATCGGCAACCTTGCGAAGCTCAAAGCGCCGTCGATGGTACCGCTTATGATGGAAAAGCCCGAAATCCGTGGCGGCAACGAGGCCCTGATCGGTTTTGCCGACGGCCATGTGGTGTTGAAACGCGTCGGGGATGCCTCTTCCGTGGCTGGAATCATCAAATCATTGCGTTCCGAGGCCGCCGGAAGCGAAAATGAAGAGGTCTGGGAGAAACTCCTGAAGGCCGCCGCCGAATTGGATGCGAAGTAATTCCGGTACAGGCTGTCTGGAACTTCGATCTTATCTTGCCCCGGCGTGCATCACCCACGGCGGAAGCCGGTTGGGGCGTCACGCCTCCGCGTCGGAGTTCGACGGAACAGCATGAGATAATTCGCTGTAAAGTTTTGAGTATACTTCGTAAGATTTGTGATAACGCGAAGCGTAAGCTTTGCTGAAACTCTTTCCGGTATACTCGCGGTAACGTGCTACTTTGGGCAGGGAACGCTCGAAATAGGCACGCATCAGATTGACGATGTTGATTTCGGCTTCACTGATTGTGCGCTCGCTCCGGGCGATTTCCGCCTCGGTCCTGCTGACTGCGAACTCTCTGAGCGCCGTGTTCTCTTCTGAGAACAGTTCATGCTCAAGACGGGTGAAATCCCCAAGGGAGCGGGTGATGTCGTGCAGCAGCTCCAGAAACGACAGCATCTGCTTTTCACGAGCTTCGGTATCCGGACTGCTCAAGGTTGCGAGGATGGCTCTTGTGTCATCCGCTGCGCTGTTGAGCAGTGTCCCGAGGACCGTGTAGACGTTGTTTCGTTCGCGCTCTTCCCCTGCGAAAACATCACCGGCAATGATCTCCGCCGCTTTGTCGAAGGCGGCGTCCCGGCGTCCCATCAGCGGCGGCAGATTCATCTTGACCAGATGGTCGATCCGCCGGGGAGGGCCGTAGACCGTCGGCACAACGGGCTTCAGCATCTCCCAAGTTTTCCGGACCCGGCTCAGAAGATCGTTGGAAAGAGTCATGTGGTTCCCGTCAGATGGTTACCTCATTGGGGTGTTTGCAGAACCTCCGGCGCCATCCCCCGGGGATGACGCCGGATAACGGAATCAGTAGCTGAACTGGAACGCCTTGCTCGCTTTGACCGCTTCGCGGATCTTCTGCACGAGCATGTCGGGAACTTCGACGTTGGTCTTGACCACGGTCAGAGACAGTCCGGACTTCAGATCCTGCGGAGCGCGGATGTCAATGATGTTGATGTTCTTTTCCCCGAGGATCCCGGCGATCCGGCCGATTACGCCGGGTTCGTCCTTGTATTCGACGAAGAGGTGGTGCCCGGTCGGCTCGAGGTAGAGCTGGTCGAAGGCATTCAACCGGGAAATCATCAGGTTGTTCTCGGTGATGGTGCCGCGTGCACCGGCCTTGTAGATCAGGTTGCCGCCGACAAAGAGATCGATACTCATCGCTTCCCCGTAATGCTTGGAGTTGTCAACTTCACGGTTGACCAGCTCGATACCCGCTTCGGCAAGGTAGTGTTCTGCATCGGTCGGCCCCTGGTCCGCCGCAAATTCGGCGGCGATTCCGGCGACGATCGCGGGGGTCATCCACTTCGCGTATTTGGCAAGATCGCCATAGAAACTGGTTTCGATCCGGGTCGGATTGTTGTCCTTCCCGAGATAGGCGTTGGTGAGCTTGGTCAGAACGTAGGCCAGTTTCTGGTACTTCGCGTCAAGCCCGTCCGGCAGCGCCTTGTTGACCACACAGTTGGTGATTCCCTGCTCGAAGTAGGCGATGGTCTGCTCCGCCGAACGTCTGGCTGCTACGAAGTTCGCCTCATGGGTGTTCGCCCCGAGGTGCGGCAGCATGATGTCGGCGACATCGGCGATCGGCTTCGGTCCTTCGACATCCTTGGGGTAGACGTCGTTGCAGAAGATAAGTTTTTTCTCGGCCTTGACGGCGCGCAGATCATCTTCGTTGAGAATGCCGGAACGGGCACAGTTGATCAGCATCGCCCCGGGTTTCATCGCCTCGAGCAGACGGCGGTTGATCATGCCGCGGGTCTCATCATTTTCCGGGATGTGGAGCGAAACGAAATCGGATTCCGCGAAGATTCGTTCCACGGTGGTCAATTCGACTCCGAGTTTATCGGCGAGGGCGGGGGAGAGCACCGGATCGTAACCGAGAATCTTCACCTCAAAACCGGCCAGACGCTTCACCAGAAGCTGCCCGATGTTGCCGAGCCCGAGGATACCGACCGTCTTGCCGGTCAGTTCGCGGCCCATGAATTTGCTCTTTTCCCATTTCCCGGCGCGGGTGGAGATATCGGCCGGAATCAGATGCCGGCATGCGGCGAGAATCAGAGCGATCACCTCTTCGGCAACCGCATTGGAGTTCGCTCCCGGAGTATTCATCACGTCGACGCCGCGTTTGCGGGCGTATTTGATGTCGATCGTGTTGTACCCGGCGCCGGCCCGGACGATCAATTTGAGATTCGGCATCAGGTCGATGATTTCCGGAGTGATCTTCTCGCTGCGGACGATCAGCACTTCAGCGTCGCTGTTGGCCTTGACCAGATCCGCGAGCGGAGTCGCGGCATCGAGGATTACGTCATAGCCGTGTTCGGTGAGCAGAGAAGCCGCGAATTTGTCGAGTTTTGTGGGGATCAATACTTTGTGCATGATGCCATCTCCATGACGGTTGTCGAAGTTGAATTTTCTGACTTTAATTGCTTAATATACCACCGATCGCATCTCTTTTCAAGACAGCAACGGCCCGCAGGCAGTTGAAAACGGCGGCACTTTTCATTCTCCGGTAAATTCGATCAGAACGAGTTCGCGGCGGCAATTGAAACGCCAGGCGAGGGAACGCTCCCCGAGCCCTGAACTGACGATCAACCGGCAGCGGAGCCCCTCACGCCGGAACGTCCCGTAAGAAAAATGGATTCCATAATTGCTCGAGGCATAGAGCGGACCGATAAACGGCAGTCGTATCTGACCGCCGTGGGTGTGCCCGCAAAGAATCAGATCGACCGGCGCGAGCGATCTTCCCCGGTCGAGGGCGATTGCCGTGTCGGGGCGATGGGTGATCAGAATGTTTTCCGCACCTTCCGGCCACTCTTCCGGCAGAAGCGGGGTGTGGTTGCAGAGGTCGTCGCTGCCATGGAAATTGAAGGGGCCGCTCTGAAGCAGCCGGTTGCCGAGAAACTCAAAACCATGTTTGCGATAGAGTCCACACCACTCTTCATCGCTGATCCAGTTTTTCCCCCGTTCCCAGTTGCCGGGAACTCCGATCCGCACCGGGGCCGTCGGTCGCAGGGCGTCGAGAAGTTCGGGCAGGAGCCGGATTTCAACGGCATCGGAGATCAGGTCGCCGCCGAGCACGAGAACGTCCGGTTTGAGTTCCGTTGTTTTACGGACCATTTCCGCAAGCAGTTGTCGGCAGTGTAGTGTGTTGCGGAAGTGGAAATCCGAAGCGAACACGAGCCGTTTCCCGGTGGCGCTCCGGTTGCGGGCAGGGACCTGGTATCGCACGACGGCAACCCGTCCCTTCGACAGGAGTTCTGCTTCGGCGTATCCCGTCGCCCGCGACCAGCGTTTCAGCCGCTCCGGGCGGGGGATGCTCAAAGGATAATAGATTTCGTTGATGTCACGTTTCAAGCGTCAAGCTCCGCGATGATTTCTGCGGAGAGTGGACGCACGGCCGTCAGAGTGCAGTGGCGGTTGCCGGGGACTTCGAACTGGTCGCCGACCTTGTGATTCAACACTGCTGCGCCGAGTCTCGTACGGTACGAGAGGAAGCGGCGTTCCGGATCCCCGTCCCACGCGCCGAGAAGTTGATAGACTTCAGTTTCACCGTTGTCGTATTTGAGCTCGATTTCAGAACCGATGATTGCGGTATCGCCGACCTTGATCGCCTTGAGGTTGATCGGCTGAATCCGGGCCAGTTCACGTTCGAGTTCGGAACGGCGGCGGCTCAGGAAATTACGGCGCTCCTTGGCCGCGTCAAATTCCGAATTTTCACGGAAATCTCCATGGGCCCGAGCCACTTTCAGGGCCTCTCGGTTTTCCGGAACATGGATATTGATGATGTCATCAAGTTCCTTCTCCAGCCGCTTGTGGGATCTGACGCTGGTGTAGTTCGGCTCATTGGCGACCGGTACTTCCCCGGCGTTGCTCACCCCGATGCCTGCTTTCAGAATGCGCTGTCCGGCTCCGTTTTCGAGGTAGTCGCGCAGCAGCGGAGAAATGCGTGCAAGCTTGACCATCAGACTCTGGCGCTCACCGGAACTCAGGAAGAGCGCTCCCTGAAGCACGGCTGCAAACATCATCGCGTCGCCGTCGGCAGCCTTGATCAACTGTTTCTGGAAGTCCACATTGTCGAGCAGCAGACCGCGCAACTCCCGCAGGGCGACGCCCCATGCTTTCGGCAGGTTGTCCGCCGAAAGGGCCCGGACGATATTTTCGACGTTGATCAGCTCCAGCAGTTCTTCACTCGGCCGTTTTTTGCGGTTTTTCCAGATCCAGAGCAGAAAATCGGCGCTGCAGATTTTGTGTTCGCGGAAGAAGTCATACAGCATCTCGTCGCTGACCGCATTGCAGACGCTGTTGAGCGACTTGAGCGGCAGGCGCATCGCACATTCCGCAAGATACTCTTCCGGGAAGATTACCGCGGTGGCTGCGGCGAGTGTCTCCAGATTTTTCGCCGCAAGTTCTCCCCAGACGCTGAGCAGCGTGAGCGGCGCCTTGGTCGGGGAGGCCGGCCAGAACGGTGCCTTGCCGAGCAGCGGGGTGCACATCTGCTTGAGTTCTTCCGCATCGGAACGCGGCTGGAGACGGGCGACGATCGAGGCGAGCAGTTTCGCCTCACGGACCGCTGTTTCAGGCTTCAGATGCTCGAAGAAACGCCGGAATGCGGCGGCTTCCTCGGCAGAAAATTTACCGGGGTGCTGCGCCTCTTCTCCGGTCAACAGCAGATCGATCTCCTTGAGGCTGCGCCCGTCGCAGGAACGACGTGTTCCGGTTTTCGGACCGGGTGCGGCACTGGAGCTCCAGTAACGGGCGAACTCCGCCTTGTCGAGGTTGCGGGCGCATCCCGACTGGGCCATCGCCTGCATCTGAGTTTCGGAAACGGGGACCAGTGCCTTGCGCCCGACCAGCGTACGGAAGTCCGCCGCGCTGATCGGGGTGCGGCCGGCGTCCACGAGGCGCATCAGTTCCGGGCCGGTACCGAGCAGGACCGCTTCGCGCAGAACGATGTCCAGCGGAATCGCCGCCGCTCCTCCGAGCAGACCGAAGGCGGAGACAGCCAGCGAACCGTTGATGTTGTCGATTGCTCCGGCAATTCCCCAGCGCAGAGCGCCCGGCAGAAAGATCACGACGCCGTTTTTGAGCGCCAGAAGGCGCTGAAGCCGACTGCTGATCTCGGCCAGTGACATCGCTTCGTCACGGACGCCGATCGCTTTCATAACCGGATTGCGGCTGAGGTAGGGCGGCAATACCGCCTTGACGCCGCCGACCAGCATTTTACGGAAGACGGGGCTGTCGGTCATCGGCAACGCGGCCAGCCCGACGCAAAACGCCCCCTGGGCGTCGTCCAGTTCCCCGTCTCCCCACGCTTCCCACAGAAGATTGAGCTGTTCAACGAGTGCGGAGGGAATCGGATTGCCGGCGACGGCGAGCTGAGCAAGCAGTGCATCGAGGGTTTTCTTGGAAGGTTTTTCCGAGGCGGAAATCAGTAATTCTTCAAAAACGGCCGAGTCCATCGTATTCTCCCGAGGCTGAAGCCACTCGGCCACCGGTGCGCCGGGTGGGCTTTTGGTTTGATATTTTACATAATATAGCCTGTCGGAGCTCTTTTTTCAATCTCGACGGACTCCGTGGACGGGGGAATGGAAAAAGAATCGATAAAAAAAGATCCATTTACCTGTCCGGATTGTCAGGAAGGGCGAGGTGTATTCCGGATCACAGTTCCGGAGGACAGCAGTTCCGGAATACGCACTCGCCGCAACGCCGGCGATCACCGGGAAACTCTTCCAGCACGACAGTGCCGTCGGAGTGGATCAGCGCCAGCATCGCATCCACATCACGGCGGATTTGTTTCCATGCATCGCTGATGTTGAGTTTGGATCCGAAAGGCTCCAAAACGCCGTCGGCGAAGTCGATCCGGAAGGAGCGCACCCGTTCCGGCGGAATCGAAAGTTCGTTGAGTGCGTAGAATTTATGCAACAGCGCTGTCTCCATCTCCCCCGAGCCATTTTCAAAGATCCAGAGTTCCCCCGAGACGGCGACCGCGAGCAGCGGCACGGCGTATGCGGCAAGTTCGTTGAGCTGGACCGGGAGCGGCGAGGCGATCCGGCGACGGGCGGAAAAAGGAAACCGTTCCAGTTCCGGCAGCAGCTCTTTTTCCAGTTTCCGGGCGCAATCGCGCAGTTCCCGCTCGAAAGTTACACGAAATTCTTCGACCGGGAAGCCCGGTTGGAGTACTTCGGCAAGCATCGGCAATTTGTGGTCGCGCTCCGGTTCTCCGCGCAACATCGCGTAAAATTCACGCCGGAACCGGCGGAGCAGATGGGAGCTCAATCCCGGAGATTCCATTCCGGCCGGCGCCTCGTCGTCTTCCTCTTCGAACCGGCGGTAGAATCGATCACGCAACGCCTTTCCGAGCAGCCGGTTCCGATAGGCCGACACACTCAACAGCGCACGGCAACGGTGAAACTCACGCACCTCCGGGGATTCATCGGGGGAAAACCCGCCCCCGGAGGCGTAATAGTGGAGAAAATAGGCGCGCCGGCAGTTCTCCCAGAGCCGCCGGCGCCGGAGCGACCAGTAAAACGGATGATCCGACGCGCGGAAAATCACAATTCAACCGTGATCGCTTCGCGCATTTTGAACACCTTGTCGAGCGCTTCTTCGACTGAAGCGCCACGGGCGAGACAGACGCCGAGACGGCGATGACCTTTGAGTTCCGGTTTCCCGAAGAGACGTACCTGAGTGTCGGGCAGTTCGAGCGCCTTCTCGACTCCGGCGAATGAGACGCGGTTCGAATTGCCGTCGGCGACGATCGCCTTGGAGGCGGCCGGACCGTGAAAAGCCACATTCGGGATCGGGAAGCCGAGGATGGCCCGCGCATGCAGATCAAATTCCGACAGATCCTGCGAAATCATCGTGACCATGCCGGTGTCGTGCGGGCGGGGACTGACTTCGCTGAAGATCACCCGGTCGCCGCAGACGAAAAGTTCCACGCCGAAGATTCCATAGCCGCCGAGGGCGTCTGTGACTTTTCTGGCGATGCGCTGCGCTTCTGCGATGGCCGCCGGACTCATCGGCTGCGGCTGCCATGACTCCTGATAATCACCGTTGACCTGATGATGGCCGATCGGTTCGAGACAGGTGGTACCTCCTGCGTGGCGGACCGTCAACAGTGTGATTTCGTAATCGAATTTCACGAAACCCTCGACGATCACTTTCCCGGCTCCGGCGCGGCCACCTTCCTGGGCGGTTTTCCAGGCACTGTCGATCTCGGACGCGTCCCGGATCACGCTCTGGCCATGCCCCGAGGAGCTCATGATCGGCTTGACCACGCAGGGAATGCCGATTTCGGCGACGGCGGCGTCAAATTCGGAACGGGTCGCCGCGAAGCGATAGGGACTGGTCGGGAGTCCGAGCTCCTCGGCGGCAAGCCGGCGGATCCCCTCGCGGTTCATCGTGAGCCGGGCCGCGCGGGCGGTCGGTACGACCCGGTATCCCTCTTTTTCGAGTTCGACCAGGGTGTCGGTGGCGATTGCTTCGACCTCCGGTACGATGCAGTCCGGTTTTTCAAGTTCGACTACACGGCGCAGTTCGCGACCGTCAAGCATGTTGATCACATGCGAGCGATGGGCGACCTGCATGCCCGGCGCATTGGCGTAACGGTCAACCGCCACGACTTCCACACCGAATCGCTGCATCGCGATCACCACTTCCTTGCCGAGTTCACCGGCGCCGCAGAACAGCACCTTGAACGCGCTGCCGGTCAGCGCCGTACCGATTGATTTGCCCATGAGAAAAATCCCTGTTTTTATTCTTCCGGTCGGTATCGGTCAGAATACTCCGCCCGGAAAGAGTGGTTGTACGCGGTCTGCCGGCACCCAGCCGTCACGGCCGTTGATCTGAAGCCTGACCCACTGGTCACGGCGATCGACGATGGTTCCCGTACTGCCACCCGGAATGGTCGCTTCGATTCTGCCGGTTCCGGAGGCGGGCAGCGTCCGCAGTTCGACGGCGCTGCCGGTGACGATGACATTCCGTTCGTTGTAGGGACCGGAAGCCTGCGAAATCGCTGCGGCCAGCGCCAGTACGAGCACGAGTCCCGTTATGCCTTCCAGGGTCCAGACGGTGGATTTTCGCAGAGTGTGCCGCAAGCCGAACCCGATACAGAGTACCAGAAAGGCGAGCGCGCCCACTGCGAGGTATTGATCCGGCCGGAACCGGTCCCGACACCAGAGAAGAAGCGCCGCGGGCGAATCGGTTCGACCGATTTCCGGACGGGCGAGTTTTCGCAGTACGAGATTCAGGTTCTCCTGTGTCTCGGAGTCACGCGGAGCCAGCAGGTGTGCCTGGTGAAAGGCGGCCATCGCCCGGGGCAGATCGTTGCTGCGGTAGTAAGCGGCCCCCAGATTGTAAAGCACGTTCGGTGCCGGCGCGGCCGGATTCAGCCGCTGCCGGTATTCGGAGACCGCCTTCGCGAAGTCTCCGGCATTGAAGGCAGCATTGAACTCGTCAGTTGCCTGAAGGCCGGTCGCGGCAAGCACAAGCAGCAAAAAGACCGCCAGTTTGCGAAGCAACCGGCAGAGTTTGTCGAGGAGGGCCGGGGAAAGTGTCCCGGCACCCGAGGCGTCTGGCCTGAAACCGCTGTTTTCCAATCCCTCAAACAGCTGTTTCAGTTCGGGATCCTCGACTCTGGATGCCACCTCTCCGGCAGTTGCGCCACGGGAGAGACCGAGTGCTTCTGCAAGGAACGGCGTGACTTCGGTTCGAATCAATGTTCCTGCCTCTTCCGGGGAAGCTCCACGGAGTGTCCTGAGCAATTCCGGAAGTCTGCGGCGCAACGCGGCGCGGCGGAGAAACTCCGGATCATTGGCAATCCGGCGCCGGCGAAGCCGAAGCAGTTCCATCACGATCAGGATGATCGGACCGCCGATCAGGCAGAACAGGATCAGACCGAGCTGGTTGCGGATCAACGGCAGTTCCACCGCCGACCCCGGAGCGGCCTTCTGATAGAAGAGCTCTTCCCGGGGCGGTTCCGGCGGTTCGGGTGCTTCTTCCGCTCCGGAATCCACCGGGAGAGGAGAGGTTGTATGCACCTGCGGGAGTGGGCGATCACTTTCTGCAACAGGCAGCTTCAGGTCAAATTCCGCGATGTTGTATTCTCCCGTGGCCGGCTGGAAGGTCGCGAACTTGAGCAACGTCTGCTTTTCTCCGGCATTGAGCGGGATCAACGCGTATTTGACTTCAGCGCGGGAACGGATTCCGAGCGGCTGTTTCTCCACTTCCGCCGGATAGATCCGGAATCCCGGAATTGTGAGCCTGGGGGCTTCGAGCGTCTCGAGGGACCCTTCTCCCTCAAGGGTAAGCACGAGGCTCAGAGGCTCCCCGACTTTGGCCTCGGACTTGTCAAAACGGCATTCGATTTTCCAGTCTCCGATCAGCCCCAGGTTGAAGACGCCCTGAGGCGCCGGGGGCAGGGGGAGAATCGTCAACTCCGGTGTCGGCTCCAACTTTACCGTGTAGGGGGTGCGGCGCGCCATTCCTCCGGAAAAGAATGAGTCGAAGAAGTCATCGTCGAAGCCGCCGAACGGCAGTGACCGTGAGCGGCGGGAAGGACGATCCTCCGGCGCGACGATCGCAAGTTGTATGGTCCCCGCCGGCGTGATTTTCCCCGATTGTACCGGCCGGAAAGCGGTCCGGAACACCAGTTCGACATAGGTGCGGTTGTCCAGAATCCGTCTCGTCTGTGTCGGGACGTCGAATTTCCGCTGTTCAGGGTTGACCGCGGAATAATCGCGGAACACCGCGTTACCGATCCCGGTGAGTTCCGGATAGCTCCCCAGGCGCGCATCGAGTGCCGGCAGCACGAAGAGTTCGACCATGACCGGGATCTCTTCTCCGACATAATACTGTTTCCGATCGTCCACCAGACGGATTCTGCCGAATGCCGCCTCCTTCATCGTCAAGGCTCCGTCACCACTGTCACCGGGAACCGGTTGTTCTCCGGCGGCGACCACTTTGACGGCAAGTTCCGGTGTCTGGAGTTCGCGATCCCCCACCTTCACCGGGAAGGCGGGGACGCGCAGGATTCCCTCTCTCAGGGCCCGGATCGGAATGATGTAACTGTAACTGCTCCGTCCATTGATGTTCTGAGTCCGCTGACTGAAGGAGTTGATCCATTCCCCGTTATCGAGTCTGGGTACCGACAGCGGTCCGCTCAACGGCCGGTTCAGTGTCAGTGTGAAATCTGCTGTCTGGCCGGCTGCCACCGATTCCGGGGACAGCGTGGCATGAAGCGCCGGATCTGCCGCCAGGAGCATGGAGGCGGCGAATGAGAGCGCTGCGACGATAAAATGAAAATGATATCTGCTCATGATTTTCACCAATCCTTTTCCACACGCTGCTGCCGGCTGCGCTGGTGATTCCTGATTTCATCGCGAAGTCCCTTTTCCTCATCGGCCATCATTTCGAGAAGTTGATTGGCTGTCTTTTCGTCGATTTTTCCCTCTTCCGGTTTCGGTTGAGGCAGCCCTGCCGATTCCGTAGCCTGCGCCGGCTGCTGCGACTGCGGATTCTGTTGTTGCTGTTGCGCTTCAGACTTCTCTTCCTCGCCGTTGGATTTTCCGTCCTGATTCTGCTGGTCCTGTTGCTCACGTCCACTGTCTCCGCCGAGGGCTTTCAGGGCCTCATCAAGATGTTTCTGGGCTTCGGTCCGGTCATTCTGCTCACGTGCCTGCCGGGCCTGATCCAGTTGTTCTTTCGCTTCCTTGGCCTGATCACTCAGCTTTTGCTGCTGAAGTTCTTCGGCTTTTTTCTGAAGTTCTTCCGCACTTTGCCGGGCCTGGTCGATCGCCTCTTCCGTGGATTGTTGCTCTTTTCCACTTTTCTGTGATTGCTGGTCCTGCTGACTCTGCTGATTCTGCTGATTCTGCTGGTCCTGCTGACTCTGCTGGTCCTGCTGACTCTGCTGGTCCTGCTGACTCTGCTGATTCTGCTGACTCTGCTGATTCTGCTGACTCTGCTGACTCTGCTGATTCTGCTGGTCCTGCTGGTCCTGCTGACTCTGCTGGTCCTGCTGACTCTGCTGGTCCTGCTGACTCTGCTGACTCTGCTGGTCCTGCTGATTCTGCTGATTCTGCTGGTCCTGTTGATTCTGCTGCTGAGCCTGGCGGGTCTGCTGTTGAGCCTGTTGCTGGAGTTTTTTCAGCTCCTCGATCTTCTTTTTCAGTTCTTCAACCTGCTTCCGGTCGTTGGAAAGCTGGCGAAGATTGTTGGCTGCCGCGGAAAGTTCCTGCTGTTGCGGCACCGCGAGACTGCGAACGTATAGTTCTTCGGCGTTTTTCAGTTGAGCTTCCGCCACGGAAAGCTCTTTCAGGGCCGGATCCAGTTGCTGGGAACGGACTTGCGTCATCGCATTCTCAAGGCTTTTTCGACCGGTCGCATGTTCCCCGGTTCCCAGGTTGTGCAGGGAGCGGGCCTGCAGATCCGGTTGTTCCGCAGCGTCACGAATGACTGTCTCGTAAAGGTTTACGGCCTGCTGATCACCAGCGAGTTGTTTTTCCCGTGCGAGATTGTAGAGCGCAACCGGGTCTTCCGGCAGTTTCTCCTCCACTTCCACCGGAGTCGAGAGGGGCGCATCGGTCTGTGGCTGCGCCACCGGATCGGCTGCATTACCCTCCTGAACCAGGAACAGCCCGGCCAGGATCAGCAGCGCTGTGGTGGTACCGGTGGGGCGCCGCCGCGATTCGCCGGGGCGTTCCGAGAGCAGCAGATAACCGAGCAGAGAGATTGCCGCGGCGATCAGGGCCAGTGGAAACTTCTCGATCGGCAGGGTACGTTTCCCGCCCTGCTGCTCGGCGGAGTCGAGCCGTTTGATCCGATTTTCAATTGCAGGCAGCCCCGTATCCGTCACGGTGGTGCGCACGTAGAGTCCGCCGGTGGCCGCTGCAAGCTCGCTGAGCTTCTCTTCGTTGAGCCGGGTGGTGACCAGCTGCCCGGTTGCATCGCGTTTGAAACCGCCACGCTCTTCAGGCACCGGTGCTCCGACTGCCGGATCCCCGAGGCCGATGATGAAGAGAGGGATCCCTCTCTTTTTCAGATTGTCGACAACCTTGCTGCTGTCTCCGGAAAGTTCATCTCCGTCGGTAAAAAGGATGATTGCCCGGTTACCGCCGGCCGCCGCCTGAAATGCCCGTTCCGCGGTGGTGATCGCAATTTCGAGGTTGGTGCCTCCGAGCGGTACGGTATCGGTGGACAGCTCATCGATGTACTGGTCGAATGCAAGCCGGTCCGATGTCAGCGGACACGCGAGATAGGCATTGCCCGCGAACGCAACCAGCCCGAACCGGTCATTTGGATCGGCTTCCACCAGTTGGCGAAGCAGAAATTTCGCATGCTCGAGCCGGGAAGGGGCGAGGTCCGTCGCCAGCATGCTCCGGGAAACATCGAACAACACCATCAGGTCTCTGCCACGCGGTTCGAACGGTACCAGCTGGGAATCCCAGAACGGCCGGGCCGCGGCAGTCACCAGAAACAGCAGCGTCAACAGCAACAGAAAAATCCGCAAACGCCTTCGGAACGGGGAAAGTTTTACTGCAAGTTCGGCACTTTCACTGCTGCCCAGCAGCGCCCGCAACCGTTTCCTCCGCTCGTGGGCCGCATAGAGCGCCAGAAGCACCACCGCCGCCAGGATGAGCGGCGCCAGATAGAAAAATTGTGAATGAATGAAATTCATCGTTCAGCCTCCTCATTTGCTGCACAACGTAATTTGATTACTCCTCCTGTAATCAATTATCAAGAATATAATCGGAAGCAGATGAATTGTCAAGTGCGGAGAAAAGGCTTTTACCGATTTCATATCAGCCGCCCGCAAAACGGATCCGGCGGATCAAAACGGTACATCCCCGGATCCGGCGTCGGTGGCTTTCCGGTGATCCGGCATGGTGAAAGAAGTTCCCCTCCAGGGGGGGGAGAGCCCAGTCAATTGCGCTGCAGTTGCCGTTTGAGCTGTGCGACGGAACGACGGATGCTCTCATTGTCCCGGCAGAGCTGCGGAACCTTCTTCTCCGCGTGCAGTACTGTGGCGTGGTTCCGGCCGAAGGCGGCGCCGATCTCGTTGGATGAGCTGCTGGTCAGCTCCCGGCACAGGAACATGGCGATCATCCGCGGTTCAGCAACTCCCCGGGTACGCTTTTCCCCGAGAATGTCGGTCAGGGTAATGCCGAAATGGCCGGCCACGGTGCGCTGAATCGACTCCATCGACACATCCCTCGCGGCGCACTCCTGCGCCAGCTGGCTGTGAAGCAGATCTTCGGCCTGTTCAATTGTCAGACGATCGTTCCCGCTGATCGAGGCGTAACTTGCCAGCCGGATGAAGGCTCCCTTCAACCGGCGCACACTTGAGGAGATGTTTGACGCGAGAAATTCGAGAAATTCGTCGCCGAGCGGTGTTTTGGTCAGAATGTCGTTGCGCCACATCCGCAGAATCGTCAGACGCGCTTCGTATTCCGGCATGCCGATTTCCGCAGTCATGCCGGATTCGAAACGCGTCACCAGGCGTTTGTCCAGATCGTTGATTTCACACGGCTGGCGGTCGGAGGTCAGGATGATCTGTTTGCGCTGATTGTAAAGCGTGTTGAACATGTTGAAGAACTCTTCCTGCATCTGGTTCTTCTTCGCCAGGCTGTGCACATCATCAACCAGCAATACATCGACATCACGGACCGAAGAACGGAACTCCGCAAGACTCTGTTTCTGCTGAAGCAGATTGTAGAAATCCGTCAACAGTTCATCGCAGGTGGCGTACCGAACCTTCATCTGGGGGGACTTCTGGTGGATTGCCGCGGTCACCGCCTGCAGCAGGTGTGTCTTGCCGACTCCGCTGGTGCCGTAGAGGTAGAGCGGATTGTAAAGACCGGGCTCCTCAGCCGCGGTCCGCGCCGAGAGATAGGCGTGGCGGTTTTCCGCGCCGACGACAAAATTTTCAAAGGTGTGTTCCGCAAGACAATTCTGAGGACCGGGACGCGGTGCAAGTCGGCCGCCGCGCTGCGGCGCAGGTGAAACGACGGGAGACTTCCCTTCCACCGTCGGTGCGGCGTTGACGCTGACCGGCTCGGCTGCCGGTTCGTGCCCCGGTTCAAAGCGATAGGTGTAACTGATGTTGTCGATGTCGCTGAGCGCGGCCGAAATCAGATCATCGTACTGCTCCAGAACAATGCTTGCGAAAAAGTCGTCGGAAACACCGAGCGTCAGTTCCGTTCCTTCCAGCGTCAACGGCGTGATCTTTTGAAACCACTGCCGGTAAAGGTGCTCATTCTGCTGCTTCAAACGACTTGCGGCGATCCGCCAGATCTCCGCCGCGTTGCAAATTGTCCCATTCATCCTTCTCATCACCTGAACTTTGGGGTGAAACACACCGGAATGTGTATCACCCTGCCGTCAACCGGACGGCTGTTTTTCGATCCGGGACTTCCGGATCGTCCCCGCTCCCTGTTGCAAGTTATCAACAAGTCGGCCTGTTGCCTCGAAACATCAGGCATTTACACAGGATTCCCCTCTTCCGGCCCGGCCTGAACGACAGGCCGCGAAGGGGGACCACATCCGCTTGATTCAACCGGATTTGAACGATTTTCCCCCTCAGATGGGGGGCTTTCGGAAAGAAACACCCCCGCCGGATCGAAGCATTTTCTGACGCAACTTCCGTATTTCCGCAAACAATACGTCATTTACGTCGTGAAAACACGCCCTCGTGTAAATTCATTAACAACTTATTAACAACCCCGCCCTGTTCTGCCTGGCGCGCAACACTACACAATTTAGTGTGGGTCGGGCAAGAAAGCAAATCGAAAAAACGATCTTTTTTATAAAAAAAAAATCATTATGGACTTGACAATTCATGAAAAATGGTTCATAAGGGAGCGAATCAGGAAACGCTGTCAATTCCGGAGCGCCTCCTTGTCGATGCCGGCGTATTCTGCCGGAGCAAAGGACGATGATTGCAGCCCATTGATCTTTCCCGTGGAGGGCGGTTTCAAACCCCTGCGGCAGGTCCCGGGGAGGACTTGACAATGTATACCGGAAACAATATAGTAAAAAGACCGGGAAACTGAAATCAATTTCAGGAGCAGTGTCGTATGCGTCAAGGAATCAATCTGGGTTTTGTCCTGAAGAAACGGAATGCGCCGGATCGTTCGCTGGGAGAAGCCGTCGCGCTTTGCCGGGATGCCGGGTTTTCCATTGTGGATTATCTGACTCCGGTCGTGGAGGAGGACTGGCGTGAGCAGGCAGAGGCCGCGCGGGAGTTGATGGACTCCTGTGGAGTGGAAGTTCATCAGGCTCATTGTCCGTTTTTCAGGTACAAGGAGGGGGGACTGAAGCTTTTCGCCGAGTATGCGCCGCGTGCCGTCAGGGCGGCGTCCATCCTGGGGGCGGAATTTTTCGTGATCCATGCAGATGAATACCGGGAACCGGACTCCTTTGATTTTGAACGGATTCTCCGGAAAACGCGGGAGTATCTCGCGCCGGTCGTGGATTTGTGTGCGCAGGCGGGAATCCGCCCGGCGATCGAAAATCTGTTTGAGGATGGCTTCGAAACGCCGGCCGGAGGGCGTTCCCGTTTCACCTCGAAAACAGAGGAAGTGATCGCGGTGATTGAAAGTTTTCCCGGTTCCGGCATCGGCTGCTGCTGGGATTCCGGCCACGCGCAGTGTGCCTACGGGGAACATTGCATTGATGAACTCGAAAAGCTGGCGCCTTACGTCACGTGCACACACATGCATGACAACTCCTATGGAGTAGATCAGCATAAACTTGCGTTTTTCGGGAATCTGAACTGGGAACGCGTCATGGAAATTCTGAAAAATGCCGGGTATCCCGGTGAGTTCACGTGGGAGTTCGTCTATGAACGGTTCCCGGATGTGCTTCTGCCGGATTTTCTGCGCCTGGCTCACAAAACGGGGGAGTATCTGATCCATTCCATTTCCGGTGAAAGCGGGAAAGTCCGATAAAAGCCCGGCGAGCCCCCGGGGACCGGATGATACGGGGCCTGTTGCGAAACCATGGGGATCAGCTGTCGGAGACGGGGCCGGAGAGAGAGGTTCCGGTCGTTCCGGCGGCTCGATTGAGTCTGCTGATCTTCTCCACCGCCGAAAGAGGCATTCCCGCGGCCTGAAGAAATTCCGCCAGCAGTCCGGATTTCCCGGCGCAGTAGGAGTCGACATCGTCCGGAAAACGTTCCGCCAGGCGTCGCTTCAGAGCGCCGTAGTGATGTACGGCCTCCGGGGTTTCCCGCAGGTAATCCCGCAGCTTCAGATGATTGGCGAGATGAAGCGACTCCGGCAGGCAGACATAGAAATTATGGCGGAAGGGGAGAGCGAGCGTCTCTGTGAACATCTCCCGCCCCTTCAGACCGCCGTCGCCGCGGTGAAAGAAGCCGAATCGTTCCAATGCCCCCCGCACTGCCGGCCACTGACTGCCGTCAGACAGGATGCAGTCGGCGTCGATCACCGGTTTCGCCGCGAGGCCGGGAACCACGGTACTGCCGACATGCTCCAGGCGGCAGTTGAATTTTTCCAGAAGCGGTCTGAGATGTTTCCGCAGAAGCTCGAATTGTTCCGGCCAGTGCGGATCGTAATCGGTCACGGTCACCAGCGGTGTACGCAGGTAATAAAGTCGATGCGGCATGATTTTGCCGTCGACCGTTTTGTTGTATTCGCCGCAATGGATCATGCCGAGACGCTCCGCAAGCCGGATTGAGGCGGTATTTCCCGGCCGGATGTCTGCGATGACCCGTCCGGCGCGGAGTACCCGGAACGCGTATGTGAGAGAGGCTTTCGCCGCTTCTGAGGCATAGCCTTTTTTCCATTGATTCCGACGGAGCATCCAGCCTATACCGAGGTGGAAAATCCCGTCGATCTCTTCCGGTATCAGGCCGATCTGACCGATCGGCTCCCCGGTTCCCCGTTCAAATGCCAGCCAGTAGCCATAGCCGTGTCTGCGATAACGGGCCAGATTTCGTTCAATCCACGCATTGACCTCGGTGGTACTCAACGTCCGTTCCCACGCATACATGACTTCAGGATCCTGAAGCATGGCGGCTATCGCGGGGAAATCCGCCCGGCTCATCTCGCATAACCTGAGTCGTTCCGTTTCCAGCACCTGCCGGGTCAGATGCAGAATCGGCCAGGGGTTGCCGAGGTCATCCATTTCGGAGCGTGCCCGTACTGTGAAACCGAAGTGCTCATAAAATGCCCGGGCCGCCGGATTCTGTTCGTTGACATCCACCCGGCGAACCCCGAGGTTTTCGATGGCGTATCGCAGCATTCTGCCGCCGAAGCCCTTTCCTCGTACCGACGGGTGCAGGAAGAGCATGGCGAGCATGTCTCCCTCTACTCCCATGAACCCTGTGGTTCGATCGTCGTTCCGGATGATGAAGAGGTGTGGTGTCTCCTGCAGAGCCGCCGTGACCGGCCGGCGCAGCCCGGCGATGTTGGATTCATCGAGGAAAAGGTGTGTCACGCGCACAGATTCCTCCCAGATGGCCAGAAGTTCCCGCACGTTGGCCTCGCGGTCCTGCGATATTTCTTGAATTGTAGTCATTGGCGGTTGTGGAGACTCATTTCTGGTAGAGCGGATAACGATATTTGTCCTCTTCGGTGATGCTTCTCAGCACCCGGCAGGGGACTCCGACGGCAACAACGTTTTCCGGAATGGATCTGGATACCACGCTTCCCGCGCCGATCACCGAATTATCCCCGATGGTGACACCGGCCAGAACCGTGGTTCCCGCGCCGATCCAGACATTGTTGCCGATCCTGATCGGTTTTGCGATCTCCAGACCGGCTCGGCGTTGTTCCGGATCGATGGGGTGCTCCGCCGTAGTAAAGCAGCAGTTCGGAGCAATGAACACGTGGTTGCCGAACGAGACTTTCGCTCCGTCGGTGATG
This sequence comes from uncultured Victivallis sp., assembly GCA_944389895.1. Lineage (GTDB taxonomy): Bacteria > Verrucomicrobiota > Lentisphaeria > Victivallales > Victivallaceae > Victivallis. The sequence continues at coordinate 59,217 of CALXOA010000128.1, read as the reverse complement.
ATCAGGTTATGGTTGGCGTAGAAAAAATCGCCGACCGTGATGTTGTACCCGTAATCGCACCAGAAAGGGGGAGTGAAGACGACATTCTCCCCCATTCCGCCCAGCAGATCGGAAAGAATGGCGAGCTGCGCTTCCCGATCATTGGGATTGAGTTGATTGTATCGGTAACACTGATCCTTGCATTTTCTGATTTCTGCTTCGAACTCGGGGTTGTAACACCCCTGAAACAGACAATTGAGCGGAACTTCCGGTTTTTTCATTTTGTTTTATTCCACCTTGAAGGATGAGGCCGGGTTGCTTGAACCTTCCTCCGCTTTCTGCGGCCTGAGCGGCAGGAACGGCATCGCCGGAATGCCGCCTTTTTCTAACGGAGAAGGAAATCCCCGGCCAGCAGACTGTAAAGACGGCAGTCTGTATAGGGACCGTTTCTGTACAGCAGGTATTTTTTGTGTAATATCCCTTCCAGAGAGTATCCGTTTTTTTCAAATACCCGGCAGCTTGCCCGGTTATCCACATAGACCCCGCCTTGAAGTCGATGCAACTTCAACTTCCGGAATGCCCATTCGGTTGCCAGTCCTACTGCTTCAGTGGCGATACCACGCCCCCAGTAGTTCTTTTTGCCGATCAGGTAACCGATGTCGGCACAACGGTAAATCGGGTGAATCGGACCAATTTTGAGATTGCCGATGTGAAGATCGTCATCTGCAATGATCGCGAACAGAAAACTGTGGGAAGAGTCGCAGACTGATTTTACAAAACTTTTTATGGTATCCAGACTCTGTTCGTCCCAGCGACTCTCCAGAAAACGGTTCACTTCAGGGTCTTTGAGCCAATTGAGGTATTCAACGGTACAATCTTTCTCCAGCAACGGGCGCAGAGAGATCGATTTTCCGTGCAATTCATCCGTTGGAATCATTCAGATACTCCGATATATGTTTTCTGCCGGGAACAGAATTTTTTCTCAGCTCCATCCGCGATGATCTCAAGACAGACGGTATGACGTTGCGTAGAAAAATCGACTTCTCCCCGGGAAAAGTTTCTCTTCGGCGAACTGCAACCATCAGCCTCCCGGCATTCCCTTCAACAGATCAAGTAAGAAAATATTACATCTCCACGGCTTTTTTTCAATAGCGGGAGAGTAAAACAGAGGGAATTTTCCGTTATCCCGGCATCAACGGCAGTTGCTCAGTCCAGCAGATCTTTGCGCCGCCAGACGCCGTTGATGTCTTTGACGACCAGGTCACGATTCGCGTGCTTGTCAACCATGGCGTCGAAATACTCTTCGGTGATGCCGATGGTTCTGCAGAAGTCACGTTTTGAACTGGGGTCACAGACGTGATCATACTGTTTAATCAGCGATTGGCCCTGTTCATACGACATGACGCCGTCTCGGACGAAGCGGCATGCCATATCGCTGACCCGCTGAAAACCGAATTTTACGAATTTCGTCCATACTCCCATATTGTAACCGATGCTGTCGACTTGAGAGTAATTTTCGATCTGACCGTGCCGTTGCCATTCATTGAAGTAATTCAGATCAAGAAAACCGACTTCCTGGGCCATCTTGTACCATTCCTGGGCCGCATACGGGTAGATTGCCCCCATGTAAATGACCTTCAACTGATCGTCGGAGGCGGGGTGAAAAATATCCAGCGACTCCGCAGACCCATATTCAAATTCCGCATTTTCGCCGTAAAAGACCAGTTTGATTCCGTAATTACGGGCGACCTCTAGCGGGATCTGATAGATCTGTTCCTCAAGCCATTTCAGTGGATGGAGATATTCAGTCAGTTCCCTGACCATATGTTCCGCCAGTTCATGTGGATTGATTCTGTACGTAAGAAGATCACAGTTGTAGCGCTGGACGATGTTGTTCAGATTGTGAATCCCGGTTCTGGTATGGGTGAACTCTTCCGTGACGTTGACCAGCAGGGCTTTTTTCACTCCGTGGTCTTCAAAGAGCTTTCGGACTATGGTTGTGGAATCTTTACCGCCGGAAACGGCAACGAGGCAATCATATCTCGGATTGGTTTTATTGGTTGCAATGTAATCCGTCAACCAGCGTTGTCTGGAAAGGAAATCAATGTTTTTTTTCTTGTCGTGGTTCAGACAGGCGGAACAGACTCCATCGACACTCTTCAGATTGGGACGGGTGTTCAGAATAAAACCGCATCTCCGGCATTTCTCGATCGTATAAGCCATAATTTATCATCCCGTGCTTACAACAGTTGGTGAGAAGGTTGCAGAAAGAACTGTTGACATACTTTCCCATTCTTAATATAGTTCGGTGGATTTTGAAAAACAAGATATCCGGCATGTTATTTTGTTTTACATCTTCCTGGAATTGTTCGGTGAGAACTGCCTTGTTCCCGGGGGGACATCATTTGACAAAACATCGTAGTCATGCTATTTTTCTGTTCCGATACGATATCCCTCAGGGAAAGGAAATTGTTTTGCGCATCGTATCGTCATGGAGGCTGATTTCTCATGTTGAATGGCAAGACCGTTTTGGTCACCGGCGGGACCGGATCCTTCGGGAAAAAATTTATCCGGTATATTCTGGAGCACTATCCCCATCTGGAGCGGGTGATTGTTTTTTCCCGCGATGAATTTAAACAGTTTGAGATGGCAAATCTGCCCGAATTCCGGCGATTCGAGGAGAAATTGCGTTTTTTCATAGGGGATGTGCGTGATCGGGAACGGTTGATGCGGGCCTTCAACCGGGTCGATATCGTGGTGCATGCTGCGGCGCTGAAACAGGTGCCCGCATGTGAATACAATCCTTTTGAAGCGGTGAAAACCAATGTGCTCGGGGCCCAGAATGTGATTGATGCCGCGATTGATCGCGGTGTCCAGCGGGTGGTTGCACTCAGTACCGACAAGGCGTGTGCTCCACTGAATCTCTACGGCGCAACCAAGTTGTGTTCCGACAAATTGTTCATTGCCGGAAATTCCTATGCGGGAGGAACCGGAACCCGCTTTGCCGTCGTGCGCTACGGGAACGTTGCCGGGTCGCGTGGTTCGGTGATTCCGTTTTTCCGGGAACTGGTCAGAAAAGGCGCGACGGAGTTGCCGATCACCGATTACAAGATGACCCGTTTCTGGCTTCGGCTTGAACAGGCGGTGGAGATGGTTCTCGAGGCTCTTCAGACGATGCAGGGCGGTGAACTTTTCGTGCGGAAAATTCCTTCGATGTACATCCGGGATCTGGCGGAAGCGGTGGCTCCCGGCGTGAAAACCGTTGAGGTCGGCATCCGTCCCGGCGAGAAAATTCACGAACAGATGATTACGAAGGAAGATGCCCGGAACACGATCGAACTGGAAAAATACTATATCATCCTTCCTGAAATGGAGTTTTTCGGTTTTGACCGCAGTCGTTATTCCGAAGCGCGGGCGGTGGCCGACGATTTCGAGTACCATTCGGGGAACAATACGCAATGGCTCTCTGTGGATGACATGCGCCGCATGATTCAGGAGTTGTGAGGATGAAACGGTATGGTTACGGGCGGCAGAGCATTTCCGGGGAGGACATCGAGGCGGTCCGCGGGGTTCTGCAATCCGATTTCCTGACTCAGGGGCCGGAGGTCGCCGCTTTCGAGGCGGAGCTGTGTCGTTATACCGGTGCGAAATATTGTGTGGCGGTCTCCTCCGCAACCGCCGGACTTCATCTTGCCATGCTGGCACTCGGAGTCGGGGCAGGGGAGGAAGGAATCACTTCGCCCAACACCTTCCTTTCGTCGGCGAACTGCATGCTTTACACCGGTGCAGCCGTCCGTTTCGTCGATATCGAACCGGACACGGGAAATCTCGATCCGGCAAAGCTGGAAGCGGCGATCACTCCGCATACCCGGGTGATTGTGCCGGTCCATTACGCCGGTCAATCCTGCGATATGGAAGCTGTTTCCGGCATCGCCCGGAAACATGGCTTACGAGTTGTCGAAGACGCCGCCCATGCGATCGGTTCGGAATACCGCGGAGAAAAAGTCGGCAGTTGCCGTTATTCCGACTGTACCGTGTTTTCATTTCATCCAGTCAAGACGATCACCACCGGGGAGGGGGGGGCTGTCACGACCAATGATCCGGGAGTGTATGAACGACTGCTGATGCTTCGTTCCCATGGTGTGACCCGAGATCCGGAGCGGTTGGAGCGGAATGACGGGCCATGGTATTATGAGATGCAGGATCTGGGGGTCAATTATCGAATGAACGACCTTCAGGCAGCGCTCGGTCGCTCCCAGCTGAAGCGGATCGGGCAGTTCCGGCGCCGTCGTCGGGAGATCGTGGCGTTCTACCGCGAGGTGCTGGCGGCCCTGTCCGGCGTCTCTTTATTGAGTGAACGGCCTTTTTCAGAGGCCTGTTTTCACCTCTGCCCTCTGCTGGTCGATTTTTCCGGGCGGAGTTATTCGAAGCCGGAGTTGTTCGAGCGACTGAAAGGTGCCGGCCTTCATCTGCAGGTTCATTACATTCCGGTTCATCTCCAGCCTTACTATCGGCGGAAATTCGGATATAGTGCGGGTGACTTCCCTGTGGCGGAGGAGTTCTACCGGCGGGAAGTCAGTCTGCCGCTCTATCCGGATCTGACCGCGGCGGATCTGGAGTATATCTGTGGAGCATTGAAGCGATGCATCGAATCGGCTTAAAGCTCTGGTCGACGAATTTCGATTGTTATCACGAAGAGGCTACGAGACTCTATCGTCAGGGAATTTTCGATTATGTCGAGTTGTATGTGGTCCCGGGATCGCTGCCGGCTCTGAGCGCCTGGGAGAAGGAACCCTATCCGTTTGTGATCCACGCTCCACACTCGGCACATGGTTTCAATCTGGCACTGCGGGAGTTGCGGAGAGACAACCTCGAAAAGTATGGTGAGGTAAAACAGTTTGCTGATCGTCTGCAAACTCCGTACATTATCTTTCATGGTGGTTGTGACGGGGCGATCGAGGAAACCGCACTACAGCTGGCTTCTTTCCGGGAGTCGCGGGCGTTGATTGAAAACAAACCGTGCGTTCCGGTTCCTTCGATTTGTGCAGCGAAAGAGTGTCGTGGCAGTACGCCGGAGGAGTTACACCAGGTGATGGAATACACTGGATGTGGTTTCTGTCTGGATTTCGTGCATGCGGTCTGCGCGGCGAACTTCCTGCACCGTGAACCTTATGAATATGTCGAAGAGCTGATGAAGTTTGAGCCTGCGATGTTTCATCTGAGTGACCTTGACTCCATCCATGCGGTTCAGGATTCCCATATTCACCTCGGTGCCGGAGAATTGCCTGTCGAACGGATTATTGCCGGGCTTCCTTATTCCAGCCGCGTGACGCTGGAGACCGTGAAATCGGTCCCGGGAGAACTCCGGGATTTTCGTGAGGATTGTAATTTCTTCCGGCGGTTTGAGTTTGTTTTGAATCCGGCGTCACCGGAAGATTGCCGTGTTGTGTTTGAGCTTGCCAACGATGAACTGGTTCGTGCCAATTCTTTTCAGAGCGGGAAGATCGATTGGAAAACGCATTGTCGCTGGTATGCCGAGAGGCTCGGAGAGGTGGGGGGGCGTTTTTACATCGTTCGAAATACAGTCGGTGAATTTGTCGGGCAGATACGGTTTCAGCCTGAAAGATCCGCAGATGAGGCAATCGTCAGCTTCAGTTTGAGTGCGCCTTTTCGCGGCAGGTCCTGCGGCAGCGTGATTCTGGCTGCCGGTTGCCGCCGTTTCAGGTCGGAATTTCCGGGTGAGTCGATCGTGGCGAAGATCAAAAAGGAAAATGCAGCGTCGCTGGTCTGTTTTCAGCGGGCCGGATTTCGGGTGGTTGCACAAGAGCGTGATTTCTTCAGGTTGTATTATGATGCGGAATGATGGAGTGTTCGTTGTCGCGGAGATGTCCGGAAATCACAATGGTTCGCTGGAGCGGGCATTGCGGATTGTGGATGCTGCGGCTGAAGCCGGTGTCGATGCTTTGAAGTTGCAGACTTATACCGCAGATACAATGACATTGGATACCCGTTCCGGTAATTTTCTGATCAAAGACCCCTCCAGTCTATGGTGTGGGCGGACACTTTACGAGTTGTATTGCGAAGCTGCCATGCCCTGGGAGTGGCATGAGCCGATTCTGAAACGTTGCCGGGAGCGGGGGATCATCGGGTTTTCCACGCCGTTTGATGTCTCCTCTGTGGATTTTCTGGAAAAACTGGGAGTTCCGATCTATAAGATCGCCGCGTTTGAAAATGGAGACATCCCGTTGTTGAAGCGGGTTGCCGCGACCGGAAAACCGGTGATTCTATCAGTCGGGTTGATTGGTCCGGAAGAGATTGCCGAAGCGGTTGCCGTGCTGGAACGGGAGGGGAGCGGCCCCGTTTCCCTGCTGAAATGTACAAGTGTTTATCCGGCTCCCCCCGAGGCCAGCAACCTTCTGACCATCCCGGACATGCAGAAACGTTTCCCGCAGTGCGGAATCGGTCTTTCCGACCATACAAAGGGGATCGGGGTTGCGCTCGGTGCGATTGCCCTTGGCGCGCAGATCATTGAAAAGCATTTTACGCTCTCCCGCCGGGACGGCGGGGTGGACAGTGCCTTTTCCGCGGAACCGCAGGAGATGGCGCAACTGGTGGTGGAAGGACGTCGGGTCGCCGCTGCCCGTGGTACGGTCAGTTACGCATTGAGCGAGGCGGAGCAAAAATCATTGATTTTCCGCCGTTCCGTTTACATCTGCGAGGATATTCCCGCGGGAGGATTTTTCACGGAACGGAACATCAGGTGCATTCGCCCCGGTGACGGATTGCATCCGCGTTACTATGAGGCGGTGTTGGGAAAACGTGCATCTCGGAAGCTGGAAAGAGGAAAACCTCTTCTTGCGGAGGATGTGGAAGGATTCCGGCCTTTATCGGACAAGTGAGGCCGCGGGGGAAGAGGTGTATTCATGAAACTGGCTCTGGGAACTGTGCAGTTCGGTATGGACTACGGGATCAGGGGACAATGCAGACCAAAGGAGTCTGAAGCGGTCCGGATGCTGGAATTCGCTGTCGAACATGGAATTGACAATATCGATACGGCTGATGCCTACGGTTGCGCGGAGGAGATCGTCGGAACTTTTCTGAAAAAGAGTCCTGTACCCCGGGAGAAACTGACCCTGATATCGAAACTTCTCCCGCATTCTCTGGATGATGTTCCCGAGGAGCGATATTTTTCCGTGATCCGCACCGGGGTGTTACGGACGCTGGAACGGATGCGGACTGATTATCTGGATGTCTTTTTGTTTCATACTGCCGAATATGTTTTTGATCCGGCTAAACTAGATGCTCTGGCCGGTTTAAAGCGTGAAGGCCTGGTCCGGGCGACAGGGGTTTCCGTTTATGAGGTGGAGGAAGCACGGGCCGGTATTTTAAATCCGGCGGTGGATTTTCTCCAGATGCCCTGCAGCATTTGCGATCAGCGGATGGAACGTGCCGGAATTTTCGAACTCGCTGCCCGGCATGGAACTCGAATCCATACCAGAAGCGCTTTCCTTCAGGGATTGCTGTTGATGACGGAAGAGGAAGTCCCTGAGTTCCTGAAACGGGCGCGGCCCATGGTAACGGAAATTCAACGCTTCTGTCATGCCCGTCATCTCTCTCCGGTTGAAGTGGCACTGGGGTACGTGCGGCGTCTGGCTCCGGCGGTCAGCCATCTGGTGTTCGGGGTGGATTACATGGAGCAGTTGAAGGAAGATATTCAGTTGTTCGAGCGTCCCGTAGACATCGAGTCTCTCGAAGAGCTCGGGCGGAAATTTACAGATCTCGAAGCCGATATCGTGATGCCGAGTCTCTGGAAACGGGCGGGAAAGTAGTTGGAATACGATGGAACGGCAAATCAAATATCTGGGAATCGTCCAGGCGCGGTTGTCATCTTCGCGGTTACCCGGGAAAGTGCTGCGGCCTATCTGCGGAAAACCCATGCTGGAGCTGCAACTGGAACGGATTGCTCGTTCGCACCGGCTGGATCGGATCATTGTCGCCACAGGCGATGATGAACAGGATGATCCACTGGAAGCGTTGTGCCGGACATTGAAGGTGGATTGTTTTCGCGGCAGTCTGAATGATGTACTGGAGCGTTTTTTCATGGCCGCCAGACATTACCGACCGGAAAACGTCGTTCGTTTTACCGGGGATTGTCCTTTGATCGATCCGGGGGTGGTGGATGATACGATCGCTCTTTTTGATCAGGGGGATTTTGATTATGTCAGCAATGTTCATCCACCGACATTCCCCGATGGTCTTGACTGTGAAGTGATGCGTTTTTCGTGCCTGGAAAGTGCCTGGCGGAATGCCGGGCTGCGTTCCGAACGGGAGCATGTGACGCCTTATATCTACTCGCATCCCGAACAGTTTCGTATTGGAAATCATTTCGGAACCGGGGATTTTTCCGAATTGCGGTGGACGGTTGATGAACCCGCTGATTTCGAAGTGGTTTCCCGGATTTTTGAATCTCTTTATCCGGAAAATCCCGCATTTTCCTGGCGGGAGGTTCTGGCGTTGCTCCAGCGGCACCCGGAAATCGACCGGCTGAACTGCCGTTTTTTGCGAAATGAAGGTTATAGGAAATCTCAGCAGGAGGATCAGATCGTTTATGAACGCAGAAAAAGTTAAGCTGGCAAATTGCCTGGAACTTCAGAAGAAGGCCGCACGGATCATTCCCGGCATGACACAGTTACTGTCGAAACGGCCTGATCTTTTTTCCCGTGGGGTCTGGCCGACATATTTCAAAAAAGCGCAGGGAATTGAAGTTGTGGATCTCGATGGCAATCGTTATCTTGATTTCAGCATCGGGGGAATTGGTGCCACGGTTCTGGGATATGCCGATCCTGATGTCAATCGCGCTGTGATGGAGGTGATTGCCGATGGGTCCGCGTCATCGTTGAATCCTCCGGAAGAGGTCGCATTGGCGGAGAAGCTCATCGAGTTGCACCCATGGGCGCAGATGGCGCGTTTTGCCCGCTCCGGAGGAGAGGCAATGGCGGTTGCCGTTCGGATTGTCCGGGCGGCGACCGGAAAGGATGTCATTGTTTTTTGCGGTTATCATGGCTGGATGGATTGGTATCTGGCTGCCAATCTGGGAACGGAGAACGCTCTGGGGGAACACCTGATTCCCGGGTTGTTGCCGACCGGAGTTCCCCGGTGTCTGGCCGGTACGGCACTTCCCTTTCATTACAACGACATCCCGAGTTTGAAATCGGCCGTTGAGCAGGCCGGTGATAATCTGGCGGCAGTGGTGATGGAGCCGATCCGCAATTACATGCCCGAAGCTGATTTCATGGCCGAAGTGCAGGAGGTCTGTCGGCGCCGGCGCATTCCGCTGGTTATGGATGAGATTTCCGCCGGTTTTCGACTCTGTTCGGGAGGGGCGCATCTGAAGCTGGGGTGGCAGCCGGACATCGCGGTCTTTTCGAAGGCGCTTGGCAATGGGTTCCCGATCGCCGCCGTGATCGGGCGGGAACAGTTCATGGCGGCCGCGCAGAAGAGTTTCATTACCAGCACCAACTGGACTGAACGGACCGGTCCTGCGGCTGCTCTGGCGATGATTGAAAAATTCATCGCCAACGATGTATCGTCCCATTTGCAGGAAACGGGGCGGATGGTGGCGGAGGGCTGGCGGAAGCTGGCCGAAAAACACGGTCTCGATCTGTCGATCGGCGGAATTTTGCCGATGCTGCACTTCACGTTTGCCGAAGATCACAATGTCCGGCGGGCTTTCTTTACGCAGGAAATGTTGAAACGCGGCTTCCTGGCGGGAATGCAGTTTTATTCCATGTACGCTCACACCCCGGAAGCGGTCGAAGCCTATCTGAATGCAGTAGATGAGGTGTGGGGGGAACTTGCTTCGTTGATCCGCGGGAACCGGGTTGCTGCCGCGCTGGAGGGGGCACCCGCGGTCTCCGGATTTCAGCGGATCAACTAAAAAGGATTGAGGGGGATGACACTTTTTGATTATACCGGTTATTCGTCACGGAAATTGCGGCGCATGTCCAGCTACGGGCACGTTCGGCGCGGAATGGCGCGCTGGGTGAACTGGCCGGTCGAGGTCTACTCTTTCGGACGCCATATCCGGGAATATGCGCACTATCCGGCATATCTGCCGCTTCACGTCTACTCCGATCACGGCGCCGGTCCTTACTGGTGCAACATGCCGCCGAATGAACTCAATTCAGGTGCATACTGCCAGTTTTATCACTCCCCGGAAAATGTGAAGGAGTTCCGCAAACTTTCCTCCCGCCCCTGCTATACAATGCTCTCTCCCTTTGTCTATTACCGGAGATCCCGCGGGGTGGAAAAGGCGCCGGACGCGCGGGGCACGCTGGTTTTTCACTCCCACAGTACGCCCGGCTACGAGGTCGACACGGAGATGGAATCCTATCAGCGGATGTTGCGGGAGCTGCCGGAGAAGTACAAGCCGATCTGCATCTCCATGCATATGCATGATATTCAGAAAGGGCGTCACGAGGAGTTCATACGCAACGGATTTCCCGTTTATACCGCGGGGAATGCATCGGATTACCGTTTTGCGGAACGGTTTTACGAGGTCCTGCGTCATTTCCGGTATGCGACATCGAACAGTATCGGTTCCTATACGTTCTATGCGGTGGAGATGGGAATCCCGTTTTTTCTGGCAGGAACTCCGCCGGAGTTGTTCAACCATTCCGATCCGAATTGTCCGCCGGGGGCGATCGATATCGAGCACAATCGGAAATATCAGGCCATGTGCCGGCTGTTTGAGGCGAGGAACGATCAGGTGACGCCGGAACAGAAGGCGTTTGTCGAATATCATCTCGGCATTCATGACTGTGTGACGCCGGAGGAGATGCACCGCTTGTTGTGGGAGGCGTACCGGGCGCAGGGAAATCCCCTGCTGGATCTCTGGTTTCAGGTGAATCCGTTGCGTTATTTGAAGATGATCTGGCGTTACATCAGGTATTGAGAGGCGACCATGCTGAAACTGTTGCGTGAAATCCGGGTGTTGATGACTCCGGCCGACAAGGCCGTGATGCTGGCGCTGATCGCCCTGATGGTGATCGGCGGCGGGCTCGAAATCATCGGTATTTCGATCCTGATGCCGGTCGTCGCCGTGCTGACCAAGCCGGAACTTCTTGAGCAGAACCGGTTTCTGGCGATGTTTTATCAGCTTGCGAATCCCTCTTCCCTGTCGGGATTTCTGTTGACGCTGTGCGGTGTCATCATCGTCTTCTACATTCTGAAGAACCTCTATCTATTGCTGTTGACCTACTGGCAGTCGAAATTCATCTATGACAAGGCGTATCACTGGTCGGTGCGGCTCTATGAAAACTATCTGAAAACCGAGTATTCCTACCATCTCAACCACAACTCGTCGGAACTCCTGAACAACATCAATCTGCTCTGCAACATCACCACCGGCGTGTTGCTGCCGCTGATGATGCTGATTTCGGAGTGTATCGTGATCGCGGCGATTGTCGGCATGCTGATGTGCTTCATGCCGTTCACGACGCTCGGCGCCGGAGCTGTACTCCTGCTGCTCGCCGTCGGGTTGTATCTGCCGTTCAAGCGGTACAACTTCGGGTTGGGGCGGGTTCAGATGGAGGAGGCTCAGGCCGTTTTCCAGAGCTTGATGCAGGGAATCGGCGGAATCAAGGAGGTCAAGGTCCGCAACCTCGAGGAGCGGTTCGGCGCACTTTACGCCGGGAATCAGAGAGCGCGCTACCGGGCCGAAATGCTGCTCTATTTCTCCGGGCAGTTTCCCCGCCTGACTCTCGAAACGCTGGTGGTTGTGCTGGCCATGGTGTTGCTGGCGCTCTTCACCGTCGCCGGAATGGCATCGGGAACCATCCTGTTGACGGTGTCGCTGCTGGCGATGGCGATGTTCCGGCTGCTTCCCGCGGTTTCGCGGGTGCAGTACAATCTGGTGCGGATCCGTCAGACGCTCTGTTCGTTTGATGCGATTTATCACGACCTGACCCGATTGCCGCGGGAGGAGAAGGCGGACATCGCGCCGCCGATTCGTTTCCGTGAAATGCTGCGGATCGAAAACATCACTTTCGCCTACGAGCCGCAGGGGCGGCCTGTTCTGCGGAATTTTTCCGCAGAGATTCCGTGTCTCTCCAGCGTCGCCTTCATTGGAGCCACCGGGTGCGGCAAGACGACGCTGGCGGATATTCTGCTCGGGCTTCTGAAACCGCAGTCGGGGCGGATCACCGTGGACGGGCGCGATATCCGGGAGAATCCGGCGTCCTGGCAGCGGCAGATCGGCTATGTGCCCCAGAACATCTATCTGCTCGACGGAACCATCCGCTCGAATATCGCATTCGGTGTACCGGAGCAGGAAATCGATGAGGATCGCATTGCCGAATGTCTTGAAATGGCACAGCTGCGCAGCTTCGTCGACTCCCTTCCCGAGGGGGTGGAAACTCCGGTCGGGGAGCTCGGAGTCCGGCTTTCCGGCGGGCAGCGCCAGCGGATCGGTATTGCCCGGGCGCTCTATTGCCGGCCTGAGGTGCTGATGCTCGATGAAGCGACCAGTGCGCTGGATGTCGACACGGAACAGGCTTTGATCGATGCATTGAATCTGCTGAAAGGGCGCCTGACGATCCTGATGATCGCTCATCGGCTGAGCACGATCGAACAATGCGACCGGGTGATCCGGCTATGAGTACGGTTTCTGTAGCGTTGGCCGCGTGGCGCGGGGAAAAGTGGATCGGCGCGCAGCTGGAAAGTTTGCTGGCCCAGGAGCGTGTCCCCGATGAAATCGTGATCTGCGACGACTCCCCGGACTCCCTGACCGGGAATGCGGTTGAACCGTTTCTCCGGCGCGACTCGCGGATCCATTATCATCGCAACCTTGTGCGTCTGGGGATCTGCCGGAACTTTGAGGCGGCTTTTCGCCGTTGTACCGGAGAGTTCATTTTTCCGGCGGATCAGGACGATGTGTGGGATCGGGGAAAGGTGGCCCGGCTCTGCCGTGAACTGGAAGATCACCCGGAGTGTGAGCTGGTGTTCTGCGACAGCCGCGTCGTGGATGGCGACGGGCGGGAACTGGGGTATTCCGCCTGGGAACTTCAGGGGCGGACTCTGGAAGCGATAGTCCGTATTCCGGCCGGGGAGCTGGAGGAGCAACTTCTGGTCAGGCCGCTGGGCTATGCGCACGACATGGCGTTCCGCCGTACTTTGCTGGAGACTGCATTGCCGTTTCCGTCGATTGAGGCGTGTCATGACTTCTGGCTGGCCTCGCTGGCTGCGGCGCAGGGGCGGTTGCGGGTTGTTCCGGAACGGCTGACCGCATACCGGTGCCATACCGGGAACTATACTCAGGTTGAACGCGGCGGTTTCACCGCACGGCTGCGGGAGTTGATCCGGCGTGGGCGTTCGGAACGGGAGCGGACGGGTCGGCTTTACGCGGCGCTGGCGGAACGGCTGGCGGCCGTCGATCTGTCGCCGGAACGGCGTGAACTGATCGAGGGGTTGGCCGCCTATCATCTCCGGCGTGGTGCCGGACATCTTGCCTCCTGGCACGATTACCGGCGTTTCGGACAGGGGGTGCGAAGCCTGCTGCGTGATCTGCTGCTCTTCTGAGCCGTTCCGGAAGAAGAGGCGGGCGTTCTCTGCGTCAGGTCGCCGTCCGGAATCTCAGACGATTTCGAAGCGATAGGGCAGGGAGTCGAGAAAGAGCCGTCCGTAGTTCTTGGAGATGACCCGGCGGTCGAGCAATACGATGATGCCGCGGTCGTCGCTGCTGCGGATCAACCGGCCGGTGCCCTGCCGGAATTTCAGAACCGCTTCCGGCAGACTGTATTCGGCGAAATCGCTCCGTCCTTCGGCCTTGATTTTCGCCATGCGTGCGGCGATCAGCGGGTGGCTCGGGACCGCGAAGGGCAGTTTGGTGATGATCACGTTGCTCAGCGCTTCCCCGGGGACGTCGACGCCGGTCCAGAAACTGTCGGTGCCGAAGAGGACGGAATGTACATCCTCCTTAAATTCCCGCAACAGGCCGGAACGGGTCATTTCTTCCCCTTGTACCAGAAGCATCCACCCCTTCGAGGCGAAGTAGTTGCGCAGAGCATCGGCGGTCCGGCGCATCGTCGCGTAGCTGGTGAAGAGTACGAAGGCCTTGCCTTCGGTCATCTCCACAAAACGGGGAATTTCGCGGAGCAGGGCGTCGGCATACTCTTCCGCTTTGGGATCGGGCATGTCACGTGGAATGTAGATGCGCGCCTGATCCGGAGCGAAGGGGGAATCCAGCTGCAGGGTCGTTCCGTTGCAGAATCCGGTTCTGCTGGTGAAGTAGTCGAAATTCCGGCGCACCGTCAGTGTCGCACTGCACAGAATCACCGGAAAATCCTGACGAAACAGAAGTTCCCCGAGAAGTTCTGCCACATTGAGCGGTGCCGCCTGCAGCGTGACGGAGCTGCGGTCGGATTCGATGTAGTAGACCGCGTCGGGGATGGTGCGGCGGGTGAACTGGTCGATCCCGGTGACAAATTCCCGGCAGCGGGTCAGCTGGGCCTCCACTTCGGCCCGGAAGGAGGCATCTTCCTCATCTTCGATAAATTCAGCGACTTTATGATAAAGCGCCTCCAGTTTCGGAGAGAGACGATCGGGAAAGCGTGTCGGATCGCTGAGCATCAAGGCGCTCTCTGCACGTTCGTGCAACAGGTTTTCGAAGGGCGCAAAGAACCCGTAGGCCTCGTCTCGCGTCTCAGTGATCAGCCCGCGCAACTCGGGAGGAGCTCCCCCGCGCATCAGAAGGCCGCGGGCACTTTCATGATTGTAGAGCCGGTTGAGTGTCGCGAGAATGCTGAGTCGCGACAGATGCAGGCCGAGGTGCTCCGCGGCGTTGTCTTCGAGTGTATGGGCCTCATCGATCAAGACCGCACCGTAGTTCGGCAGAAGTGCTCCGGCACTGCCGGATGCCGCGCGCATTCCCAGATCGGTGAAGAAAAGTGCGTGATTCGCGACGATGATGTCCGCGGTTTCCCAGGCCTGCCGCGCTTTGTAGTAGAAGCAGTTGCGGAAAAATTCGCATTTGGGGCCGAGGCAGCTGATCCCCTCGCTGCAGACCAGGTTCCAGGTGCCCGGCTCCATCCGGAAGTCGATCGAGTCGCGCTCTCCGTCGACGGGACGCTCCATCCATCTTCCGAGCCGGTTGATGTCGAGCGCAAGCGCCGGCGCGGGGAGCAGTTCGTCACGCCGGTCTCCCGTCAGCAGAGCGAAGCGGCGGCGGCAGAGATAGTTGTGTCTTCCTTTGGCGAGGGCCGCCCTGAAATCGATTCCGGTTAACTTGCGCAGCAGCGGGATGTCTTTTTCGATCAACTGCTCCTGCAGGTTGATCGTCTCCGTGGTGACCAGCGCCGGACGACCGCACTGAAGCGACCGGTAGATCAGCGGAATCAGATAGGCGAAACTCTTGCCGACTCCGGTCGGAGCTTCGATACAGAGATTGGTTCCGTTGTTCAGAGCATCGGCGATCGCACCGGCCATTTCCAGTTGCTGCGGTCGAAATTCGTAAGGACGTCCTCCCTGGGACGCCGCCTGTCTGAGTGGGCCGCCCGGCCAGAAGAACGCTTCGCAATCGGGACGCAACGCCTGCGCCGGGATATCGGAGCCGGCTGCCGCCTCCACGGTTTCCCCGGCAAATTCCGACGGGTCGAAATCGGTATCCGTATCCTCTTCCGTGGGGTCGGTCGGGCTGAAGTCATCGGGGAAGGGAGGAACCGCTTCGGAGTCGAACGGCATGTCGATCGGTTTGATCATCGGGAGACGCTACCGTTTTTCAAGGTGGCTGCGGATCTGGTCCGGCAGATTCCGCAGATCATGGTCGGGAAGGTTGAAGCGTTCGGAGACCTCCCGGATCAGACGTGCGGCATGCTGGTCGCACCCGCTGACCAGATCGGCGGCGCTGCGGCGGATCTCCACTTCGATTTCGGGGATCCTGCAGCGGCTGCCGGAGCTCTCCCCGGGATGGATCAGCTCGAAGTTTTCGGTTCCGGAGAGTTCCAGTTTGATGGTCAGGAGCTCTTCGGCGAATCCGAGGTTGGAATAGAGTTTTCCGAGGAAGCAGGTTGCTTCCGCCAGGTTTGTCACCAGTGTGTCAAAGGAGAGTTTCCGGTCCGGTGCCGGCCAGTAGGCGATGTAGTGGAACTGGCCCGATTTGAAGAGCTGCCACATTTTGAGCCGGTTTTCGGGCAGAGAACGCAGCGACACGTTGGTCAGATAGGATTTCTCCAGCTCGCCCGGTTCGATGAAACAGGATGAGGCGAGCAATGTCCACGCTTCGGCTGCGGCACGACGCAATTCACTCAGCGTGAAGTGTTCAGGATGATATTCCGGCGGCGCCACCGACAGCTCCGCAAGCAGCCAGCTCCGATCGGAGGGGGGATTTTTACGCCGCTTGAAGAAAATCGCCGCATGTGCCGCGGCGTCGGCAAATTCGGTCATATCGTCGCCGCCGACGGTCGAGCGGTTCTCATAAAGGATGCCGCGCAACATCCTGCCGAGCGCCTCGCGCTGATTGCGCAATGCTCTTTGAATCAGAGATTGCATCTCGATTGCCCGGAATGCGGGACGGCTCGACGCGTCACTGGTGCGGATGTAGAATACCCCGGTCTGGAGTTCCCCGTCGACATTGCTGGTACAGACATGCGGCAGCGTCTTGAAGGGACGCACCACGAAGATCGCGTATCGCCTGCCGTCGATCACCGGGCGCTCAATCGTGAAATCGATCGGCGGTTCGACGTACCGGTTCATGAAAGGTCCCACCGTCGAAGGATCAAAGGAGTGTGCCTGCCGTTCGGTAAGTCCCTGATAATCGGATGGATGACCGGAGGCATCCTCCCCGACGCCGATCACCACGTACCCACCTTTGGTGTTGGCCAGCGCGAGGCAGTGCCGGATGATTTTTGCCCGTGCGACGCGGGAGAGGTCGGTCCAGCCGAAAGCCGCCTTGTAGTCGAGCTCCTCGGATTCGACTCCGCGATAGACCAGTTCCCGCAGATTGCCGGCAGTTTTTTCCGATTGCTTTTCCATCATTCCGACAGGTTCACCGACCTTCCACTCCCTCGTCGTAGATCAGGTGCTGACAGTTGTCGCAGGCGGTCACCGCGCCCTTGAGAATGCCGTTTGCCGCCTGCTGGGTGACGCGCAGATGACAATGACCGCAGATCCCGTTTTCCACCTTCACGAGCGGAGAGCCGCCGTTCTTGCTTTTCAACAGGGTCGTATAGCGTGCCAGAGTCGCACTGTCGATGCCGCGCAGGGCGGCCGGACGTTCCGCCTGAAGTCTGGCGATCTCCTGCTTGACTTCTCCGGCGAATGCGAGCAACTCTTCAAATTCACTGCGGGCATCCTTGATGACCGCGTCGTTCTCCACTTTGACCCTGCGGTATTCCGCCTTGGCCGCCTCGAAATCGTCAAGCAGCGTGATGACCCGGCCCTCGAGATCGCCGATCTTCTTTTCATTGAGTGCGATGCTGCTCAGCATCGCCTGGTATTCGGTGTTCTTCTTGACCATGGCGGACTGCTGCTGAAGCTTGCGGTTCTCCTCGCCGAGCCGGGCGATCTCCGATTCGGTATTTTTGATTTCCCGCTCGATGCGGCGTGCTTCATCTGCTGCGCGGGCGGTTGAGGCGACCATCGCGTCGCGCCTGGCCTTCAGCTTGCCCATCTCTTCCGGCAGCAGCGTCATGCGCTGTTCCAGCTCGCGGATCCGCAGGTCGATGGCTTGAAGAGCCAACAGTGCTTGTACCCATTTTGCCGGCATCGGCACCTCCAGTCTCTTTTTACTTGTCTTTCGGGGAATTTCCGGCCCCGTCTAAAAAAGTTCCGGCTGATCGTCACGGCCGCGCAACGGCCTCAGCCCGAGTTTTTCCCATGCTTTCGGTGTGGCGACCCGCCCCTTGGGAGTCCGCACAAGGTAACCTTTCTGAATCAGAAACGGCTCGTAGACGTCTTCGATCGAATCCTCTTCTTCCCCGACGGAGACGGCGATGTTCTTGAGCCCGACCGGGCCGCCGCCGAAATTGGAGATGATCACTTCCAGCAGCCGGAGGTCCATCTCATCGAGTCCGTCACGGTCGATCTGCAGCATTTCGAGCGCGTCGGCCGCTACCCGGCCGGTCACGACGGAATCGGCGCGTACCTGCGCATAATCGCGGGCACGCCGGAGAAGGTTGTTGGCGATTCGCGGTGTCCCGCGGCAACGCCCCGCGATTTCCCGGGCGCCGTCGTCGTCAATCTCGATTCCGAGGATTCCCGCGGAACGCTTCAGAATCTTGCTGAGGCTGTCGGTGTCGTAGTAGTCGAGCCGGATATTGAGCCCGAAACGCGAGCGCAGCGGCGCCGAGATCATTCCCTGCCGGGTCGTTGCCCCGATCAATGTGAAGTGAGGCACGGTCAGACGAACCGAGCGGGCGCCGGCTCCCTGTTCGAGCATGATGTCGATAAAGAAATCCTCCATCGCACTGTAAAGATACTCCTCCACCGTGGTGTTGAGGCGGTGGATCTCGTCGATGAAGAGCACGTCACCGGGTTCCAGCGCAGTCAGAAGCCCTGCGAGATCGCCCGGTTTTTCGATCGCCGGTCCGCTGGAACTTTTGAGATTGGTTCCCCGTTCGTTGGCGATGATATAGGCCAGTGTGGTTTTGCCCAGGCCCGGCGGCCCGCAGAGCAGAATATGATCGAGTGCCTCGTCGCGCGCCTTGGCGGCGCGGACGAAGAGCTCAAGCTGTTCCTTGACCCGGGTCTGCCCCGGAAAGTCGGCGAAAGCGGGAGGGCGCAGCGACATTTCGCGGGCCGGATCGCGCTTGTTGAGTGTGGATGTGATGAAACGCTCAGTCATATTTTCATGAAAAGCACTTGTTTTTCGGTGCTTGCCGTGTTAGATTTAATACCACAGGAAAAAATAGCGCAATTCAGGTGAAATTGCCAGCCGTTACAGCAAAAAAGAAAGGATTTCCAGAAATTATGTACGATTTCGACAAGGCGTTGAAGGCGGCCAATACGGTCCGGATGCTCTCGGCGGAAGCGATCCAGAAGGCAAAATCGGGCCATCCCGGCATGCCGCTCGGCTGTGCGGATTTCGCGTTTACGCTCTGGTACAAGTATATGCGGCACAATCCGAAGAACCCCTCCTGGCTCGGCCGCGACCGTTTCGTGCTTTCCGCCGGTCATGGTTCAATGCTGGAGTATTCGCTGCTGCATCTTTTCGAGTATGGATTGTCGATGGAGGAATTGAAGAATTTCCGTCAGTGGGGCAGCAAGACTCCGGGCCATCCGGAGTTCGGCCACACCGCCGGTGTCGACGTCACCACCGGGCCGCTGGGCAGCGGTTTTGCTTCCGCGGTCGGCATGGCGATCGCGAAGCGCTATTTCGCAGCGAAAACCGGCCTCGACAAAAGCGGCCTCATGGACAATCGGATCTTCATTATTTCCGGCGACGGCTGCATGATGGAAGGCAGCGCTGCCGAGGCCGCATCTCTGGCCGGTCACCTCAAACTCGATGAACTGATCTATTTTTACGATGACAACTCGATCACCATCGAGGGCAAAACCGACATCGCCTTCACCGAGGATGTCGGCGCCCGCTTCGCCGCTTACGGCTGGCGTGTCCTGAAGTGCGACAATGCGAACGACATCGCAAAATGTGACGCCGTTCTGGCCGAGGCGGTCAAGTCCGATGGTCGTCCGACCCTGATCATCGGCAAAACCAGCATCGGCTACGGCGCGCCGAACAAGCAGGGGAAATCCAGCGCTCACGGTGAACCTCTCGGAGTCGACGAGGTCGAAGCGTTGCGCAGGAATCTCGGTATGCCCGCGGAGCCGTTTTTCGTCGCGCCGGAAGTGCGTGAGTTCTGCCATGCCCGCGTGGTTGAACTCGAGAAGGAAGCTGCCGACTGGGAAGCGAAATATCAGAAATTCCTCGACGTGGATGCCGATCGGGCGAAGCTGATTGCCGCCTACACCGGGCGTACCGTGCCGGCCGACATCCGCGAACAGTTGCTCGCCGTCGCTCCGGTGGATAAGCCGGTGGCCAGCCGCGCCTCCTCCGGCGTGGTTCTTCAGAAGGCGGCTGAGCTGGTTCCGGCGCTGTTCGGTGGCGCCGCCGACCTCGCGCCCTCGACCAAGACCAATATCAAGGACGGCGGCGATTTCACCGCCGAAAATCCGGCGGGACGCAATCTGCATTTCGGAGTGCGGGAGTTCGCGATGGGGCTGGCGGGCAACGGCATGGCGCTCTTCGGGACCGCGATTCCGTACACTTCGACCTTCTTTGTCTTCTCTGACTACATGAAGCCGGCGATTCGCCTTGCCGCGCTGCAGAATCTGCATGAGATCTACGTATTCACCCATGACAGTTTCTATGTCGGAGAGGATGGGCCCACTCATGAGCCGATCGAGCAGATTGCGATGCTGCGGAGCATTCCGAACCTGACCGTGATTCGTCCGGCCGAAGCGCATGAAGTCGCGCAGGCGTGGGCGGTGGCGCTCCAGGCCGAGGGGCCGGTCGTGCTGCTGCTGACCCGGCAGGATCTGCCGCCTTACGATGCCGAGACCGCGGCGAAAGCCGATGTCAGCAAGGGGGCGTATGTAATCAGTGACGAGGAGGACTTCGACATTGTCCTGATCGCAACCGGTTCCGAGGTTTCCCTCGCGCTCGAGTCGGCCGGGCTGCTGCGTGAGAAGGGGGTTCGAGTCCGGGTGGTGTCGATGCCGTCTCAGGAGCTTTTCCTCCGTCAGAGCGAAGATTACCGCGAGGAGGTGCTTCCTAGCTGGTGTCCGTGTTACGTCTCGATGGAAGCCGGTTCGACTTACGGCTGGCATCGGTTCATCGGTGCTGACGGTCTGGCGATCGGTCTCGACCATTTCGGAGCGTCGGCACCTTACAGGAAGCTGGCTGAGGAGTTCGGGTTCACGCCGGAAGGTGTGCTCGAACGCATTCAGGAGCATTTCGTCTGTGCCGATGAGGATGAGGAGTGTGACTGCGAAAGCGACGATTGCTGCTGCTGTGGTGAGCACAAGGAGTAGAGTAAAACCGGGAACCGGGGAGCGCATCCCCGGTTCCTTTGTCGTCGATGAAAGCTGGAAGGGCAGGAACTGCGACAGTTCACGGAAAGGTGGATTCTGCCGCTCCTGTCCCTGGGAATAAGGTTCGGGGGCAATCTGCGGTAATCTCGAAAGGGAAGAGGAAATGGGACGTCTCGAACGCAGTTGGGGAATCTTTCGCAAATCGCTCGCGTTGATGAATCAGGAGCGTAAGCTGCTGATTTTTCCGATCCTGTCGTTTCTTGCCGGATTGTTGCTGGTGTTGTTGATCATTGCCGGGATCACGGGCATTGTCTGGTTTTTCCTTCAGAATCCGGAATTGGCGGAGAGTGCCACCGGAGCATTCGCGGAAGGCGGGGCGGAAGACGAGCCATCAGGGCTTTTCACCGTGATCTGCTTTGTGGTGTTTGCGGTGCTCTATCTGGTGACCATGTTGCTGACCAACTTCTTCAGCGTCGCATTTTTCAGTGAGATCATGCGTGGCCTGAGGGGCGAGGCTGTTTCGATCGGCCGTGGATTCCGGTTTGCGCTGCAGCGGTTCAATGCAATTTTGCTGTGGTCTCTGCTCGCCTCGACGGTTGGTGTGGTTCTGAGCGTGCTCGAAGAGCGGGCGGGATTGATCGGCAAACTGATCCTGAAATTCGTCGGTGTCGTGTGGGCGGTGGCCTCGGTATTTGCGATTCCCGCGATCATCTGCGATGTCGAGTTGCTCAATCCGTTCAAGGCGTTGAAACGTTCGGCTCAGACCATCCGGGAAACCTGGGGCGAATCGCTGATCGGTTTTGTCGGTCTGCAGATCATCACCGGTACGGGAGTTCTGCTCTTTGTCGTCGGTGTGGTTCTGCTGTTCCTGCTGGGGCACGTGGTCGGATTTTCCGTTCCGGTGTTGATTTTCCTCGCGGCGATGGTGACCTTGATGATTCTGGGACTTCTGGTCCTCGGCTATCTGGTCGGAGTTGCCCAGAAGATCTACATCGCGGCACTTTATCTCTATGCCAATGAAGAGAGTGTCATCGGTGATTTTACTGAGGAAGAGATTGCTTCGGCTTTCCGGCCGAAGAAGTGATTGATCGGGGATTCCGGCGTTTCTGCCGGGTCTCCATTCCGCCTGCAATCCGGGGAGGTGCACATGAGGAATTGCTGCTGCAGTGATGAAATTCTGGTGTTGCCCGGCACGGGATCCTTCACCAGGGAGGGGATCAGCGGTACGTTGAACGTGACTTCCGCCGGAATACGGGGCGGCATCATCCAGGACCGCTTCGGCCGCCGCGGGGAAGAGGTGGTCGACGGTATGCCGACCCGGTCACTTCCGTTCTCCGTCTCCGGCGCCCCCGACGGTACGGCCAGTTATGCGCTGACGTTGCTCGATTACGACGCGATCGGCGCCGTCGGCTTTCTCTGGATCCACTGGCTCGCCGCCAATATCCGGCAGCCCGGATTGCCGGAAAATGCCTCTGTCGAGTTGCGCGGGGAGTTTGCGCAGGGCGTCAACAGCTGGGGAGCGCCGCTTCTTGGTGCCGGAGCTTTCGAACCTGCCGCTGCGTCCTGCTACGGAGGGATGGCGCCACCGGATTCTCCACACCGCTATGTGTTGACCGTGTATGCGATGGATCAAATGTTGAATTTGCGGGATGGCTTCCGCTATCATGAATTTCTCGAAGGGATCTCCGGGCACATTCTTGCCGCTGGGGTGCTGGTGGGAATCTACGACAACTAGACTCTGTTTCATCTTGTGTTGCCGCGCCTGACGTGCTATATTATTGGTTTGAAATGACAATCAACACCAACTTGCGGCAATGAAATTCTACACATCCGGCGCCGGGGCCATGCGCGAACTCGGTCTGCCATGCCCGGCGCAATTCGACGAGGTGGAACGGCGTTTCCCCGTCTATCTGAATGAGTACTATCTGAAACTGATTGATCCGGCTGATTTCGAGCACGATCCGATCGCGCGGCAGGCGTTGCCCGATCCGGCTGAACTTGCCGATGATTCGAGCAGCTTCGACCCGCTCGCTGAAGAGCGGCAGATGCCGACGCCGCGTCTGATTCATCGTTATGTGGATCGGGTGGTGCTGCTGGCGACCGGCCGGTGTGCGATGCGGTGCCGTTTCTGCTTCCGCAAGCGGGCATGGACCGACGGAATGGAGATGGGGGATCTCTCGGATGGCGATCTCGAGCGTGCCGTTGCTTATCTGAGGGAACATCCAGAAGTCCGTGAGGTGCTGGTTTCGGGTGGTGATCCGCTGATGCTCTCCTTTGTACGGCTTCGCGGAATCATCGACCGGCTGGCCGCAATCCCGTCGATCGAGGTGTTGCGGATCGGCAGCCGGATGCCGGTGGTATGGCCGGAACGGGTCACTGCCGAACTGGCCGAATATCTCGGCGGCGTCCCCGGGCTGTGGTTCGCCACCCACTTCAACCATCCGCGCGAAGTGACGGATCAGGCGGCTGCGGCATGTCGCCGATTGATCCGGGCCGGGGTTCCGGTGATCAACCAGACGGTATTGCTGCGTGGTGTCAACGACGATTCCGCGGTTCTCGAGGAGCTGTTTCGCCGGTTGATCCGGATCCGGGTGAAGCCCCATTATCTGTTTCATGTCGATCCGGTACGCGGGGTGCGTCACTTCGCGACCGGTATCGAAAAGGGGCTTGAGGTTCTGCGGGCTTTCCGTCCGCGTCTGTCGTCGCTGGCGGTTCCCACGTTTGCAATTGATCTGCCGGAGGGAGGCGGCAAGGTGGCTCTTCAGCCTGCCTACGGTAGCGGTGACGAATATTCCGACATTCAGGGACAAAGACGGATTAAATACGAGACGCACCTTTAAAAACGGAACAGAAGGTGTATATTGAATGCCCTGTATCTTTTTCTGAACGGAGAAGAGAGACGATCCGGTATGCAACAAACATCTGCCGACTCTGCCGGATCGGCGATTGACAACTGTAATGCATGGATCGGACCGGGAGTGCTGTGTCGCTGTGTTGCGTTGTATGAGAAAAAACAGCAGACGGCATGAAAGGTTTTTATGAGCGATCTTGATAACTTCCGGGCGCTCGGAGTTTCCGAGCCGGTGTTGAAGGCATTGCGCGCCAAAGGATTTGAGGCACCCACGCCGATTCAGGTTCTGACGATCCCGAAACTGCTTGAGGGGCGGGTGGATCTGATCGGTCAGGCGCAGACCGGGACCGGTAAGACTGCTGCATTCGGCATCCCGATCATCGAGTTGACGCAACCGGGCCGGGAAAAGCCGCAGGCGTTGATTCTGTCTCCGACCCGCGAGCTCTCCATCCAGATTGCCGAAGAGCTTAATTCGCTCAAGGGTAGTGGGAAACTGCGCATTGCCCCGTTCTACGGCGGTCAGGCAATTGAAGTTCAACTTCAGCGTCTCCGGGATGGGGTCGATGTGGTGATCGGGACTCCGGGGCGGATTATGGATCTGATGAATCGCGGCAAACTTGATTTTTCCGAGTTGGCTTTCGCCGTCCTTGATGAGGCTGATGAGATGCTCGATATGGGGTTTGTCGATGATATCCGGACGATCCTCGGGGCAACCGGCAAAAACAAGCGGACCCTGATGTTTTCGGCCACCATGCCGCCGGAAATACTGGCGATTGCCGAAGGATTCATGCGGGAATATGAGGTGATCCGCACCGATGCGGAACGCCTGAGCACCGATCTGACCGACCAGATCTATTTCGAGGTGCGTCGCGAGGATAAGTTTGAGGCGTTGTCGCGCATCATCGACATGGAGGAAGATCTCTATGCCCTCGTATTCTGCCGGACCCGGAACGACGTCGATGAACTGGTGGAAAAACTCAAACTGCGCGGGTATCGGGTTGAAGCGCTGCACGGAGACATTGCGCAGGCGCAGCGGATCAGAGTGATCAATCAGTTCAAGAGCAGGAAGTTCAAGATTCTCGTTGCCACCGATGTCGCGGCACGCGGGATCGACGTGAATGATCTCACTCACGTGATCAATTACTCGATGCCGCAGGGAACCGAAGCTTATGTTCACCGGATCGGCCGGACCGGGCGGGCCGGAAAGTGCGGTACCGCGATCACGTTTGTGACTCCTGCCGAATATCGCAAGCTGACGATGATCCGGCGCGAGGCCAACACCGAGATCCGCCGCGAAGAGTTGCCGCAGGGGAAGGATGTGGTCGAGTTGAAGAAACAGCGCTTTTCCGAACTGGTCACCGAGGTGATTGCCGGAGGGAAACACGCCGATTACGTCGGATTCGCCCGGGAGCTCATCGCGGCGGGCGGCGATCCTGCCGAGGTGCTCGCGGCGGTTCTTCAGCTCCGGTTCCAGGGGGAACTGCTGCCGCAGAACTACCAGGATTTCGACGTTCCCAAAAAACAGGATCGCAAAACCTGGGAAAGCGAGGCTGACGACCACGGCAAAACCAGACTTTTCATCGGGGTGGGGCGTCAGGATGGTTTCGGGGCGGTCCGCATGTTGGAGTTGCTCTGGGAAAAGGCTCGAATCCGCAGGAACCGGGTCGGCAGGATAGACTGTTTCGACCGTTTTTCGTTTGTCAACGTCGGCTTCGAGGATGCCGAAACGATTCTGAAGGCATTCCGGCACGGCGGTCTCAGGGCGCAGCTGGCAACCGAGCGCCCCGGGAAGGAACAACAGGCGGTTGCGGTTCGTGAGACCGGAAGTGCGGAGAGCTCCTCCCGTGCGAAGACCGGGGAGAGAAAAAACTCTGGTCATTCGGAACCTTCGCCGCGGCAGATGGTGACTCCGGAAAAAAAGCGGCACAGACTCACCGACTGGGTTGCGAATCTCGAACAGGAGATCGACCGGAAGGCGCGCAGAAGTGAGAAACGCCCCCGTCGGACGGTAAAAAAGTAGTTACCGGTTGGTAACGCGCTGCCGGGCGATGGTTTTCTGTTCGAGCGGCAGTGTGCCTTCCGCGGCAGGAGGCGGTTCTCCCGGGCGGCTCCGCTTTCCCTGGAACCGGACTCGCCGGCAGCAGGGGCGAGGAAACGCCCCGGGCCGACTTCCCATCACGCCTCCCGGTGGCGAAGTGCGAAAAACCAGAACAGCAGCCAGGCCGCCATGACTCCGACGCTGATCAGCCAGACGGGGAGATTTCCCTGGGTGATCACCAGAGGCAGCGCCATGGAGGTCCAGATCCCGCCGCCCATGATCGGTTCGTGCAGCAACTGCTTGTAACCGAATGCCTGCGCCGCGACGGTCCGGTTTTCCGGATCGACGGTTCGCAGAAGCAGCAGTCCGGTGGCGGTGACTCCCATCGACTGACCAAATTCGGCGATTCCGCGTTCAAACCAGGCGTTTTTCAGCAATCTCGGAGCGATGAAGAGCACTCCGAACACATTCCAGGCGGTTCCCGCGATCACCAGCAACAACAACGGCAACCAGTAGGTGGCCACGAAGTCAAGCCGGATCGACGCCACCGCAGCCACCACCAGGAAATCGAGGGATGCTCCGCCGAGCCGCTGGATCTGACCGTGATCGACCAGAGCGTCAAGGTGAACTGCGGTCAGCAATTTCTGAAGGATCAATCCGCCGATCAGACAGAGCGGAAAGAGAGGAAAGCTCTCGAGCACCTGAAGATCCCGCACTCCATCCGGCACGATCTGGTTGATCAGAAGCAGGACCTCTTTGAGTCCGTAACCGATCAACACGGCAAGTCCGATCACCGCGACATGAAATCCAAGGGAGTCGATTGAATCGCTGAACACGGTCTGTTTGCCGGCCGGCGGCTGGGCATGGCGTGGGTAGATCCCGCGGCGTTCGTAGCGGTCCTGGTCGGCGAATTGTCTGACGTTCCTGACCCAGCCGCGTCGTACGGCGAGGTTGATCAGTGCCATGCCGATCACAATTCCCAGAACCATTCCCGCCGTCGCCATCGTGAAGCCCAGGTCACGGCCGACCGACCAGTTGAAATTATCGAATACGGAACTTAATCCGGCCACCGTACCGTGTCCTCCTTCGAAGCCGATTTCCAGCAGAGTCCCGAATCCGCGATCGACGTGGAATACCGGAATCAGCACCAGTCCGGCCAGTGCGAGTCCGACCACGTACTGCCCCCAGGCGAGCAGTTGACCATAGCAGAGCTGCGGTGCCGCAAGATGCCAGACGTCGCGCAACCGGGGCAGGGCGGCTCCGATGAAAAGGGCGGCAAAGACGATGTTGATCAGAAATCCGGGAATGGCATTCCAGGAGGCGTGCCAGTCGGGGGAGAAGTTTTTTCCGAATGTGTTGATCCAGGCAAGTCCGATCAGTCCGCCGATGACCGAGGCGGGCAGATAGAGGCGCTGAAACAGCGGAACGGCAGTGCGGACGGCTTTCCCCAGAACGAGCAGCAGACACAGTCCGCAGAAGGACATGACGGCGGTCATAGATCAATATTCCTTTCTGAAAGATACGAAGTCGATGGATATTCCGTAAAAATAACGCCGTTTCGCCTTGAATGCAACCCGGAATGGATACTCTTCCCGACAATGTTGTCTTCGGGGAGGCGGGGGCAGCTCTTTTTGCAGCGACCGGATATGCCCGTTGCTCATGCGGGACGGATCATCCCCGGAATCAGGTCGAGGAGTGACAGCCGACCGGTCAGCGCCGAAGCGTGTTCCAGCAGGAACGCCGAGTCCTCTGGAGACAAGCCCAGATCCTCAGGTCGGTGCGGCAACTCAAAACGGCGGTAGAGTTTCCGGAGCGTCTGGTATTGCTCTTCGAGGTGGGAGACTGCCCTGCGGAACGCCGGAGCGAAGAGCTGCTCCAGACCAGCCTCCGCGTTTCGGAGACGGTCGGCCTTTTCCTGCAGCGTCTGCCCGGCGTCCAGATGGAAGTTTTTCCAGCCTGAGGCCAGTTGTTCCAGGCGTCCCGGATTGTACGTGCCTGTTGTATGACGCCTCCGCGGCCGGAACAGTCGGCGATACGATTCCGCGAGCACCCAGCTTCCGGCCGCCACGTTGAGACCGTGGGGCAGCGGTTCCCGCCCGCGCTGGTGGGCTATCGTTTCGGCGGCGCGACCGAAGGCGTGTTCTCCGCCGGTGGCCGGATTGTTTCTGCCGACCAGTTGTGTCGCACACCCCGAGGTGAGGAGAATCCGGGTGAGGGCCCCGAGAAACTCCGGGGAATCCTGAGGAACGGCAGCCGCCTCGAGGAAATTTTTGAACTCGGTTCGGACCAGGCGGCCGGCCCGTTCACAATAGGGCTCCGCACAGAGCAGGCGGTTCAGTTGCCATTCCAGCGGAGAGACCGCGCAGCTGATGGCATCGCCGACTCCGGCCCGGATCAGCTCCGGCGGTGCGGCGCGGAAAAGTTCGATATCAGCGATTACTCCGGCGGCCGGAGTCAATCCGGCGACCTGTTGCGGAATGTTGTCCCGGTCGAGCATTTCCGCTTCCGGTGACAGAATTCCAGCGTTCGATGGCGCGGTGACTACCGCGATGTAGGGAATCCCCACGCGGGTTGCGGAGATTCTGACCAGGTCGCCGATCGAGCCGGAACCTACGGCGATCGCCCACTGGAAGTTCCCTTTCAGACAGGTCTGCGTCTTTCGGAGAGTTCTCAGGTCGCAGCGGATGCGACTGCTGCCGGCTCCGGGCGTCAGGCAGAGCCGTTCCGAGCTGCGCCCCGCAGTGGCCAGCAGCGTGCCCAGGCGTGTTCCGGCGGCAGCAAGAGTGTTTTCGTCGCCGATGATCAGGCCGCGCCCGGAGAGTCCCAGATCCGCCAGAAGTCTGGGCAGACGGGCAAGAGCGCCGGCGCCGACGAAAATCTGTCGCGTCGCGACATGATGACTGAGCCCGCAACCGCACTCAATGGTCCGGTCGAGGGTAGATGCCAGAAAACGCATTCTTTCCATTCAGATCTGAAATCGCTCTTGCACTGTTGAGAAAAACATGTTTTATTATATCATGAAAGATGATCCAAGTCAAACCGGATTGGCGGCGACGGTTTGATCATTTTTCAGAATCGTATCATATTATTATCAGAATATTATCATATGAAGGGGTTGTTTTTCCCCGCCAGCGGTGATATTTTTTTCAGGGAAAGGAAGCGGTCGACGAATCCCGGGGGACCGCTGCCGGCAAACGGGAGAGATCAGGGAACCAGGTATGAAAATAGCAGTCTGCATCAAACAGGTTCCGGGGACGACGCAGGTGGAAGTCGATCCCGAAACCGGTACGCTCAAGCGTGACGGCGTCGAATCCAAGCTCAATCCATATGACCTCTATGCGCTGGAAACGGCACTCCGGCTCAAGGAGGAGCTCGGCGCGGAAGTGGTTGCCCTGACCATGGGGCCACCGCAGGCGGAGGCGATTCTGCGTGAAGCCTTCATGATGGGGGCCGATGACGCAGTGTTGGTTTCCGACCGCCGGTTTGCCGGTGCCGATGTGCTCGCAACAAGCTATGCGATCAGCCAGGCGCTGCGGGCGGCAGGGCCGTTCGACCTCGTGATCTGCGGCCGACAGACCACCGACGGCGACACGGCGCAGGTCGGGGCGGAACTGGCGGAATTTCTGGGAATACCGCACGTTGCGAATGTAGTCCGCGTGGTCAGGGCGAATCGCGCGGAGCTTACCCTCGTCTGCGATCTGCCTCTGGAGCTTCAGACGGTTGCACTGCCGTTGCCGGCGCTGATCTGTGTCGAGAAGAGCATCGGCGAACCCCGGCTTCCCTCCTACCGGCTCAAGCTGGCGACGGCGGAACTGCCGATCAGGAAGCTTTCGCTGGCCGATCTGCCGGATTCCGATGAAAAGCATTACGGACTCAACGGGTCCCCGACGCAGGTGATCCGGATTTTCCCCCCCGAAACGGATGGAATGCGGGAGCGCTGGGATGGACCGGCTGCGGAAATTGCGCGGCGACTCGGGGAGTACCTCTTCACCCATAAATTTCTGCAGCAGCCGAGGTGAGCTATGGCGCGAATCGTTGTCAACATGGCGAATCTGACCCCGGAGCGGGCGCGGGAGATCGTCGAAATCTGTCCCTTCGGTGCGATGGAGTATGTGGATGGGAAGATCGTCATCAACGGCAGTTGCCGGATGTGCCGGCTCTGTTTGAAACGCGATACCGGCGGTGCGGTTACCTTTGAGGATACACCGCGTACCGCGGTAGACAAATCGAAGTGGCGCGGCATTGCGGTATACGCCGAGATTTCCGGCGGACGGCTTCACCCGGTCTCCCTGGAGTTGCTCGGCAAGGCGCGTGAACTTGCGGCCCGGGTCGGGCATGAGGTGCTGGCGGTTCTGCCGGGATACCGGGTCGGCGAGGCGGCCCGGGAGTTGATCGCCTTCGGGGCCGACAGGGTATTTGTCTACGACGCCCCGGCGCTGGAGAATTTCCGGATTGAACCCTACGCGGCGGCGGTGGAGGATTTCATCCGCAACAATCATCCGGCGGTGATTCTCGCCGGCGGCACACCGATCGGACGCACGCTGGCTCCACGTCTTGCCGCCCGGTTCCGTACCGGGCTTACCGCCGATTGCACCGTGCTGGATATCAAGGAAAACTCCGATCTCGAACAGATCCGTCCCGCTTTCGGCGGCAATATCATGGCTCACATCAATACGCCACACCACCGGCCGCAGTTTGCAACGGTGCGTTACAAGATCTTCGCGCTGCCGGAGCCTGTCGCTTCCCCGCGGGGGGAGATCGTCGAATGCCGGATCGCTCCGGAGAAACTTGAAAGTGTTATCCGGGTGATCGACGTCGAACCGAAATCTCCCGAAGTCGGCATCGAGGAAGCCGAGGTGATCGTCGCGGTCGGGCGCGGTGTCCGCCGTGCCGAAGATCTCGAGATGTTCCGGCGGCTCGCTTCCAGGCTGAACGGCCAGCTCGCAGGAACTCGCTGCCTGATCGAAAACGGCTGGCTCGATCACCGCCGCCAGATCGGGTTGTCCGGGCGGACGGTTGCACCGAAACTGATTATCTGCTGCGGTATTTCCGGATCGGTTCAGTTCGCGGCCGGCATGAAGGGTTCCGAACGGATCGTGGCGATCAATACCGATCCGGCCGCGCCGATTTTCAATCTTGCCCATATCGGAATCGTCGGAGATCTTTACGAAATCATTCCCGATCTGGAAAAGCTGATCGAAAAGGGAGGTTCCCTGTAACATGGAATATACGAAATTGACTCCGGAACTGACCGCTGAACTCAGCCGGCTTGCTGCAGAAGTGATTCCCGCCGCGGAAATACATGATGATTTCTGCCATGATGAGCTTGCCGGTCTCCGGTGCCGTCCCGAGGCGCTGGTTCGCGCCCGTTCCACCGCCGAGGTATCGGCTGTAATGCGATTCGCCTTCACACATCATATTCCGGTCACTCCGCGCGGGCAGGGAACCGGTCTGGTCGGCGGGGCGGTCGCCCGTGCCGGCGGCATCATGCTCGATCTTTCGAAGATGAACCGGGTGCTCGAAATCGATGAGGAGAACCTGACGCTGACCCTTGAGCCCGGTGTTCTTCTGATGGAGATTGCCGCGCTGGTGGAGCCGTTAGGGCTCTTCTATCCTCCCGATCCGGGGGAGAAATCCGCGACAATCGGCGGCAACATCAGTACCAATGCCGGTGGAATGCGCGCAGTCAAGTATGGTGTGACCCGCGACTATGTGCGCGGGCTCGAGGTGGTGCTCGCGGACGGACGGGTGATCGAGCTCGGCGGAAAAGTGGTGAAAAACAGTTCCGGCTACAGTCTGCTCAATCTGATTGTCGGCTCCGAGGGAACCCTTGGAATCGTCACCCGGGCGACGCTGCGGCTGATTCCGCTGCCGCGGCGGGCGATCAGTCTGCTGGTCCCGTTTCCGACACTGGCGCAGGCGATTGAAACGGTGCCGCTGATCATCAAGTCGAAATCCGTTCCGACCGCGGTGGAGTTCATGGAGCGATCGGTGATTCTGGCCGCGGAGGAGTTCCTCGGGCGCTCCTACCCGGACAAGAGTTCCGACGCGTATCTTCTGCTGACTTTCGACGGCAACAGTACCGGGGAGATTGAAGCGGCCTACGACAATGTCGCGCGGATCTGCATCGACAACGGCGCACTCGACGTCCTGATCTCGAACACGCCGGAACGCAACGAGTCGATCTGGAAGGCGCGCGGCGCATTTCTCGAAGCGATCAAAAGTTCCACCACGGAAATGGATGAGTGCGACGTGGTGGTTCCGCGGCGCCGGGTTGCGGACTTCATCAAGTTTTCAGCGTCGCTGGAGGAGAAACACCGGATCCGCATCCGCTCCTTCGGTCACGCCGGGGACGGGAATCTGCACATTTACGTATTGCGCGACGAGCTCGATGAGGCTGCGTGGAAACGGACCCTCGGTGCCGTCTTCCAGGAACTTTACGATAAGGCGCGTGAATTTGGCGGACAGGTTTCCGGGGAACACGGCATCGGTTTCGTCAAGCAGCCTTACCTTGCCGAATCGCTCGGCCCGGATCTGATCGAATTGATGGCCGGAATCAAAAAAGTATTCGATCCGACCGGGATTCTGAATCCCGGTAAAGTCTGTTCCGTGTCCGGTCGGGACGGGCAGTAAAACAGGGAAACACAGGAAGCCGTTCCGCCGTTCCGGTGGGAAAGACGGGACGGCTCCCCCGCTTGAAACACGGCGCGGTTTCAAGCCTGCGCGGCGAATTTGTCAGTCGGCCGGAACCCGCTTTTTTCGAAGACGAGATCGGTAATGCGCACGACTTCCATGCTCTCTTCAAGCTTGATCGGGAAGGGGATTCCATTGACGATGCTGTCGTAGATGTGGCTCCAGATCACGGCGCTCGGTATTTCCGGAATTTCCACCTTCTGGTCGATGAAGGTCAGCGTCTCGTCGAAGTTTCCGTAAGCCAGCGGCGGGTTTTCACGATGGGGTTCGAGCCGGTTGAACTTGTGTACCGGGTCGACGTAACGCATCACGATATGGCCCGGATCGAGGCTCGGGTCGTAGACAAGCGTACCTCGTTCCCCGCGGATTTCAAGTTCGCGCCCCGGCATGGTCTGTGTACCGGAGATTTCAATATCGGCTACGCGGCCGTTGGCGGCGCGCAACAGGATTTTCATCTGATCGTCGCCGTCGCCGATGCTGATTACCGAACGCAGGTCCGCCCATACGTCGATAACCGGAGCATCGAGGTAGCGCAGCGCCTGGTCGATGATGTGGGGGCCCCAGTTGGTCAGTAATCCGCCGGCAAATTCGGTCATCGTCATCCAGTCGTTGCGGCGGCAGTAGCCGCAACTGCGGTAAAGCTTGAAGAGCGACAGTTTGCCGAGTACACCGGTCTCGAGCAGTTGCAGCGCTTTCTGAAACGGAGCTTCGAACCGCCGGTTCTGGCGGGGAAAGAGGCGTCCGGGATGACGATCCGCGACCGCTTTCAGTTCCAGAATCTGCTGATAGTTGACTGCGAGCGGTTTATCGATGCTGACGAATTTCCCCGCTTCCAGAGCGCGAATCGCCCAGGGGGTGTGGTCCTGATGGCGCAGCGCGATGGCGACCAGTTCGACGTCCGGGTCGGCGACCAGCTCTTCGCAGGAAGCGTAAAGTTTCGCGTTCCGCAGGGCGTCCGGCAGGTTCTCCCTGCGGTCGGCGGCGTGATCGGCGGCGGCGACGATTTCGAATTTGTCGGGATAGAAGGCGATTTCCGGGGTCTGCATGTTGCGGCCGGCACGGCCGAGGCCGAGGATTCCGACTTTGATTTTTCTGGACATTTTCATGCTCCTTTTTTATAGAGTCAGCGTTTTCCGTGAATCAACTCCGGGTCGAGATCTTTCAACGGATTTTCCGTCGTGATCGGTTCATGCGGTTCCGGCGTCGGTGTGACGCGGGGCGGCTGAAGTTCGGAAGCCGCCCAGCGGATCGCGTTGGAGAGTATCCGCAATATATTGGGATCGTGATAGATCGGATAGGTTTCGTGCCCCGGGGAGAAATAGAACACTTTGCCGCTGTCGCGCCGGAAGGCGACTCCGCTGCGGAATACGTTTCCTCCCTCGAACCAGGACATGAAGATGATTTTCCCGTCATCGGGAATATCGAAACGCTCTCCGTACATTTCGGAGTGGGGAAGCGTGAAGGTTTCCGGCACCCCCGCCACGATCGGATGGCCCGGCGCGACAACCCAGAGCCGCTCCTTTTCTCCCACCTCCCGCCAGCGCAGGCGGCAGCGGGTTCCCATCAGGCGGCGGAAGATCTTCGACAGATGGCCGGAGTGAAGTACGATCACTCCCATGCCGTCGAGTACGCGCTGATGAATCCGCTCGACCAGCGCGTCGTCTACCCGATCATGGGCGCAGTGGCCCCACCAGAGCAAAACATCGGTAGTTTTCAGAACGGAGTCGGGGAGACCCTGTTCCGGCTGGTTGAGAGTTGCGGTCCGGATTGTGAGGTCGTCGGCCGCGAGCTTCTGCTTGAGAAAAGAGTGAATCCCCTCCGGATAGATCCGGCGGATGTACTCTCCCGCGGCATCGGGAGCCGCTTCGTGAATAAATTCGTTCCAGATGGTGACGTTGATCTTCCTCATTGCTCTTCTCCCGGGAAATTCTGTTTCAGAAACCGCAGGCTCGAAGCGAAGGAGTCGAAGACGTCGCCGACCACATCACCATCATGCTCGACCACACACCACTCAACGCCGGAACGTTCCGCCGCGGCGAATATTTCCGGCCAGTTGAGGTTGCCGCTCCCGACCGGCATCATCACCGAGGCGGAACAGTCTCCGCCGGGTTTCATTCCGTAATCTTTGATATGCAGCACCTTCATGCGTCCGGAAAGCCGGTCGATCCATGCCGTCGGAGAGCCGCCTCCCTTCTGTACCCAGTAGGTGTCGATCTCCCCTTCAAGCAACGGCGCATTTTCATAGATCAGATCGAGCATCAGGCGGCCTTCGAATTTCGCAAATTCGACGGAGTGGTTGTGATAGGCGAGGGTGATTCCCGCGGCCCGGAATTTCTCCGCGGCCGCGTTGAGTTCCTCGGCGAGCGCGATGGTTTCGCCGATGCCGGTCGGCATCCGGTGCGGATAGGGGTAGGCGGTGTGACGGCAACCGAGCGCCAGCAGCCGGTCGATCACACGCCGGGTGTCGTTGATGATCGCCGCCTGATTGTCATGGCTGGTCGGCGCGACGAGTCCCGAATCCTCCAGCATGGCAACCAGATCCCGTTCCGGCATCGGAGCGATGGCTCCGGAGAGCTGGACCGCATGATAGCCGATCGCTTTCAGACGCCGGAAGGTGTCACGCACACCGGCCGGGGTTCCGATATAGTCGCGAAAGCTGTAAAGCTGGGCCGCAATTTTAAAATGATGCATTTCGAATCCTTCTCGTCTTTCCGTCAACCGACAACCACCGGTTCTATTCCGGTCCACTCGCAGAACTGCAACAGTTCCGCCTTGACGTCGGCATGTATGACTGCGTAATGGTGTTCAAAGCCTCGCTTCATGATCGTGTCGATCAGCAGCGGAACGGAGCCGTCGAAATGAATGTTCAACGGATTGCCGCGGATGAATGGTTCCGTGTCGAGCGCGGTTCCGGGCGCAATCAGCATACGCATTCCGCCGTCGGCATCCGTATCGAGCTTGGCGACGGTGACCCGCCCCGGTTTCAGAGAGAAGTCATTGGTGATCCCCTTTTTGTCTCCGCCGTCGACACGCATATGCAGCCTCAACTCCGTCTCTTCGTAGTTGCGGCAGAGTCCGGTCGGGGCGGCACCGCAGTGCCAGACCACACCGGTATTGGTTGCGGAGTCGTAACTGATCAGGTCGACGAAGAAAGGGATTTCGCGCCCGGCGAGAGCGTGCAGCAGTTTCATGGTGACCGCACCGGTCACATCGCCTTCGCAACTGGTCGGCAATCCGGTGTTGGAAAGCATGCCGAGTACCGCGCAGGGCGCGATACCGAAGAAATCGGAGAGTTCCGGCCAGCAGCGTACCGCGTAACTTGAAAGCGTGTATTTTTCCGCAATCCGGCGGAAGGCGCCGTAAAGTTGTGCCGCAAGTTCAAGTTCGGCTTCCGGGACTGCGTTGACTCCGGCCGCGCTTGCGGCGACCACCCTGCGTGCCTCCGCGAGTTCCTCGGCAGTCAACCGGCGGGCGGTTTCGACCACTTCGAGCAGATCCAGCACTTCGACGGTTACGCCAAGCTCGCGGCGCAGTTGAAGTTCATCGAAGTTTGAAGTATAGAATCCGGGAACCCTGCCGCCTGCCAGACCGACCCGCAGCCCACGAAGGGAAATCAGAGCCCGGAGTGCCGCGAGCGGCACCCGCAGCGCCGCCGCCGTGTTTTCTGGCGCCGCCATGGTGTAACTGTATTTTTTGCGCAACCGGTTCATGCCGTGGGCAGCCATGTTGGCTCCGCAGAAGGAGTTCTGTTCCCACATCCGGCCAGGGCCGGGCTTTTCCGGATTGGCGAGCAGCAGAAAGGGTACGTCGAGCCGTTGAGCAACCGCCGGAACGATTGCACCTACCGGGAAAGTTACAAAATGCATCACGACTGCATCCACTCCGGCGGCCTTCATTGCTTCGGCACGTTCGATTCCCTCCGCTTCCGTGGTGGTGACTCCGTGGTAGATGATTTCGGCGTCGAGTGTCTGGAGGTTGGCGAATGTTTCCGCGGCGATTGCCTCGATCTTCGGTGTCATCCAGCTGGCCTTGGAGATCGCAAGATAACCGAGTTTCAGATTTTTCATCGTTCTGGGACCTTGATTTTTTGTCGATTGAGAATATTTTTGTCATTGTTATAATTATACCTGAAAAATCGGTTTTTAAAATAGAGAAAAAGAACCACTTTTTATACAAAACAAACAATCGGGTCGCGGCATGAACTTTTTCGACGGCCACTATTTCAGCCATTACGTTTCCACTCCGGAGCACAGCGGTGAGTCCCACCATGTACCGATCTATTACGGGATCCAGTACAACCACTCCGGACGTTTCTGGTTGCGGGTCAATCACGGCGAGCGTTTCGAATGCGAGGGCCCATGGGCATTCATCACCAATCCCGGGGCTTTTTTTGAATACGGTTCGTTTCCGGGGGAGACGCGCCATCACAACTTCATCTGTTCCTATGGGGAACGGGTCGATCGATATATCTCGAGCGGACTCCTGCCGATCGACAACGTGCATCCACTGATCCGGATTGGCAACCCGGAGCGCTTCCTCGAAACGATGCTGCGGATCATTTCGTTGCTGCGGTGCACGGAGCCGGTGGTTCCGGCGCGTGCGGTACTGCTCTACGAGGAATTGCTGCTGCTGCTTCATGAGATGCCTGCCTCGGTTCCCGCCGTTCCCGCGTTTCAGGAAAACTACTTTCGCCGGCTGGTCGAGGAGGTGCGTCGTCATCCCGAAAAAACATGGGATTTCAATTGCGAGGCGGCCCGGCGCAACTTGACGACGGCGCACTTTCGAAGGCTTTTCAGAACGGTGGCCGGATTGCCTCCGCAGCAGTTTCTGATCCAGTGCCGCCTGCAGTTTGCCGCTGCCCGGCTGGTGGATACTTCCGAACCGGTTGGCCGGATTGCGGAAGACGCGGGATTCTGCAACTGTTTCTATTTCTCTAGGCTCTTCAAGGCGCGATTCCGCCTGTCGCCGCTCGAATATCGCCGAGAATTTGCAGGGCGCGGCCGGATCAACGAAGATTGCCGAGTCTGATTCGGGAGAAGCCCCGCGCGATCGCCTGCTCGCGGATTCGAAAAAGCGTTTCGGCCGGGGTCGGCGGACTCTCGTGGTAGCCTCCGGCCGGAAAATAAGCGCTGAAGTGAATCGGCGTGTCTCTGCCCAGTTTCTCCTCCACCCAGTCGAGAAGCGCATGGATCTTTTCCGGAGCGTCGTTACGGTCCGGGATGATCAGATTGGTCAGTTCCAGATGGCCGCCGCATTCATTTCGGAAAATTTCACATGCCGTCAGCACCGGGGCGAGGGTTCCGTCGCAGAGTGTCCGGTAGAAGGAGTCGTCGAAGGCCTTCACATCGATGTTGGCCGCATCGATCAGACGATAGAGTTCGCGTGCCGCTTCCGGTGCGATGAAGCCGTTGGAGACCAGCACTGTTTTCAACCCGGCGACCCGGGCAAGTTTCGCCGTGTCGGCGAGGTATTCGAAAAACACCGTCGGTTCATTATAGGTGGAGGCGATTGAAGGGCAATCATATCGCCGGGCCAGTTCGACCAGTTCTTCCGGTGTTACCGGCGGATGCTGCTGCGCCGTTGCATATCCGTTGCGGGAGAGTTCATCATTCTGACAGAATCGGCAGCCGAGATTGCAGCCGAAGGTCCCGATGGAGAAAGTCCGGCTCCCCGGCAGGAAGAATGCGAGGGGCTTCTTTTCGATCGGATCGACCTGCAGCGCCGCAGGCTTTCCCCAGGTTTCGGCAAACAGAACTCCGCCGCGATTGACGCGCACTCTGCAGAATCCGCTCTTCCCCTCCGCTATGACGCAGCTGCGCGGGCAGAGGGTACAGCGGACGGTTTCGCCGGTGAGAGGTTCCTGAAAACGTGCGATGGTGTCGGGCATGATGTTCCTGGCTCCTGATTCTGGATTGCAGCCGGAAATATAGAGGATATCGGCACGGAAATCAAGTCGGAACCGCTGCAATGATAACATTGCACATCTTTTTGATCACTTGAAACATTGGCTGATTGAAAAAAAGTGATAGATTATCCATGTTTCAAATCGCTGGTTGTACGCAAAATAGATTTACAGGAGATTTTGGAATGAGTATTCCGCGTCCGGAGCACCCGAGAATGCAGTTTTTCCGTCCAGACTGGATCAATCTCAACGGCGAGTGGAGCTTCGCTTTGGATCCCGGCCGTTCCGGTCTTGAGCAGGGGTGGCAGAACTCAACCGGTTTTTCCGGCAGAATCACCGTTCCATTCTGCCCCGAGAGCCGCCTTTCCGGTGTCGGACATACTGATTTCATCGAGAGTATGTTCTATCAGAGGGAAATTGAAATTCCGGCGGCGTGGGCCGGCAGGCGGATTCTTCTCCATTTCGGTGCGGTCGACTACGCGGCAAAGATCTTCATCGACGGCCGATTTGCCGGGAACCATGAGGGCGGAGGTTCCTCGTTTGAAATTGATATCACGGACTTTGTCGCTCCCGGAAAGTCCGCCAATCTGGTGGTTTCCGTGAGAGATGAGCTTCGCGGCGGGCAGCAGCCCGGCGGCAAGCAGAGCAGCCGTTTCCATTCAGCCGGCTGCAGCTATACCCGCGTCACCGGGATCTGGCAGACCGTCTGGCTCGAAGCGGTCGCCATGGCCGGATTGCGCAAATGCCGGATCGTTCCCGATTTCGACAGCGGCAGTTTCTGCTTCACGCCGGAATTTTACTCCGTCGGGTCCGGCAATTCGCTCCGCATCCGGATTTTGGACGGTGCGGTCGAGGTTGCCGGCACGACGATTCCTGCCGCCGATGGCGTCTCCTGCCGGATTGCTGTGCCGGAGCCGCACGCCTGGAGTCCTGCCGATCCCTTCCTCTACAACATTGTTTTCGAAGTGATCGATCCGGCCGGTGTCGCGATCGACCATGTGGAGAGCTACGGTGGATTGCGCAAGATTCATATCGAGGGGAAACGATTGTTCCTGAACAATGAACCGCTGTTTCTGCGGATGGTGCTCGATCAGGGGTTTTATCCGGATGGGGTGTGGACAGCTCCTTCCGATGAGGATCTCGTTCGCGACATCCGGTTGTCGATGGCGGCCGGATTCAACGCCGCGCGGCTCCACCAGAAGGTATTTGAGGAGCGGTTCCATTACCATGCCGACCGGCTCGGATACCTGACCTGGGGCGAATCCGCAAGCTGGGGACTCACCTGGTGTTATCACGCTGATGCAAGTCAGATGCTCGGCGTTTTCAATTTTCTGCATGAGTGGCGTGAAGTCGTCGATCGCGACGCCAATCACCCGTCGATCATCGCGTGGACTCCGCTGAATGAGACTTACGTTTCGGATGATCCTGATTTTTATCGGCGCATCATTCGCGAAGTGTATGATCTGACGCGGCAGATCGACCCGACCCGCCCGGTCAATGATGTGAGCGGATATCGCCATGTCAAGACCGATCTCTGGACGGTTCATCTCTACCGGAAAGATGCGGAGGAGCTGGCTCGCGATCTGGCGCCGGCCGACGGCGGTGTCTGGCGGGCCGATCCGAAAATCGAATGTGAATACGCCGGTCAGCCGTATATCAATGATGAGTTCGGCGGATTCATGTACATTCCGCCGGAGCGGGCGAAATTCGCCGAGAACACCTGGGGGTATCACGGACTCGACCTCAAGTCACCGGAGGAACTCTGTGCGAAGATCCGCGAACAGGTGGATCTGATGCTGAGCATGCCGGAGCTCTCCGGTTACTGCTACACCCAGTTGACCGATGTGGAACAGGAGCAGAACGGTCTCTACAATTATGATCGGACTCCGAAGGTTCCCGAGGGCATGCTCGCAGAGATTTTCGGGCGTGGTCGATAAGGTTCGCCGTGGCCGGGATATTGCAGCCGGAAATCGAACTCCCCCCGGGAATCCGCGGAGATCTCCCGGGGAATTGACATTTTCGATATTTTTATCCGAAAAAGATTTGACAATTTACAAACAATCAATATAGTACCGATTGTTTGAAAGCGGCGCAACCAGGAACGGGAGGTATCCATGGCTACGATTTGTCCTTATTGCAATATAGAAGTCAGCGAAAGCGCTATCGAGGCGGAAGACGGGTGCTGCCCCGAGTGCGGTTCCGTCATCAGCGCCACCTCTTCCTTCCTCGGTGAGGATGAGGATGAAAACGATCTCGACGATCTCAACGAACAGGATATCTTCGGAGATCTGGACGAGGACGAGGATTTCGACGACTCCGAGTTCGACGATGAGGAGTTCGACGATCTCGACGAGGAGTTCGACGATCTCGACTTCGAGGATGAAGAGTTCGAGGAGGATGAGGAGTCCTGAGCCGTCTCACGTTCCCTTCCGCCGGGGAGGGAGCGTTTCGGGGAAGTTGTTCGCCTGAGGCTGCCGTCAGCGATGGAGGTGAAGTGGTCCCCCGACCAATCTGATGTTCGGAATCAAAAACGATCGGCATTGTGTCTGTATCCGTTTCTCCCGCAGGGGAAAAAAAAGACGCGATTCCGATCGTTTTTCCATCTCTGCGGGAGAATGCGGTAGAAAGAAGGCCGGAGACGTTCTACATGAGACTGAATGGAGATGAGGGGTATGACGAATTGTGCGGGAACGGCGAAGGAAAAACGTGAGCCGGATTTCAACAACTTATTGAAAGTATTGGCGCGCAAGGTACCGGACCGGCCGACGCTGTTTGAATTTTTCTTGAATCAGCGGTTGCATCGCAAATTGACGGAGGGGGAAGTTGTCCCGGAGCATCTGATGCATATTGCGGCCTACCGGAATGCCGGTTACGATTATGCAACGATTCTCGCCGCTCCGGGGCTGTTTCCTCATCCGCGCCAGACTCAGGCTGCGAGCTGCTCCATGAACGAAGCTCCCGCTTTCGCCGATCGTGCCGCGGAGCTGAAGTACCGGTGGATGGAGGTGGAGGAGGTCTATGACTTCGGCTATATGAAGGAGGCCGCCGCCTGCATGGCGCCCGGGATGAAGCTGATTGTCTACGGGCCGGATGGAATGTTGGAGAACATGATCCGGCTGATCGGTTTTGACAACCTCTGCTATGCGCTCGCCGATGATCCGGAATGGGTGGAGCTGGTGGCGGAAAAAATCGGTTCGCGTCTGTTGCGCTATTATGAAATCGCCTCATCCGACCCCGCAGTGGGGGCGTGCATTGTGAATGACGACTGGGGATTTCATTCGCAGCCGATGCTCAGTCCCGCGGCGATGCGGCACTATATTATTCCATGGCACCGGAAGATGGTCGAGGCGATTCACCGGAACGGGAAACCGGCGATTCTACACTCCTGCGGCCGTCTTGAATCGCTGATGGAGGATATCATTGAAGTCTGCCGATTTGATGCGAAACACTCCTGGGAAGATAACATCCTGCCGGTGGAGGAGGCTTATGAGCGATACCACAGCCGGATTGCAATTCTGGGCGGGATCGACGTCGATTTCATATGCCGCAGGACGGAACGGGAGATACAGGAACGTGTCGTCGCAATGCTGGAACGAACCCGTACACGCGGCGGTTATGCGCTTGGCACCGGAAACAGCGTGCCGGAGTATGTGCCGGATGATCACTATTTCGCCATGA
Organism: uncultured Victivallis sp.; assembly: GCA_944389895.1. GTDB lineage: Bacteria > Verrucomicrobiota > Lentisphaeria > Victivallales > Victivallaceae > Victivallis. Next base: position 17,052 of record CALXOA010000128.1, on the reverse strand, counting down.
TCAACGCGCTTCTGAATCCCGATGGAGTTCCGGAGGCAGATTGATCCATGAACTGCAGGGAGAAAAGACGGTTTGCACGGTTCTGTGGATTTGTGTCCGCCCGCCGGGAATGTCTTGATGAAACCGAAAATCCACACCCCGGGCCTGAGGTGTGGATTTTTCACGGGTACATTGTGTCGGAGTCTTACTGTACGCCGGTCTGATCGAGTTCCTGAATGATGTCGATGCTCTTCTTGTCGGCGGTGGAATCCTCTTCTCCGCCGAGCGTCACGGTGATTCCGGTGATCATCTCCCGCAGCCGGTCGCTGAACATGCCGAGTACGAACAGTGAAGTCAGTGCGACAACCGCGATCAGGATCACATACTCGATCAACGCCTGTCCGCGCTGCCCGCGGCGCACTCTCTTCTGAACTTTTTTCATCCTTTGATCTCCCTTGTTGAAGAGCTTAAAAGCGGCACCTTTCCCGATTTTTCAGACTACGGCAGATTGAAACCAACCAGTTCGATCAAGCGACGCCCGTTTGCGGAAAATGCGACAAAAAGTGTCAACAACGCTCCTGCGAGCACTGCTGCCAGCACCAGCATAATCACAAACTCAGTCGCGACCTGTCCGGCGGCACAACTCTGTTTCTTTTCCTTCACCCGACCGTCTCCGGCGTGTTTCCAGCGGCCCGGAGGTCTACGCGCAGACCCGGCCCTTGCGCATGATGATTTCGTTATTCTCGTCGAGGACGATCACCGTCGGGGCGATTTTCGCCGCTTCCTCTTCGGAACAGATGGAAAAGGCCATGACCGTGATGACATCACCGACTTTCCCCTTGTGGGCGGCCGGCCCGTTCAGGCAGAACACCCTGCTGCCGGGACGCCCCGGAATCGCATAGGTTTCAAGCCGCTCTCCATTGGTACGGTTGACCACCAGGATTTTCTCATAAGGCAGGATTCCCGCCTCGGCGAGAAGGTCCGGATCAATCTCCAGACTTCCCTCGTAATCGAGCAGGCACGCGGTCAGGCGCGCGCAATGAATCTTGCCGCTCAACATGATTTTCTGCATAATTCAAGACCGGAAGAATGTTTACTCTTCCTTCTCCCTTTTATAATATAATGCCTTTTTTGAAATTATCACACCCCTGCAGGAGAATTTGTCACATTTTCCGGAAAAACAGCGTCAGAAACACTGATTTTACCATTTTCCCGGGAGGCGATGCTTTCAAAAAAGATGATCGGGTGTAAATTAAATGTGCAACTTCAATTCAGAATAAATGGAAACGATCATGGAGCGACCGGATGTTCATCTTGAATGCGTCCGTTGTCGCAGAAACTATGATGTCGGTGAAATTCCTTACCATTGCGACTGCGGCGGGATTCTCGAGCTTGCCCGCGATCTCTCCGGAGATGGGGTGGGGGAACCCCACGGTGCTCCGGGATTCCTGCCGGGCAGAGAAATACGGTGTTGAAACATGTTCCGCTCAAGCATGAGGGTGAGAACCCGACCGGCAGTTTCAAGGATCGCGGCACGACCTGCGGAGCCGCCGTCGCGAAGTTTTACGGTGCACAGACCGTCGACGCGGTCAGAGCGGCACCGGGACGCTGAAAATCTGCATTCCTCATATGTGGGAACGGTTCTCCCCGACGAAAAGGGGAGGGGATTTTCTGAAAGAGAAGAACGCCACACCCGTTGGAGGAGAAGATGTCGCTCGACTGGTTGAAGATTCTGGAAAATACGCTCTATCTGCTGGCATTGCTGAATCCGGCCAGCAAGGTGTTGTTTCTCGCCACTTATGAACCTCCGTTGACGCAGAAACAGATATTTGAACTTTCCTGGAAATCATCGGTTGCGGCACTGTTGATGCTGGTGGTGTTCGCTCTGGTCGGGCAGTTCGTCCTGAAGGTGGTGTTCCGCATCGATCTGTACGCGCTGCGGATCACCGGCGGCCTGGTGCTTTTCATCATCGGCTGGACGGCAATGCGCGAAGGGCGTTTCTTTCAGAAGCGCGAGAACGACATGCGCCAGGATTTCAACGAACTTTCAATCGTGCCGCTGGCCGCACCGCTGATCGCCGGACCGGGAACCATCACCATCGCGATCTCCTCGGCCGCGGAATCCGGGATCCTGTTCACTTTGATCGGCCTGACGATGTCGATTGCAGTCAACTTTCTGCTGATGTTGTTCTCCATGCCGGTGAACCGGCTGCTTCACGTACTTCATCTGACAGGCCCGTTGATCCGGATTACCGGGCTGATCGTCGCCGCGGTGGCGGTTCAGATGGTTCTTTCCGGTACCGGAGAATGGCTGGCTCTGATGGGGCCGACACGTTGAAGCGCACCGGCCCACCATTCCGGAATTTCAATCGGCGTCGGGGCGTTCTCCCCGGTAGAACCGGGCGATTCGGGTATCCTCGATGAAAATGTGGTGTTTCAGCCAGTATTTCAGAAACTCGACAATTTCGCCGGTGAACCGGCACAGATTGGTTTCGGTTTCGAATCTTCCGCTGTACTCATCCACCGCCTCGCGCAGATTGCGGTGCAGTTCCGCGTGCCGTTCAAAGTCGGGATAATGGATGGAACGCATGAAGAACTCCTCATCATCGAAATGGGAGAGCGTGTAGTTGACCAGGCGGTCGAAAGATTCGCGAACCTTCTGCCGCTCCGGAGCCTTTTCCAGATTGAGCCGGATGAAATCATTCAGATAACCGTAGAGCGCTTCGTGCTGACTGTCGATACCGGGGATCCCGACCACTGCCGGGACCAGTATTTCCGCTTTTCCTTCCGCCGGTGCCATGTTATCTCCTCCACCAGTGAAAATGGGATGATGTTTCCCTGACTGCGACGGTCACGAACCATTCCGGAGTTGCGGAACTTCTTCGCAGTACCGTCGCAAATCAGCCTCGGGAAGGGGAGGGGGCGGTGTGATCCGCCGCCGCTTCCCATTCTCCGTCGTTCAGAATCTGAAATCGCGTTTTCCGTCATGAAGTTCGCGCAGATATTCCGTGGCGATGGCCCGCACCTTCTCATTGGGAATACGCGGAATCTCTGCGGCGATGACCGCTTCTCCCTTTCTGCGGGTGTCGGGTGAAGCGTAATCCTCAAGATACTCCTTGAGTGTCATCAGGGCGTTGGGTTGACAGCAGTTGGCGATCTGACCGGACTTGACCAGCCGCATGAAGCGGTCTCCGGTTCTTCCCTCGCGATAACAGGCGGTACAGAAACTCGGAATGTAACCGAGTTCCAGCAGCCAGTTGACCACTTCATCGAGCGTGCGATTGTCGTTCACGTCGAACTGTGCGGAGTTCTCCTCCTCGGCTTCCGGCACGGCATAGCCGCCGACACTGGTTCGTGAGGCACCGGAAATCTGGGAGACCCCGAGGTTCAGCACCCGTTCGCGCGCCGCCTTCGATTCCCTGGTTGAAATGATCAACCCGGTATACGGCACCGCGATGCGGAGAATGGCGACGATTTTTTCAAAGACGTCGTCGGAAATCGCATTTGAGAAATTTTTCGGGTCGATGTCGTCGGCGGGCCGGATGCGCGGCACGCTGATCGTATGGGGACCGACCCCATGAGCCGCTTCCAGATGTTCCGCATGCATCAATAACCCGACAAAGTCATACCGATAGAGATTCAAGCCGAAGAGCACGCCGCAGCCGACATCATCAATGCCCCCTTCCATCGCCCGGTCCATCGCCTCGGTATGGTAGGCGTAATCATGCTTCGGACCGGTCGGATGCAGCTCCTCGTAGGCCTTCTTGTTGTAGGTTTCCTGGAACAGGATGTAAGTGCCGATGCCTGCTTCCTTGAGCTTACGGTAATTCTCGACGGTGGTGGCGGCGATGTTCACGTTGACGCGGCGAATCGCACCGTTCCGGTGTTTGATGCCGTAGATCGTCTTGATGCTTTCGAGCACATATTCGATCGGATTGTTTTTGGGATCTTCGCCGGTTTCCAGCGCAAGCCGTTTGTGGCCCATATCCTGCAGAGCGATCACTTCGGCTGCAATTTCCTCCTGGGTGAGTTTCTTGCGCCGGATATGGGTGTTGCTGCGGTGGTAGGGGCAGTAAGTGCAACCGTTGATACAGTAGTTCGACAGGTAAAGCGGTGCGAACATCACGATCCGGTTTCCGTAGAATTTCTGTTTGATCTCCCGCGCGAGGGCAAACATTTTTTCGGTTTCATCGGGAAGGTCACATTCCAGCAGCACCGCCGCTTCACGATGGCTCAATCCCTTGCAGCTTCGGGCCTTTTCCAGAATCGAATCGACAAGTTCGCGATTGGATTTGTTCTCTTTCGCATAGGCGAGAGTGGCCTTGATTTCATCGTCGTCGATAAATTCCGTTGCGATGGAGGATTTCGGATTGTACATATTTCTGTTCCCCTGGTTTTCTGTATCGGTGGGCGGGCCGGAGAGCTGTTGATCCTGCCGTCCTGCCGTTACTGTTTCTTTGAATATACGGTCTTTACGCTGACTCCTTCAACCATGCCGAGCTTGCCGGTGAGCGAACTGGTCACGTCGGCGGGAGCATCGACCACCACGCTGATGATGCAGACGTTCTGTTTCCGATAGGGGATTCCCATCCGTCCGACAATGTAGTCGACATAACCGTGCAGAATCCGATTGATTTCTTCGGCCGCTGCGATGTCCTCCACAATGATGCCGACCAGTGCGATACGATTCTCCATAGGCTCCGTTCTCCGTCCAAATAAAAACCCCGGAACGCTCCTTGCCGTTCATGCAGGGCGTGCCGGGGGATGAGCCTGAAAAAAAACGCATCCGGCTTTTCGTCACGCCTTCGGTTCCGGGGCAGATCTTTCTTCCCCTCGACAACTCAGAACGATCCATATTTCAATAGACTCTCCGTCCCGGGACAAACCCTCGACTTTGAGAATTTTTATTAAAATAGCACGTTTTTCAGTATTTGCAAATCCGGTAAGTTGAACTCCGGTGGGGAAAGGGAGCGGAAACGAAAAAAATGGAAAAAAGCGTATTGCGTCGGTTGTCATGAGTTGCAAACTGATTGGAAAAATGATATATTAATCTTTTATTATCTTGAAGCGCGGGTTGTAAAACAACGGAACGCAAAGCGGCGACGGCAGTGGTTATCGCATAATTTTTAGGAGTCATCATGGTACGCGATATTGCGAAGTGTTCCAGCGAGGAACTGCAGGAGATCAGGGAACAGCTCGATCGTGAATACGCCGGTTATCTGGCACAGAACCTGAAACTGGACATGTCCCGCGGAAAACCCTCCGGTTCGCAACTCGATCTGACCAATGGGGTACTCGACAAACTCGACACCTATGTGACCAGCGACGGGATGGATGCCCGCAATTACGGTGGTTTTGACGGGATTCCCGAGGCACGCCGTCTCTTCTCTGATCTGCTCGGAATTGACTATGACCGGATCATCGTCGGCGGAAATTCCAGCTTGAATCTGATGTACGACGCGGTAATGCGCCTCTATGTGTTCGGTACCGGCGGGCATACGCCGTGGCGGAAACTTGAAACAGTGCGTTTTCTCTGCCCGAGTCCCGGTTACGATCGTCACTTCGGGATCTGTGAGGACATCGGCATCGAAATGATTACGGTGCCGATGACCGAAGAAGGGCCCGATATGGATCTGGTTGAGAAACTTGTCGCGGAAGACGAGTCGATCAAGGGGATCTGGTGTGTGCCGCTCTATTCGAATCCGCAGGGAGTCTGTTACAGCGACCGGGTCGTTGACCGGCTTGCCGCAATGAAAACCGCCGCACCGGACTTCCGGATTTTCTGGGACAACGCTTACGGTGTTCATCACATCTACGAGGAGTGCCGCCTCAAGGACATCTTCCGGGCATGTGAGGAGCACGGTAATCCGGATCGGGTATTCTACTTCTTCTCGACATCGAAGATCACTTTCCCCGGTGCCGGCATCGCGCTGGTCGCGACCAGTGTGAACAACCTCAAGGAGGTTCGGCGGCACATGAGTGCGCAGACTATTGGGCACGATAAGCTCAATCAGTTGCGAACCGTGCGCTATCTGAAGAGCGCCGAAGGGGTCAAGGCGCATATGCGTCTGATGGCGGAGGAGTTGCGGCCGAAGTTCGATATTGTGCTCGATACGTTGCGGCGCGAACTCGGCGGTACCGGTCTGGCTTCCTGGAGTGAGCCGAAAGGCGGTTATTTCGTGTCGCTCGACACTCTCGATCATTGTGCGAAAGAGACGGTCGCCCTGGCAAAGAGAGCCGGGGTGGTGCTCACCGGTGCCGGTGCAACTTTCCCCTATCACAGAGATCCACGCGACCGCAACATCCGGATCGCCCCGACCTATCCAACCTGCGAAGAGCTTCAGAAGGCGATGGAGTTGCTCTGCGTTTGTGTGAAGCTGGCCGGAGTGAACAAACTTCTCTCGGAAAAGCGGTCTTGATGGCATTTTCAGTCTCCCGCTTCCGACTTCCAGAAGGAGCTTTCCCGATGGGATCCTCGGGGCGCGCGTGGTGATGTCGTTGCGGGTGGATCCCGCAGGGACGGAAAGATTCCGGAATGACCAGTAAAGGAGTGAAGGCGGCGTTTGTGGTGTCGCTGCCTGTGCTGATGGGTTACACCGCGATGGGGGCCGCTTTCGGCATTCTGCTGAATAAGGCGGGATTTTCTCCATGGTGGGCGTTGCTGATGAGCGTGACGATTCTGTCCGGGAGTCTGCAGTTCGCCGCAGTCGGAATGCTTTCGGCCGGTCTGCCTTTGCTCGAAACGGCGGTAATGTCGCTGTTGATCAACATCCGTTACGGTGTCTACGGGCTTTCGCTGATTGAACCTTTCCGCAAGTGTGGCCTCAAACGCTTCTACATGATCTTCACTCTGACCGACGAGACCTATGCGCTTCAGGTGCAGGACGAGCGCCCGGCGGAAGTGGAACGTGGAGAGTTCATGTTTCTGATCGGTTTCTTCGACCATCTCTACTGGATCGTCGGCAGCGTGGCCGGAGCCGTGGCTGGGACGTTGCTTGAATTTGATACCCGCGGAATTGATTTCGCGATGACCGCGCTTTTCCTTGTGATTCTGACGGAACAGTGCATGGTGAAGTCGAACCGCATTCCCGCCGCAATCGGGGCTGCCGCTACTCTTGTGGCCTTGTGGCTCTGCGACGCCCGGAATATGTTGTTGCCGGCGATGTTTCTGATCATCGGTCTGCTGCTGTTGCTGCGTCGCCGATTGGATGGCGGAACCGCCGGAAAAGCGGAAGCGGAGGGGTGATGGTTGCTCACAGCCTGGAGATGATTTTGGTGATGGCGCTGGTCACGTTTCTGATCCGCGCATTCCCGTTTCTGCTCTTCGGCCGCGGGAAACAACCGCCGGAGCTGGTGCTCTATCTCGGCAGGGTTGTTTCTCCGGCGGCAATTGCGATGCTGGTGGTTTACTGTGTCAAGGATGTCCATGTTCTCGGCTGGCCGTACGGTCTGCCGGAGTTGCTGGCCGGTATTCTGGTGGTGCTGCTGCACCTCTGGCGCCGGAATCCGCTTCTGTCCATTTTCGCCGGTACGGTGGCTTATATGGTGCTGGTGCAGGGTGTGTTCGTCGCCTGAACATGAAAACGGGCCCGGGCGGCGAAGCTTATGTTTCCGGAGGAGGTGCGTCCCTCGACAAACAGTTCTCCTCCGTTGATTTCTCCGCCCACGGCCAGTGTCCCGGGAGCGCGCACGGCCGCCAGGAAATGCAGTTCCACCGTCTCGAACAGCGGGGAGACTCCGAGGCGGCCGGCCGCGAAATCCTGTACCAGCCCGGCATATTCAGCGTTGTTCAGATGGCCGTTGACATCCTCCATGCTCGGTCGGACCGATACGGTGAAATCCTCCGGAAGTTCCCGCTGGGGGATCTTGTCGGCAAGCGGGTAGTATGTGGGCAGGCTCCGATTGTCCGGCCAGGTGACCGGAAGCGTGTCGGGACGGATCGGGCGGAGCTTCTCCGCCGAAAGCAGCAGCCATGCGCTGGAGGCAACCGCAACCGTCTCTCCGTTCACATCGGAAATCCGGAACTGCCGATTGGCGAAGAGGCGGTTGAATCCGCTGGGATAGGTTTCAACCGTGAGCTCTTCCCCAATGGCGGGATAACGGCGGATTCCGAGTTTCAGGCGCGAAAGCACCCAGAGTTCTCCGCTCTTCTGCAGTGCTCCGAGACCGACACCGAGTCTGGCGGCGTGATTGGCCGCGGCCTCCTGCAGAAAGTCGAACCAGCTTGAAAGTTTTAAATTGCCGTTACGATCCGCCTCCCGGTGGCGTACGCGCAGTTTTTCATGATGAATCCCGGGTATTTCCATAGCTTTCCTCTTTTCCGGTTGGTTGTCCTTTTTCATGGGCGGCGCAACGGCGGTCGACCGGCGGTGCGCCGTTCTTCGTTGACCGCGTTCCAGAGCTCCGGATCGCGTGCCAGTCGCTTCACCAGCGCCGTCGGTGAAACTCCGAGCTTTTCCGCGGCCGGCCGATGATCGAAACCTGCTTCGGCAAGTACATCGAGGAGCCGGGCCACGGTCAAAGGATAGTCCGGATGGGCCGGGGCACAGTCGAAGCGTTCCGGCGGTTCCGCCGGAAACTTCCGTATCGTCAGTGCGATCTTCATGCGCAGTTTTGCGAGGGCCAGCGCCCGGTTGCGATGCTGACTGCGTTCGGTACAGTCGCTCGCGACGAAATCGGTGCCGATCAGTCGAACCCGTGCGGCAGTGGAGGTCTTGTTGCGTTTCTGGCCGCCGTTTCCGGTGCCCTTGAAAAACTCCAGTTCACAACGTGCGGAAAGCTCCGCATCGTCCAATTTCAGTATTTCGTCGCGATTTTCCATCGGGTACAGCTTTAACTTTTCCATTTTGGGGTTATTGTTATAGTAATGTCGAACAGGAAATAATGCAAGCGGTTTCCGTTTTTTTCCGGGCCGCCTGACAGTATGGAGAAAATGAATGAAGGTTCTGGTCGTCGGTTCCGGCGGGCGCGAACACGCGCTGGTGTGGCAGTTGAAACAAAGTCCCGAGGTTGAAAAAGTCTATTGCGCTCCCGGTAACGCCGGAATCGCCGCTGACGCGGAATGCGTTCCGATCAAGGTCGACGAACTGGAGAAACTTGCCGCTTTCGCCCGCGATAACGCGGTTGATCTTACGGTCGTCGGGCCCGAGGCGCCGCTTTGCGATGGTATTGTAGATGTGTTCCGGCGCCATGGCCTTTTGGTGTTCGGGCCGGATCGTCAGGCCGCACAGCTGGAGGGGAGCAAGGATTTTGCGAAAAAATTCATGGTGAAGTACGGCATTCCCACCGCGCGCTCCGCAACGTTTACTTCCGAGGCGGAGGCGGCGAAGTATATCCGTGACGAGTTCGCCGCGGGGGCGCGGGGAATTGTGATCAAGGCCGACGGTCTTGCCGCGGGGAAGGGGGTTCTGGTTGCTCCGGATGAGAAGTCGGCACTTGAATTTCTGGCCGGCTGTTTTGCCGGAGCTTTCGGCAAGGCGGGAACCCGGGTGGTCGTCGAGGAGTGCCTGGTCGGGGAAGAGGCCTCGATCCTTGCGCTCACCGACGGAAGGACGATCGTGCCGCTGGTGTCATCGCAGGATCATAAACGTGTCTTCGATGATGATCGGGGGCCGAATACCGGCGGAATGGGCGCGTACTCTCCCGCTCCGGTGGTTACCGATGCTGTATGGGAGCGGATCGATCGCGAGATCCTGAAGCCCTTTCTGGCCGGGATCCAGGCGGAAAAGCTTGATTTCAGAGGTGTGATCTTCGTCGGGATCATGATCACCGACGGAATGCCGAAGGTTCTTGAGTTCAACGTACGCTTCGGAGATCCTGAAATCCAGCCGGTGATGCGCCGTTTTGAAGGGGATTGGTTTGATGTGCTCCGCAAAGTTGCGGAGGGGCGGCTGGCCGAGGCGAAGCTCTCCTGGTCTGAAGAGCCGGCGGTGTCGGTGGTTCTCGCCTCCGGGGGATATCCAGGCGCGATCGATCGGAATCATCCGATTTCCGGGCTTGAAGCGGCGGCTGCGACCGGTGCTGTGGTGTTCCATGCCGGAACCGGTTTTCGTGACAATGAGATTGTCAATACCGGCGGACGGGTTCTCGGCGTTTCGGCGCGCGGCAGGTCGATCGAAGAGGCGATCCGCAAAGCCTATGAGGCGGTTGATCTGATCCATTTCGATGGTGGTTTCTGTCGTCGTGATATCGGCGCAAAGGCGCTTAAACATTTGAAAGAACAACAGTGAAAGGATGTTTCCCATGAAAAAAGCTTTTCTTGCAATTCCTGCGGCGGTGCTGGCCGGTCTCGTTTTCTCCGGTTGCACAACGGTGGATTCCACTCAGAAGTTCAATGCGGTCGGCATCGGTACCGCGAACGACAAGGCGGTCTGTCAGACCTTCGTTGAGATTCCGGGGTACTACTTTCTCGGGTTACCGGTTTTCGCCGGCAGCGCGATGGGAGACGGGAAGTCCTCGATCTTCCGCGATACACCTACCGTCGAGAATGTGATGAGTCTGTTGACGCTGGAAGCGAAACGGCAGGGCGCGACACGGGTCATCAACGTCACCGTCAATTCCGTCGACAGTACCGTATTCCCCATTTTTGTGAGTAAACGGACGATGCAGGCCTCCGGTACCGGTGTCCGGGCGAAGGCCGACCCGATCAACAGCACACCCGCCGGTTTCTGAGGAGGCGGCGCATCTGTCGGCTGGATCGGTGTGCAAACTGGGAGAGGCTGCGGTCGGCGAAATTTGTTCCGCAGCCGCAATGAAGGGGGAGGTACGCATATGACAATCAAGGCTTTTGTACTGGATACCAATGTTCTGCTGCACAGTGCGCAGAGCATCGAGTCGTTCAAGGACAACGATGTCGTGATTCCGATGGCGGTGGTTGAAGAGCTCGACAAGTTCAAGAAGAACTCTGACGAACTCGGCCGCAACGCCCGGCAGGTGATCCGGCATCTCGACCGGCTCCGCAAGGCGGAGCTGCCGAAGACCGGTCAGCTTCGGGTCGGCGTTCCGCTCTCCCATATCTCTCCGGCTGCAACCGGAAAACTTTTCGTGTTGACTGCTGCCGAGCTGGAATCCGAGGCGGTGGCGGCGGGGGTCAACCGGGTGTTCGGCGGCGAACTTCAGCTTGATTCTCCCGACAACCGGATTCTTCGTGTCGCCTACGGGCTCCACACGCAGGGGCGTCACGTGGTGTTCATCAGCAAGGACATCAATCTGCGGCTCAAGGCTGATTCGCTCGGGTTGCGGGTGATGGATTTTGAGCGTGGCAAGGTGGAGTCTGATACGCTCTACACCGGTTTTCGCGAGCGCGAAATTTCTCAGGAGAAACTGGATCTTCTCTATCGAGAGGGGACATTCCCGGCGGAGGCGCTGCATCTGCTGCCGAATGAGTTCTGCGTACTGGCGGCCGAAGGGAATGCGAAACACAGCGCGCTGGTGCGCAGTCACGCCGACGGGCAGCTCAAATTGCTCGACCGCTCCCGCACAGACAATGTCTGGAATGTAAGTCCACGCAACAAGGAGCAGCGCATGGCGCTGGATCTCCTGCTCGATCCGGAGGTCAAGCTCGTTACGCTTGTCGGCGGCGCCGGTACAGGAAAGACATTGCTGGCGCTGGCGGCGGCGATGCAGGCGGTGCTCAATGAGAAACGTTACGACCGGATCCTTGTATCGCGGCCGATCATTCCGCTGGGCAAGGATATCGGCTATCTGCCCGGAGACAAGGGCGCGAAGTTGTCGAGCTGGATGCAGCCGATTTTCGACAATCTCGATTTCCTGTTCGGCGGGGAGACGGCGAAACCTGCCAAGAGCAGTTCGTCACGCTATTCGACCGAGGGGTTGATCAATTCGCATAAGCTGGAGCTGGAGGCATTGACCTATATCCGAGGGCGGAGCATTCCGCGTCAGTATGTGATCGTCGACGAAGCGCAGAATCTGACGCCGCACGAAGTCAAGACAATCATCAGCCGTTGCGGCGAAGACACCAAAATGGTGTTGACCGGCGATCCGCACCAGATCGACAATCCCTACCTTGATGCCTCCGGAAACGGCCTGAGCTACACCGTGGAGCGGATGAAGGGGCAGAATGTCTTCGGGCATGTCACGCTGGCCCGCAGCGAACGCAGCGAACTTTCCGCACTCGCCGCCCGGTTGCTGTAGTGTCCGGGCAGGAAAGCCGCCGGTCCCCGGCGGCTTTCAGCGACGCAATTCGAGCAGCGCGATTTCCGGGGGACAGTTGAGGCGCAACGGCAGCAGACTGGTGCCGAGTCCGGTTGTGATGAAAATCGTATTGCCGTTCTCCTGAACCGTGCCGGAGGCGTACCGGCGACCGTACTTCGACGGCAGGATCGGCGGTCCGAAGAGCGGCAGCACAATCTGACCACCGTGGGTATGGCCGGCAAAAGCGATGATCCTTCCCGGCGGCAGGGTGGCCAGGATATCCGGTGTATGGGTCAGCAGCAACACGGGAAGGCCGGGATAGGGTAACAGATCGTTCCAGTCCGGATTCTGGTTGCGGTGACCGTCGGTCGCACCCGCCAGGGAGAAGAGGGTTCCGGTGCGGTTGTCGACCAGCAGGGCCGCGCGATTCTCCAGCATCGTGATTCCGGCGTTTTCCAATGCGGCGGCGATTCGTTCCGGCCGCTGCCAGTGGTCGTGGTTGCCGAGGACCGCGTAGACTCCGAGCGGTGCGCGGAGAGCGCCGAGCCTTCGGGCGATCTCATCGGGCGAAGCGGCGTGCCGCTCCAGATGCCCCGCGACGAAATCCCCGGCCAGCAGAATCAGGTCGGGGTGTTCCGCATTGGTTCGTCGAACGATCTCCTCCAGTCGCTCCAGTGCCCGTTGTTCCGGGCGGACATGCAGATCCGAGAGCAGCGCGACACGCAGTTCCGGGTAATCGGGGGCTGCCGGCAGTTCGACGTGATTTACTGTGATCACGTCGCAATTATTCCGCAACATCTTCAGAAAGAGCGTGGTTCCCGCAGTTACCGTGAGCAGGAGCGCCAATGTGCCGGAGAGGAGAAGAAAACGGGGCGAGGCTCCGGGCATCGCAATTACGCTCCATCTCCGGAAGGACGCTGTTTGCCTCCCCGGCGCGGCGGATGGTTGCTGCGGTGGAAGTTCTTTTCCCAGCAGCGGGTAGCCGGATCGGACTCCCTTGCATTTCCGGAGCGGCGTTTCTTCAGCACGCCGATCTGCGGCCGTCGTTCGGCGAGACCGCGGTTGACATGAATCGGGGTTCCGTCCGGAGCCTTGCCGGTGTAATACATCGCCGCCCCCATCGTCATCGGCAGCGGGATGTAATCCTGAACCTGTTGAAGGCTCCACTTGTGCCTGTTGAGGAAATCGTCGACCGTTTTCATCTCCTTTTCGGTGCAGCCGGGAAAGTTCGAGATGAACAGGGGGATCAGATACTGCTCCTTACCTGCCTCTCGGCTGAGCTTTTCAAAGACCTCCATGAAGCGGTAGAACTCTTCCGCGGAACTCTTGCGCATCAATTTGAGCACATGCGGGTCGAGATGTTCCGGTGCGACCTTCATGTGCCCGGAGACGTGGTGCTGGATGATCTCCCGCAGCAATTCCGGCTGGCGCAACGCCAGATCGAGCCTGATGCCTGAGTTGATGTAGAGGTGTTTGACTTTGGGATGCATGCGCATCCGCCGCAGCAGGTGCAGCATTTCAAGGCCGGTACAGACGTAATTGGAACACGGGACCGGAAAGAGACAACTGGACCGGCGGCACTTCGCGCACCGTTCAAAGTTGTAATGGCTCTGATAGATGTTGCCCGCGGCGCCGCCGACGTCGCTGATGGTCCCCCTGAAGAAGGGCTGCCTGGCAATTGTGTCAAGTTCGCGCAGAATGGAGTCCTCACTGCGACTCATCACATGCCGCCCCTGATGGGCGACCAGTCCGCAGAAGGCGCAGCCCCCGGGACAACCGCGTACCGCCTGAATCGAATCCTTGATTGTCTCGTAGGCTGGAATCCTGCCTTGATATTTCGGGTGCGGTCGGCGCGCGTAGGGCAGTTCGTGAACTCGATCCAGCTCTGCGGAGTCAAGCGGCTCCGGCGGCGGTTCGATGACCAGCAGCCGGTCGCCGTAACGTTGCAACAGGCCGCGTCCGCCGAAGGGGTTCATTTCGGCTTCAAGTTCTTTCTGAATGGTCATCAATGCATCGCGGTTGCGCAGGGTTTCCTCATAGCTCGGCAGTTCAAGATAGCGGTCGCTGGCCTGAAACTCCTCTGCCGCCTTTTTTCCGAGCAACCGGGCGGTGCCACGGATTCCGTCGAGCGGAAGGTCGTTCTCAAATCGCCGGAACACTTCCGGTGTCGGCCGTTCGCCCATGCCGTAGACCAGAATGTCCGCCTTGGAATCGAGGAGCACGGAGGGGCGGAGTTTGTCCTGCCAGTAATCGTAATGGGCGACCCGGCGGAAACTCGCTTCAAGTCCTCCGACCATCACCTTGAGTCCCGGAAACGCCTGCCGCACCTGCTGGGCGTAAACCGTCAGCGCATGAGGCGGCCGGTGACCGGGTTCACCGTTCTCGCTGAAGCAGTCATCTCTGCGGCGACGGCGACCGACGGTATAGATGTTGACCATGGAATCCATATTGCCGCTGGTGACGCCGCAACCGATGCGCGGCCGGCCCATGATTTTCAGCGCATCCGGATTCGTCCAGTCCGGCTGGGCGATCAGACCGACCCGCCAGCCGAAGCTGGTCAACCAGCGTCCGATAATCGAAACACCGAATGAAGGGTGATCAACGTAACAATCACCGGTGATCAGAAGGATATCGAGTTCTTCATAGCCGGCTTGCTCCATCTCCGCGCGGGTTGTCGGCAGAAATTCCGGCTGGCGGATCGTGTTCATCGGGCGGCCTGCATGATGCCTGTCGCCGGAATCGACCCGGGCGCAGTGAAGGGGTGATTGCCGAGGTTTTTCAGGGCGATGGTCTGAAGCTCACGCTCGGGAGGGGGAAAATTACTCCGCAGTTCCAGCTGTTCGACCTGCTTGAGGCCCACCTGTCTGGCGTCGAGGACGAAGAGCAGTGTGTAGAACGTCGACCCGGACGGATTGCGGATCTCCCAGTCGGCGGCGTTGAATTTGCCGTTTCCCGTCCGGATCGCGACACATGGGTAGACCGTTCCGAACGCCTGGATCGAATAATCGTAGATGCTCAACGCTCGTCCGGACGCGACCTTGAGAACCAGCGCGGCATAGATTTTGTTGTCGAAATTCTCCGTGAAGGCGTACTTGTTCTCCTGGATCACGTCGGGTTTCACCGTAGAGAGTTCGGCGGCAAAAAGATCGCCGCCCCGGAAGGCGACGGTCTCGGCCCGGAGCGGCAGCATGGCGGCCGCCACGCCGAACATGCACAGGCAGAGGGGCAAGAATCTGAACATCTGAAAACTCCCGTATCACTTGTTTCCCGGCCGGCACCGGAACCGTTTCCCGTGGATACAATATAAAACCGGGCAGGGGGAAAATCAAGCCGGAGCTGTGACGTGAAGTTTGAATTTCACCCGAAACGGTGGTATTTTATGGATTCACACGTACGGAGGATGCTTTGTCCCGTATTCTCCGATCCACGACTATGGAGTGAATGAAAAATGACGATACCGGATCTTTCCGTCAAACATCTCGGTGAAACCACCATCGATTCGCCGTTGCAGGGGATTGGATTCATTCCCGACGAGGCGAATGTCATTTACGGGAAGGACTCTCATGAAGTCCTCGACGAATATCAGAAAAGCGGCCGGATCAGCTCTTTTGAACAGGCCGGCCCGCGGGCGAAAATCTACCATGATCCGGCCTGGACCCATGCGGCGATTCTGACGGCGGGGGTCTCTGCCCGGGCCTCAACGACGTGATAAAGGGGTTGACCCGCACTCTGATGCTGCGGTACAACGTACCGATCGTCTTCGGCATCCGTTACGGGTATCAGGGGTTGATTCCCTCTTACGGTTACGAGCCGATGATGTTGACCCCGGACTCTGTGGACAGCATTCACGAGATCGGCGGCACCGTGCTCGGCAGTTCGCGCGGCCGGCAGGATGAGAAAGTGATGGTTGAAACGCTCAAGCGTATGAACATCAAGATTCTTTTCTGCATCGGCGGT
The DNA here is from genome assembly GCA_944389895.1 of uncultured Victivallis sp. Lineage (GTDB taxonomy): Bacteria > Verrucomicrobiota > Lentisphaeria > Victivallales > Victivallaceae > Victivallis. The sequence goes on along the minus strand of CALXOA010000128.1, from coordinate 963 downwards.
GACGGCACGTTGCGCTGTGCGCATGACATCGTGCTGGAGGCTGAGCGGCGCGGACTCAACATCAGCGTTGTCGGCATTCCCAAGACGATCGACAACGACATCAATTTCATCGACAAGACCTTCGGTTTCGAAACGGCGGTCTACGCCACCAATTCCGTGATCTCGGCCGCCCACAACGAGGCGAAAGGCACACCGCACGGCGTCGGGTTGATTCACGTGATGGGGCGTGATTCCGGTTTCATCGCGGCATATGCGACGCTGGCGAATACCCATGTGAACTACTGTCTGGTGCCGGAGGATCCCTTCAGCCTCTACGAGGGGGAACATGCGTTGCTTCCGAGCCTCGAACGGCGTCTTCGGGAGCGCAAACATGCGGTGATCATCGTTTCGGAAGGCGCGGGGCAGCATCTGTTTGAGGAGGAATCCGGCAAGCGCGACAAATCCGGCAACATCCTTCACCACAACATCGGCGAATTTCTGCAGCAGAAGATTACCGAATGGGGCAAGGAGATCAAACTTGATCTCAGTGTGAAATACTTTGATCCGTCATATCTGATTCGAAGTCTGCCGGCTCATGGCACCGACGCGGTGTTCTGCGAGATGCTCGCCCAGCATGCCGTGCATGCCGCGATGGCCGGGCGCACCGATGTGGTGATCGGCCACTGGAACGATCGCTTCACGCATGTGCCGATTCCGGTCGCGACCAGTTCGCGTAAGAAGATCGATATCAATTCAAGCATGTGGGACAGCGTGAAGTCCGTCACATGGAAGTGTTATCGCTGAGTTGACTCCGCCGGCTTTGCCTCCATCGGAGCGGGCGGGGCGGAATCTTCCGAGATAACGTCCGGAAAATTGCGCACATTTTGAGAGAGGGCACTTGAAAAAGGGCCTGTTTTCTGATTGATTATAGTGACCAAACCGTAATCAAAAGAAAGGAAAACAGGCCATGGAAAATGTAGTGCA
>CALXOA010000127.1 GCA_944389895.1 uncultured Victivallis sp. | reverse complement strand
TCTTCCGGGTGGTTCCGGAAGGCAACGGAAACTATCTGGTCAATCTGGTCAACTACAACTTCAAGCCCCGCCGGATTCAGCTGGAGGGGAAAGGAAGCTGGTTCGACCTGATCGGGGAGCAGCCCTTCAACCCGCAGCTCACCCTGGACCCCCTGAAACCGCAACTGCTGCGTTTCTCTCCGGAGAAGTGAGGGGGAGTCGCGCTGCCGTCAGACGACAGCACGGATTCCTGTTTTCCGGCTCAATCATAAGCGGTATTCCGGGGAAAATAAACAGAAAAAGTTATCATTCGACGTGAGTTCGTACTATATTAACGAATATGAAACTCCATACGGAAGGAAGGACAATATGAATCTTTCAATTCGCCGTTTTTCTCAGAATCCGCTTTTAACGCCCGCAGACATCCAGCCGTCGCGGCCGGAGTTCGAAGTCACCTGCGTCCTCAATCCCGGGGCATTCCGTTTCGGGAACCGGATCGGGCTGCTGCTGCGCGTTGCAGAAAGGCCCGTTCCGGAATCGGGTTTTCTGGCCACCCCGATTCTCGATGAATACGGGAAAATTTCAATCTTCCGCATTCGCGAGGATGATCCCGATCTGCGTAAGGTCGAAGCACGCTGTTTCGTCTGGAACGACCGCTTCCTTCTGACGACGATGTCACACCTGCTGGTCGCATGGAGCAGTGACGGCGGCCGGAGTTTCACCCCGGATTACAGCTGTCGCCTGATGCCCGCCCTCCCCTGCGAATCCTACGGTATTGAAGACGCCCGGGTCGAACAGATCGATGGAGAATATCTGATCACATTCACCGCAGTCGGTCCCGCCGGAATCGCGGTCGGCTGCCGCCGTACCCGTGATTGGAAGAACTTCACCTCCACAGAACTCATCCTCCCACTGTCCAACAAGGATGCCGCTCTTTTCCCGCGCAGAATCAACGGTCGCTGTTATCTGCTTCACCGCCCGAGCGATCCCTGCTGCGGAAACCACATCTATCTGGCGGAATCCCCCGATCTGCGTCACTGGGGAAATCACCGCTGCGTCGCCATGACACGTCCGGGCTGCTGGGATGCCGAACGGATCGGAGCCGGAGCCGCGCCGGTCGAAACCGATGCAGGCTGGCTTGAGATCTACCACGGAGCGGATCGGACCGGACGCTATGCACTCGGCTGTCTGCTGCTCGATCGAGAAGATCCAGCCCGTCTCCTTGCCCGCTCGGAAGAACCGTTCATGGAACCGGAGGCCGACTATGAGCTGCACGGCTTCTACGGCAACTGCATCTTCACCAACGGGCAGATCATCGACGGTGACCGGATTCTGCTCTATTACGGCGCCTCCGACTCCGTGGTCTGCGGTGCGGAAGTGCGGATTCCGGAACTGCTCGAGCATCTGGGGGCCGGGAACCGCCGCGGAAACATCGCTTGAGAGAACGTGATTCAACCTGTGCCTGTGAATCCGGGGAGTACGCCGGAGGGGAGGCCCGGCGCTGAAATCCTCCTGCGCATCACGAAAATGATGTCGCCGGTCCGCAGCCGGTCAAATCAGGGAAGAGTTTTCCGGCGATAGACGGCCTTGAGCAGATCGACACGCCTGCGGGAACGCCGGAAACTCTCCGGAGTCATTCCGATCACCCGGAGAAAGACGCGGTGAAAGTAATTCACGCTCCTGTAACCTACAAATTCCGCAATCTCTCCGATGGTCAGATCGGTATTGTGAAGCCGATTTGCCGCGGCGTCGATCCGGTGCATGTTCAGCAGGGCAGCGAAGGTCATGTCGTATTTCTCCCTCAATACCTGTTCGGTTCTGGTACGCCCCAGTCGCAGTTCCCTTGCAAGATCGTCCACGCGGACGGCGGAGCGGAAGTTGTGGTCGAAAAAACGCCGGATCCGCTCCTCCCGGGTGGTACGACCGCAGACACTTTGGGGTGCCTCCTCCAATTCCCGCCCGAGTTCGCGGACAACCAGTTCCCCGAAGAGTTCAACGGTATCGAGTTTCTCCCGGGTGATTTCCGGCAGCAGGGCAAGATGGTCTTCCATCTCTTCCCGCAGTATCTCTGCGGCGCGAATCGAGATTCCCCAGGTACCGTCCGGAGACACGGGGCGAAACGGCCCGATGAATATCACCCCGACAAGCTGATTGAATTTCCGGATCGGGAACACCAGTTCCAGAGCGCCAGCCCAGCAGATTTTCCGAAGCGCCGTGGTTCGTCCGCTTTTAAAACGCCACTGAACGTTGTCGCTGACAACACAATTCCGGTAAAAGTTCAACTCACTCTGGTCATATAACCGGCAAAACGGATTGTCGTGAAACTGGACACAGTATTCACTGGAGAGCAGATCAACCAGCTCCCCGCTGTAATCCTGAAATGCAAGACTGCAGTCATACTGCCGTTTCAGCGCATCGAGCGCCTTTCTGACAAACTTTTCAACCATTCCATCCTCTTTTTTTGTTTCTGTATACTATAGTTTTGTTTTTATGCATTGTCAAGGAGCTCTTTTCTGGTATAATATTTAGAGAGAAAATGAAAGGTTGTTTCCATGAATACCCTGGATTTCAAACGCCGGATCCCGGTCAAATATACGCCGGATCTCTGTGTTGTGGGCGCCGGGCCGGCCGGAGTGGCGGCAGCAGTTTCCGCCGCACGCACCGGTGCACGGACGCTGCTGCTGGAGGCTCAGAGTTTTCCCGGCGGGATGAGCACCGCAGCTCTGGTTCCGATTTTCATGCCGTTCACGGACGGCCACCACTTTCTTGCCGGCGGAATCGGAGAAACCATCTATCGCCGTCTGCGGCAATGCTGCATCGACCGTTACGATTTCGACTGTCATGAAGCGATTCCGGCGGAACTTCTGAAACTGGTGTACGATCAGATGATCGAAGAGGCCGGAGTACAGGTACTCTACCGCACCGAATGGATCGGCTGCGAAACCCATGACGGAACGATTACGGCAGCCGTATTCACCTCTCCAGGAGGACTTTTTGCGGTGGAAGCCCCCTTTTTCATCGATTGTACGGGCGATGCCCGACTCGCGTTCGAAGCCGGAGCCGCGGTGGAACTCGGCGACGATGACGGGAAACTGATGCCTGCGACTCTCTGTTCCCTCTGGTGTGGTGTCGATTGGCAGGCATTTGAGGAATCGGATGCCCGGAGCCATGCCGATCCGAAACTTCTGGAGTTGATCCACCTTGCCTATTCGCGCGGCGAACTTTCGCGGGAAGATCTGCACCACACCGGGATCTTCCGGACGACGCCGGAGACCGGAGCGGGAAACATCTCCCACGTGTTTCAGGTGGATCCCACCGATGTGGAAAGTCTCACCGCCGGTCTGATTGAAGCGCGCCGGACCGTCGTGGAGTATGAACGCTTCTATCGGAAATACATCGCCGGTTTTCAATCAGCCGAAGTCGCTTCAACGGGAGCGCTTCTCGGGATCCGGGAAAGCCGTCGGGTCGCAGGGGAATATCAGCTCAATCTGGAAGATTACTGCAACCGGGCCTCCTTCTTCGATGAAATCGGCCGTTACAACTTTCCGGTAGATATCCATCCTTCCGATACCGGGAAAGAGACGCTGGAAAAACATCGCCGGATGTTTGACCGTGGTTCGTGCGGCCCCGGTGAGAGCTACGGAATCCCGTACCGCTCACTGTTGCCGAAGAATACAACCAATCTGCTGGTTGCGGGGCGCTGCATCAGCACCGATCGCAGTGTGATGGCTTCGATCCGGGTGATTCCGGGCTGCTACATCACCGGTATGGCGGCCGGTACCGCCGCCGCGCTGTGTGTCAAAGCAAAATGTACGCTCCGGGAACTCAAACCAATTACGCTGCGGGCGAAGCTCCGCGAACACGGCGCCTATCTGCCGGAACAATCTGAGGTGAAACAATGAGAAAATTCTTCCTGCTGACCGGAATCCTGACACTTTCAGGACTCCTTCATGCCGCGGTCATCGAGATCGACGCCGCCGCGGAAGGTTTCCCCGTGAATCGAAAAATTTTCGGCCATGGAGTAGAAATGGCTGACGAACGCGGCATCTACACGGAATCCGTCGACGCCCCCACGCCGGAACTGCACGGCATCAAATACGGCTCGGGGTGCTGGGATCCGGAAAAAAACAGGCCGCAACCGGTGATCGTTGATAAACTCAAGGCGCTCAAAACCAGCATGCTGAGATATCCGGGCGGTTGTCTCGTGCACAATTTCGACTGGCGAAAAGCGGCCGGTCCGCAGGACAAACGCGGCGAATGGAAATGCGGGATTGACGAATTTCTGCAGATCTGCCGGGCCGTCGGGGCAGAACCGATCATCACCTGCAGCGATTACGTGCTGCCTGCGGAACAACTGCCCGAACATCTGGCCGGACTGGTGGAGTATCTGAACGCCCCGGCACGTCCGGAATATCCGCAGGCCATGTTGCGGGCGAGCGCGGGATATCCGGAACCATGGGGGGTCCGCTATTTCGAGTTCGGCAACGAATCCGACCACGGCAACCACAACTGCCGTCCCGCCAGAAAATTCACCCCGGAGGAGTATGCTGCGGCATTCCTCGCCGTCTCCCGTGCGATGAAAGCCGTCGATCCGAACATCCGCCTCGGGCTGGCCACGCCTCCGGGAACCGGCAGCGACTATGCCTGCGACTGGAATAAAAAAGTCTTTCGACTGGCCGGAGCCGAAGCCGATTTCGTCACCATTCACATCTACGGGCCGCGAGTCGACGGCCTCGCGCCGGAAGACGCGTTGAAAGCCGCGATGGGATTCGGCGACCAGCTCGAACACAACCTCGGTCGTTATCGGAAACTGATCCGTGAACAGTGCGGCAGGGAACTGCCGCTCGCGGTCACGGAGTTCAATCTCTACGCCATCGAAAACACCAAACAGTACCGTTTCTCCAGTTTCGCCGGACTGACCGTTGCTGATTTTCTGCGGATCTTTCTGAAGCCGGAACACGCAATCGAAGAGGCTGCCTACTGGCAGATTGCCAACGGGTACTGGGGAGCGTTCACAACCGATACCACGCCGCAATACGGGGCTAAGCTCGGCAACCGGGGCATCGTTGTCCGCAGAGCCACCCTGCCCTATTTCGAACTCTGGGCCGATCATCTCGGGGAGCGCGGTCTTGATGTTGCCGTAACCGGGTCCCCGCTCGGAGACGCGCCCGGCACCCCCGGCGCAGAACCCTCCGCGGGAACGGAACGCCGGGAGGAGAAGAATCTCGGAGTATTCAGGCACAACGGCTTTTATCCGAACAACTTCAAGGCCAACCCCGTATTTGCCGTGAATTTCCGCAGCGACGCGGCACTGGAAGTCGCCGTCGCCGATCTGTCGAAGGAAGCCTTTCCTGAATTTGCGGAGTTCAGTCGTCCCGCCGATGTCCCGCCGGGCCGGGAATTTCTGGTCGGCATCAAATTCGAGGCACGTTATACTCCCGCAGAGGGCAGTGCCTACATGAATGTCGGATTCGGAGCAAGTGACGCACGCGGATGGGAGGCGACACGGAGCGCCACGGCAATCTACAACCTACAGGATGCCGCCCGGGAATTTACCCCGTTCGTCGGAACCTTCAAGGTGCGCTCCGATTTTGAAAAAGGCCGACTTCTGCTGCGATTTGAAAATCTGCGGGGGAAAGCGTCCGGCAAACTTGAAATCCGAAATCTGGAACTCTCCTGCCGGATGCCGGGAAGCGCCCCCGGTTATCAGGAGCTGACGGCATTCGCTTCACGCTCGGATGCGGGGGAACTTAACGTCATTGTATTCAACAAGGGGTTGCGACAGAACGAAGTCGAGTTGAAACTCCGGAACTTCGGCCCGGCCCGGGTGATTCGAAGCGAGCTGTATCGCCCGGACTTCGCCGCCACAGATGCCTTTCCGCCCACAGTATCACAACTGGAGTACCGGGAAAATCCGCTGCGGCTTGTGCTTCCGCCTCATTCGATGACAGCATTGAAATTTCACCCTGAGAAAGGAAAGGGAAAATGAGACAATTCAAGTTCACACTCATCGAGTTGCTGGTTGTTATTGCGATCATCGCAATCCTTGCGGCCATGCTGCTTCCGGCGTTGAACCGGGCACGCGACACGGCAAAGCAGACACGTTGCCTCAACAACATCCGACAGGTCGGCAGTGCGATACAACTCTACACCGATACCTACAACGGCTATCTGCCCCCCGAATGGAGTGCCGGTTACACTACCCCCGTATTCACACAATGCCTGGTTAACTCCGGACTGGTTTCAGAGAACCTCCTCGACTGTCCCGCGATGACCGTGCGGCCGACGAGCGCGTTGAGTTCCCACTACGGATGCAATGAGACGATGGTACGCGGCCCTTCCGGCGTCGGCAGTTCTTACAAGCTCTCCCAGGCCAGAAACGCCTCACGCAAAATCGTGATGGCCGACACCTGGCAGAACATCTCCGGCGGCGGTCTGGATCTGGAAAAAACCAACTGGAGATTTCAAGTCGAGCTGTGGTCATGGGGCGACATCGGTTACGGCAGTCCCGCAGCGAGACACTCCGGCAACTGCGTCGTGCTCTTTCTCGACAGCCACGCCTCAAAGGTCAAAGTGGAGAATCCCTATCTGCCGCTGCACTCCGGCTTCTTCAGAATCGACACCGGTTGCGAGAGTGAACCGATGCTCTATTGGGATCGGTAACGCATGATCCACCCCTGCAGCGATATCTCACGCTTCCCCGCTCAACCGGTGGAAGTCGCCGCAGTTTTCAAAGATACCACGCCGCCTCCTCTCCACCTCGGAGGCGGCTTTTCTCCCCCCTGTAAAATTTCCACGTACACCGTTGTGCCAGAGCCGTCTCCCTCTCTTCACACCCCGGGTTATTGCCGGGACAGGGGAAAAGACATCCCGCCGGATGAGTGGAGTAGCCCGTAACTTGAAACAGAAAAAAAGAACAATCCACTTGCATTTCGACCACTTCGAAACTATTTTCCAGAAATGGAAAGATGCGCTTGTGCCTGGAACTGCAGGAGCGGCGTTTCATCGCGGCCGTATCGCACGCATGGGGCGACCTGCAGAAGACCTTCTTGGGAATGAATTGCGGGGAATCTCTTTCTGCACGTCGCAAAGCGGCTGAAATCTCCAACGTGTCCCATTGCTGGTGTCCATTCTCAATGGTCGGCAGGATGCGGCGACACACGACATCTCGGGCAAGACGTCCGGCGCATGAGTTTCCTGACGAAAAGATCGGAGCAGGTTTCGGACCATGCCGGTACGCACTCCCGCAATATGCTTTCGATCGTGTGCAGAAGAGTCAAGAGAGGTTGAGGGGAGAGTCATCATTATCATGCCACAGATCCGTATCAGCAACGGAGCCGGGGGCAGTCGCAACCGGACTTTTCACCAGTTGTTCTCAGGCTGGAAGAAGGATCCGGAGTTCGTTCATGCCACACAACCTGACAACGTCCCCCGGAAGCCCAGACGGACGAAACTGAAATCCAACTCCTGCGCAATGGTATTCCTCTATGGAGCCGTGCTCGGAGCCGCGGCATTCCTGCTCAGTTTCGGCTGGCACGTACTTGAGCCGGAACGGATCGGATGGTTGTTGCAGGGGGGAGATCTGAACCAGCATTTTCTCGGTTGGATGGCGTTTCGAAACTCACCGTGGAAATTTCCGTTCTGTTTGACAGATCAGCTCACCTTCCCGTATGACGCCTCGATTGTGTTCACGGATTCGATTCCGCTTTTCGCATTGCCGTTCAAACTGTTCCGCAGCATCCTGCCGGAACGGTTTCAATACTTCGGGCTCTTCGGATTCTGCTGTTTTCTGCTGCAGGGGGGATTTGCGGCGCTTCTGCTGAGGCGATTCACCAACCACCTCCTGCCGAGCCTCGCGGGAACGCTCTTTTTCCTCTTCGTACCGGCGCTCTCCTTCCGGATGTTTTATCACACATCGCTTGCGGCGCAGTGGACGATTCTCGCGGGGTTTGCAATCTGGCTTTATACGAAACCGGAAACACCCCCGGGCCGAATACTGATCCTCTGGGTAGTGCTCGGCTGCATTTCAATTGCAATCCATCCCACCCTCGCCGCCATGATCTGTGGACTTTTCATGGGGCAGATGCTGCATCTGATCCACCAACGACGCAGTATCCGGCCGATGTTCGGAGCAGCCGCTTATGTAATCCTTCTGGCTCTTTTCTTCTTCGCAATCGGCGGATTCCACGGAATCAGCCGCGGCGAAGGAAAGTTCGGCTCGTTCGGCGCCAATTTGAATACTTTCTACAATCCGCTGCAGCCGGATGCCCTCTTCAGGCGGCAGCCGATTCTCACAGGCCAATATGAAGGCCTGGCGTTTCTCGGCGCCGGGATGCTCGTCATGGTATTGCTCGCGTGTTTTCTGCGGGTCACAAGGAGACCTTCCGACTTCCGGCGGCTGACACCGGCAGGATTCCGCATCCCATTTCTTCTGATCTGTGTACTCTTTTTCCTCTATGGGCTCTCCATCAAGGTCACGTGGAATGAGTACGTACTTTACACAATCCCTTTGCCGGCCTCCCTGATTCGCCTCTGTGACATTTTCCGCGCGGCAGGCCGTTTCATGTGGGTACCGATGTATGCGCTGATGTTATTCGCAACCGCCACCGTTCTACGGAATACGCCACGGAAACGGAGGATGATCATTCTGACGATTCTGCTGGCCCTTCAGGGATTCGGTCTTCATCCGATGATCCGGGAAACTTTCGAACGTTTCCGGGATCCGGCCGCAGATCCGACACCCGATCCTGTCCGGGAACAATTCATGGACGCTTGCCGGAGAATGTACGCCTCTTCGTCTTTCTTCAGGCTCCGGGACTGGAGGAGCTGGGGCCAGGCTATTTTGCGTTGAAGTACGGGATTCCACTCAGCGATTTCAGCTTCGCACGTCCCGAACCCCGACCGGAAAACAAACGAAGAGAACTCCGCAGAATGCTTGACGAGAACCGCAGCCTGCCGGATCACACTCTCTATCTCTTCCGGGCGCGCCACCTCATCGGCCGCAGTGGTCTCTTCTGCTATGATTTCGGGGACGGCATGATTGCAGGCAGCACGCTCCCCGTTCCGGGACTCGTTCCGCTCCCGCCCGCACCGGATGCGGAGAGCATTTTCATTTCCCCGGAACGCTTCGAACCGGAACAACCGCGTATTCGCCTCCAGCTGGCGCGGGGCGAAACGGCATGTGTGTCCGGAATCTCTCTGGCAGCCGGGGAGTATACTCTCTCCGTTCGAGGAATGGCCCCGGAGACTCTCGAGGTAGAGATCGGCGAACTCATGTTCCAATTGGAACCGGAATCCCGAGATGTTGCTTCAGGTAATTTCTCTCTCCCGGAAGGGAACGCCGCAACCCGAATCCAATTCCACGCCGGCAGCTCAACCTCGTCCATCTACAAGATTGAAATCCGTCCTCTTTCCTGAATCTGCCATGGGCATCCGGCATAGATCGATTCCCCTCCCCCGGACCAGTCTGCCACCGTGGTACATTCCTCAAGCGGCTTGCCGGTGAAGAAGGCGTCCACGTTGTCGCTTTCGCCGAAGGCGGTCATCTTGATCGGATGATAGGAGTCCTGGTCCTTCACTCCCAAGGTGTTGCCAAGCATATCGTTGAAGAGCACCTTGTCCCCGGAGAGCACCGGGTTGCCGCCGGTTACCGCGGGTTCATTCAGAAGTTCCGTGCCGTCACGGTGGCGCGGCAAGCCGCCCGGCGTTTGAGGGACGGGCTCGCGC
>CALXOA010000126.1 GCA_944389895.1 uncultured Victivallis sp. | reverse complement strand
TGCGCGCCGGTCTCCGTCTTTTCCGTTACGGCATCCTCTTTCTCCGCCGCCTCTTCCGGTTGCGCGGCGGTCTCCGTCTTTTCCGTTACGGAATCCCGTTTCTCCGCCGCCTCTTCCGGTTGCACGGCGCTCTCCGTCTGTTCCGTTACGGGATCCACTTTTTCCGCCGCCTCTTCCGGTTGCACAGCGCTCTCCGTCTGTTCCGTTACGGAATCCCGTTTCTCCGCTGCCTCTTCCGATTCGTCCGGTACTTCGATCGGCGTGGTGGCATCCTCGGGAGTACGTACAACCTCGATTGTCTCCGCATCAAGCTCTTCAAACGGAACCCAGCCGGCGAAATTCACGTTCCAGCCGGTCAGATCCGGTTGCGATGCTCCGCAGAAAACCATCGCTTCGCCGCGCTCCGGGAATTTCCAGACCAGGGAGTACTGGGTTTTCTTCTCCAATCCGGTCCGGACTTTGTCGATCTCCTCCTGGGAGGCATTCCCGGTTGGATCCAGCACGTATTCGAATTTTGTTTCAATGACATAGGGGAAATAGAAGCGGACTTCGTTGAACTCGGTCACGCTCATATCTTCGTAGAGATAGTTCAATGCGTATTTACGCGCCGTTTCCATCGCTGCATTCAGGGGGGGGCTGAACTGCCGGAAGGTTTTCCGGATCAAACGGTTCGGGTACCAGAATTCCATTCGGCCGGAAGAACTTCCAAATACAAGATAGTATTTGTCCATTCCGGGGATTGCCCAGGTGACACAGATCTGCCGTTGCTCGGCGGTGACCATCTCCCGTTCGATTTTTCCCCTTTTATCCAGGATCGGGGCGGTCAACAGGATCGGACTGTTGTATTTGACGAAATAGATTTGTTCCACCGAGAGTTCCGGCGCGTTGGCGAGCAGAAATTTTCTGGCACGCTCGACTGCGCGGTTCTGATAATAGACGTCGGAACGGCAGCCGGAGAGCAGAATGCTGCCCGCAATCAGAAACAGCAATGCCCCTGAACGAAGAAACTGACCGGAAAATCCCATAACCGTGAAAAACTCCCGCGTAAAATTGTTCCCGTTAAACTATACCCCCGATTCGCCTTCGCGTCAATCCGTATTCTTCCACATTTTGGCGAAATATGAATTTGATTTTTCGAAAAAAACATTTAGGTTATTCCCTGAACCGGAGGGTGTGGATGGCAAAGACGGCTTTTTTCGGCGGCAGTTTCGATCCGCCGCACGTCGGGCATCTCGGGGTTGCGCGTGGTGCGCTCGCCTCGGGGCGTACCGAACAAGTGCTCTTCGTCCCCGCATTCGAGCCTCCACACAAGGCGAACCGGCGGCGTGCCTCCTATGCCGATCGTCTTGAGATGACCCGTCTCGCCGTCGCCGGGGAGTCCGGAATGGCGGTTTCGGAGATCGAGGGGAGACTCCGGTTGAAGCCATCCTACACCATTGATGTTCTGGCCGCGCTTGAAGCCGAACTCGGCCGGCCGGTGCAGCTTCTGATCGGCGGCGACACTCTGGCGACGTTTCATCTCTGGTACCGGGCGCGGGAACTTGCTGAAAAATATGAAATTCTGACCTATCCCCGTCACGGGGAGACGCCGGATCTCGCGACGTTGAACCGGAACTGGCCGCCGGAACTTGCCTGCAGGCTTCATTCCGGTATTCTTCCGGGTGTTTTTTTTGAAATATCTTCCACGAACCTGCGAAATACGATGGCAAAAAAGATCGGATGCGTGCATATTAATAACGAGGTGCCGGAAGCCGTGGAGGAGTATATCCGGAAGAATCATCTGTATGCCCCCAGGGGCGCAAAGGAGGAAAGTGCATGAGTGAGTGCCCGAAAACGGATCCCGCCGAACTGGCGGAGTTCTGTATGAAGTGTGCGGGGGAGAAGCTTGCCGAAGATGTGGTGAAACTTGATGTCGGCGCCAATTCCTCGATCGCCGATTATTTCGTGATCGCAACTGCGAACTCGGATCCGCAGCTGCAGGCCATGGCCGGTTTCATCGAGCGACAGGTGCGCGAGAAGTACGGCCGGCGCCCGCTCTCGGAGAGCGGCGACAGCCAGAGCGGCTGGCTGCTTCTGGACTTCGGCGCGGTGATTATTCACCTGATGACGCCGGAAACCCGCAGCCGCTACAATCTCGAAGGCTTGTGGGGAGAAGCGGCGGCGCATGTTGCCGCTGCCCGTCATTGACGCCGGCAGGCCGATACGTTGAGGAAAATCAGGGAGCGTTGGAAGTATGATCGATCCCCCCGGACCACATGACGACTGGAACGAGTTCCGCTGGGAGCATGAAATCCGCCGTGATGAACGTCGGATCAGTTGCTACTATCGGGAGTTGCCCGGGTGTCTGGATCTGCCGGGAGAAGAGGATATGATCTTCAATTCTCTGCTCTCCCGGCCGGACCTTGTGCCGACCGGGGCCTCTCCCGATTCGCTGCGCACCTGGCGGCCGCCGGAGGATGAGGAGGACGACGAGGAGAGCGAGGGGCAGCGTCCCCCGCGTCCTGGTGACGAAGTGGTCGAGCAGCTCGATCGTCTGGCTTCCGAGTGGAATGCGCTTGCCGCCTCCAGACTTCGTTCCAATCTTGAACTTCCCGGTCTCGGCATCAGTTGCGCTTACGGGAAGTTGCTTGCCAGAGCCGCCGATTTTGTCGATACCGATGAAAACAGGGAACGGGCTTTGAAGATCAGTCTCGGCAAGCGGGCGCTGGCCGACCTGAATGAGTTGACCGGGGAACTCTATCGGATCATTTCCGAGCAGCGGTCGTTGAGGGTTCCCATCGGACTTCAGATTGAACTGCTCGGGCATATCCGGGAACGTCTGATCGATCAGCTTGAACGGGTCCGGGCACTCGGGAACTGACGGTTCCGCGCGTCTATTTCCCCGGCCGGGAAGCGTGGCGATCCCCGTTGTCTCGAGGCGTCCACATATCCGGAAAGTTCTTCTCTCCTTGACGTGTGAATTGCCGGGATTATTTGCATTTCCAGCCGGAACATGATATTTTAGTAGAAATTTTCGAGTCGGATATTCTCATTGAAAAAGATGGATCGCAACAACATGGCGGATTCTTCCACAATTTCCGTGGTCGGCATCGGCACGGAGCGGCCGGAGCAGACTGCGCCGGTATTCCTGCAGCGGGAGCCGATCATCTTTCCCTATAGTCTGACACCCCTTCTGGTGGATGGGGAAACCAATCTGAGTGCATTGCGTCGGACCATGAAGGCAGAACGGCTTCTGGCGGTGTTTCCCGAGCTTCCGAGCGATGAGGAACTCGGTGCTCTGCCGCTACAGGTGACGCTCAAGGTGTTCAATTACCGTGATAAGCGTTATTCCGGTATCGGAGTGCTGGTCCGGGTGGTCAAGGAGTTGAATTTCCCGGATGGTTCGATCCGGATTCTGGTCCGCGGCATCCGGCGGATTTTCTGCAATTCGATCGACACGCTCAACGGCGAGGCGCACCTCGCACGTTTTCGACAGATGCCTGATTCGACCGCTGAAAGCGAGGATGTCGAAAATCTGGCCCGCCAGAAGTCGGCGACGCTGGTTTTTCAGGAACTGGCCGGACTTCTGCCCGGATTGCCGGAGGAACTTCAAGTCGCCGCACTCAATGCCGGTGATCCCGGGCGGTTCGCCGACCTGATGGGGGATGCTCTCAATTTCAGCTACGCGGAGAAATTGTTGCTCCTGTCGTTACCGGAAGTCCGCAGGAGGCTCGAGGTCGTTGCGATTCTGATGAATCGCGAACTGGAGGTGCTGAAACTCGGCATGAAAATCCAGAACGAGGTTCATCAGGCGGTCAGTCAATCTCAGCGGGAATTTTTTCTTCGGGAACAGCTGCGGACGATTCAGCAGGAGCTCGGGGAGGACAACCGCAATCCGGATCTGGTTGAGATAGAACGGCGTCTGGCGGAGACGCCATTGCCGGAACATGTCGTCGAAGTGGTCAAGAAGGAGGTCGCGCGCCTCGAAGTGATTCCGCAGGCCGCGCCGGAATACCATATCAGTTACACCTACGTCAACTGGTTGCTCGATGTGCCGTGGCTCAAATTCACCGAGGATCGCCTCGACTGTGTCGAGGCCGCGCGGGTGCTGGATGCCGACCATTACGGGCTGGAGGATGTCAAGGCACGCATTCTGGAGTTTCTCGCGGTGCTTCAGTTGAAAAAGGACGGTGACCGCAAGGCGCCGATTCTCTGCCTGGTCGGACCGCCCGGGGTGGGCAAAACCTCGCTGGGGCAGTCGATTGCCCGCGCAATGAACCGGAATTTCATCCGGGTTTCGCTCGGCGGTGTGCGTGATGAGGCGGAGATCCGCGGCCATCGCCGTACCTATGTCGGCGCGATGCCGGGGCGGATCATTCAGAACCTCAAAAGGGCGGGCAGTGCGAATCCGGTTTTCATGCTGGACGAGATCGACAAATTGGCCAACGATTTCCGGGGCGACCCGGCTTCTGCGCTGCTTGAGGTGCTTGATCCAGCCCAGAATTCAACCTTCAACGATCATTACATCGAGATCGATTGCGATCTGAGCAAGGTGTTTTTCATTGCAACGGCCAATGTGCTTGATACGATTCCGGGGCCTCTGCAGGACCGGATGGAGATCATCCGGCTTCCGGGCTACACCTCGTTTGAGAAACGTGAAATTGCCCGCCGCTACCTGGTCGGTCGCCAGTTGAAGGCGAACGGATTGACGGCGCGGCAGGTCCGTTTTCACATGTCGGCGGTTGATGAGCTGATCGATCACTATACCCGCGAGGCCGGAGTCCGGGAGCTGGAGCGGACGATCGCCCGGGTCTGCCGCCGGATTGCACGGCGGATTGTCTCAGGCGAAATTCCGGCGGGAAAAAGCGTCGGCGTCACGCCGAAGCTGGTTCGTGAGCTGCTGGGGGCGCGCAAGTTCACTCTCGATGAAGCGGAAGCGAAAACGGTTCCCGGTTGTGCCACCGGCATGGCCTGGACCGGTTGCGGTGGCGTGATTCTGCCGATTGAAGTTGTTTCGATTCCCGGAGGGAAAGGGAATCTGAAACTGACCGGATCTCTCGGCAAGGTGATGCAGGAGTCGGCGGAGACTGCGTTCAGCCTGGTTCGTTCCCGTGCTGCGAAGTGGAACATTGATCCGGCGTTTTTCAACGAGCACGATTTCCACATTCATGTGCCGGACGGGGCTACGCCGAAGGATGGTCCGTCGGCGGGAATCACGTTGACTCTGGCGTTGGTTTCGCTGTTGACCGGGCGGGCGTTGAAACCCTATCTGTCGATGACCGGCGAAATCACGTTGTCCGGCAAAGTCACCGCGGTCGGGGGAATCCGCGAAAAGGTGATTGCTGCACTCCGGGCGGGCATCCGGGAGGTGATCCTGCCGGAGGAGAATCGGAAGGACATGGAGGAGCTTCCCGCCGAAATGCGCGACAAGTTGGAATTTCATTTCGTCCGTGTGTTCAGCGACGCCGAAAAAATTGCATTTCCGCGTTCGGAGTCGTGATTTCAAGTTGCTGCGGTGACAGAATGAGGAGTTTGGGATCTATGAAAAAATTCTGGATGGCGGTGGTGTTGTTCTCCATTGGCCTGAGCGTGTTTGGTGCAGAGGATGCGGTCCCGTTGAAGGAGTTCCTCGCCCGTACCCGCAATGCCGCACCGGTATCGAGTTATGCTGCTCTGGAAGGCGAGGCGCGGCATTTGCGGCGCGGGGAGAGGACGGTGACGATGCCGATCTACTTCGCGATCATCCTGCAGCCGGAACGGATGACCGGGCAGATCATCATTGACGGTGACGAGGGGTACATCCTCGGCCAGACCCGGAAGGGGGGCGATTCCGAAACTTCGGTGGTGCCGATGAAGGCGAATGCCGGTTCGGCGGAAACGGAGTCGAAACTCGGCCGGATGGGGATCCGGGCGTCGGATCTGACGATGAGTTTTCTTTTCTATCCCGCGTTGCGGGAGCTCGAACCGGTTTCCGTGCGGACGGTCCCGTGTCGGGTGGTTCTGCTGGAAGCTCCCGATCGCAGCGAAACCGTCAAGGTCTATATCGCGCGCGACCATTATTTCCCGATCAAGGCGGAGTTCTTCCGCACCGGTGAGGAGAAGGAGCCGTACCGTTCGCTTGAGGTGAACAGCTTCAAGAAGTCCGACGGACTTTATTATACCGACCAACTCGGCCTTTACGGGCCCGGCTGGCGGACGATCATCAACTTCGACGGCGAGAACCGGGTCGGCCCGTTCGATCCGACCAAACCGCCGGAGATCATCCGGCAACTTCAATAGGGGTACGACGGGATGGGGGTTGAGATCGAGCGCAAGTTTCTGCTCCGATCGGATGCGTGGCGTCGTGACGCCGGTATCGGGATACGTCTGGTTCAGGGATATTTTGAGACCGGCCCCGGCGACTCTTCGCCGACCGTGCGGGTGCGGATTGCCGGAGAAAAGGCTTTCCTGACGATCAAAGGCCGCCCCTCCGGCCTTGTAAGAAGTGAGTTTGAGTATCCGCTGCCGGTTGCCGACGCGGATGCGATGCTGAAGGAGTTCTGCGGAGAGCGGATCATCGAGAAGTGTCGTTACCATCTCCCGGCCGGGAATGGCCGGATGTGGGAGATTGATGAATATTTCGGCCTCAACACGGGGCTTTTCACCGCCGAACTCGAGCTGGCCGACCCGGAGGAGGCCTTCTCCCGGCCGGAATGGCTCGGAGAAGAGGTTTCCGGCGATCCGCGTTACACCAATGGGGCACTGAGTCGTTTCCCCTATTCCAGGTGGTCCTGAAGATGCGTTTCCGGGGGAGGCGGTAGGCTGCGTGGAACCCGCTTGAAGCATGAGTTTCCCCCACAGGAAACGTGGAACAGGCGGGAGTTCCGGCGGAGTTGAACAGCATGGGATTCTGATGTATTTTATAACCGAGTGATGCGACGGGGAAAACCCGGAGTAACGGAATTTGCGGGATGAAAAATGATGGGCGATACCCTTAAAGAGATTGCATACGATGAACTTGTTTCGGTGATTCTGCCTTATTGGATGGGGCGGGTGGTCGATCTGCGGCATGGTGGTTTTTTCGGCAGGGTCGACTGTTACGACCGGCCCTGTCCGGATTCGGACAAGGCGGCGATTCTGAACGCCCGGCTGGTCTGGGCGTTTTCCGCGGCTTATCGGGTGCTCGGCGATCCGATTCTGCGGTCCTACGCGGATCGTGCCTGTGGTTATTTCCGGGAACATTTCATTGACCCGCAGTACGGGGGCGTCTACTTCAACCTGAAGTGCGACGGCAGTGTGCACGAGGCCGGAAAACATGTCTATTCGAATGGTTTTGCGCTTTATGCGTTGAGTGAGTACGCCCGTGCAACCGGTGACGCCGGGGCGCTGGAGGCTGCACTCGGGGTGTTTCATGTGCTCGAGGAGCGGGCATGGTCTGCGGAGGATGGTGGTTATCTGGAGTGTTTTTCCCGCGACTGGAGTACTCCTCTGACACGTCGCCGCCCCGGGCACATGCTCAGTATGAATACTCATCTGCATATTCTCGAACCGTATACGAATCTCTATCGTGTTGCTCCAACTTCCGAAGTGAGGGCGGCTCTGGGAAAATTGATCGGACTCTTCGTAAACCATATTTTCGATCCTGCGACAGGCCATCTGATTCCATGGTTCGAAGCGGGCTGGAAACCGGTTGACCGCAGCTTTTCCTACGGGCATGATATCGAGGCCTCCTGGCTGTTGAAAGAGGCCGCCGATGTGTTCGATGATCCGGAGAGCTCCCGCCTGGTTGATCACGTCTGGCAACCATTGCTGCGCGTCGCTCTGGAAGGGCGACGGCCGGATGGTGGAATGGTTTATGAACGGAATCCGGAAACCGGAGAACAGTGTGAGGAACGGGTCTGGTGGGTCCAGGCGGAGCAGGTGGTCGGTTGTGTCAACGGCTGGCAGGCCGGGCTCGGCGGGAAATACCTTGAGATGGCGGCCGAGTCGATGGATTATATCCGGGAACACCTGAGTGACCGTCGGAACGGAGAATGGTTCCACCGGGTCGGCGAGGATGGTTCCGTCAATCGCGAGGATGATAAGGTTTCGATGTGGAAATGCCCCTATCACAACTCACGCATGTGTCTGGAGTTGCTCGAACGGCTCTGAGCTCTCCGGATCTTCTTTCTTTTCTGGTCTTTTGAACGTCCGCGGTCGCGGACGTTTTTTTCTGCTTTCCCATCGCTCCTCTCCCGAGAGGATATTTTGTCTTAATCTCCTGTCATACAGGTGATTGCATGAGAGGTGGTTGACAATGCAACTCCTGTTGGCGCGCGACCGTTCCGCGGTCGCCGACCGGAACATTCAACAGGTTGTTTCAACCGGAAAGGAGTTGCAGTTATGAGGAAATGGCTGTTCCTGCTGGTGCTGGGATCGGCAGTGGCGGCGAATGCATGCTGGTTCGAACAGGATGATCCCGAGTTGGGTGACGACGACAAGAACAAGACGCGACAGACGGATACTTCGCCGGAAGCTGCTGTCCGGAGGAGCGGAGTTCCTGTTGCGGGGAGGGGAACATGGTAGGCGTTCTGACGCCCGCTGTCGCACTTCTGATGGTGGGGGCTGCCGTCCCCGGGATATCCGGAATCTCCCGGGTTCCGGCGGCGGATATTTCCGTACAGAAGAGTGCTGCGGCATTGCCGGAACAATCAATTCAGGAAAGGATTGCCGTCTCCGCCGAATGGCGTGCGATTGCCGGAAGCACTCCCGAGTGGCCGTTGCGGCTGCCGTTGCCTGAGTTCCGTCGTGCCGCACTGGTGGAGCTGCGGGGGATTGGAGATGTCGAGGCGGCGCTCGGCCGGATCGCCGCGTTGCGGGCAGAGGGAATCAGGACCGTATTCACCGCCTGGTCTCCTCTGCCGGGGGAGGAATTGCCCGAACCGGAGGCGCTTGCGGATGCGATTCGCCGGGTGGCCTCTCAGGCGGATGGCTTCGCACTTGCGTGGCATCGCAGCGGAGCGCATTTCATCCGGCCGAATGCCGGTGTGATGGCTTTTCTCGCTTCGGCCGCCCGGGAGGGGAATCCTTCCGTCGCACTGTTGGGAGAAGCTTATCGCGGAGAGAGTTACGCAGGCGCGGATACGTTGGCGGTCAACGCGCCGGAATGCGTCTCCGCAGTGTTGCTCTGCAATGCGGTACGCTCGCCGGGAATGACCGCGATTCAGGCGAACCGGGTGAAACGGGAATTTGCCGGACCGGTGATTCCGGTTGTCCCCGATGGCCTGATGAATCGTTATCAGAATTACCGGCGGATTCTGGTGATTTCAATCGACAATACAAACAACTGAGAGGGAGATTTTGATCATGCGTTGGATTTTTTCCGCTTTTGCCGCGTTGGTGACCGTTTCGGCTTTTGCTTCCGGGGGAACGACTTCGGAGCCGGCCGGGCTCGATGCGCAGGAGGTGTTCAAGAACGGTAATTACCGTAATTACGACGAACTTCTGCAGCTGTCGGCCGAAGGGCGGCTGCAGACCGGGGCATTGCGTTATGACTCTCCGGTGCTGCTGGCGAAGTTCCGCAAAGGGGAGTTCAACAAGGCACAGTTCTGGGCCGCCGCCAAGGCTGCCAACACCGGGACCGTGCATGATTTGAATGCGCTTTATCTGAGTGTCGCGCCGACGATTCTGAATGACGATACCGAACCGGCAGTGCGTACTGCGGTGCTGGAAGAACTCAATGCTCTGGTTTCGAGCAATGATCCGGCGGCTCGAGTACGTGGAATCTCCGGACTGGCTGCGACTTACAGCAGCCGGCATGACTGGGCGCAGGCATGGCCGTGGCTGCTGCAGTGTCCCGACCGGATTCCCGAGTTGCTGATCGTCGGGCGCGAAGGTATGCGGCGGGGAGCGATTGCTCCGACTGAGGTGTTTGCCGGGGTACTCGACCGGTTGGCTGACACCGGCGGCGTGAATGCGGTGAAGGCGATGGAACTTTTCAATCTCGCCCTTGAGGCTGCGAATCGCGGAGAGGTTGCCGATGCCGAACTTGCTGCGGCATTGAAACGGGTGAACCGCATCTACTCCGCCCGTGCGGTAGGAGACGATGAGAGTGCGAAAGCGTGGGGCGTGTTTGTCGGCGCGGTCCGCGAGACGCTGAATGCCTGTGAGTAACAGGTCAGTTCATCAAAACTTTTCCGGCGCCCTCCTCTCGGAGGTGCGCCGTTTTTTATATTGCTTAAGCGCAAGGGCAATCATTCGTATCTCGGAAAAGGAAAATTACAGAAACAACCATGGGGGATATCATGCAAAAAATACCGGTTGCACCGGTATGTGGCTGAACAACTTCGGCTTAAAGGCGAGAGAAGAAATTCCGTGCTATAGTGTTGCAATTCGCCAATCGTGATCTATAGAACGAAGCTTCAAATGACAATTGACAAAAGTATGTTCCTGCCTTTTTTTTTAATCCAGCTGCAACATACCCTTTCCCCCAAAAAAACAGGGAATTTCTTATGGGATGGCAATGAATCCAAGTTGTAAATCATACTATTGCTCCCACAGTTTAATACTTGTAGTTCAGCTGGCGTATTTGACAGACTCCTTGTGAAAAAGAGCTTTGATCTTCTCCGGTTGTTTTTGAATGCTTCGCATATGGGATTTTGCATGTTCTTCA
>CALXOA010000125.1 GCA_944389895.1 uncultured Victivallis sp. | reverse complement strand
AGAATAATCTGTAGCTGATATGTTTAAGCATCATTCATCCATCTCTTGCCGTCAATCGGGACGAACCTCATCCGGCCTGTCTCCGCCGCAGCAGAGCCAGCCGTAAATAGTTTTCATGCGTTCCCCGATATGCGTCCAGTTAAATTCCTCCATCCAGCTTCGGCCACGTTCGCCCATTGCCGCCAGCTCGTCGTCCCCGCACGACATAAGCCAATCCAATGCCCCGGTCAGCGGCTCCTCGCCGGCGGGGACGCAGCGGCCGCAGCCGTGCTCCTCCAGTTGTTTCCACGGAGTCCCGGTCGTAGTGACCGCCGGCGTGCCGCAGGCAAGCGCCTCCGCCACTGTAACGCCGAAATTCTCGGAAAAACTCGGCAGAACGAACAGAGAAGCCTCCCGGTAAGCCTCGATTTTCCGGGCACCTTTCAATTCGCCACAGAATTCGACCCGCGGCAATCGGCATTTTTCAGCCGCTTTTTTCAGTTCCTCCGCATAGGCATTGCAGGGGCCGACCAAACGCAGCCGCCACTCCGGATGACGCAGAGAAAGCTTCTTCCAGGCGGAAAGCAGCATCTCGATCCCCTTGATCGGATGATACCGCCCGAAATAGAGCAAAGTCCGGCAAGCCGGCCGCCGTTTCGCCTCCGAAAACTGCGGCAATTCGATACCGTTCGGAAGGACGGCAACAGGCTGACGAAGTCCCATCCGGCGGATATCCTCGTATTCCATATCGCTTGTGGCATGGAACAGATCCGCATGCTCCAGCGCGCTCCACTGACCGAGCCGCAGACTGGCAGCCTTCCGCCAGGACTTCATCCCCATGGCGGTCCGGCTTAAAGTTCCCCTCGGAGAAATCACATGGCGGCAATTCCGGCCACGGCGGGCAAATTCCGGCAGGATATTCAATGCCGTCCACAGCAGATGACTGTGAATGATATTCGAGTCCCGGCTAAGCATCTGCAACTGCCCGTACAAACCGGCAGAGTATCCCGCAAATGCAGGAATCCCCCGCATCAGCGGATGTACCGTTACCGGAACACCGCAGTCGATCTTTTCCGGGGCAGCCAGTGTGTGCAGTTCCACCTCCACGCCCGCCCGCTTCAATGCGGAAGCGAGCGCCGGTACCGTATAGGCCGGACCGCCGTATTCGCTCCGGATGCTGGCAACCAATTCAATAACTCGCATGAATGTATCTCCCTCTTCTGCCGGTCTTCCCGATTCACTTCACCCCTTCAGCCGAAGGCTCTCCGGCGCATGTCGCCGCCTCCCCCCCGCCGTCTCCGCAATTTACGAAGCGCCGTCCAAATAACCGGATCAGAACCCATGCAATCAGGAACAGCTTGAAGAACTGGCAGAACGTCATCATGAAATCCCCCTCCGCCTTGACACCGAAAAAGAACAAAACCGGGATGAAGTAAAAATAGAAGCCGTTTTTTTCATTCATCCACTTGACAAGCCTCAGCGCCAGCCCCAACAGGCAACCGACACCGAGGAGAAACAAACTGCAGCCGGATTTCCCCCAGTTGCCGTAACCTTCTCCGACATAGGAGACATTCATGCTCGTTCCACCGACCAGCTCGTGGAAGGTCATCGTTCTGAAATTCTCAGCCCCGCCGCCCCGGCGCTTGTCTGGAAACAGATAACGCGGTAAAAGAATTGCACCAACTGAATCCGCAATGCTCGCCCCCCGCAGGTAATTCCCGGTAACATCCATATAAATGATCACCTGGCTGATATGCCATCCCTGATTAAAGCGGAGAAGAAAGTCTTCATCCTGAAGAGTCGATCGGAGTTTCCCGCCAGTCAGCCAGTCCTCGCTCATGCCGGCAAACAAAATCCAGTCCCTCAGGGAACCGGAGCGCTCGGCATCCCGGTACTGCCATTTGACTCCCTGAAACACGGAAACGGCCAGCACGGCCAAGACAAGAGAGGCCAGAACGGTTTTGCGGGAAGCTCCGATCCTGTGCAGCAGAAAGCTGCCAAGCCAGAAAAACCAGATCAGCAGCGCATGAAAGCCACCCCAGGAAAGGCTTTCCAGCAGAAGCAGGAAAACGAATATACCAAACAGAATCCACGCCGTCCACTTCGAACACCGGTACATGGCGAAAATAACGGAGCAGCCCAGCAATTCACTCAGCATATGCGGAAACGTACTGCCAGCAAGCGGTGTCAGCCCCAGCCCGTAACCGATTGCAGCCGCCGCCAGCAGCACCTTCAAAAACTCCGGTTTCTCCTGAAGCGCGGGCAAATAGCGGACCGGTACATTGAAGAGCGTGATCCCGAAGCAGAAACAGAGGTAAGCCGGCACCACAATCGACAGATAATATGCCTGAGGGATCTCCATCGGATATTTTTCCACATCCGGCAAATGGTAGATCAGAATCGGCGCAATGATCCATTGCAGCCCGGCGAGCATTTGCGCCAGCTCCAGCACTGGAATTCTCTCTCCCCACCGTATGCTGAATACCACCGCAGCCCACACAGCCCAGCCGATTCCGAGAACGGCCCAGCTTTCCGTCACTCCTCCCGCAAGCAGGGACGAGGCGAGCAAAATCAGGGTGTATTTCTTCTCGTTCATTTTTTGAACAGAGTCTCCAATGCACGGGCATATCCCGAAGGAGAAAACGCCTTCTGCATTTTTTTCGCGGCACGGCAGAATGCCTTGTGCGCATCCTGCCCGTGCAGCCGTTTCAGGGAAGCGAGGAAACGCTTCTCCCAGCCCTCTCCGTATTCCACCAGAAAACCGGATAATCCGAGTTCATGCCCGATCTCGCCGATTCCGCCGGAATCGAAACCGGTAAAAAATGTTCCGGAATCCAGCGCCTCAAAGAAAATCCTGCCCAGTGCCTCGGTCAGACTGAAATGCCAGATGACATCCATCGAATCGTAAGCCGCCTCCATGTGTTCGACGAAACCTTCAAAGACGATGCGGACAAAGCGGTAACACTCCATCTTCCGCCGAAAAGCACAAACCGCCTCTTCCGTCGGATCGAAACTGCCGAAGAGATGGATTTCCAATTCAGTTCCGTGCGCCTCCGCGTAGTCCGTCAAGCCAGCCAGTTCCTGCAGCCCTTTTGTGCGGGTCACTCTGCCGACAACGCCGATTTTCGGCAGCGGCGACATCCGAAACCGGCCCGAATCCCCTTTTCGGCCGGACGCCAGATACGGATCGTGAAGCCGGACGCTTTTCGCCCGGACCATTTCAGGCAGAAGTCCCATGAGATAATCAGACACGACGATCAAAGTGACATTGTCCGGAAGATTCCGCAGCCGGGCCGGGCCGCAGTCCTCAGCAATGCGCAGATGCACGAAGAAGCGCTTGTGCGGCAGCAGCCGGGCGAGCAGTCCGATACGGCGGATATGCCCGCCCTCATTACAGTAGAGAAACCTCCGGCCCGAAAAAATCATCCGGAGGAACAATTCCGGATACAATAGCTGTACACGGCTGAAAACCCGGAGCCGGACCTGCGGCAACTGCCCGGCGATTCTCCTTCGAAGCCGTCCTTCCGGCAGATATATTTCATAATCCTCTTCCGCCGTGGCGAGAAAATCCAGCAGAACCTTCTCACTGCCGTAGAGATTTCCGGACGGGCTCACGATAATCGGACGCCGCTTCCTCATCTGCCCCTCCCTGCCGTAAGTGCGGCAATCAACTGACTGTTCGCGTCCTCCGCCGCAAACAACGGCTTCCGGCACGGCACACCCTCGTGCGATGCCGCACATTCCCAGTCGAACGACTTCAACTCTCCGAAGTCCGCCATGGTTACACAGGGGAAAGTCCCCCTCTTCTGATAACCGTGCAGCAACAACATGGAGGAGGGGAACCACACATCCAGGCCGCAGATCAGGTATTCGTAGAATTTATTGGTCTCGTTGTAACGGTAATTCATGGAATGTCCACGGTACAGCAGAATACCGACATCATATCCGTCCAGCAGCGCCGGAATTCTGTCGTATTCGACACCTTCCGGAAAAAAGCGGATCCAGGGGCAGCCGAGTTCTTCAAGTTCACGGCGGGTTTCGCCATCGTGATTGAATGCGAAAATATCCCAGTGAATCCGGCCCCCCTGCGCCATCACGAATGCCGCGAATTCACGAACATACATCGTATCATTGGAGAGACTCCCGATGTAGACGGCCTTCAGGGGAACGGAAAAGCTCCGGCGCTCCCGGAAGTGTGCCTGCCACTCCCGCGGCGGATAGTTCGGCACGACGTGAGACAGTTCCGGCGGCACTCCCCAGTCCCGGCAGAAAAATTCCAGCCGCCTGCTGTTGCAATGCGAACACCAGTTCAGCAAACCATAGAGATATAACTCCTTCCCGTGGCAGTAACCGTTCCACGGCTCGCGGGCATATTGCTCCGGCTCCGCATATTCATAATAGTGGATAAAGATTCCGACTTTCCGGTTGAAATACCGCCGGTACCAGTATACCGGCAGCGCCGAATTGGATTCGATGTACAATATCCGATCCGGCCGGGAAATGATCAGCCCGCCCAACACCCGAAAGGAAAACCACAACCGATCCAGAAGATTCAGGCACGAGAAGCGCGAACGCCGCTGCACCGTGCGGACGCACCGAATACCGTCAGCTTGAAATTGAAGCCCGGAACGTTTCCGGGAAAGCATGGAGTAAAGCGTTACCCGGTGCCCCTTCCAGCGGGGGTCCCGCAGCA
Organism: uncultured Victivallis sp.; assembly: GCA_944389895.1. Lineage (GTDB taxonomy): Bacteria > Verrucomicrobiota > Lentisphaeria > Victivallales > Victivallaceae > Victivallis. Next base: position 15,555 of record CALXOA010000125.1, on the reverse strand, counting down.
GATTCCGAAGCGGCGGATAGAACTCAACCGGGTTGGCGCTGATGACAGCGATTTTCCTCATCTGATTTCACCATTCAATGCACGACACTCCTTCAGTACAGCCGCAGGCTTGATATCCAGCAAGCACGGCGGCGGATTCCCGAATCCGCACTCCTGCCGAAAACATACTTCACAGGGAACCGACGAGCGGAGCACCCGGTGACCGTCTCCGTACGGGTACCACAGACCGCGGTAGTTATGTGCCGAATAGACGGCGACACATTTCAATTCGGCCGCCACCGCCATATGCAGCGTGCCGGTGTCATTGCCGAGATACCAGGCACAGCTGCGCATTGCACCGACACATTCACGCAAGCTCAGGCTGCCGAAACTGGAGGCCGAAGCGCCGCAGAGCAATTCCGAACACAGGGAAGCGATCCTCTCGCCATCCGCTTTCCCTCCGAAGAAAACAGGAAAAATATTGTCTTCGGCAATCAGGCTCCGAAGCACTTCCGCATAATATTCCAGCGGCCAGCGGCAGACCGCCTTGTTTCCCCCTATGCCGACCGCAATGGGACGCCGATGTCCGGCTGCCTTCCGGAGCCTCCGGCTCCAGCCGGCTGCTTTCTCCTGTTCCTCCGGAGTGAAACTGAGAGGGAAAACGGCATCGCTGTCCGCCATCGGAATGATTCCATCCGCTTTCAGACGTTCCGCAAGCAAATCATAATGATGAGGAACCATCGGCAGGGCACCGTTTTCGGACGGTTCCGGCAATTCGAACAAGCGATGTATCCCGACGAATTCCCGAATACCCAGCAACCCAAAAAACGCCATGTCGCGACGAAGCCGGAACGACAGCCCCCGTTGGGTCCGCAGCAGATAAACCAGCTTTCGGAAACGGTACGGGCGCAAAAGCCGGAAAAGCCGGAAAAAGAGTCGGATTTTCCCCGCCGGGCCGGATTCGGCGTGATAAGTCAGAAACACGTCGATATAACCGGAGTTTTCCAGCAGTTCACGGCAGCCGGTCTGGGCATCATCATGAAGGAGGGCGATCGTTTCACCCGGATTCCGCCGCCTCAGTTCCCGCAGGAACGGCAGACAGATCAGCGTGTCTCCGATCGAACCGGAAAAGAAGATCAGCATTTCTCCACCCCCATGGAACGGAGAAGCCCGGAAATGATGCTGTCATAATCCAAAGCCCGGGCATGTACGGCTGCGCTTCCGCGGGCAGTCAGCTGCCGCAATTCATCCGGATGCGCCTGATAGTAAAAAATTTTTTCAATCATTTCCCCAACAGAAGGCGCTTCAACCCGGCTTGCAAATTCCGCCGGCCGCGACTCGGAAAAATAAAAATATTTTCCCGGCGTTTTCAACCACCGCATTCTGGTGGAAACAAGATGCACCCAAGTTGATATCTGCGACGGCTCCGCGTAAATTCTCCGGCAGTCGCAAAGTGCACTCAATCCCTCATAAACAGCCCTGCAGATGGAACTCTTACCTCCGGACAATTCTCCCGGCGGCGAATCGGTTGCAAATAAAATCATTAGATCAGACATCATAATTCAAAAATTATTGGGGTAATTTTGTCATAATTTCAGAAAGTAATCTCTGCAGGATCGCCCGGTAGGAACGACCATCATTAATCACTCGCTGCTGTCCCCGAACAGTCAATTCCGCCAATTCATCCAAATGGGTATCGTAATAGCGGATCTTTTCCAGCATCTCTTCGGGAGTACGGTAAAAAATCGCTTCGTCTTCGCGGAAAAACTGGTCTATTTCCTCATTGTGTTCAGTGATCAAAGCCGTACCACAGGCAGGGATTTCAAAAGTCCGAGTGGTATGTTTTTCCGGAACCCACCGGGAGAGCGCTCCCCAACTGTAACGTGCACCAGAAATAGCCTGTCCATAGGCATCCGCCACCACCCTCTCTCCGAGAAAAGTCAATGTGCCTCGCTCATTGCGGCGGCAAAAATCCTCCCAGTTTATTCCGGCCAGTTTCACTGGCACCTGATGATCCAGCAGATACTGTAGAATTTTTTCACGCTCCGTCTCATGGTGCCCGATGAAGACCATGCTCTGTTTTTCCGATGCATTCTCATACGGATGGTGTATGGCCTCCTCGTATCCCTGAGTAGCATACAACACCCGGGTACGAGCGGAAACGGCCGAATGATACTGTTCTATTTCATAGCTTTTTGTGGTAATGAGAAAATCATAAAGCGCCATGCTTTTAAAAAAAAACCTGGAACGGTGGTACAGAAAGGCCGGATCAGGAGTAAAATGAACCAGCACCTTTGCCCGCTTACGGAGTTCTTCTATGGTACGTGGCGTCAACATTATTCCTTTGTCGACCCAAATGATCTCGTACTTTGACTGCGTTAGCGAGTTCAATACGAAACGGTTGAGCTTGCTGATAAACGGGCCGATATGATAACGCCAACCAAGAGATACGCTCCAATGGGAACTTTCATGTTGTGAAATTCTGGTGTCGACAACCTGAAAATCCCAATCAGGAAGTAACTCTTTAAGGCGTTCTCCCCGCATCCGGCAGGTTTCGCCCGGAGAATATGGCCCGATATATAGAAATTGCGATGTCATTGTTTCATCTCCTCGGAGTAAACAGTGATATTATCCGTAGCAAAGTTCCATTGACACAGATTTTTCTCCCAAAAAAACGGAAATCTCCTCATTCCACTCCGTAATCAGCACAGTTCCGCAGGCGGGAATTTCAAAGGTCCTGGTCGTGTGCCGCTCCGGAAAACGCCTGGAGAGCGCTCCCCGGGCGAACATACCGCCGGAAACGGCCTCCACATACTATTCATTCAAACCGGAAATCATCGGACCGACCCGAAATCGCCAGCCGAGGCTTCGCCACAGACGCGGACCTCCGTACAGAGGAACAGCCGTATCGATCACGGTGAACTCAGCCGATGGGAAATTCCGCAGCAGGCACTCACCCCTCATTCTGCCGGTGCATCCGGGACTGAATGGTGCGATATAAGTGATTTTCATTCCTGTCTCTTTCCTGAAACCACGCGGATATTGTCGATGACAATCCGGCCATTGAGCAGCAGTACGGGAATCACCTGACGAATGTTCCGTTCCGGTTCCGCCCGGTAACTCCATTCCAGCTTGTAGATTTTGCCGGGAGCCGGACATCCGGCCCGGGCGATCGACACCGTGCGTCTCGGCTGGCTGCCGTCCGGAATTTCAATGCCGAGAACCTCGATGCGCGCTCCAGCCCCTCCGCGGAAAAGCAGTTCTCCGCGCAGTTCCCCTTTCGTCAGCGGCACAGCTTCCAGATTGAAACCGCCGGAATCCGTTTTCAGATCCGCCAACAGAGAATAACGGCCGGCAATATGTTCAGGCGACTCCGGACCGATCAGCCGGATCACGCCGTCGCGGATATGATTGAAGCGGTGTCCCGGATTCGGAATCAGTTTCGCCGAAAACGGAAACGGTGAAGCCGGCAGTTCCAAGCCGCGCTTCTGCAGTTCCCCGAATTCGGGGCGGCGGACCGCATCTGTCGGAACCGGATTCTCGAAGTCCTCCCCGCATTCATCCGGTGCCAGACGGGCGGCTGCCTCTCCGGCGACCAGCGCCCGGTGCGACGAAAACGCCTGATTTATCCGGCGGTAGATCCGAAAACCGGTGCCGGAATCAAGAAATACCTCATCCGCCTGCAGCCCCCCCGGAAACTCCTCCGAAAACACTTTCATTCTTTCCGGATCCCCGACGAACAAGACGATATCGTTTTCCCAATCCGAATACTGCAATTCGACCCGAGCCTTTTCGAAAACAGCACCATCGAATACAGGACAACCCCGGAAAAAATAGCCAATCCGCGCAGCTTCCCGATTCAGCACAATGATCTTCGGCCGGATACTCTTTGCCGTCAGCCGTTCGAGGGCCGAAGATATCGCGGTAAAATCTTTGATGTTGCAAGCGACCTTCATACTCCTGCCCATTCCGGCGAGCACCACGATACCGATAAGCAGAATCCCGCACCGCCTCCTCCACCTCCCCAGACGTCCCGGCCACCATTCCGGTTCGACAAGCACCGCGCAACCGAGAAAAAACAGCAGAGCCGGATTTGCCGCGTAACGGCTTGACGCCAGACCGACTACGACCCGCCAGAGCACCATTGCTCCGGCCAGACACGCCAGCAGCCGCAACATCCTTATCCGCGGCTGTCGGCCAGGCAGCCAGAACGCCATAGCGAACACCGCACATCCAATGACGAAAACCGGTTCGAACGAACAGCGGATGATACTGTTCAGGCTGTCCCAGTAATGCATATCTCTCAGGCACTCCCCCAAAGATGAAACCGGATTTTCATCCAGAAATCCAGAATGAGTCCCCATCCGGAAGCGGAGAGCGGAACCAGGCTGAGCAGAATGACGAAAAAGGTCATCAGCAATACGGCGGCAAAGCAGAACCACCCGCGCCACTGTATCCTGCCGCATTCCATTTTCTGATAACCGGCTATCAAAGCGCCGCAAAGCAGCAGCTCCGCCTCCTCGAGCCGGATTGCGACGGCCGCCGCACCGGCAATGCCGGCCAGCACGTAATACCGCAGCAATTCCGTCCGGCTGCCGCGAAGCAGGCAAAGCAGGGCTGCAGCGAACAGCAGCAGCCCCGGCGTATCGCGGAGAACGACCGTGGAATTTTCCACAAGAAACGGATTTCCTGCTGCCAGCAGAGCAGTGGCGGCAGCGACCTTTCCACTGCCTGATATCTCCTCCCCCATCTGCCGGCAGACCACGATCAAGAGAAGACCGCACAGCAGATTCAGCATCCGTCCGGCTGCCATCATATGCTGCGGTTCGAAAAATGCCAGAAGTCGGCAGTAAGACCAGGTGTGCGCCGGGAAAGCGTCCAGTTTCTCTTTATCCCCGCTGCGGATGGTTTCGGCACAGGCCAGATATGTGACGGTATCCCGTGGAACACCGGCAAAATGCAAACAGACCAGCCGCGGAATCAGCGCCGCCAGCAGGAGCGCCGCCAGCACCAGCAGTCGCCGGCGGAAGGCCGAACGGTTCCGGGATGAAAGGGCCGGCTCCCGGCCGAAAGCAACGGAAGCACTCACCGGCACACCTTCTTCGCGAAACGGTCCAGGCGCCGGCGGACTGCACCGGCCATCAACCGTCCCTTGAAATATGGACGGTACAGACATTTGAACCCGATTCTCTCCAGAAGGCGGGTTCCCTGCAGCCGCCATTCGGGAATCCGTAACTCTCCGCCGCATTCCGCAAAAAGCGCATTGATCCTCGCCGTATGCTCCGGTGAAACTCCGTACTCTCGCGAAAACCAGGAGTGAAGCAGAAAAACCTCGCCGCGATGATCCAGCAGACAAGTGCTGATCCCATCCGGATGAGGCCTGGCATCCAAATAGAGCGTCTTGAAATTGACGGCCAGATAACAGAAAAATGGGTAATAGGGCTCATACATCCAGAAACGGTAAGGAGTTCTCATCATGTGCGCCGGAATCAGGGTTTCCCATTCCGGCTTCCAGACCCGGTAATCGGCAAGAAGCTTCATGCTGAAATTCCGGCGAATGATCCTCAAATCCAGAATATTGAAGAAAGCATTGGTTACAAGCGGGTTGTCCTGTTTAGTCTCCACAACTCCGCCGTCCGGCATCCCGCAGTTCACATAATGATGATCCAGAAAAAACTCCAGGAGCTCGCGCAGGCGCTTGTTGTCATAGACGAAGGCGTCCTCATCAATATTGATGGCGATGTCCGCGTCGCTCCGCAGCATCCGGTAAAAATAACCGTCGGCCGTCGTATACAAGTAACGATTGCAGGGCCACGGCAACCGTATGCTGCCGCGAGAGCGGACATAAAGCGGGTAATTCATGGAACGGGAAAAGAATTGAATGTTCATTTCAAACTCCGTCCGGTAATCAATGCTTCAAACAGCACCGCAAACTGATCTGCCTGGGTACGCCGGGAGTATTTGTCACAAGCGGCGAGATCGGTAGAGCCTACCGTGCAGCCGTTTTCCTGCCAATAACGATAGTGTTTCTCCAGAAACTCCTGAACCTCTTCCACTGTCCGGCAGGCGGCTCCGGCCCGGGTCCTGCGAATCTCGAGTTCCAGGCAATCTTCATCACTGCGGACCAGTAGCAAAGGACGATTGACGGCGAGATATTCGAACAGTTTTGTCGACATGATTCCCGTCGGATTTCCCCCCTTGCCGCGATTGGCGAGCAGCAGTAGGATCTGGGCGTCCCCCACCACCCCCGGCACCTCTTGAGGAGAGACATAGCCGGGGAAATCCAGATATTCACGGATCGGATAGCGCAGCAAAAGCTCTTCCAGCAGCCGTTCTGCACCGTTTTCGCTGTAAAACTGGATTTTAAATTTATCCGGCGAAATGATTCCCGCTTTTACCAGACGGGCGCAGGCAGCAAACAGCAATTCCGGATCGCGGAAGGAGAGCGCACCGATCGTTCCGGCATAAACGATTTTAAAAACACGCGAGGCGCGGGGAGGTTCCGGGCGAAAAAGCTCCGGATCAAACCCGTTGAATATCAATTCCGTACGCGAATTGAATGCCGACAGCGTTTTCTGATGCCATTCAGAGACGGTCGTCACGGCAGCAGCTTCCCGCAAAACCCGGTTCCGACATTTCAACAGATGTCGGAGGTGCATGCCGCGCTGAAGTCGATACCACACTCCCTTATCCGGCCACTGTTCCTGAATATCACGGAGATCGACCAGCAGGGGCAGACCTGATTCTCGTGCGAGCTGACCGGCCAGCGGCAGAGGCCAGGTGGTATAGGAGGAGGCCACAACCAATTCGATATCCCGCTCCCGAATCACTCTGCGGCCGGTATCGAGCATGGCCTGCCGATCGGCAAACGGCACGGCAGGCGGCACAAAACGCGAACAGATGCGATTCAGAAAAAGACGAAACCGACCGTGCTTCCGACGCGGAATCCGGTGAACTTCGGCAAATCCCGCCAGATGTCCATAATCCCGTTTGCCGGATTCATCGTGTTCCGAAAGCAATACATGAAAATGCCACCCGGCCGCAGACAAGTATTTGCACATATATCCCATCCTCGGTGCAAAATCGGGTGGGAAGGCGTCGCAAACAATGAGGATATTCTTCCGCATTGTCTGCTCAGAACCAGCGTTTCAGGATGCGTTTTCCCCAGCCGATACCCGGTACCGACAACACAAACCGCACCCACGGATTTTTCAACAGCTTGCTTCGACGATAATACTTGTTCACTTTGAAATCGGTGTGTTCGCGAGGCTCTTCCTGCATGATCCGGTCAAATTCCTCCCGAGTCAGGCCAACCTTGTCGATAAAGTACCGGATATCCATTTCCAGCTCGGCAGGGTCCCCATAAGGCGGCCGGGCCAGCTCGGCCAGTGCGTCCTCCCGCGAAAGCTGTCCGGCAACGATCAGGCTGGAGAGATGCGCCCGGCGCTTGTCGCAATGGAATTTCTGTGGAAGGATGTAATTCTGGTAAAGTTTGGTGAAACGGGATTCCAGGTGTTTCCCGCCGTAATATTCAAACCCGCAATCCGCATGCAGGATTTTGATCGCCTCAAATTTATTGTAATCAATCAGGTCCAGAGGTGAAAACACCTGAAACTGTTTTTTTCGCGGAATATCCTCATAAAAAGTCTTCTCGTCCATGATCGGGAATTTCTTCAAAGGGATTTTGCCGAATTTCGCATGAATGTCCAGCAGATTCACGCTGTCTTTCGGGTCGAAGCGCAATCCACGTCCGAGAATCGACTCGGAGGAAAAGTTTCTCCCCTCTAGAATCCAGGTGATTCCATGTTCAATGGCATAGCGGTACAGAACGGCGAAGAAAGCGTGATCCTGGGGAACATCCTGATTCGGAACCCCGCTTATGAAATAAGCCCGTTGCAGATCCATCATTTCGTCGAGCGGAACCTTCTCGACAACCAGATCGACTCCATACTTTTCGCACAATTTCCGGATATTGTTCTCAGACACCGGGGTGTTCCACCCGGCATCCACATGGACCCCCAGCATTCGGACCCCGTACCGGTGGGCGATATAAGCGACATAGGAACTGTCCACGCCCCCGGAGATACCGATGATGCAGTCGTACTTTCTGCCGGAACACTCCGCTTTCATTCGGTCGAACACGGCTTTCAACTCGGCTTCTCCATGACGATTCCATTCGCCGGCCTCCAACCGTTTTATTGCCTCCCGACAGTAACAGCAATGGCCGTTCTCGTCAAAATCGATGATTTTTTCGCTGGTATCCATTACACATCGGCTGCAAATTTCGGCAGAACTCATGATATCCCTCTCTTTTGCTTCTTAAGAATTGAATGATTCCGAACCGGAAGACGTGCCGGCGGCAGACACCCGGAATAAATCAGTTTTCGATGCTGCTCTCCGGCATGAACTCCCGGTAACGGAGAATTCCGGCCGGAACGCCCCCGACAACGGCATAAGCCGGGACGTCTCTGGTAACGACCGCTCCTGCGGCAATGATTGCATGATCTCCGATGCGAACTCCCGGGAGAATAACCGCATTGGCTCCGATCCATACACGCTTCCCGATCACGATTCCCGGTCCGGAGGCAAGCTCATCCCGATCCCCGGAAATTTCCCGGTCCAATTCATGATTGGCGGAAATGATCCTGACTCCCGGGGCAAAAATCGTGTCATCCCCGATTACAATCCTGTTATAGCCCTGAATATAGCAATTTCCGGAAAAGGCGAATGAACGCCAAACATCTTTTCCCGGTATGATGTCCCCCCATACCTGCGAGGTAAAATGCACCATGAACGGCACTCCCGCGTTAATCCGCAGGACGCGTTGATGGATCATATTGACCAGCCAGAGCCCGAACGGAACCGGCCAGGTAAGGCGGTTCAGCAGAATGCCGGGAATCCTCCAGGGATGCAGGAGTGTATTTTTTTCTCTCATGATACCGTTCTCCGCAGAAAATTCCTTTTGACAATCCCTAACAGCGCAGCATAACTCTGCGGCATGAAAAACCATGCAGCAGCCAAATAGCAGCAACCGAAAACAATACCGCCGCAAAGCAGTTTGACCGCGGACGGACCGGGTATCAGATGTGCTGCGGCGCTGATTGCTCCGGCCGCAGCCGCGCACAAAAGAGTCTTTCCCAGTTGGACAAACGGCAGCATATGGAAAATACTGCATTTGAACTCTCTGCTCAGAATATACAAAAGCCGAGGAACCGCCCAGAAATAACACGCCAGAATCGTGCCGAGGGCAGCCCCCCAAGCGCCGAAAAGGTATACCAGTCCACAGCTCAGCACAAAGTTCACCGCCAGTTCCTCGATGGAAACCTGCATATACTTCGCCGTCCTGTTCAACGCCGTGAAAGCCGACCCGTAAGTGACGATTGAAATCGGAATCGAGCACAGGTAAATCAGAAAAACAATATGGCTGTCCTCATAGCGCTGCCCGTAAAACAGCAGAATAATATCTTTATTGAACAGGATGCAAAATACCATCAGCGGAAACAGAAACAAGGCGGTCTGAGCAGGAATCCGGCGAAACAGTTCCAATGCGTTTCCGAGCTTTCCCTCTTTGCACAGCAGGGTCATTTCCGCCAAAATCACTGTCGTGATCGAACCGGTGATGATACCGATGAAGGGCAGTTGGATCGCTCCAGAGGAGTAGACGGCAAAACTTTCCGGCGTACACATGGAAGAGACAATGACCTTGTCGAGGGAAATGGATACCGATCCGGCAATTGAGGCCAGCCCCAGCGGTACGGAATAAATCAGGATTTGTCTGATATTTTTCAGGCGGGGCCAGTCCGCTCCCCCCCGGACAGTCCGAAACACGATATACAGCATGGCCGGCAATGATATTCCGGCAACCATGATTTTCACCAGCAGCGGCCACTCATAGCTGCGGGTGGCGATACAAGTAACAATCACTCCGGCAACCAGCAGACACTTTGTGCACAACTGAAAAACCGCGGAGAGAGTGATCCGGTCGCAGATGATCAACACCGAATTCAAGCTGAGCACAGGGAATGTCAGCAGCGGGTAAATGATGAACCAGCGCAGGGTCGTTTCCAGTGCGGGATTGTCAAATCGCAGTGCCAGCAGCCGGTTTCCGCCCAGAAGCAGAAATACACTGAAAATACTGCCCATAACCAGCGAAATGGCAATATTGTCGATGATGATTCCGCGCCGACGCTCTTTCGCTCCCGATAGAAAATAATAAAGGGAACTCGGAATTCCCAGCGTCAGAAAGGGAACGGCAAACTCATACGCCAGCATCGTCTGCCGATAGGTGGCAAGATCGGCCATGCTCAAAAAACGGTTGCAGACAATGCTGGAAGCAATCAGCGCCACACTGGACAACCCCTGTCCCAGCGACAGGGCTATGACTTTAGCAAGACGTGATGACATCGGCGATTTTCTTCTGTTCCGACACCTCCAGGTACGGGTGCATCGGCAATGCGAAAATGTCCTGCGCCACAGCTTCCGACACCGGCAAAGTCATCGGAGACAAATAGGAAAAAGCGGTTACTTTATGCAATGGAACCGGGTAATAGACCGCAATTGGAATCTTCTCCGTCTTCAAGGCTGCCATCATCTCCCCCCGACGCGGAGAACGCACGCAATACTGCGCCCATGCCGAACAACAGCCGGGCTCGATGAAGGGAGTTGTGACTTTGCCGGACAACCATGTGCTGTAACGCCTTGCCGCTTCGTCGCGCGCCTCCAGCTCGGCCGGGAAAATTTTGAATTTCTCCAGCAGAATCGCCGCCTGGATCGTATCGAGGCGTGAATTGAGTCCAAGCCGGACATTGTCATATTTGTCACGCCCCTTGCCATGAACTGCGACTGACCGGCAGAGCACGGCAAGTTCATCGTCATCCGTGAATATCATGCCCCCGTCTCCGTAACAGCCGAGCGGCTTCGCGGGGAAAAAGCTCGTCGTTGAAGCCAGGCCGAAGGAACAGGAACGCCTGCCACCGCGTTGCGCTCCGAAAGATTGCGCCGCATCCTCCAGGAGCCATAAACCATGCTTTTCCGCAACCGGTACAATCGCCTCAAAAGCAGCGATCTGCCCGAAGAGGTCCACGGGAATGACTGCCCGGGGGACCAGCGTTCCCGCCTTCTTTACCTTTCCGATCGCCTCATCCAGCTTTGCCGGATCAATATTATAAGTTTTCTCATCAATGTCGACAAAAACCGGGGTCGCTCCGAGATTACCGACCACCTCCGCCGTGGCGAAGAAAGTGAATGGCGTCGTGAACACCGCATCACCGGGTCCGATTCCCTTTGCCATCAGCACGATTTTCAATGCATCGGTCCCGTTGGCACAGGCGATTGCATGCCGGCGCCCAACGAAAGCGGCCAAAGTACTTTCCAGTTCCCCGACTTCCCGTCCTCCGATATAATGCCCATCCTCCAAGACTCTTTTCACGGCTTTGTCGATGGTCTCCTCATGCCGTTTATACTGCGTGTGCAAATCGATGAACTGCATTTGTCATTTTTCCTTAAACTCATCGTAGGTATATTTCCCGACCGCCAGCTCAGGCGGGAGCGGAGCCTCCTCATCCAGATCGAGGCAGCGGACGATCCCTTGAGCAACTTCCCTGTACCGGAAACCGCTTTCCGGGCAAATCATGATCCCATCTGCGTCCGGATTTTTAAGACAGTGACCATGACGGCTGACCCATGCGGTCTGCCGCCCCGGCACGCCGACGATCATCGCATAATCAGGAACATCCCGGGTCACGACCGCTCCCGCCGCGATGAAAGCGTAGCGGCCGATGCTGATTCCGCAAACAATCGTGGCATTGGCGCCGATACTCGCTCCACGCCGAATCAGAATTCTTTCATACAGCGAATGGCGTTTCACCTGACTGCGGGGATTGGTTACATTAGTCAGCACGCAACTGGGGCCGAGAAACACATCATCTTCCACAACGGTCCCGGTGTAGACTGCCACATTGTTCTGAATCTTGACATTGTTGCCGATTGCAACGTCATTGGCGATATTGACATTCTGGCCGAGAATGCACCCGCACCCGATTCTCGCGCCGCTCTGAACATGGCAGAAATGCCAGATTTTTGTTCCACTGCCGATAGTGACGTCCTCATCGACATAGGCGGATTCATGCACAAAAAAATCACTCATAAATTCAATTTTTCATTTAGAATTTTTACAATTTTCTGACAGGCATGGCCATCGCCGAAAGGGCGATATTCCGGATCGATATACGGAACGACCGTAAATTTCTTCATGATTTCCGCAGCCACCGGAGGCGCCATCTGGTTACGATTGCCGGCCAGCGTTTCCGGCCAGACCACATGGTGGAACACCGTCACACACGGCACGCCGGCATAAAACGCCTCGCATTGGAGGCCACCGGAATCAGTGACAATCCGCTCTGCCTGCCCGGTCAACCGTACGGATTCCAGATAACCGACTGGCGGAATCAATATCACCTTCGGGAAACTCTTTCCGATTCGCAGCGCCCGCTCCCGATTGCGCGGATGCACAGGATAAATCGTCGGATAGTCGAGGCTTGATACCGCTCTGAAAATCTCAGTCAAAGCTTCGTCGGAGGTATTTTCCGCCCGATGACAGGTCAAATAACAGTATCTATCCGGCATTGAGATCGGCATGCTGTTGTAATCAACCGGCGTTCTTTTCTGCTCCGCCGCTCTCTTCCCGAAGTAGAGAAAAGCGTCATACATCACATTGCCGACGGTATAGGCCCGGGCTCCCAGGCCCTCCCGGTCCAGAAACGACTTTGCGGAATCCGAGGCGCAAAACAACAGCGTCGAAAGATGATCGGTAGTAATCCGATTGACCTCTTCCGGGTTGTCCAGCGTCCCGAGCCTGTTCCCGGCCTCAACATGAATCAGCGGAATGCGCAGCTTCACAGCTGCCAGCGCCCCGGCCACGGTGGAGTTGGTGTCGCCGTACAGCAGCACGGCATCGGGCCGTTCCCGAACCAGAACCTCTTCAATGGCGATCAGCATTTTACCGGTCATGACGCCATGTGTCTCTCCGGAGATCCCGAGGTTGTATTTCGGAGCGGAAATTTCCAGCTCATCAAAAAATACAGTGGACATATTCGCATCAAAGTGCTGTCCGGTGTGAATCAGAATCTCCTCATGGCATCCACGCAGCGCACGAGACAGAATTGCCGCCTTGATAAACTGCGGGCGGGCACCGACAATCGTAATGATTCTCATTGCGCCAGATCAGTAAGAGATCATTTCCATCAGGCGAATGCCGGAGAGCACATCCTCCCGGGAGGGAAACATCTCCCAACGACCGGAAGCGATGTATTCATACAACGTGTTGTGTCCCTTCCCGTACTGATGGTCGAGTTTGAAATCCATATCCGGTTTTTCAACTCCTTCCACATCCCAGAAGTCGATCTGATTCAAATTCGTGCCGGACAGCCGGATGGTTCCTTTTTCGGCGATCAGCGTAAACTCCGTCATAAAATTGCTCCGGTACACGCTGACCGTCGCATTGATGGTGCCAACGGTCCCATTCCTGAACTGCAATACAGCCGACACGGTATCCTGCGTCTCCAGATTCCGCAACGAACCGCCCAGACCGCGACTGAAAGCCAGCTCACCAAAAAAGAAATGCACCATATCCACGTAATGGCTCGCCTGCGTATACATGACGCCGCCGTCAAACTCGCGCGTTCCATGCCAGTCAATGCTGTAATAATCGTCGTTGCGGTTCCAAAGCACGTTGCAGACGAACTGGTACAGCTTTCCAAGGCGGCCGGAGTCAATCAGGCTCTTGATTTCCCTTACCAGCGGATTATAACGATTCTGGAAAACCGGCAGCAGCGTTTTCCCGGCCTTTTCGACACGACGGTAAACCTCGTATGCTTCCCGCAAGGTGAGCGATAACGGCTTTTCGCAGACAATGTAAGGCGCATCCGTCAATTCGGCGATATTCGAAACATGACGAGGATGAAGTCCCGAAGGAGTCAGCACACTGATAACATCAAGCCCCTTTCCCTTTAATTCCCGGTAATCGGTCACATATGGAATCTTAAGCTGTTCAGCGGCTGCCCGCGCCTGCTCTTCCTTCTTGTCGCAGACATAAGCAATTTCGACGCCCGGAGTGGCGGTAATGGCTTCCATGTGCCGTTTGGAAATACGGCCGCAGCCGACCAATGCGATTCGTTTCATTTCGATATACCGTCCTTATATTCTTGAATGGTTCTTCTAATGCCTTCGTCGATGGTGATTTCCGGTTTCCAGCCAAGCTTTCGCGCTTTGCTCGAATCCATAAGTTTGCGGTACATGCCGTCGGGTCTGGAGGCGTCCCACCTGATTTCTCCTCTGAATCCCGCCGCCGCGGCGATCTTTCCGGCCAGCTCCCTGATGGTGATGTCGCTGCCGCTGCCGATGTTGACGACCTCCGGATCATTGTGGTTCTGCATGAAATAATAGACCGCATTCGCCACGTCGTCCACGTGCAGGAACTCCCGCAGCGGAGCACCGGTTCCCCAGAGCACCTCTTCTGTCTTGTTTTCGCGCGCAGCCGTCACGAAACGCCGCACGAAGGCCGGAAACACATGGCTGTTCTCCGGATCGTAGTTGTCGTTGGTTCCGTAGAGGTTGCACGGCATCAGGCTCACCGTGTTCCAGCCGTACTGCCGGCTCAAATAGAGGCAGAGTTTGTACCCGGCGATCTTGGCCAGCGCGTAACCTTCGTTGGTCGGCTCCAGCGGCCCGGTCAGCAGATACTCCTCCTTGATCGGCTGCGGCGCACGGCACGGATAGATGCAGCTCGAGCCGAGAAAGCAGAACTTCCTGACTCCGTGCAGGTAACTCTGCATGATCACATTGTTCTGGATCTCAAGGTTCTCAAGCAGGAATTCCGCGCAATGCGTCTTATTCGCCATGATTCCGCCGACCTTCGCCCCGGCCAGAATCACATAGTCCGGCTGTTCGGCATCGAAGAACTCCTTCACCGCAAGCTGATTGCGCAGGTCGAGTTCGGCGCGGGCGCGTTTCAGAATGTTCGAATAGCCCTCTTTTTCAAACTTCCGCACGCAGGCGCTGCCGACCATGCCGCGGTGGCCGCAGATGAAAAATTTCGCGTTTTTGTCGATCATGTTCAGAACCCGATCTCGTAATTCGGGTTGTCCAGCAGCCGCAGGTCGCCGTCAACCATGATTTTCACCAGTTCTTCGAACTTCACTTCCGGCTCCCAGCCGAGCTTCTCCTTCGCCCTGGCCGGGTTGCCGAGCAGCTGTTCGACTTCGGCCGGACGGAAGTAGCGCGGATCGATCCGGACCACCGTTTTTCCGGTCGTCGTGTCGATGCCGGTTTCGTCAACGCCGGCCCCCTTCCATTCGATGCCGCGCCCGACCCGGGCGAAGCTCCTTTCGATGAACTCCCGGACCGTATGCATTTCTCCGGTTGCAACTACATAGTCGTCAGGGACTTCCTGCTGCAGCATCATCCACATCATCTTCACGTATTCGGGGGCGTACCCCCAGTCGCGCCGCGCGTCGATGTTGCCCATGTAAAAGCACTCCTGCATCCCGCGGTGAATCCGCGCCGCCGCCATGGTGATCT
>CALXOA010000124.1 GCA_944389895.1 uncultured Victivallis sp. | reverse complement strand
AGTTAAGGACTCCAGCGGCGATGGTACTGCAAATTTGACTGTGGGAGAGTAGCACGGTGCCGGAAATTTTTTTGCCTCCGGTCGATTCGCACTCGCCCGGAGGTCTTTTTTTGCCATAAAATCCCGGCATAGACCCGCCGAAGGTGCGGAAGAAAGAAAAGGCCCCCGAATCGCATGTCACGAGACGGGGGCAGGGGCAAGAGGTTCCGGTTGGTTACCGGAGAGTCCAGGTGAGCTTGCTGTTCCAGACTGCTCCGGGGGCGAGAGTTACCGGAAAGGTCTCCATTTCCAGATTGTAGGCCCCGATGCCGAACCACAGGCGCGGCGGGGTGAACGTTTTGAGATCAAACTCCTGTCGAAGTTCTATTTTCCGGGCCTTGTCGAATACACGCCAGTAGCCCCGGTCGATCGGCGGGGTATTGCGTTCCCCCAGGCCGGACCAGAAGGGAATGACCTGCTCTTTGCCGTCAACAGGAAAGATCAGCTCATCGACTGTACTGTCTCCGGTTCCGCCAACCGTGTATTCCGGGTGCATGTAATATTTGAAGATCTGTTCCTTTCCGGAGTTGTTTCTGACAGAAAGTTCCAGTGTTGCCGTGTTTCCCGTGACCGTGTAACGCTTGGTCAGCTGCAGCTCTTTCCCTGCGACCAGCGTCAGGGAGTCTCCCGTGATTTCAGCCTGATAGGGATCATTGCGTTTCACCGAGAGTTCCGGGGTGGTCGTACAGGTCAGCCGGTCCCACAGGCAGTATGCGAAGGGAATGCTGGAAAGAACCGGAAGTTGTGAGTAGTCGAGTTGCAGCTGATTGCCGCCATGTTCAAGGTCCTGCATTTCCAGAATCCGGCCGCCTCGTGTCGGATCCACCGTCAGTTCCAGGACGTCAGAGGCAAGGGAGTAGACCGGGGTGCTCACACCGGCCATCCGCCGTTCGCGGATTCCTGCCGTCGTCGCAAGCTGCCGCAGGTAGGTCGTTTCCTCCTGGTAGCGGGACCCGGTGGAATCCTCATAGCCGATGCTGATTTTGACCGGCTCAAGAATATTTTTCCCGAAGCGGCAGGTGAAGTCGGTTTTCGCTTCCCCCTGCGCCGGAATGGAGAGCATCCGGGAGTCCAGAGGTTTGCCGGCAGCATCTTCCAGCGTGATTTTCGCCGTGCACGCTTCGGATGAGGCGTTGGAAATTGTAACCGGAATGGCAGCACTTTCGCCGCTGTCGGCAATCACTTCCGGAATATGGAGTGTCAGTGGCGCGGCCGTCGTGATCTCTTTTTCTTCGATATTTTTGATGTCGAGAAGCCGGAAGGGGGCCGTGGAAACAAGATAGACCGGAGCGGAGCCGAAACGAACCCGGAACCGGCCGTCGTCACTGGTCAGGGCCGCTGAACGATCACCAAGCATCGACACGATGTCCACTTTGCCCGGAGTCGTTGCAAATGTGCCGAGTCGTGAGGTTGCGCCATTCCACACCACTGCGATATATTGCCCGGTGACGGGATTGTGGAAATTCCAGCCGTAATCGGGTGATTTCATCCCGTCGACGGGAGTGAACGTTGTGCACTCCCCAAGCATTTCACCGAGAACACAGCTGGCGTAGTAGGATGGTTTTTTCTGCATGTAAAAGTCGACCATGCCGAAACTGTGTTCCGTGTAATTCCTGTCATCGCCCTCGTCCCAGAAACTGTAGACGTAAACACGCTTGAACCCGAGCACATAGTGGAGAATCAGGCCGCGAATCAGAAACTCCGCCTGTCTGCGACGGGTGATGTTGCCGCAGGGATTGGAGTTGAGGCAGTCCGAATACCCGAATTCGGTTGAGATCATCGGCTTTGCCTCATCACCGTACTTCTTCATGATCTCACGAACCTGTGGAATCAGAGTCAACAAGGTCTCCGGGGCGGCGGGGGGATAGCCCTCCGGAACCGGATAGTCGGAGGATTGCTTGGTGTAGGTGTGAAGATCCATCACATCGAAGTACTCTTTCATTCCTGCCTGGTAGAACTTTTCCAGCCACTCAAGGGAACGGCGCTCCAGACCGGTCGTGGGGGCGGAAATCAACACTTCCGGAGAAAGTTTTTTCCCTTCCTCATACGCTTTTTTGAGAAAATTGTTGTAGACCTCCATCGGTTTTCCCGAGCCGTCCGGCTCGTTGCCCGCGGTAAAACCATAGGCCCCCATCGGAAAACCGTCGCGATAGCCGAATTGGTTGGGATTCGGGGTGATGCCGATGCCGTTCTCATAGAGCTTTTCCACGACGGACGGTGTCGCCAGCCACCAGCGGATCTGTTTGAAAGGGGTTTCCTTGAGCAGATCCAGCGCGACCTGTTCCCAGGCTTCGATGTGCGGACGTTGCGGATGGCGTCTGGCTCCACCGCCGCCCCAGTAATGATTGATCGCCAGCATGTCGCCGAATCGATCACATTGAAACGGCTTCGGAACCTGATACCGGATTGTCTGCACGGTCGGGGATTTGCCGTCTTCATATTCTGCTGCGATTCCCCAGTAACGGACGGTACCGGGAACCATCGGATAAAGAATGGTTGATTTGATATTCGCACTGAACGATTTTTTCAGGGTCACTCCCGGTTCGTCAATCCGTCGGAACGGCTTATCCGATTCATACAGATGGTACGCCCGGGCGTTGTTGCCGGCAAATTCGCTCCAGTCGAGCGTCACCGCCGATTCCTGAATGCCCCTGACCTTGAGTTTCACGTCGGGGCGCTGATTCTCGGGCAACAGCGCGGCGTCGGAGGAGGTCGAAACGCGGCCGAGAACGACCGCCTCGGCAAGGACCATCTGATACCGGTTCGGGTTTTTCGTCACCCGGAATTCGACGAAGCGTGCCAGCGCCGGTTTTTCCAGTTGCAGGGTGAGGGGAATCCCGTAGAACTGTTTGCCCTGATTGCCGCTCTTGAGGGTCCCCGGGTTGGTCCAGGTCCCGACCGGGATGAATTTCGTTCCGTCATTGCTCAGCAGAACTTCAAAACTCTGTACCGAACGCTGCGGATCCTCGATCGCCCAGAGCTCCGCAGCCGTCACAAGATACTGTGCCTTGAGGTCGATGATGAAGTCGGCCGTTTTTCCCTTTGTCCATGAGCCGAAAGCGAGGGTTTCCGCCTGCGGCCCGATACTGCCGTCAAGCAGCGCCCGGTTGGTTCCGCCGGGACGGCTGCCGGTCCTGAGCAGTTCTTCGTCTGTGGCGAAGGGCCCTTCCGTGAGAAAACGCAATGTCGCGCCGGTTTCGATGGAAGGACGGTTGTCCTTGTAAATCCGTGCGTTTCCGGTCAGGACGGAATCCGATGCATTGCCCGTAAGCGCCATCCCGAGTAAAGCTGCAATCCAGAGGTGTTTTTTCATCTTTGATCCTAGTTGTGCTTCGTTGATTCATGCGGGGCGGTGGGGGGCGGTCACTCTCCGCCACGCCGTTTATAATAGGCAACGCAATCTGCGCTGCCGTCTTTCTGAAGGCGATTTTTATATTCCGCAAAGTTGTGGTTTTTTACATGCCCATCCAGATAGCAGATGTTTCCGCCACCGCCATGCCGCAGCAACGGATATGTTCCGGTCGTGGTCGAGACATTCCCGCTGCTGTAGTAGGCGTTGGAGTTTTCCGTGACATCGCAGATTGCCATGACGCTTGAGGGGGAAGGTACTGCCGAGATTTTCCGCGGGAATGCCGTATTTCCGCTGAGAGAACTCATCAGCCCGGCATAACTTTCGCCGTCGATTGTGCTGTTGAAGCAATTAAATCCATACCCTCCGTACCACCAGTAATTCATTCCGAGAATCTGGAGATAGGACTGGGTGGAGGAGGGACAGCGGTAGATTTGTGCATTGCGGAGTCCCCCTTTGCTCATTCCGCTGTACAGAACCCCCAGCATTCGGGCATAGGTGCTGGTCCAGTCGCCGCCGAAATCCATGTAGTTGGCGGTACGGGCAGGGACGATGTAACCATCGTAATCTCCGATATAGAGTTGCACCTGGGTTCCCTGTTGTTTCAGGTTGTTGGTACAGGCGATGTTCATTGCCTTGTCGCGCGCCTGATTCAGGGCCGGCAGCAGAATGGCGGCGAGAATCGCGATGATCGCAATCACGACCAGTAACTCGATCAATGTGAAAAAGGTACGGTGGTTCATCTCTACGCACTCCTTTATCATGAATTTGTTTCGGGGGACTTAGCTGGAACCGGAGCTGTGGAATCGCGGACCACCAGTTCCGGATCAAGTGTTTCGCAGGGCAGTTCATTGAGGGTGCCCTGCAAATGCAACACGAGATAATTGATCGCCTTGGTTCCGACTTCAAAGAGCGGCTGGCGGGCGGTGGTCAAGCCCGGGGTCAGAAACTCCGATTGCGGGAGATCATCGAAGCCGACCACGGAGATGTCTTCCGGGATCCGGCGACGGCTTTTCCAGCATGCCTTGTAGGTCCCCATCGCCATTTCATCGTCTGCTGCGACGATTGCGGTGACGTCCGGAGCCTGCTCAAAGAGCCGCATTGCCTGCAGATAACCGGCCTCCTGCGCCAGCAGTGTCGGAATGTGTTCGACGAAAAACCGTTTTTCCGGCCGGATTCCGGCTTTGATCAGTGTTTCACAATACCCCTTGAAACGGTGCTGATGGTTCTCATCGTTTTCCATGAATTGGGAGAGGTAGCCGATTTTCCGGTGCCCGAGGCTGATCAGATGTCCTGTAACCCGGCATGCCGCCAGATAGGCGTTGTTGTTGATGAAACCGATCCGGCGCCCCCGGAAGGGGCCGTTGATCGCCATCGTCGGAATGCCCGCCCGTTCAATTTCCCCAAGTGCCGAGTAGCAGTTTGCACTCATCGGCAGGCAGATTGCGTCACAACGCCGCTCCCGGACCAGTTGCAGCAGCGATCGATTGCGACTGGTGCCGAAGCTGTTCATGATTGCGGAGATGATCACGCCGTTACGGCACGCGTAATCCGTCATTCCGGCGATCAGAGGTGAGATGTAGTTGCTGATGACCGGCTGATCGGAAGAGAGGATCACACCGATATTGAAAATCCGCTCCTTCCCTTTGTTGGGAGAGAAGTTCAATTCGTCGATCACCGCCTGTACCCGCAGACGGGTCTCTTCACTGACATCGGTCCGGTTGTTCACCACCCGCGAAACCGATGCCACGGAGACTCCCGCCCGTGCTGCGACCAGCCGGATATTGTTGCTTTTTCCCTGTCTCGGCATCTGTTGCCCTCCTTGCTTCTGCCATTAATTATGATTGAAATATGGAGGAATGTCAAGAGAGAAATGGAAAATTTTCGTAAATTTTATTTTTTATTTTCCGAAATTACATGAGAGGGCAAGTTTGTCAAATTCTGTATTTCTGTGTATAATTCGTTGATGATGGATCAGTTGTCGTTGATGAGGCATCAGGTTTTCCGGGAGCGTGATTTCCATTCCGGCTGCCACACGCTGTATGAATCCTGTTTTTTTTCAGAAGATATCCCCGGAATGAAAAACAACCAGCCACAGGCTGACTGGCGGCCGGGAATTTCCCGGGATCAGAAGAGCAGTTTCTGCAGTTCCGCAGGGCGGTAGATGATGTGAAGGTTTCCACGGTCGTCAACGAAAACGGACTTTACCGCGCGATCGAATTTCCGAAATTCCCGGCGATCGCGCAGGCGGGCAATCGCTTTTTCCGCAATTTTTCCCACCAGCCATCCCGGCACCGGATAGGCCCCGGCGCGGAATCGGCTGAAGTCAAGGTCGATCAACTCTTCCTCCTTTTCCGGGCGGACGGTCATTTCGAGAGGAATGAAGCCTCCGAAAAGCCAGTTCATCCCGGTATCGACCGGGTAGACGAGGCTGAACCTGCCGCCGGTGAACCGGATCCGGTAACAGCGGGGCGGCAGTGTCCCTTCCGGTGGAGAGGGCAGCAGCGAGTAGAGATTGTCGGCCAGCCGTATCAGGGCTGCCACTTCATCGGGGGTCAATTCCAATTCCGATTTCGCGGGCATACCGCGGGCGACTTCAGTCATCAGCCGCTGCAGCAGTTTGCCCTGAAACGCAAGGTCGGTAACGCGGGGCACTTCCGCCGGAACCTCCGGCCGGCGGCTGAAAAGCAGTGCGGCACCGATCACCAGGAGTGCGATCAGCAGGAGCAGCACAATCGCACTGCAGCGTAACAGCAGGGAACTTTTCTTTTGGGCCTTTCGGGAACCCTGTTTCCCGGGAGTTTTTCGGCTGGTCGGCATGGTTCGCGCTTCTCCCCGTCAGGAAATCGGTGCGGTGAATACCGCGGGGCGGATGTAGACAAGGTCGGTCAGATCGTTGTCATAGGCACGGTAACTGCTCCGGATCAGAGCCGTCAGATCAAGCTCCGCAACTGCGGCAACATGCGGGAACAACGCTTCCGGCAATAACGGTTCGAGTGCGGGAAGTTCCACTGCGAGCGCGGCCCAGTGCCGATCGGCCGGAGCTGCGAAGAAAACGGCGGCCTGTTCATGGTTCAGAACCGCGGTGCGACCGGTCGGAACCGGTTCCCCATCCCGGTTTTCCACCTGAAAATAGATCAATTCGCGGTTGCGCCCATCGAAGAGGCAACCAATGGTCTCTCCCGGGGCGGAAGTGATACGGGAGGCCAGCGCAACCGCGGTCGGGACACAGCGTGTTTCAACCCCCTCCCTCTCGAAGGTCCAGCCGGCCACCAGCGCCGCGGCAAGTCGCATTCCGGTGAAACTGCCGGGGCCGGAGCCCACCGTCCAGCTCCGTACCTGATCCAGTTCGACATCGACGGCTGCGAGTCGTTCGGCGATCCATGCCGCCAGCACGGCCGAATCGCGTCCCCGCATCGGCCGGGATTCCGCGAGCAGCACTTCTTTGCCCTTCTGAAGGGCAATTCCCCCGAAACGGCCCGAAAGATCAATCGCAGCGGCATATTCCATACTCATTTGAACCGGTTCTCCTCCAGGATACGATCGGCCAGCTCTTCACTGGTCAGGCCACGGTGTGCCGCGAATACCTTGCCGTCGTGGAGGATCACTTCTCCCGGCATCGGGCGCAGATTGTAGACTCCCCCCATCGAATAGCAGTAGGCACCGGCGTTACCGATCGCCAGAATGTCGTATTCGCGGATTTCCGGCAGCTCACGCTGCTCGGCGAAGCGGTCGCCGGTTTCACAGATGTTTCCGCAGACATCGTAGACCTGCGGCGTCCCGCACGGATTGCTCAGATTCCAGATCTGGTGATAGGCGTTGTAGAGTACCGGGCGGATCAGTTGCGGGAACCCCGAGTTGCAGCCCGCGATCAGCCGGGTACGGTTGCGCTTGAGGGTATTGACTTCGACCAGAAGATAACCCGCTTCGGCCACCATATACTTGCCCGGCTCGAAGTACATGTCGAGTTTTCGACCGTACTTCGCGGTGAAAGCCTCGAAACGACGGGCGATTTCAGCTCCCATCGAGACGTAGTCGATCCGCTTTTCATCCGGCTTGTAGGGAACTTTGAATCCACCGCCGAAATCGAGAAACTCCAGATCCGGGAAGTTCTCCGGCGTTGCAATCGCCATCAGGTTGGCCATGCTGCGATAAACCGACTCCGCATGCTGGAGACCGCTTCCGGTATGTTCGTGGAGACCGATCACCCGGAGATTTCCCTCCCGAACCAGTCGCCGGACCTCATCGACCGCGTCAAGCAGGATCCCGAATTTGGTCAGGTCGCCGCCGGTCATCGTCTTCTCGCTGTCGCCGTCACAGACATCCGGGTTGAATCGCAGGCAGATCCGGATGCCCGGATGGTGTTTCGCAATTTTTGCCAGACGCGACAGCGAACCGATGTTCATGGTGACTCCGAGAGCGAGTACCTGTTCAAATTCAGCATCGGTCATGTTGTTGGCGGTGTAGATGATCCGTTCCCGCGGGAAGCCGAGTTTCAGGGCGTAGAGCACTTCCCCGGGGCTGACGGTGTCGAGCCCCGCGCCGGCGTCGCGCAACAGCGTGAGCAACGCCGGATTGTAGTTTGCCTTCATGGCATAGCAAATCCGCAGCTTCTCGCAGGGAATGAAACGGAAGAGGTCACGGTAACGCTCCAGAACCATATCCCCGTCGTAGACGAAAAGCGGTGTGCCGTACTCGCGGGCCAGTTCCAGAAGCCGGGCGTGGCTGATCATGCGGACCTCCCTTCACTCAGTCATGGTAGGTCGAGATGACCGCCAGCAGCTCCAGCGGTTCCTCCCCGATATTGCGGATCGCATGGCCGTCGCCGTTCCCGGTCAGGATGGTGTCCCCGGCGTTGAGTTCAACCACTTCCCCGTTGTCGTCCGCCTCGGCTTTGCCGCGGAGCACGACGAAGACTTCCTCTTCGGCATCGTGCGGATGGAATCCAATCGACCCATTCGGCTCAATGGTCAGTTTGGCAAACATCCGGTTGCGGGAACGCATCTCGGTTTTCGGCTCCCAGAAGTGTTCAATCCTGACAGTTCCCTTGCCGCCGCGCATCTCCTCGCGCAACTCGGTACGGTATTCATTATGGCGTTTGATCATTTTTCCGTTCTCCTTGGATGTGCGAAAAAGGGCCCGGTGCCGGAGTGAATGAACACTTCTCCGTCGAGTTGCCGCGCCCCTTCTCCCGTCGTGTGAATGTTTCCTGCGTCGGGCTAATCCTTGAGCCGCCCGAAGATATTTCCATACTTCTGCTCATTCAGCGCCTCAACATAGGCACTGATCTTTGTTTCGGTACTGCACGGGTCAATCGTGGTGTCGACGCAGTCTCCATCGAGCACCAGCAGCGGCACCGCCGCCTTGTTGAGCTCCTCGCGCAGGTGTTTGATGAAGGAGCTGTCGGCCATCGAACAACGCCCGAAACCGTGGTTGTAGAGGATGCAGCCGTTGAACTGTACCTTCGGAGTGTTTTCCACGATGGACTGCACCCGCAGAGCCGGATCCATGAATCCGACTGTCAGGATCTTGCGGGCGAGCGACCGGTAGGGATCGGTCGGGTCAAGCGGAGACCAGCCGACGAAGTTGACCTCTTCGAAAACGATCGGCGCCTTGCAGCGTACTTCGACATAGTCGAGCAGCGAACTGTCGTAAAACGGCGGCAGATGCAGCCACAGCAACCGGTGGGTATCCTCAATCTTCACCGAGTCGCCGATTTCCTCGCGGATCGCTTTCAACTCCTCGTAGAGTTTCTTCTGGATTTCGACCAGTTCCGGGCGTCCCCAGAGCTGGCTGAAGATCGAGGCGAAATAGATCGCCTGCCCGCCGCGGATCAGCGGCGGACTGGTGTAGCGCAGTTCGTTGCAGAGCAGCGAATAGTGTCTGGCCTCGTTGGAGTGGACACACGCTTCGGAGAGCCGTCGGGGATCCATCTTGAGCCCGAGGGCCTTTTCCAGCAGCGAGACGGCACGTTCCAGCTCTTCCGCGAGGTGTTCCACCGAAATGTCGTTGCCTGTGCCGACCGCCGGGGTCTGCAGAGAGAAGAATTTATCCTCGAAGTGATAGGTCCGGGCGAGATCGCGGAAGATCCGTTCCCCCTGCTGACAGGGCTGCGAAGTCGATACGCCGAAAGCCGGACTCGGAAGCTGCACTCCCTCGAGCACCCGCAGGAAGGAGCAGGTTTCCCCGGAAAAGCCTTTGCAGGCGGCTTTGTCGAATGCTTTCTTGACCTTGTGCTGGCTGCGGGCGAAGAGTGCCGCATAGGTTTCCAGCGTCAATGAACGCACCCCGAGCGCATTGAGCACTTCGGTCGGGAAGAAGAGATTCCGCCAGACCAGTGGTTCCCTGCCGTGGCCGAGGAAATCCTTGCGGGTCGCCTTGGCGCGCAGGTCGACCGACTCCAGGTGACGGGTCGGAGGCGGCAGACCAGCTTCCGGATCAAGTTTCCCCTTGAGCGTCGAGAATTGCAGCGCGAGACAGGCCGCGCCGAGCGCCCCCATCACACCGTGAAACTCCGGAATGATGATGTTGTTGCCGGTGATCTCCTTGAGATAGTAGGCGACTGCCCGGTTGTAGGCGACACCGCCCTGGAAGACGATATCACCCCTGTAACCGAGAAACAGCTCCCCGACACCCGACATGATGGTACGGGCCTGAGCCCGGCAGGCGCCGCCGATGATGTCTCCGAGCGGGAAACGATTCTTGAATTTATTGATGCTGGTTGCGGAAAGCACTGCACAGACCGATGAAAACTCCAGATTGCTGTCGTAATTGGCGCGATCGGCCATCTCTTCGATCGGGACGTTCAATTTCGCGGCGACGCTGTCGAGGAACGCTCCGGTGCCGGCGGCGCAGATGCCGCTCATCTTGTAGTTCCACATCTTCATCGAGTCGTTGAAGACCATCGCCTTGCTGTCCTGCCCACCCACGTCGAGGATCGCCTTGCAGGAGGGATAGTAGTGGCGCGCCCCGGCCACGTGGGCGGTCACTTCACTGACCCGGAAATCATAGGGGACGAAGTCCGCGGTATCCTCGACGATCTGGCTGCCGGTCACAACCGTGCATTCAATCTGGTCGAGACCGGTCACACCGGCGTCGAGCAGAAATTTGTCGACGGTCTGTCGGAGCTGCCCGAAATTGCAGGCTCCGCATTTCGCACAGACACCGGCACAGCGGACCCTGCCGGTGTCGACCGGACGGGTTCGCTGGTAAAGGGTCTGGCGAACTTTGCCGCGCTCATTCATCAGTACAGCTTTGAAGGTCGTCGACCCGATGTCGATTCCGAGATAGAGTTTTTCCATAATAGTGAGAACGGCCGGTTGCTGTTCGCGGTAATTCCGCACGGCCGGGGCGGAAGTTTCCGTTTTTTTCTTAACTTCGTAATAATTACTATATCACCATCAAACACTTTTTTCCAATATCCGTCGTTAAAAACTGGAAAAACCATCTCCGGGCGGCTATGTTAATTAGTTCAGTTAGTGAAAAAGAGGAGCGTATGAAGAAAAGTTTTGAAGACAGGCTGATCGAAATATCCGGCCCTGCCGAGCTCAAGGCTGCGAAACAGCTGCTCAAAACCGGGCGTCTCGCCGGCGCATGGCGGGCCCGCGACGGCCGGTTGTACGGTCGTTTCATTCAGCCCGGAGAGATGATTCGAACCCGGGTACGCACCGGGGAGAGTCCGGTTGCCGAATGTTCCTGCAGCCATGCCGGGGCCGGGTTGTGCGAGCACGCGGTCGCATTGATTCTCTACAGCGGTCGCTTCAAATCGCTCTGGAACGTCGGTGCTGCCGAGGAGGCGGCAAGTTATTACGGGGGGTTGCGGCAGGAGAGTCTGCCCACACTGGTCAGCCGGGCACGGCCCCCGGTGGCGCGACTGACCATTGACGCGGTATCGGCGTTTCCCCATGTGCCGAGCAAGTGGGAGAATGCGGCGCTCTCGGTCAAGCTGCGCACTCCCGAGCGTGAATATCTCGGCAATCTGAACAATCTGCGGCAGCTCTATTTCGATAAATCGCTGACCGTGACGCTGAAGCTGGAACATTTCTCGCTTCACGAGCAGCAGATTATCCGTTTCCTTGCGATCAACGGCGAGGCGGAAAATTCTCAGATTCTGCTCAATTCCGAAATGACTGCCGAGTTGTTCCACTGCCTGGTCAACTTCCCGCGTTTCACCCGTGATGGGAGGCAACTTCAGGTGCGTGGCGATTTCGCGGAAGCCGTGCTGTTGCGCCGGGAGGCGCCGGGGCGGAAAACGATTCTGTCGCCCGGAATCCGGGTGGGGGGCGCTTCGCTGCCGACCGCCGGAGCGAAGGTGATCACCGGGCGTTCCGGCTGCTGGATCGGCCGGGAAGGGGAGTATTTCTTCGTGCCTGCCACCTGTGAAATCAGCTGGCTGCGGAATTTCTTCCGTTCCGGCGTGCAGAATCCGCCCGAAGGCGTGACCACCGCTGAATTTCTGAGGAACTTCCCTCTGCCGGTGGTTCCGGTGGATACGCTGGAACTTGCAACCCGCCAGGCGGGAATGTTGCTGGACGGGGTTTTGACTCTTCCGAACGAATTTGAACTCAACGTTAACTACCTTTATGCCACTGCCGAAGGTCATTCGCTCTACCGGCCGGGTTCGGGGCGTCTGGTTCGCGAGGGGGAACGTTTCTGGAAACGCGATGAGAAATTCGAGCATGAATTTGAGGTGGATCTGGCACTGTTCGGTTTCGACTGCTCCGGGGAACGGCCGAGGTTGACCGGCGCGGAGCGGATCGGAACCTTTCTCGACGCTGCGTTGCCGGAAATGCTCGAGGCCCGCGACGGGATTGCGCTTTCCGGACGCCTCGCCGCACAGTTGCGCGGTACCGCCGGGCTGCCGGAACTCGAGCTCGGTTGCCGTTTGAGTGCGGTCAAGAAGGATGGTTACCTCGTCAGTTACCGTCTTTCTGGCGCGGGCCGGCCCGCTGAGTGGAAAAGCTGTCTTGATACCGTCAAAAATGGGGGCGCATTCCTCGCTCTGCCCGGGGCCGGCATGGTCAAGATTCCCTCCGCATTGGCGGCCTTTCTCTCCGCCGCGACCGGGATGGTCCGCAACCTTGACCCGATCGGCTGTACCTTTGAGGTTCCGTTCTACGCGGCGAAATACTACACATTTCTGGTGCGTGATCTGCCCGGTGCGCTGATTCCCGAGATCGCCGCCGGTCCCGAGGCGGCAGAAACCGGTTTCGATGCCGCTCCCGAGTTCCGTTTTGCGGGGGAGCTGCGCGGTTACCAGGCGGAGGGGGTCAAATTTCTCCAGTACATGACGGACCGCAATTTCAATGTGATCCTCGCCGATGAGATGGGACTCGGCAAGACGGTGCAGCTGCTGGCGCTCCTCGCTTCGCGCAAGTTGCGTACCTCGCCGCCCGCGCTGATTGTCTGCCCCGCATCCCTGGTTGCCAACTGGGAGCGCGAGGCGCACCGTTTCGTGCCGGAGTTCCGGGTTGCGGCGCCCGAGGGCGCGGAACGCGGTGAACTCTGGAAGAAGATCAATGAATTTGATCTGGTGATTCTCTCATACGCGGCGGCGCGGTTGAGCGGGGACAAACTGAAGCATTTCTCCTTCAGCTTCCTGGTGCTTGACGAGGCGCAGCACATCAAGAATCCCGGCTCCTCCAATGCGAAGAACTGCAAGAGTATCGAGGCCGCGCACCGGATCGTGCTCTCCGGTACGCCGCTGGAAAACTCCCCGGAGGATCTCTGGAGCATCATGGACTTTCTGCATCCGGGAATGCTCGGGTCGCTGCCCGCCTTCCGGCGCGCCTATGCCGATCTCGCTTCGAAGCCGGAACTCCAGCAGGACCTGGCGGCACGGGTCGGCCCTTTCATCAAGCGGCGAACCAAGGCCATGGTCGCTCCGGATCTGCCCCCGAAGTCGGAGTTGGCGCTCTACTGTGATCTCACTCCGGAACAGCGGGAGCTTTACGAGAAAATCCGTGCCGAAGGGGTTGCCGAGCTGGCAAAGGCGAAGCCGGGAGATATCCGTTCTCATGCCGCGATTTTCACGACGCTGCTGCGCCTGCGTCAGATCTGTTGCCACCCGGCGTTGCTGCCGGATCACGCCGGGGACGCAGTTCCCTCCGCCAAGATGGAACTGCTGCTCGAGCTGCTGCATGAAAACATCGACAGCGGCCACCGCATGCTTCTCTTCAGTCAGTTCACCAGCCTGCTCGCGCTGGCGATTCCGGAGTTGGAGAAGGCGGGGATCGCCTTCGAATATCTCGATGGTGCGACCCGCAATCGGCAGCAGCGGGTGGATCGCTTCAATACGTCGCCGGAGATCCCGCTTTTTCTGCTCAGTCTGAAGGCGGGCGGCACCGGATTGAATCTGACCAGCGCCGATACCGTGATCATCTATGACCCGTGGTGGAACCCGGCGGTCGAACTTCAGGCGGCGGATCGGACTCACCGGATTGGTCAGACCCGTGCGGTCAGTTCGATCAAGCTGGTGGTGCGCAACTCGATCGAGGAGAAAATTCTTGAATTGCAGGCGCGCAAGCAGGAGATCTTCGACTCGGTGATCGACGCTCCCGACGCGGCGGGGAAACTGTCGCTCGAGGAGTTGCGGTTTCTGCTGGAGTAGCTGCCGGGCAGGATTATTCCGGAAGGATTCCGGTCGCGTGCAACAGACGCAGATATTCCCGCCGGAGTGTTTCAAAGTCGTGCGGCGGCGCTCCGGAGAGATAGTAGCTGGTGCCGTGTCCGCCATCGGCGGTGTTCCAGGAAAGAAGCAGCAACCGTTTTCGACTGCGTGAGTTACGGAAGTGGCCCGCTCGTGCGTTTGTATTCTGTTCCACGGTGAACGGGCCTTCCCACAGCTGTTCTCCTGTCAGAAAATCGCTGATTGCGATCCGGCCGGATTCCGGATGCAATGTGTCGTTGGTGACCACCACGTCATGCCCCCACTCGGCCGGTTCCGAGAGCATCACATGAAGCGGCTGCTGCACCCGCCGGATCACGTGATAGGCGAGCTTCGGAGTGAAGTAGTAATCCACTACGGAATCGGAAAACTGCGGCCAGCAATCGATCAGATTCCACCAGATGACTCCGGAGGTGCGCCATTTGCGCAGGCGGACCCGTTCGATGAAGAACTTCAACGCTTCCGCCTGGCAGATCTGGCTCGCTTCGACGAACTCCGTCAGGTTGCGGGGTTCCCGTCCGAACAGCTCACAGATCTGTCCGAACATCATATTGTTCCGGTCGGGGAAAAACGTGGAATGCGCGTTCCAATGCGGATCGTTCCGCCACGGCCAGAGGTGGTCGTCACCGATGAACTTCCGGATCGACTCTTCGGCCGGGGCGCCGTGAAATCCCGTTTCGCTGACGAAGGCGGCATCGTTTTCTGCGTAAAACGGAGCGCGGGCATAGTCGCGGCAGCCCCAGACATGTTGTTCCGGACAGTGCCTCTGATCGCGCCCGTCCAGCAGGTTCCGCGTCCAGACCGTTCCGGAGAGGTAAGGGGAACTCGGCAGGTAGGGACGGCCGGGATCCAGCCGTGCAAGCACCTGTTTCAGCAGTTCGCGGGTCAGACGGTAGTCTGCCGGGTCGCGGCCGTCACCGATTTGTGCGGCCTTCATGTCCACCTCATTGTCCCCGGCCCAGAGTGCCAGCGACGGATGCTGGCGCAGGGTACGAACCACCCATTCCGCCTCGGTTCGGATTTTTGCGAGGAACTCCTCCGTATTCGGATAACAGGCACAGGCCATCATGAAGTCCTGCCAGACCAGGATGCCGTTGCGGTCACAGTAGTCATAGAATGCCGGCTGCTCGTAAACGCCGCCTCCCCAGACCCGGATCATGTTGCAGCCGGCGTCACGGATCAGCTCGAGAATCCGCGGCAGCCGTTCCGCGTCGCGGCTGTGAAACGCATCGGCCGGAACATGGTTGACTCCCTTGATCATCACCGGAATGCCGTTGACTTCGAAACGGAAGGTTTTGGTGTCAGGAGCTTCATCGTACCGGAGCTTCAGGGTGCGTATTCCGATCGTGACATGGTGGGTGAAGAGCAGTTCTCCCTCGTGTTCGACCCGGATTTCCACTTCATAGAGATTGGGGGCCCCGTGGCCTGCGGGATGCCAGAGACGCGGCTCCGGCACGGTGATTTTACAGAAGCCTGCGGTGAACCACGGGCGTTCCCGATGTTGGAAACAGGAATCGCCGCAGCGACCCGTCACCGTTAGGTCGAAGCGGTTCCATGTCCTGAGGCTGGTCCGGAAGGAGTAGCTGAAGGCCAGTTTCGCCTCCCGGACCGTGGTTTCCGGAAGGGTATCGAAATAGCAGCAGAGCATCTCATGGGCGGGCAGGGGACGCAGACAGACCGTTTTCCAGAGTCCACCGAGCAGAAAGCGCGGCGCGATGTCCCAGCCGTATTCGTGGCCGGGTTTACGCAACGTGAGGTTCTCGTAACTCATGTCATGGGCGAAACACTGATGGTCGAGCATCCGGTTCGCCTCGGAAAGAATTGGAGAAGCGAACCGGACGAGCAGCGTATTTTCCATGCCGCGCCGGAGTATTTTCTCCACCGGAAAGCGATACGGCAGAAATGCGTTATCGGTCCGGCCGAGTAAAGTGCCGTTCAGCTCCACTTCCGCGATGCCGTCTATTCCTTCAAAAAGCAGTTCACACGCGGGGAAGGTTTCCGGAACGGAGAATGTCCGCCTGTATTCCCAGCTGAAAAACTCATATTTCCGCATTCTGTCTGCGTTATCGCCGAAGAAGGGGTCCGGAATCACGCCGGCGCGGTGGAGATCGAGTTCGATATTGCCGGGCACGGTGGCGGTGATCACCGGAACCGTTCCGGCTGCCCCGGTTCCGGTGAGGGTCCAGGCGCCATCAAGCGAAAGATTGTTCATGATGATTCCCTGATGTTCGGGTTGACACATTCCGGCGATGAACCGATTCCCCTCCATAAGCTCCGGGAGGGATCAGGTGGAATGGAAATCCAATATACTGCGCCGGAATGGTTTTTCAAGTATTTCCTGCCGGCTGCTCCCGAATCAACGGAAAATGTGCTGCGGTGGACGGGAGGAAGCATTCGATCCGGAAAACGGACTGGACTGGATTGCTTTATTTGCAGTTTCTGGCAAAACGGAAAAAGCAGCCCATGAAATGCGGTTCTCCGGCTGGTATACTTGTCATATCACATACTGGGTTGTCGAATGAAAACATACCGGGGGATCAGATGATGTTTTGTCTGCAGGAGTTTCGTGAACCTTCCGCCGAGTTCAGGGGAACAGATTTCTGGATGCTGAATGATGCGCTTGACGATGAGGCGATCCGTTTTCAGCTGCGCGAGATGAAGAAACAGGGGGTAGCGAGTTTCATTGCGCGCACTTACATCGGTTTGAAGTCCGATTATCCCGGACCGCAGTTCAAACAGAGTTTGAAACTGATCGTCGCGACTGCACGCGAACTCGGGTTGAAGCTCTACCTTCAGGCCGGTTACATGCCGGAGGCGGTGCTGGATCTGCCGCCGGATCTCGCACTCCGGAATCTGACGTTGCTGCCGGAGGAGGGGGCTGCGGAACAGGGCGAAGTGCTTGTCTGTCATGAGGGAACCGCCTATGTCGCGGTCAACACCGGAACTTTTCTGGATATGCTGAGCAAGGAGGCGATCCGTTTCTATCTGAAGCAATCCTACGAGGATATGTGGGCGGAGTTCCGCGAGGAGTTCGGCAAGACCATTTTGTCGGTCTGGGTGGATGAACCGAGCTACAGCGGGCGCGCCCTGCCGTGGAGCCGGGAAATCGCTCCCGCCTTCCGGCGGCGCTGGGGGTACGATATCGTTCCGGAAATTCCGAAGCTCTATCGGGATATCGGCAACTATGCCACTGTCCGCTGCCACTACTGGCTGACCGTGCAGGCGCTGATGCGGGACGCCTATTTCATTCAGGTTCGAGACTGGTGCCGGGCGAACCATCTGTTGTTCAGCGGGCATCTGATGCTCGAAGACAGCTGTGAGCAGCAGCTGATGCGGGCTGCCGCGACGATGCCTTATTACAAGTATTTCGACATTCCGGGAATCGACTATCTGACCGCGTCGATGGAGTTCCGGCACTCGCCGTTGCCGCCGCGCCGCCGGGCGGTCTCTCCGTCTCCGGGGCTTTATACCACGCCGTTGCAATGTACTTCGGCCGCTCATCAGGCGGGGCAGACGCAGATTCTTGCCGAGATGTACGGGGTCAGCAGCGAGAATCTGACTTTCCGCGACCAGAAACAGATGTTTGACCACTTCGCCGTCCTCGGGATCAACCACCGCAGCGTGCATGGGATATTTTACTCTCTCCGCGGGCGCGGAAAGCGGGCCTATCCGCCCCACGTCAACTACTATCAGCCGTATTGGAAGGAGTACGGGATGCTGACCGACTACTGTGCCCGTACGAGCTGGTTCATCAGCCGGGGGACGCCGTGCCGGGAGATCGCGGTGCTTCATCCGCTGAGTTCAGCGGCGTGCGAATACCGCGGACCGGGGGCCCCGGAGGGGCAGAGTGAGGCGGTGCGGCGCCGCGATCGGGAGTTTCTGGCGCTGGAGACGGATCTGCTCCACGCCCAGTGCGGTCTGGAACTCGTTGACGAGGAGACCCTGGTGGAATGGGGCAAAGTCGAGTCGGAACGTGGAGAGGTGCTGTTGCGGGTCGGGCAGATGCGTTACCGCTGCCTGGTGTTGCCGGAATTGCTGACGATCGGGGCGGAGACGCTGAAAGTCGTCGGAAAGTTCCTTGCTGCGGGGGGACTGGTTCAAGTGCTCGGGGAGTTTCCGCGTCTGGTGGACGGCATTCCGTCGGATGAACCGGCCCGTGTGCTCGCTGCTGCGGGGAGGGCTGCAGATCGTGACGCACTCGTGGCGGAACTGGTGAAAATTCCGAAGGGGTACGAACTTTGTTGCGAGACCGATGCGTCGTCGATTCTGGTGAACCATCGCCGTGATGAACGTTTCGACTACTTTTTCCTGTTCAACTCCGATTGCCGGGAGCCGCGGCGGTTGCGACTGGAATTGCCGGAGGGGGCGGCAGGGTTCCTGCTCTCCGCGGCGGATGGTTCGATGGACCGGATTTCTGCTGAGCGGAAGGATGGTCGGCTCTCCTTCCCTCTGGAATTGCCGGAAGGGGGCTCGCTGTTGTTTGTCGCGGATCGGGAGCCGGAGACGCATGCTGCTCCGGCGGTTCGGAAGGGCGGCATGCGGACGGTTCTGCCGCTGGAAGGGCCGTGGAGCCTGCGGCGCAGGACGCCGAACGCGCTGGTGCTTGAATTTGCGCGGTTCCGGCGGGGGGAAGGGGCGTATTCTCCCTGTTATCCGATTCTGGCGATTCAGGAGATCCTGTCGAAGGAGGAATACCATGGCCCTCTGGTATTGGAATATGAATTTCAATCGGATCTCGCACTGACCGGAGTGCGGCTGGCGCTGGAGTCCCCGCTGGAACAGCGGATTGTTCTCAATGGGGAAATGGTTCCGGTGCGTCCCGACGGGTATTTCCTCGCACGGGAATTTGAGACGGTTCCGCTGCCTCCGATTGCAGTGGGAAGGAATGTTCTGGAGTTGCACCGGGAGTTCCGGCCGTTGTCGAAGGCACGTTCGGCGATTACTTCTCTTTTCGAAAATCAGCGAGGCGTTGAGTTGGAGGCGGTGGCTCTGGTCGGTGATTTCGCGGTTCATTCACGTGAGGAGCGGACATTCGGCGGGACGTCGCTGCGGATGAACCACAATTTCACCCTCGGACGGGAACCCGAACAGGTATATGGGGAGCTGGTCAACTCCGGGTATGTATTCTTTGCCGGGACCATGGAACTTTCGCGGGAGTTTGAATTGCCGGCGGAGCTTGCGGAGCGTTCTGCGTGGCTTTGTTTCGACGGATTCAATGCCTGCGTTGCGAGGCTCTTTCTGAACGGCGTCGAGCAGGGGCGTACCGCATGGTATCCCTACTCGCTGCCGCTTTCAGGTCTGCGGCCGGGGCGGAATGTCCTGACCGTCGAGTTGACCAATACGCTGCGCAACTACCTCGGGCCCTGGCATCGCCCGAAGGGGGAGTACGGCGAGTGCTGGGGCGGATACGAGCTGCCCAATCTCTGCTGGCTCGGCGCGGTGGATGAGGAAACCGGTGCTCCGATTCCCGACTGGTACGATCATCGCGTGCCGGATACTTCGGCGTGGACTGAGGAGTACATGCAGGTGCCCTTCGGCATTCACTCCGCTTGGCTGGAATTTCGCTAGACAGCTTCGGAAGGTTGTTCTTCCCGGTGGAAATCATCCACCGGGATTTTTTTTCGAAAAAAAATTATGAAAGTCTTGCTTTTTGTCATTTCTTATGCCATAATTAATTTACGAAAAAAAATGAAAGAGGTTCGTACGATGGCGCGTCCCAGAAAAAATATTAATATCCGGCTGGTGGCAGAAGAAGCTGGTGTTTCCGTTGCGACGGTTTCCCGCGTTGTCAACAATCGAACCGATGTCAGTGAGGCGGTGCGTCGGCGGGTGGCTGCAGTGATAGACCGAGTCAACTTCCTGCCGACAAAAAGTTTTGACCGTCGGATGAACATCGGGGTGATGGTGGCACTGGAAACACCTCTGATCAGTGACTATGTTTCGCTGATTCTCGACGGTGTTTCCACATACAGTACAACCGGCAGCGTTGATGTGACCGTCATGCTTTACCGGGTTGGACTTGAGGGGAAGCCGCTGTTGCAGACAATCCGGGAACGGCGTTGTGATGCTGTGATCATTGTACCGGGGGAACCCGTGGCGGAGCAGCTTGAGGAACTGCGCCGGGCGGAAATTCCCGTGATGTTGATCAACGGAAGTATGACAGGACCGAAAATGGGATGCATCGGTACCGAGGCCTATGCCGGAGGAGTGAAAGCCATGCGATACCTGATCCAATGCGGTCATCGCCGGATCGGTTTTCTGTGCAATGTTCTTCAGCCTGCCAACAATCATTCCAGGCGTCTTCAGGCATACCGTGACGTGTTGTCGGAGTATGGAATTGAGCCCCGGCCGGAGTGGGTTGTCGCCCATCACCCGACGGAACAGACTTCTGATGCCGGCTATGACCAGTGTTGTACGCTTCTCCGACAGGCCCCTGAGGTTACGGCCGTATTCTGTACCAATGACGGTATGGCCATCGGGGCGATCAAGGCATGCTGGGACGCGGGCCGCCGGGTCCCCGAGGATGTTTCGGTGATCGGTTTCGATGGGATTGCCTGCGGTAAATATCTGCATCCGGCTCTGACCACGGTCTGCCAGCCGCTGGTTGCCATAGGTCACAATGCGGTGCGCTATCTCGATGAGTTTCTCCGGGGGGAACGTACCGTACTGCCCAATGAAGTGCTTGATACAGAGCTGGTAATTCGTGATTCAGTAGCGTTGATTCATGAGAATGACGGAGATAACCCGGGAAGTTCTTTTGCAACAGGAAAGGGGTGAAAACGATGAGTGTTTTGGGCAAAATTTTCTTACGTGACTTTTCCTCTTTACGTCAAACTCCCACGGCGGACAGAAAAAGCCAGCCGGGAGTGTTGTGGCACAGACAATACTCCCCTCAGTTCACGTTGATTGAATTACTGGTAGTGATTGCGATCATCGCAATCCTTGCCTCGCTTCTGCTGCCGGCGTTGAATAAGGCTCGTGAAAAAGCGAAGAGCATCAAGTGTGTTTCCAACATGAAACAGTTCGGCG
>CALXOA010000123.1 GCA_944389895.1 uncultured Victivallis sp. | reverse complement strand
GATCTTCCCAGACGGAATCCTCACCTGCTCCAGGGAGCCGGCGTTCCGTTTTTCCCTGGAGCAGGTGAGGATTCCGTCTGGGAAGATCCTCTGTTCCTATGAGTTTCCGCGGTTCGACCTGCCGGATGAATTTGCCGTACTGGATCCGTTGAGCGAAGGACGATTGTTGCCGCCCGGGGAACGCTTTGACTCCGCCCGCATCTATGAGGAGATCGACCAGCTTGGATATTATCCGGGGTATTGTCAGGCGCAACTGGTAGCCGGCCTTGATGCTCAAAGCGGGGTACGATTGTTCGCACGGGATGAGTTCTGCCGTCCGAAACAGATCAAGGTGGTGGGAAATACCGGTGGTGGATTCTCGATGGAAACGTTCGATGCGGCGGAAGGAACGTTCCACGGCGGTTTTGAATTTGAAGTCAGCGCTTTTGACGGCGACTGGATGGAGGCGGCACGTCCCTACCGGGACTGGGTGTTTTCATCGGGGATTCTTCCGAAAAAGCCCCCGGAGGATCCACCGTGGCTGGCGACCTCGCCTGTGGTCGTGACCTATGTGGTCTGTGGAGAGGGGACACTCTCAGCCAAGCCGAACTGTTTCATTCCCTATCGGAACGCCCTTCCCGCTCTGCAGCGGATTGCCCGTGCGACCGAGAGCCGGATCATGGCGCTCCCGATGCGCTGGGATGCGCGGGGCCCATGGACGCCGCCGCTGCAATGGCCACCGGCAGGTGGAGCGGATTCCTTTGCGGAACTGGTGCATGCACTGCACGAAGAGGGGCATCTGATCGGATTGTACGGGAGCGGGGTTTCGTGGACGACGTTCGTCTATTCAAACGGCAGCGAGCTCGAGCCGGGACCGGTCGAACTCATGGTCACGGATCCCGACGACAGCATCCGGAAGTATGATTTCAAGCCGTTTCGGCGGGCAACGAAACTTTGTCTCTCCTGTCCGGAATCCCGGAAAATCATCCTGGACGAGGTACTCCGGATCGCTGCATCGGGCATCGATTTTTATCAGTTGTTCGATCAGGAGCTCGGCGGCGGGGTGCCGAGATGTTTCTCCACACGTCATGGCCATCGCCCCGGACCGGGGCCACAGGAAACAGCCGTGGGACGGGAGTTCTATGCCGAGCTGCGCCGTGTACTCCGGGAGAAAGGATACACCATGACGCTCGGCGCGGAAGATGCGGCAGCGGAACCGTTTCTCGGCGACCTCCGCTTCAACGACCTGCGCCTCTACCCGTGCCACTCCGTACCGCTTCACGCTTACCTGTTTCATGAAATCACAGCGGATTTCTCAGGGAACCAGTGTATGGGGCTGTTTTTCGACTGCGTGAAAAGTCCGGAAAATCTGTTGTACCGCATCACGCAGGGGTTCGCCGCCGGTGCGCTGCTTGCCGTACCGATGCGGCGGAACGGTGAGGTGGACTGGGCCGGAGGCGCACCGTGGACGATGCCGGAACCGCCCTCGGAAAAGGTATTGACACTGGTACGTAATCTGAACCGCGTCCGGAAGCGTCATCCGGAATTTCTGCTGCATGGCCGCATGATCCCGACCGGACGAATCGACGGCGTCGCCCGGCATTCACTGGCAGTCTCCAGAGGAGGAACACTTCCGGTTCCGGTGGTGCTGGCGACCGGGTGGGAATCGGGCACCGGAGAGCGCGCGGTGATTCTCGCGAACTGGACCGAAATAACGCAGCACCTTCGGGTGGAAGGGGTTGATTGCCAGGTTCCGCCACTGAATGCGGTGGTATTCCCGCTCGGTTGATCGCTGGGGGAGATATTTGAGACCGGCGTTTTCCGGAAGGCTGTCTCAAATATCCTCCTTCTCATTTAGAAAGACTCATCTTCCGGAGATACAAGGCCTCGCTCTTCTTCAGAAATTGAACTACCATCTGATTCCTTGCGGTGAGGAAGGAAAGCATTCGAAATATCGAAGGAAGCGCCGGTCCTCACTTCCCGCGAAAATCCCAGGCACGGGCGGGCAACCCCGCGTATTCGCAGTAACGGTCATACAGTCCGCCGGCACTCGGATACATACTGTTCGGACTCATGAAATGGGAAAATTCAAAGGTGATCCCCTCGGTGATCCCGGCGGCTTCGGCGGATTCCAGTTTCCACAGAAATTTTTCCCAGTTGATCGGTGGGAAACGCCACGGCATGTCCCGATCGAAACTTTCAACATTGCTCCAGCAGATGATGCCGTAACGTTCGGCCAGCCTGCGGGTGACCTCCAGATACTCCTTGAGTTCGGGATAATCCACGTGTCCATCCTGAAACGCCACGATGTCGACGGCCCCGGCGATCTTTGAAAAAATCGTCTCCCAATGCCGGGCATGAGCTTCGACGGACAGGACCTCCAGATCCTTTTCGCCGGACGCATCCGCCGCTTTGACCCCGGCGAAATATGGAGAAATCAACGTCGGCTTTCCACCGGAAACCTTCTTCGCATGGGCGCCCTGTTCCACCAGAAGAGAAATCACACCGGGATCGTTGGCGCGAACCTCGTGAGTCAGATACCAGCCTCCAAACGCCTTCCGATGGCCGTAACGGGAGTAAATCTCGGAGATGATTTCCCGATTGAATGCGATCTCCCTCCGAAAATCCTCTTCCGTCCAGCCCGCGCCGCAATTCCCCGCCGTACCGTGACAGGTACCGGCAAAAAACTCCAGTCCGTGTTTTTCCGCAAGGTCGAGAAACAGATCCATCAGATCCACCGGCGGCCGGTGCCGCACTCCGAAACGGGGAATCACCTCCGACGGGTAGGTCATCCAGTAACCGTTGGCGCACCGGATCAGAATGACCCGGCGAATCCCCATCGCCTTCATCGCGGCAAAATCACGATCCCACTCCTGGCGCCCCCAGTTGTGATGAGGAATGTCAAAGGTGATTTCATCCAGAAAAGTTCCGGTAATGCGCATGTGATACTCCTTTACTCAAGCATTTCCGATACGATCGCTTCCTGACCCGGCTGGTCACAGATGATGCGCACCCGGGTCATCTCCGGCATCGATACGCCGCGCAGACGCAGGCCTCCCGACTTCCAATGTCCGCCCCAGTGACCGGCAATCGATCCGGACGGGTTTTCCGTAGGTTCGACCCCGGGCAGATCGGCGACGTGCATGACAATATCCGTAAAACGCAAATCGGAAATGGCACCGGGAATATCCGTGCCGATGTAACTTGTGGCGACGCTTTCAATGGTCATCCCGGCAAAGGAGAGGTTCCGGATGCTGCCGCCGTAATCCGTTCGCGGCTTCTCATTCCCCGCCCAGATGAAGAACGCCTGACCGACGTTTCGCATCACGATATTTTCGAAACGGATATTCTCAATCGGCGTCCCCCGCTCTATTTTCATCGCGCAGACCGGAGCAATCGACAGGATGTCGATCCCGTACCGTGAGTCGTAAATGATCAGATTGCCGAACACGGCGTCTCGAATCGGAGCGTCCCCCTCGTACCCGATTCGAACCGCACACGTCGAACTGGATAGAATCGAATTTGCGACCACAATGCGTTCGCACGGGCGAAACCGTCCCAGCCGGTTCGGATCGCTCTTCAGCGCGATGCAGTCGTCTCCGGCATCAATGTCACAGTTGACGACCCGGACCTGCTGCGAACAGTCGATGTCGATCGCATCGGTATTCGGGCCGTTGCGCGGATTGCGGATGGTGACGGAGTCGATGCAGGCACATCGGCAATCCACCAGCCATATGGTATAGGCGGCGGCATTCCGGATCGTGACTCCGGAAATGCGGATATCGCTGCAGCCGGCCAGATAAAGTACGACCGGGCGATGCGGCAACGGCTTGTAGACATCGTAATCGATAATCGACCGTCCGGAAGCCGGCGTTTCGTCGGTATTGCCGGAGAGGTACTCCTTCTGCCAGAAAGCGGCACCGTTGCCGTCCAATACTCCCGGCCCCGAGATGGTAATGTCGCGACGATCCCGCGCGTACAGGAAGTAATGATTCAGCAGGGGTTCCTCGATCTCCGGATCCCGATAATAATCGGTGATCTCCGGCGAAGCCCGCAGAACTGCGCCCTTTTCCAGTACGACGGAAAGGTGATCGATCAATTCGATGGAGCCGGACAGATACTCCCCGGCGGGAAAATACAACTCCCCTCCCCCCGCCTCCGCCAGAACCGCCAGAGCCCGTGCAATGGCTTCCGTGCTCAAGGTTTTCCCGTCGGCAACAGCACCGAAATCCACCACATTTGCTTTCATAGCCCCCCTTTGCTTCCCGGTATTTGCCATTTGCAACTACAATGATTCAGTTCCCATGAAAAAGAATCACTGGAAACATCGTTAATTGATTGGGAATAAACACAATTCAACATCTGATACATTCTTGATCGACAGAGGTAAGATAACACGGCAAATTTGGATTGCAAATCAGAATCTGCGAATCACGACGAAAATCAGCTGATGACGGTGCTGTCCGCTTCTCTGCGGTTACGCCGCAAAGAACGAACTTTACCGACCCATTCCGGAAACCGCAACGGGTTTTCTTTTCTCCATCAAACTGTACTTGACGATCACAATGCGGCCTTCTCCGGATCGATTATGGAGAAGAGCGATCAGGAAAGAAATGGTGACCGGCAAACTCCCCTCGATGATTTCATAACCTGTTTTTTTCTCCTGTCAAAACAAGACGACCTCCCACCTTCGGAATTTTCCAGACAAGTTTGGTTGTATTTCGTTGCGATCGGATGGAACTCCCGATAAGGAATGAACAGATACATCTCCCCTTTCCCCGCCGACAATCGCCTTACCGTCCATCGGAGAAACTCAGAATGCCGCGGATGTCCCAATCCGTCAGGAACAGCGCCCCGAGCGTCAGCGTCAGGTGAAACAGCGACGTATTCCACTTCAGCTCCTTGTGCCAGCCCTCGAATGTACGTGTCGCCCCTTCGCCGATCATCCGCATCCAGCTGTTCTCATCGATCACAAGCTCGTGAGCCAGCTCCTCCTCCCCTTCCCGGATCAGGAACGCCAGCAACGGAAGAGTTTCGAAGAAGAGACTCTGCGAAAGCCGTTTCTCCCGAATCATCGCGACGGTATTTTTCACACCCGCCCGATCCGGAAACAATTCGAAAAACGCGGCAAATACGTTGCCCGGCAAACTGATGTGCTCCGTCACGTCGCTGTCGCGGAACAGTTGTCGTTGCGGATCGTAAAACGCCTTGACAAACGCTGCTTCAAGCGGCACGGGATCCGCATAAGGTTTTTCTCCGATCAGCCCGGCGATCCGGTTCAGACATTTGACCGCCCCGATGTAGTAGGCGTTGATCACGTTGTGCCGGGTGTCGCAACGCCGTCCTTCCGTCAAATCGACATCGTAACCGTCGCGCATATTCTTCGGCCACTCGACCACACACCACTTGTCGAGGTGGTTCAGCAACCCCTCGGCATCGGCGTACTGCTCACGGTAGAAATCGAGAATGTCGGCGAAAGCGGCGTAACGCTCCCGCACGAACTCCCGGTTGCCGGTGAGACAGCAGTACTCCAGCAGCAACGTGAACATGATCAGGGGATATTCGGCGATCTCCTGCATGAAGGAACAGGCCGCACAGGTCATCAATCCGCGGTTTATGAACGATGTACGCAGAAAATCATCGAAGAACTTCTCCATCAACGAATAATCTTGTGTCAACAAACAACAGGTCAACAGACTGTAACAGCCGTCCCCGAGATAGTACCCCTTCTCCCGCTCCATGCAGTCCTGGATCACCTCCTGAACGCCGTAGTGCAGCGAGTCGACGCACAGCTTCCAGACCGCCTGCGACTTCTCATCGTTCCAGCGGCAGGCTGCCCGCAGTGTGAAGGGGTAATGACGCGCCGTCAGCCGAAGCGAATCCAGGTCCACTTCACACCCCTGCGGCAGCAGCAGTTCCACATAGCGGAAGCTCTTGTAATCAAACTGATTCAAGGTATCTTCTCCGCCGGAAAGTCTGAAGAACTCCACATAGCGGCAGTTGGCGCGCAAATCGTACCGGGCGGTTCCGTCCGCGTTGAGCTCCTGGGCGAAACGCATTTCAATCTCATCGCCGCGGTTGCCGCTCGCACGGAAGGTGAATCCTCCGACGAAAATTCCACCGAAGTCGACCAGGTATCCTTTCTTGTTTTTCTTCACCTCTGCCGGAGCGATCTCCTCGAACACCAGTTGCGCCGACGGCTGCCGGAAGAGCCGGTAATCGGCATGACGACGTACTCTGGCGAAATCCCAGGCGGAATCGTCAAACCCGGGACGCTCGAACCCGACCTCCGGTGCCGCGGCGTCATAACGCTCCATGAACTGCGTTTCATATCCGACAGTTCCAGCGGAGGAGAACCCCGAATGAACCCTGCAACGAAAACTCTCATCGGAGGAAAGCACTGTTTCCCCGCCGACGATAAGATCGAGCAGCAGCCCGTGCTGCCGGTCACCGCTGACCCATACCCGGTTGATCAATCCCTGATAATAGGTATGTACTGCAATCGTGTTCATACCGGACCGGAGAAAACGTGAAATATCGACCCGGTTGTAGAAGTAGTGAAATGAGTAGCCCGCCGCCGGTCCCTGCGTAACGAATGCGCCGTTCACATAGAGTTTGTAATAGTCGTCGGCGCTGATATGAATCACGGCGGAATCCGTCTCTTCCAGAGAGAATGACCTCCGGAAC
The DNA here is from genome assembly GCA_944389895.1 of uncultured Victivallis sp. Classification (GTDB taxonomy): domain Bacteria; phylum Verrucomicrobiota; class Lentisphaeria; order Victivallales; family Victivallaceae; genus Victivallis. The sequence goes on along the minus strand of CALXOA010000123.1, from coordinate 38,099 downwards.
AGGATATGCCGGTTCTGCAATTCCGGATCGATCACCGGCAACGACGACCGGTCAAGCTGACGATGAAAAACGTTCTGCGGAGAAAGGTTGCAGAATTGGGCAGTGGTGATCCATTTTCCTCTGAAAACTTCCGGTTCTTCCTTCATGGGGGAACATCCTCTTTCGCCTGCCATTTCCAATGTACTTCCTACTATATCCGTTCGGAGCCCGATTGCAAGCTGTTTCAGAAATTTTCCGGAAACAGGAATGAACGCAAAAGGCGGGTTCCCCGGCTACCAAACAGATGCATATGTTCGCACCGGTGTACAAATCTTTCATTCCGGACTCCTTCAAGACAGGAAATTCAGGAGAATGAAAAAAACAACCGCCCCCCGGCGCCTCACCGGATCAGAAGCGCCGAACCGTTGCCGGAACGTTTTCCCCCGAGAACCGGATTCAAAAACATGCGGATCCCGTTGGCGGTGAGGAATCCGGAATCCCGGAGTGGTCCGATTCCGGATCCTCCGGCAAAAAACGGCCTCCAGTCAGAAACCTTCAACAGAAACGTCTCTTTCCCCGTCAAATACCACGGGGCGGAAACGGTGCGAAAAAATTTTATGCTTCGGGATGAAACGGGGTTGATTTTAAAGCCGAAGGGCGATACAGTACCGGGAAATAGAAAAAAGTTTTTCGGAAAAGGGTTGTTCATGGGTTTCCGCTTTCACCGCCGGATCAACATTCTTCCCGGCGTGACCATCAATCTGAGTAAAGGCGGTGCGTCCTGTTCTCTGGGGCCGCGCGGAGCAAAACTCACGATCGGTCCGAAAGGAGTGCGCAAAACGGTCGGCATTCCCGGAACCGGTCTCAGTTACACCTCCTACAGCAGTTTCCGGAAAAAGCGCTCCGAGACGGTCGCCCCGGAGCCGCCCTCCTCCCCTTCCCCGTCCCCGGCAGAGGGAAAGGCCGGGGATCTCGAACGCCTCGATCTGGGGTTCTTCCGGGAACTTTTCCTCTCCGGCCCGGAGAAACAGTTCATCAACGGGCTGAAAGCCCTGCTGGCGGGAGATCAGGAGCTCGCCTTCGAACATCTTTCCAGCGCCGATACGCTGGCGGACGCGGCTTTCACCGCGGGTTTCACCGCATTGAATCTCGGTGATTTCGCAGGCGCCCGCGCCGCATTCAACGCCTGTGAAGCGGTATCGGAGGATCTCGGAAAACTTTATGCAAAATATGAACTCGAACTGACTCTTTCGCTGCGGATCTGCGAATTGATCGAAGTGGAGGCCAGACCGGATCTGCTGTCGCTGCGTCTCGGCGAAGTAGAGGTACTCCAGCAGTTGAAAGAGTACGCCGATGCCTGCAATCTGCTGATCGACCTCTGCCGCCGGGAACCGGAAAATCCGGCTGTCCGCTTGTCACTGGCGGAACTGGTGCTCGAATGTTCGCCTTTCGACCAGGCGTGGCTCCACACGTTGATCAAACTGACGGCCGGCGAGTGCGGCAGCGGCCCGATCGACCGGGCGCTCAAATTCTACCGCGCAGCCGCTTTTGAAAATCTCGGAATGAACGAAGCGGCTCTGGAGTTGTTGAACCGCGCGCTCTCCGAACCGGCGGAATCCGGAGATGAGTTGACGCTCGCGCTGCGCTTCCGGCGCGGCGAAATTCTGGCTGCCTCCGGCAGAAGGGAGGAAGCGCGCCGCGACTTTGAACTGATCTGCCTGGAAGACCCCGATTATCCGGGGCTGGCCGGGCACTTGAAAACCTGAACAACCTGCCCCGGAGATTTGACTCTTATGAATAACGACGCTTTTCTGATCATGTTCATCGCCTTCATCGCCATGATGGGGATCGTTCCGTTTCTGTTGCGCAAGCTGAACATCCCCTCGGTGATCGCGCTGCTGATCGCCGGGATGCTGATCGGGCCGAACTGTCTCGACCTGATCGCGGTTCTGTCGCGGGCGCTCGGCTTCCTCGGAGGCACTCCTGCGGTGGTGGAAGGCCATTTCGAATCCCTTGTCGCCTCCCTCGGTTCCCTGGGGCTGGTGTTCCTGATGGCGCTGGCGGGAATGGAGGCTGATTTCAAATTGATCAACTCGGCCCGGAAACCGGTGATCGCGCTGAGCATTCTGACCTTTCTGCTTCCGGCAATAGCCGGTTTTCTCGTCTACAACTATTTCAAGCCGGAGGATTTCCCCGGAAAACTGCTTTACGCCTCGCTTTTCGCCTCTCACTCGGTCGGGATCGTCTTTCCGGTCATCCGGGAGCTCAAACTGACCAGAACCCGTTTCGGAGCGGCAGTGCTCATCTCAACCGTGCTCACCGACATTGCGAGCATCATCCTGCTGGCAGTCAGCGTCCAGCTCAAACGCCAGTCTCTCGGCGCAGCGGCGGAGGGAACCAAGAGGACGCTTTCCCTCTTCGATTATATCGATCCGGCCATGTTCGGCAACTGGTTCACTCCGATTTTCCTGTTGATCGTGCTGCTCTACCTGCTGGCGGCGATTTTCATCGTCTACCGGCTGGGCGGGAAGTTGCTGAAAATCTTCCAGCCCGGAGAGGACATTCTGATCACCCTTCTGCTTCTGGTGATTCTCGTCACCGTCCTGGTCGGAGAATTTCTCGGAGTGAATCTGGTGGTCGGCGCCTTTGTGGCGGGACTCGCGCTGTCGCGACTGGTGAAGTCGCCGATCGCCGGCGGCGGTTCGCTGATCGGCCGTTTTGAAAGCATCGGCTATGGACTTCTGATTCCGTTTCTCTTCGTATCGATCGGCATGGAGACCGACTTCAAGGCGTTCAGCTCCTCCGGCAATCTGCCGATCATTCTGCTGACCGTGCTCGGGCTGGTCGGCAGCAAAGTTCTCTCCGGCTGGATGGCGATGCGCTTCTCCGGGTTCAGTAACGGACACGGCCTGTGCGCCGGATTGATGACCGTACCGCAACTGTCGGCAACTCTGGCCGCCGCCGCGATCGGCAAGGAGCTCGGAATGCTCGACAGCCAGTTCTTCAACGCGATCATCATTCTGTCGATCGTGACGACGCTGCCGGTTCCGACGCTGGTGCGGTCGATCATCCTGCGCCTGAAGCTCAAATTCACCGAGGTCGGTGAGGAAGCATATCCGGTTCCGGAAGCGGAAAAGGACGAATTGCTGTAACCTCTCACCGCCGAAACACAATGCGCCGCGGAAAAATACCGTCAATTCAGACGCAGTACATTGCAATGACAGTGAAACCGTGGTATATTTCCGGTATTGTCTGCCGCAACCTTAACCTTGACGGCTCATTTTAACCCGGGAGAACGCATCGATGATGCAGGATTTGAAACTGGAACGGCCGCTGGTCGTTTTCGATATCGAAAGTACCGGCGTGATGCCGCAACGCGACCGGATCGTGGAACTGGCCGTGCTGAAAATATTTCCGGACGGGCATACCCAGAACACCGTCCGCCGCCTGAATCCGGAGATGCCGATTCCGGCCGGAGCGACCGCAGTACATGGAATCACCGACGCCGACGTCGCGAACTGCCCGACTTTCTCGTTAATCGCCGAAAAACTCTTCCGCTATCTCGAGGAGTGCGATCTTGCCGGATACAACATCACCGGATTCGACATTCCTCTGCTTGAGGCCGAATTCAAGCGTGCCGGTTTCGAGTTCAAACTTGACGGGCGGCGGATCATCGATGCCTACAACATTTTCTGCAAGCTCTATCCGCGCACCCTGACCGCGGCCTACAAATTCTTCTGCGGCAAGGACCTCGAAGGCGCACATGGAGCCAAGGCCGACACCGAGGCCACGTTTGAGGTCCTGCTCGGCCAGCTGGAACGTCATCCGGAGCTGCCGCGTGACATCCAGGCCCTCTCCGATTTCTGTGATCTCGCCGGTCCGGATGCGGTGGATCGTACCCGCCGTTTCAAATGGGTTGACAACGAGGTGGTGGTGAATTTCGGCAAGAACGCCGGTCGCACACTGCGTGAACTGTCGGCAAACGATCCCGGCTTCCTGCGCTGGATCGTGCGGTCGGACTTCTCCGATGAAGTCAAGACGATCGCCAATAATGCGCTGCTGGGCAAGTTTCCGACCAGGGAACCCCGGAATGAGCAGGAGTCGTGAACTCGACAGCCTCCTCTCCCTGCTGGATGATGAGGATGAAACCGTCGCGGTGAACGCGATGGCTGAATTGCTCTACCGGGAAATGGAGCTCGGTGACGCCCTCGCCGAACTTCAGGAGTCCGACAATCCGCTGCTGCGGCGCCGCGGGCATCAGCTCCAGGCGGCCATCACGCTGCGCCGCCGCCGCCGTGAATTTCTGCGCAAACTGGAGGCGCCGAAGGTCGATCTGATCGACGGACTGATCGATGTCCATCTCCAATGGTACGACAACGACTCGCGCCCGGGCCTGGTCCGGCTCTGGAACGATTTCCGGTTCGATGCCCGGCGATGCCCTCAGAAAACGCTTGAGGATCTCGCCTATTTCATGCACAAGGCCGGTTTCAACGCCCAACCGGAAACCACATTGCGTCCGGAGTACTATTGCATCGGTCCGATTCTGGAAAACCGCATCGGTTCCGCGGCGCTCCTCGCCGGTATCGCCGGCGAACTTGCGGATGAGGCGGAAGTTTTCAAAGTGGTCCGTGTCATGGGCGATTACGCGCTCTATGACGGCAACAACAGCCTGCTTGTTCCCGCTCACGGCTGGCAGATCTGCGCCGCGCCCGGCATCGCCCAGTGCGAGTTCTGGGACCGGCGCATGCTGCTGCGTTATGCTTCCCAGACACTTTTCTCATGCGCAGTCAACAGCGACAGCTTCCGCTACGTGCTCACCATCGCCCAGGCGCTCAGCGGCGCGGAAGGTGACGAACCGCTGGACTACCTGCCCTATCCCTACTATCCCGCGGAAGAAGAGGAGGAACCGGGAAAAAATCCGGCGGAGTAATTGCAAAATCCCTTTCTCTGCGCTACATTAAGCGATAATACCATAACCCCAAAATATCGAGGTAGTTTCATGGCCGAACCACGTACCGCCGAGCTCTCCCGCACCACCCGGGAGACCGACATCAGCCTGGCTCTGACGCTCGACGGAGAAGGCGTCGGGCAGATTGATACCGGCATCCCCTTTTTGAACCACATGCTCGAACTGTTCGCCAGGCATGGTTTCTTCGATCTCCGGGTCAAAGCGGCCGGGGATCTCGAGGTCGACTATCACCACACGATGGAGGATCTCGGTCTCGTACTGGGAGAGGCTATTGCCCGTGCCCTCGGCGACAAGGCGGGAATCCGACGTTACGGGAGCGTCATTCTGCCGATGGATGAAGCGCTGATTCTGGTTGCGCTCGATCTTTCCGGCCGTCCCTGTCTCGTCTACGACGTTGCCGCACCGGCAACGCAGGTCAAGGATATCGATGTACGGTTGTTTCACGAGTTTTTCCAGGCGCTCTCGGTCAAGGCGGGCATGAATCTTCACATCCGGATGCTCGCCGGTGCCGAGGTGCACCATGTGATCGAAGGGATCTTCAAGGCTTTCGCCAAGGCTCTCGACCAGGCGGTCGGCATCGATCCGCGCGTCAGGGGAGTGCTGTCAACCAAGGGAATGCTGTAAAAATAAAAAAACAGGAAATTCGACAGCGCGAAGCTGAGGATCGGCCGGAAGGACCGGCAGCGGCGGGATTCATCTTCCCGCCGGAATTTTATTCCGCCCTCCGTTCCGGAACAGGATGGACACTCGGTCCGGTCGAACTCCGATTCCGGTCGCGCATCGCACAATGAAAAAAACTTCCAACAGGATACGGGATCCAGAATGGCAATCGTAAAACGGATGGTTTTCGGGCGTTATGATTATGCCTCGTTCTTCTGCTTCATGGGGTATGCGGCGTGTTCGGTAGTGGTGCCGGTGGTGCTGCTGCAGATCGCGCGCGATCTGAACTTTCCGCTGGCGGAGGGCGGCAAGGGCGCAGGTGGAGCGCTGCAGCTCGGGCGCAGCATTCCGATGGTGATTTCGATGGTGGCATGCGGTTTTCTGGCGGGACGGTGGGGAAAGATCCGTACCCTGGGAGCGGCAATGATCATCATGAGTATCGGCATCATGCTTGCGGCGTGGTCGCCGGTCTACGGGCTTCTGTTTGCCGCGGTGGCGATCGCGGGACTGGGAGAAGGTGTGGTCGAGGGGCTGGCGACTCCGGTCATTCAGGATCTGCACGTCGACGATGAACCGGGCCGTTACATCAATTTCAGCCACTCCTTCTGGTCGGTCGGAGTCGTCGGAACGGTACTTATCGCGGGACTGCTGATCACCCTCGGCGTGTCCTGGCGGATTGTGCTCTCTCTGGCAAGCCTCTTCGCGTTGATTTCAGCGGTGCTCTATCTGATGCCGTATCACGGTCCGCAGAGACCGGATCGAAGTGAAACGCTGCACTGGAGCACGGTATGCGGACATGCGTGGGATCTGATGAAAATCCGTCGTTTCTGGCTCTTTTTCACGGCGATGTTTCTGGCTGGAGGCGGCGAGTTCTGCCTGACTTTCTGGGTCTCGAGTTTCATCCAGCTTGACTACGGGGGGGATCCCTGGATGGGAGGGCTCGGAACCGCATTCTTCGCCGGCGGAATGATCGTCGGCCGGATGGTTTCCGGTTTTCTGGTCCGCCAGGAACACCTGAAGGAACTGGTGGTCTATGCGGCTCTGGGCGGGACGCTGGTCAGCCTCTTCCCGCCGCTGCTCGGCGCGGGTGCCATCTGGATTCTCTTTGTGCTGCTCTTCTTCATCGGTATCGCCACCGGTCCCTTCTGGCCAAGCATCCAGAGCTACTGTGTCGACCGGGTCAAAGGGGATTCCACGATGATCTACATTCTGCTCTCCTGCGCAGGAGTACCCGGGTGCGGGGTTTTCGCCTGGCTGATGGGAGTTGCCGGCGACCATTTCGGTCTGCGGGCAAGTTTCTTCATGGTTCCGGCGTGTTATCTGTTGCTCGGGGCGTTGATCCTGTGGGACTGGATGGTCCTCCGGCGTGAGAGGCGCTCCGGCGATACCGGAGTGGAGAAAAGTCAGGAATGACGCAACGCTCCGTCAATCCGGAATACGCCGCAGCCTGCGAAAGACTCCGAATTGCCTTTCCTCCGGAGTTGCCGATCTCCCGCCATATTGACGAAATCGAAGCGGCGTGGCGCGAGGCACCGGTCATCATCGTCGGCGGCGATACCGGAAGCGGCAAAACCACCCAGTTGCCGAAGATCGCCCTGCAGCTCGGCTTCGGCAGGACCGGGCGGATCGGTTGTACCCAGCCGCGGCGCCTGGCGGCGATGGCGATGGCACGCCGTGCCGCGCAGGAGCTGAATGCCGGTTTCGGCCGGGAAGTGGGGTATCAGGTCCGCTTTGACGACCAGACAACGAACGGAACGGTGCTCAAATTCATGACCGACGGCATTCTGCTGGCGGAAACGCGCCATGATCGCAATCTGCGCCAGTACGAGGTGTTGATCATCGACGAAGCGCACGAACGCAGTCTCAATATCGACTTTCTGCTCGGTTACCTCAAGAACCTGCTGCCGCACCGTCCCGATCTCAAAGTGGCGATCTCGTCGGCGACCCTCGACACCGGAGAGTTTTCGAAATTCTTTCATGATGCGCCGGTGATCGCAATCGAAGGACGCACCTATCCGGTCGAAGACGTCTATCTGCCGCCGGAAGAGGATGAGGAACTTTCCGCCCAGATCGCCCGGGCGACGGAGTTCGTCACTGAACTTGATCCACGCGGAGACATTCTGGTGTTTCTGCCGGGGGAACGGGAGATCAGGGAGACGACCGATCTGCTCTCAGGACGGCGGCTGCCCCGGACCGAAGTACTGCCGCTCTTCGGCCGATTGTCAGCGGGGGAACAGCAGAAGGTTTTTTCTCCGGGTGGCCAGCGCCGGATCATCCTCGCAACCAACGTCGCGGAAACCAGTGTGACGATTCCGCGGATCCGATTCGTGATCGACTCCGGGCTGGCGCGGATCAAACGTTTCAATCCGCGTACTCAGATCGAGGAACTTCAGGTGGAAACGATCAGCCAGGCCAGCGCACGGCAACGGCGCGGCCGTTGCGGTCGAATCGCCGACGGAGTCTGCGTCCATCTCTACAGCGAGGATGACCTCCTGCGTTCCGCCCCCTATACCGACCCGGAGATCAAGCGGACGGGACTCGCCGGAGTCATCCTGCAGATGGCCGCGCTCGGACTGCCGAAGATCACGCACTTTCCCTTCATCAATCCGCCTCCGGGCGCCGCGATCCGGGAGGGGTTCCGGACGCTGGAGGAGTTGCGGGCGATCGATGCCTCCGGCCGCCTGACCCGCGACGGCTGGAAACTCGCGGCGCTGCCGATCGATCCCCATCTGGGGAAGATGCTCGCCTTCGCCGAACAACGCCGGGTTCTGCCGGAACTGCTGGTGCTCGTGGCTTATCTGTCGATCCGGGATCCCCAGGAACGGCCGCTCGACAAACAGCAGGCGGCGGACGAAGCGCATCGGAAGTTCCGCAACCAGAAGTCTGACTTTCTTTCCATCTTGAACCTCTGGAATGCGATGCGGAGCGAAACGGAAAGCAACCGGTCGCTGCGGCAGTTCTGCAAGGTCAATTTTCTGAATTTCAACCGGATACGGGAGTGGAAGAACCTCGTCTCGGATCTCGCCGAGGCGGCAAAGGAACTGAAATGGTCCGGCGCCGTGCAACCCGGAGTCTTGGCAAACACCCCCTATGATCTCGTCCATCAGGCGCTTCTCGCCGGGATTCCGCGGCACATCGCCAAATACCTTCCGGAAGAGCGCTGTTTCCTCGGAACCGGTGGTCGCAGGTATCAGATCTTTCCCGGCTCGGGATTGTACAGAAAGCGACCGGTACCGGACTGGCTGCTCTCTTTCGCACTGGTGGAAACCAGCCGTCTCTTCGCGCGCCAGAACGCAGAGATCAAGCCGGAATATCTCGAAGCCGCGGCCCCGCACCTCTGCTCAAAAATCTACGATCAGCCGAAGTGGGATCCGGAGTCCGGTTTCGTCTATGCCCGGGAACGGTTGACGTTCGGCGGTCTGCTGATACATACCGGGCGACGGGTACTCTATTCGAAGAGTCATCCCGCCGAAGCGCGCGAAATCTTCATCCGTGAAGCGCTCGCGACCGGTGCAGTGACCATACCGGGCACCTGGGTGGCCAGACACGTCGAAGTGCTCGCAGATCTCGCCCGTCTCGAGGAAAAAGTGCGCCGTCCCGGCACGGTTCTCGATACGGAAGCGGTGGTGGAGCACTACCTGACACTGCTGCCGCCGGAAATCCATTCGACCCGCGCGCTCAGGGAATTGACTGCCAGAGATCCGCAGGACTACTCGATCACATCGGAGGATGCGATGCAGGAGCAGTTCATCCGGTTCGATCGCGCCGACTATCCGGATAAGCTGTGCTTCTCCGGCCAATCCTTCCGGCTGCGTTACCGTTTCGCCCCCGGGGAACCGGAGGACGGCATCACAATGCTGGTCCCCTCCGACCAGCTCAATCTGCTGCCCGACTGGGGACTCGATTATCTGGTGCCGGGATTTCTCGGAGACAAGGTGGAACTTCTGATCCGCGCCCTCTCCAAGCCGCTCCGGCAGGCGGTCAGCCCGATTTCCGAAGCCGTTTCCGGGTTCCTCGCGGGGTTGAAGTCGGGAAAGATCTTCCGGGAACAACCCCTCTCCGCCGCTCTGGCGGAGTATCTGCGTGAACGTTCGGGGGAATCGATCGCCCCCGCCGACTTCGACGGCGCCCGGCTGCCTGCGCACCTGATTCTGAAGATCGCGGAACTCGATCGAAACGGCCGCTGTGTGAAACTCCATCAGGAGCTGCCGGAGACTCACCGGACCGGATCGCGTCTCAGCCGCGCAGTGGCCGGCGCCGGGAAATTCACAGTCACCGGCAGTACGGTATGGCCGGGTACCGGCCCCCTCCCCGCGGAAGTGGAACTGCCCAACGGCAACGGCAGAGTCGCCTATCCGGCGCTCTGTGACGAAGGTGCAAGTGTAGGCCAGGCGCTCTATCTCAAGGAGAGCGAAGCACGTCTGCAGCACGTCCGGGGATTGCGGAGGTTGTTCAAACTTGAAAACGGTCCGCAATTGAAATTCCTGCGCCGTTCGATCCGCTTTTCCCGGGAGGTGGAGCTGTCGTGGTTTCTGAACGACCGCTCTTATCCGGACGAACTGCTTGATGCGGCAATCGAACTCTCGTTTGAAAAAGACCCCTGGGAGATCCGCGATGAACTCGCCTTCGGCATCGCCGCGGAACATGCGAAGCAGGAAGTTGGGGCAACGGTTGACCGGTTGATTCAGACACTTGAAGGCTATTATCCCGTCTGGCGTCAGATCCGCGACCTGCTCCCGAAAATCCGGCCCCGTTCCCGGACCAGCAGCGAAGACATCCATGATGAACTCGATTTTCTCTTCCGCCGCGGTTTTCTGAAAACCAGGCCGGCGATCAGCTCCTACGGCCGCTATCTGCGCGGGCTGAAACTTCGCAGTGAGCGTGCCGCAGCCGCGCCCGGTCGGGATGAGAGCAAACTCGAAGCACTCGCCGCATACGTCGAGCGCTTTCGAATCGCCGTCGGAAGCGTTCCTGAAATTGCAGACAAACCGGAGCTGCTCGATTTCTGGGAATTGCTTGAAGAGTGTCGCCTCGCGGTGTTCGCTCCCGAAGTTCCCCCGGCTCTCCGGTCGCCGCAGAAGCATCTTGCCGCGGCCTGGGAGGCTTTGCGCTTCTGATTCGGGCAGCGCTCAGACAACTTTTTCCGTCTTGAATTGAGATTTCGGTTTTTACGGGGAATAAATGGATTTGCATTTTCTTTAATAATGTATACAGTATACAAAACACACTTCAAACTGATGATCAGGGAGGATCACAATGTTCAGCACATGGACCGCGAAGCAAGTTCCGAACCACGAACTCTATCGGGAATCCCGGACAATCTTCTACCGGAACAACGACAATCCTCTGCAGAGCCTGCTCGTTACGACGCCGAAAGCAGCCGGTCCGCACCCGGTGATCGTCTGGTTGCACGGCGGAGGACTGACCGGTGACGGGCGGGAGTATCCGACCGAACTTTTCAGCGGAGACAGGGTGATCGTCGAACCGCGTTACCGGATCAGTCCGGAGACGCCCGCGCCCGGTGCCATTGAGGATGCGGCCGCAGCCCTCGCCTGGACAAAGCACAACATCGCCGGTTACGGCGGCGATCCGGATACCATTTTTCTGGGCGGGATGTCGGCCGGCAGTTTCCTTGCCGCCCTGGTCGGCTGCGACGGCCGGTACCTCGCCGGTTACGGCATCGACAACCGCCGGCTGGCGGGTCTGCTGCTGGTCAGCGGGCAGATGACGACTCACTTCCGCCTCAAGGAAGACCTCGGATACCCGGGAGAATCCGCTCAGCCGGTGATTGACGACTACGCGCCGATGGCCCATCTGTCGAAGGAACTTCCCCCGATGATCCTGATCACCGGAGAGTCCGGTCTGGACATGCCGGCGCGCCCGGAAGAGAACGCCTTCATGGCCGCCAGCTTACGGGCACTCGGACACCCGATGGTGGAATGTTATGCCCTGCCCGGTCATGGCCACGGCGGTGTGCTGGAAGGATGCAACCATCTGCTGAACAGTTTCATCACCCGGGTTCTGGAGAGGCGGAAATGAACTGGCAGCTTCTGGTGGCGGCCCCGGTCATCGGTTTCGTCGGCATGATGTCCGGCGGTTACTGGGGAGTCGGTTGCGGCTGGATCGTAGTTCCGACGATGCTGATCCTCGGCTTCGATCCCCTCGCGGCGGTGGGGATCGGGCTGCTGCAGATGTTTCCCTCGACGATCCTGACCGTGATCCGGCAGGCGCCGGAAATCGGCTGGCGCAAAGGGGAACCTGGCAGGTCGATCGCATTGCCCCTCGGTGCGGGAGCGGTCCTGACCTCGCTTGCCGGTCGCGGTCTCAATGGCGAACTGGTTGCCCGTTTCGGAGCAGCTCCGATCAACTGGGCGTTGATGATCGTGATCGCACTGATCGCGGTGCAGACCCTCGCCACCCGGACCCGCTGTTACGACGACCGGATGCCGGAGATCACGCCGCGCCGCATCCGGATCGCCTTCGGAACCGGTCTGGCAACCGGCCTGCTCAGTTCGATGCTGGGCCTCGGCGGCGGCATTCTGATCCGCCCGCTGCTGACCGGCGGATTCAGGGTCCCGGAATACTACACCAGTCGGATCGTCCGGCTGCTGGTGCTGTTGACCACCTTTTCGGGGGGGCTGACCTACCTCTTCGGCTCCGGCAGCTTCGACTGGACCATTTTCAGCATCTCGATGCTGGTTGCGGCCGGCGGCATCGTCGGCTTTCCGCTCGGAGCGAGACTCCACCGGATTGTCTATGACGCCGGTTACGCCCAGCATATCCACAAAAGCTTCGCCGTCGTGGCGGTGGCGGTGCTGACCAATACCCTGTTGAACATGCACGGCTATGCGACGGCGAGCCGCCGGGCAATGCTCGTGGTTGCTGCGCTCCTGACGATCTATCTCGCCCTCTTTGCGCATTACGCCTGGAGGCACCCGAAACAGAGGTGAATCACCATTTCTGCCAGTGAATCCGTTCCGGCTTGAATTTCTCCTTCGGCTGCTCCACCCCGGTCGGACGGCCGATCGAAATTACGGAAAGGGGAATGATTTCCTCAGGCAACTGCAACACTCCGCGAACGCCGGTTCCCCGGTTCCTGTCGGGATAAACGCCGATCCAGACCGCACCGAGACCGGTTCCCTCGGCCGCCAGCAGGATGTTTTCGGTCGCGGCGGAACAATCCTGCACCCACATCTCACGCCCCGCGCCGTCGCGGAAGAGCGACTCCACACCGCAAACCGCGATTGCAGCGGGAGCTTTTTTCAACATCTTGCCGTGAGGCAAAACTTCGGCGAGCGCATCGAGAACCGGGCGTTCGGTAACGGCGACGAATGCCCAGGGCTGAGCGTTTCCGGCGGTCGGTGCCGCCATGCCCGCCCGGAGCAGCACCTCAAGTTCCTCCCGGGAAACCGGGTCATCGGTATATGCGCGCACACTCTTGCGTGAATGGATCACCGAAAGCACGTCATTCGCTTCAGACTCTCCGGCAGATTCCGCCGCCCGGCGGGGAACCTGCCCCGCAGCCTCTGAAGCGGCGGAAGGCTGCAGACGCCACAGCGTCAGAATCAGAATCAACAGCAAAAGCAGAATCACCACACGATCGTAGTTCATGGTTTCATTCCTTTCGTTTGACGAACATCCGCCCGACAGAAAAAGTCCAGTAAAGCACCGCAGGGACAGAACCACCGGCACCAGAGCCGCGGCAACCGGAGCGCCGCCGCCAGAAACAGCACACCGACAGTCACGATCACCGGTGATGTCCTCGCAAGAAACAGCGAAAACGGTTCGAATGGCCGGAACGGCCATGCCAGCAGTGCCGCCAGAATCCCCGCACCGGCCAGAACCCGCCGCAGATACGGCATCCAGCGGGAAGAGAGCGGAATGGTTCGCAGACCGCACCGCCTTCCGAGGCGGGCTGCAAGTTCCTGGGCGCTGCCGTAAGGGCACACTCCGGTACAGTAAAAGTTCCGCCCGGTTCCAACTCCAAGCCCGATGGAGACGATGAACAGCACAATCGCCACCGACCATCCCCAATGAGGAGCATTCCGCAACCAGCCGGCAACCTGAGCAAATGAGAGAAAGCAATGGGCCGCAATTCCGGGGAAAACCACATTCGCTCCGAGCTGAACCAGCCGTAACCTTCCGCCCGGAGGCCGGAAAAAAGCGACCAGATCGATCAGAAACACAGCCGCAGCCAGCCAGATTTCCCACGGGAAACGGGCGGCAGTACGCTCCGGCAGTTCAGCCTGTCGCGCCGATACCGCGGAAAGAAGCAACTCACGTACCGTCTCCTGCGCCGCCCGCGATGAAAAGGTCGCCCCGGTGACCGCGTCGACCGGTAATACTGCAGCCTCGGCAGGAGTCAGGCCGCTGTACTTCTCAAGCACTCCGGAGTCGATGACCTTTTTCCAGAAATCGGGATCCTCCGCGTTGGGCGGAAATTCAACCGACTCGATCCTGCCGGTCGCCGGATCGATAGCGATCTTCACCGGAACCGGACCACCGAACCCGGTGATCCGGTCAAATGCGGGAGAGGAAGAGAGCACATGAGAATCGTTTTCAGGCACCATGTTCTCCTGCGCCGGATCCCCCGTCCCGCGCAGCTCCCGGGCAAACCAGCCCAGAAGTACAATCGCGGCGGCAAAGAAAAGCCGGCCGCCCCGGTTACAGAGGTCATGCCAGTTGCGCACCGCCATCGCTCACTCCGCCTGATCGCCGTAGATACGTTTAACCGCTTCGTCCAGAATCGCCGCGGTCGCAGTCGCCCCCACCCGGGTCACGCCGAGTTTGCGGACGGTCAGCAGATCATCCAGAGTCCGGATACCTCCGGCAGCCTTGATCTGAATCTCCGGGACCGCCACCCGACGCATCAGTGCGAGATGTTCGAAGCGCGCTCCGTCGTAATTGTAGAATCCGTTGTCCCGTTTGGTGAATCCGTAACCGGTCGATGTCTTGATGAAAGCGGGACGGATCCGGTTGCAGATCAAACAGAGCTGCTCAATCTGCGAGTCGTAGAGAAAATCATTTTCGAAAATCACCTTCAGAATCGCCCCTCCGTCAACGGCAGCCTGATTGGCCGCAGCAATTTCGTCGTGGACATAACTCCACTCCCCGGAACGCACCTTGCCGACATTGACTACGACATCGACCTCGACAGCCCCTTCCTCCACAGCGCGCCGGATTTCAAACACCTTGGTCTCCACCGCGCTGTTGCCATGTGGAAAACCGGCGACCGTTCCGGTATTGACGCCGGTTTCCCGCAGCAGTTTCGCGGCGGTACCGACGAAATAGGGCTTGATGCACACCGAAGCGCAATTGTAGTCCACAGCCAGAGCGCAGCCGCGAATCAATTCCTCGTCACTCATCGTCGGTTGAAGCAGCGAGTGATCGATCATCTTGGAGATGTCATCCAACGTGTATTCCTGTTTCATTCCTTACATCCCTTGTCTGCGGAATTGCGGTTCATTTTTCATTCCGGTTGCAGAAAACCAATGCCCGGGTCGAGAGTTCACCACGCTGTTCAATCGTGAGTTGTTTCCAGCTTTCCAGGATAATCTGAAGTTGTCTGTCGACCGGCCTCCGCGCCGGACAGTCCGCCAGCGTACAGGCATGATCGGTCAGATCGCTCAGAGATACCCCCCGCCCGGCCAGATAGACCGCAATGGAATTGCGGCTCGACCGTGACAGGAGACCGCGTTTCCGCCACCGGCTGATCGTCTCCGGTGCGACGCCGAGATCCCCGGCAACCATATCGAGTTTCACTTTTTCTCGGGCTATCACCTGATAGAGAAGATCTATCAATTCCCGGTCACTGAGTCTCATGCGTATCCCTCCTGAATTTATTCTAACTATAGCATTTCAAACGCAATAAGTCAATTTCCTGATAAAAATCAGCACAAAAGAGTATAGAAAGATTGATTAATTGATTTCCAATGCAATATTAATAACAATTTGAGTTATTATAACACAAATAATCAAAGAAGATGGATCATGAAAGAGGATGAGAACTGCCGCTCCGGTCCGGATTACCGGTTAACGCTGATTGATCGGGAGGCAAAAATCCGCCGTCAGGTGGATCGCATCTGCAGCCGATGTTCCCATCTGAACCGGGAACGCGTCGAGCAACTGATCTTCGAAGCCGGTCTTCCGGTGGTCATGGCAAATTTGGAGGAGGTCGACGAGAACTCCTGAGCACTACTGCCCGGGAATGATTCTGAAACTGGGGAAAAGGGACTGGGAAAAAGGGACTGGGAAAAAGGGACTGGGAAAAATGAACGGGAAAACAAACAGGAGAAGAAAGAGCGGAAATGTGATGATCGGACGAATCAGCTGCGCCCTCGCGATGCTGATGGCACTCTCAGTCGGGGCAACGGATGGGCCTCCCATCAGTGAGGCGGACGGGAAAAAGATTCTCGAAGCCATCACGGAAATTCAGTCCGGTACTCCGGAACGGGGAGTCGCAATCTACCGGGAACTCGCCGATCGCGGCGTTCCACAGGCCCAGTACAACCTTGGAAGTCTCTACTTTCGCGGGAAAGGGGGCGTCAAACAGGATTTCAAACAGGCCTTACACTGGTATCGGAAAGCGGCGTCAAACGGTGTCCTCGAAGCCCAGTTCCGGGTCGGGTTGCTCTACTTCGACGGACTCGGTATCGATCGAAACCTCGAAGAGGCCTGCCGCTGGTTTGAGACCGCCACCGCAAACGGCCATTCCGGAGCAGCATTCAATCTCGGGTTCATCCATGAACGCCGCCGCGACTACGCCAAGGCAGCACACTACTACCGGATCGCGGCGGAAAAAGGCAATCCGGACGGTCAGAACAATCTGGGCGTGCTCTATCTGCGCGGACTCGGCGTGCTGGTTGACAAGCGGGAGGCGTTGCGGCTTTTCCGGCATGCCGCAGCACAGGGTTATGCACAGGCGCAATGCAACCTGGGGCTGATGTACGCCAACGGCGAAGGGACGGAGCGCAATCTTGCGGCAGCCCGTTTGCATCTGAAACGGGCTGCCGCCCAGGGGCATCGTGTGGCAATCGCCGCCCTCGAGGAGCTTGAGAGATAATGCCCGCCCCCTCCCCGGCGGAAAAATCAGCGTGCCCGGCCTGCGGAACCGAACATTTCAATCTTTTCGGCCATCGCCCGGCGCATCGCCTCGTCCGGCGTCCGGCAGACGACACTGAACCAGCAGGTCATTTCGCGCCGTTCCCGCAGAAAGGCGAGCATTTCCCGATTCCATGCGGCAGTCAATTCGGAGTAGATGTTGATTTTTGCGATGCCTTCGGCGATCGCGGCGCGCAACTGATCCGCCGGAGTACCGGAACCCCCGTGCAACACCAGCGGAATCGGTGAAACGCGGTTGATCTCCCGGAGGCGGGCGATATCCAGCTCCGGCGCGGCGATATAGACCCCGTGGGTCGTACCGATCGAAACCGCCAGCGCGGCAACCCCCGTCCTCCCGGCAAATTCCACCACGGAATCGGGATCGGTGAAAACGGTGTCTCCATCCTTCAACGCCCCGCTTTCACTCCTGCCGCCGTCGGCCGCCCCGGTGATCCCGGAGGCGACATGGCCGAGTTCGGCCTCGACATCGACACCGAGCGGAGAAACAAGCTTTACGACCTCGGCGCTCGCGGCGACATTCTCCTCGAAAGGCTTCGCCGAAGCATCGATCATCACACTTTGAAACCCGCACTCCGCAGCCCGGAGACAATCAGGAGCATTGGTCGCATGATCGAGATGAAGACAGACCGGCACCTTGACCTGCCTGGCCGCATAGAGAGCGGAGTTTGCCCAGTACCCGAGAGAGGCGCCTTCCACATCGGGAGGAATCGCACCGAGAATCACCGGAGAACCGAGCTCATCGGCGACTTCAACGGCCGCCCGGATCATCGTGGTGTTCGACACGTCGAACATCGGTACTGCGTATTTCCGGGCACGCGCATCGGCAAGAATTTCACGGAAAGGAACAATGGACATTTCAACAATTCTCCCTGATAAGTTTGGAAAACATCTGCCATTTTTCAAATTTCTCATGATACCGTGCCGCCCGCTCCGGGTCGGGCCGGAACTCTCCGGAGATCTCCGGCCTGGAACCGGGCAACTCATCAACCGGACACCCCCGGACCGCGCTTTCCGCAAGCAATGCGGCACCGCGGCAGCCGGCTTCCTTGAGAGTGGTGACCTGAATCGGCGTACCGAGAATGTCGGCACGCAACTGCACCAGCGCCGGCTGTCGGAATCCTCCGCCCGACGCGATCAAGGTTTCGATCGGGAAACCGTTCTCCCTGAGCAGCTCGAAATTCAGCTTCATCTCCAGTCCGATCCCCTCCTCCAGCCCTTTCAGCAGCTCTCCACGCGAACAGCCGAGCCGCCAGCCGTACACCGTCCCCGGCGTATGGGAATCGAAGTAAGGCGTACCGGATGGAGTGAAGTAGGGTATCGTCAGCAGAGAGGTCGGCGCCTCCGGCATCGATGCAGTCAGCGCCGCGTAATCGCCATTCAGATCGGGCGCGAACTCCCGGATGAAATATTCGAGCAGATTGCTGCCGGTCAGCGAATAACCGAGCGAAGCGTACATGCCCGGCAGCACGTAGTCGTAACTGCACAGGTTGCCGCTGCAGAGTCTCTCCGAGAACGTCAGTTCACGGGCCACAGGAACCAGACACTCCACGCTGCCGGCGGCATACATCGCCGTGCCCGGCCGACGTACGCCGCACCCCAGTGCGGCAACCACCTGGTCGTGCCCCCCGGCAACGATCCGGGTTCCCGGAGTCAAGCCGAACCGTCCGGCGGCTTCACAGGAAACTTCGCCGACCACCGTACCGGAACGGCAGGGGCGGGCGAACTCACCGGCCTGAAAACCGATTGCGGCCAGGAGTTCCGCACTCCACGCATGTCCGGTCACATCAAAGAGCATCGTCCGCCCGGCCAGCGGCCACCCCATCGCCGGTTCAGCTCCGAGCGCCGCGACCAGCAGATCCTCGAAGCAGAGGAACCGAACCGCCCGCTCGCGGACGCGCGGCCGGAACCGGGACAACCAGAGCAGTTTGGCGATGCTGAACATCCCCGAAGGAGTATGACCGGTAATCCGGTAGAGCCGGTCGCGCCCGAAGGTGTCGGCAAATTCGGCGACAACCGCGGAGGCGCGGGAATCACCCGAGATCATCGCCGGGGCCAGCGGCTGACCGGCGGCATCCACCGGGGTGAAAGCCTCCCCCTGACTCGAAATCGCCAGCGCCTCGACCGGATCCGCCCGATGAACCTGTTCCGCCGTTTCGACGATCACCCGGCGGCAGGCTGCCAGCACCTCTCGGCTGTCAAGCTCCATCGCTCCGGGTTCCGGAACCTGAAACGCGTATTTGCCGTAGGAGGAGGCAAGCGGCCTGCCCGCTTCGTCAAACACGACCGCCTTGACCTGACTCGAACCGATGTCAATCCCGAGAAAACTCATTGCTCAGAGTTCCGTTTTATCATATCCGAGATAGGTGCCGAACGCCTCGTCAAGCACCGTACTCCAGCTGCCCGGCGTCACACCGACATGATGCCGGTAACCGTTACGGCCGATCCGCAGGAGCCCCTGCTGCAGGCCGGGAATCCGTGCCACGCCGCCACAACCGAAAAACTCCGCGGGCAGTGTGTCGCAGGTGAACTCCCCCTCCCCCGTGTAGTAACGCAGACGCCCGTCCACCGTCGTACTCGAGGCAAAGGTGAAATGCATCGGCCGGATCCTGCCGACATTGCAGCCGAAGGCGCAACCGGCTCCGAGCGATTTTGCGAACATCGGGTGATCGATCACCCGGCCACGCTCCAGCATCAGGCGCTGCGGAACCGGCCCGCAGTGGAACAGAACGCAGCGATCGGGATCGTCTTCGTAATTGTTGTTCCAGTCGAGACAGGCCGCAGGCTCGCACGAAGCGAGGTGCAGTGCGTACATCGTGACCGCGTTCCCGACATCGAGTTCACACGCAGCCGGGAAACCGCGGTCATTGAGTTCGCTCAGCACGACACACGGCGAAATCTGCAGCGTCTGCTCCAGATCGAGCCAGCAACGCAGTCCGAGCGCATCGAGTTCATATTCGGCGATCAGCCGGTCGAGAGCACAGGAGAGCTTCGCCAGCGCCAGCAACTTCTCACGCGGCACCTGCGAGAAATCGGTATAGCCGGAAAAAAGTTCCGCCTTCGCCGTCACCTCCGGCGCATCGTCGCGCAATGCCCGGACCCGCAGCAGCAGATCGGAGTTGTCGAAAACCTCGGTCGTAATGCCGTATTTCTGCAACGCGTTCTCATCGAAGCGGATCGTCTTGAACGCGGTCGGCCGCGCCCCCACCGCTCCGATCCGAAAGCGCTTCATCCCCTTGACAATACGGCATACAGCGGAAAACCGCACCATCTGCCGGCCGAACTCTTCCGACGCGGGATGAAGCGTATGCGGAGCCCACACGGTGTAGCGGATTCCGAACTGCCCGAATACATCCATGATCGAGAGCTTCCCGCAGAAAGCGTCCCGCCGGGAATTGAAATCCATCTTATCAAGCTCATCAGGATAAGCGAGGATATAGATCGGGGTCCCGCAGTCCCGCAACGCCTCGGAAGCTCCGTTTTCATCGCCGAAATTCGGCAACACCAGCAATACCCCGTCGTATTCGCCCGCATGCTCCCGCAGAAAGGCGGCGTAACGCCTCCCCTCCGCGGCGGTTTCCACCGCACCGTACCGGGTCAGTTCCTCCGGCTGGCAGAGAGATTCGATGCCGAGGGCCGCAAGCGCTTCAACCGTCTCGCGCCGCGCCGAGGCGATCAACCGTTCCGGAAAAAAACCGCGGTTTCCGAAATAAAGTGCGAATTTCATCCTCGTATTCCCCCCCTTTTTACCTTTTTTCAAAAAGCATCACCCGCCCGCTCATCGGCGCAGGCCCGCACCAGACCACTTCATCCGCTTCAATCGCGGTCGAACCGGTTCCGGAAACCGAAAACTCATCGACACACGTCCATTCGCCCTCCGGCAGACGGAAGCGCACCTCTGCAGGAGGCGTTTCAAACGCATGGAGGAAGAGTGCGAACTGCCGCCGGTCACGCCCGATCCGCACCAGCGTCTGGGCGCCGGTCAGCCGGGTCCGTCCACGCGCCGCAGCCGGAGCCAGGCGGGAATCACCATCCCGCAGTACCGGAACCAGTTTGCGGTAGAACTCCAGGCCGTGCAGGACCAGATTCCACTGCTCCTGCTCCAGGTTGAGAATGTCGCCGGAAAGGCAGAGACGCCCCAGCATGCCGGAAGAGAGCAGATAACCGAGACGTTTCAGATCGGCATCGCGCCGGATCACCACCCAGATCTGACACTGGCGCGGCAACATCAGCCGGTGAAGGTTCGCAGCGATCAGCGGAATCCCCGGATCCTCATGCGCATCGGAAAACGACGACATGGAAGTGAGTGCGAACATCGCCGGCTCCAGCCGGTGACCGCCCGAAGCGCAGTTCTCGATCACCAGATCCGGATTGACTTCGCGCAGCCTGCGGAAGAACCGATGCGTACCCTCGACCTGCCGCCTCAACCCCTCGCCGGGAGAATCCGGGTGATCACAGCCGAGACCGATCGTCGCGTTATAATCGATCTTGACATAACCGAAGGAGTTCTCCTTCAACATATGGACAACCTTCTCATCCAGATATGCCATCGCGGCCGAATCGTTGAGATTCCAGAAATGGCGTCCGCCGGCAACGATCGGCTGCCCATCCAGATGCAGATGGTGGGCCGCTTCGCGGGAAAATGCCTCGGATTCAAACCCGCACACCTCCGCCTCAAACCAGATTCCGGGAATCAGACCACGTTCACGGATTTTCCGGGCAGTCGCCCCGATTCCCTCCGGAAAAAGTCGCCGGTTAACCCGCCAGTCCCCCTGCGCATTGCTCCATTCCGTACCGTCGGTCTTGTACCAGCCGGCATCGATCACCAGATAACGCACCGGAGTGTCGCGAAGCCGATCGGCAATCGCCAGCAGATTCGATTCGGCCGGCTCTCCCCAGCTGGTGCACCATTCATTGAAAATCACCGGCAGATCCTGCTCGCAGTCAGGAATGTTGAGCGAGGCATTCACTTCGCGCAACAGCAGATTGGAGAGATCGTCGACCGTGCCCCTGACACAACCGATGATCGCCTCGGGGGCGGAGAGTTCCCCGCCCGGCGCAAGCGTCAGGCGCCAATGTCCCAACTCGCGGTCGGCGAGTCCGCCGCTCAACGTCAGGCCGGGGTCGCAGGCGTGCGACAACTCCATCTGCCACGAACCGGTCCAGGCCAGGAATGCCCCGCGGACCACCCGGTTCACTGGATCCTCCACCATCGCGGCGGGATGAAAACCACGCACCGGCATCGTCCCGACCTGCCCGAAACGCTCGCTCATCACCGGAAATCCATGATATGGGCGGGACAAACCAAGGGACTCGACCGATTCCGCGACATGTTGTCCCTCCGATGCCCAGCGGGACCGGAAGCGGTGCAATGTCAGCTCCTCATAGGATGCATCATCCAGTTCCGCACCGATTCCGCCGATCGAAAAACTTTCAAGCATCTCAAGTGTCACCGGCTCCTGCGACCGATTCTGAAAGGTCACCGCCACCCGGAATGCCGGAACGTCTCCGCGCCACGACAGGCGGTGCACGACTCTGCAGCCGCAGGAATCCTCAAGCACCGTCTCAATCTCCCGGGAACCCAGGTTCTGCGCAACATAACGAAAACGCCAGCGCGAACTGCCGAACCGCATCGACCGCCCCGCGCCGAAACCGGCGCTGGGAGCCTCGGACTGCAGTTTCAGTTCCGCCAGCGGCGAAAGCTCCCGCCCCTCCAGCCGTAGTTCGGAACGCCCGACGGCGTCATCGGGCAGCAATTCCAATTCCACGCAACCGTTTTCCTCGTCCAGCAGGTAACAGACCGCGGTGTCTCCGACTTTCTTTCGCAGAAGCAAACTTACGCTCATGAACGCCATCCTTTCTCACGGTTTCGTTCCGTAAAGCATATGATCGTGCTGATACTATAATCGTTTTCCGACGGAAAAGAATGTACGGCACAATTTTTTTCATGTAAAAACTGGCATTTCATGCTGATTTGTGCTATCCTTTTACGAAAGGAGATTCTGCAATGCTGCGCTACGCAATCCGCCAACAGGAGATGAACGGCATCATGGAGCTTCTGCACCGGGTGCTCGATCTGCGGATCACCTTCTACGATCTGCAGGAAGCCGAAGTGGACTCTTTCAATATCAAGGAGATGTCGCCATTCTGCCGTCACTGCCGCCGCGATCCGGCGTTCCTCGCGCGCTGCGATGCATGCGACAGGATCAATCTCCGCATCGCCAAAGAGACCGGTCAGGTTCACATCTATCATTGCCACGCCGGAATGCTGGAGGGAATCGTACCGCTGTACGACAGCCGCCACCTCTACCTCGGAGCGATCGTGTTCGGACAACTGCGTGACCGCAACAGCCGGTCGGTTCATGAGGATGTTTTCCGGGCGGAGCTTCGCCGCCGCAGCCGGGAATCCTCCCCGGCGGAAATGCTCGATATCGGGAAGCTGCTCAAATGCCTTGGAGAGTATATTCAGGAAAACGAAATCATCAAATACTGCAACAAACCATGGGCCGGACGGCTTGAGGAGTACATCAGTGTCCACCTGTCCGAATCGCTTACCCTGAAGCGACTGGCACATGAAATCGGCAAATCGACTTCATTCCTGTCGCACAATTTCCCCGCCGAATTTGGAATGCCGCTCAAAGCCTACGTCAGAAAAAAGAGGATGGAGAAAGCGGTCGAACTGCTGAAAAACGGCAGAATCGTCCGGGAGTGTGCCTTCGAACTCGGGTATTTCGATGAATTTCATTTTTCGAGAGATTTCAAACGGCATTTCGGGTGTCCGCCCTCCCGCTTCAAGGAGTGAACCCCGCGCTTCACGCCACCATTTCCTCCGGATCGTTCTGCGAAATCGGAACCGTTTCTCAGCGCACGATTACAATCCGGAACCTTCTGAAGCGAAATTCCCGGGCCACGCCCGGAGTACTGCAAATCCAACCTGTCCCGGGCGACCCGCAATCGCATCGGCCGGTATCTTCGTGAAACCCGGTCCCCCTTCTCATCCGCCGGATGCGGAAGGAGGACAGCGGGGGTGGAAAATCCCCCCCTGCCCTCTCCGGTACGCGAAACGGTCTTTCCCGACGACAGCGGTCGTCGCAGCTCCGCGGAACCGGCCCCTCCCCCGAAAATGCGGAAAAATTCACTCAAGCAATGCCGCGTTCTCAAGGATTTTCAGCCCGGCGGCGCAGGCGGGACAGTCACACCACTTCCCTCCACGCGCCATTACCTCGCGTGCATGGGCCGCGATGGCTCCTGCCCGCTCCTCTCCGAAAAGCTCCCTGCCCCGCGGAGATTCGAAAAATTCGACGACATGCCCGATCGGAGCGATATCCTCGCGAAGTTCCAGCACAAGCGCTGCCGCGGCCTCCTTTTTCGCAGCAGGCTCCACGGCCTCGAGCCATTTCCGCCCGGCCTCTTTCAGCTCCTGACAGCAGGAAGGCGCAGCCACCAGTTCCCGGACGACATCCCTGAGTTCCTTCTGATCCATTTCGATCCCTCCAATGACAGGCGGGAAATCTTTCCCGCAGTTTCCCGGCTCTGCCGGATCCATCCTCCGGAAGCCGTTTCAATACGTTTCCTTTCCAATAGAATATCCCTGTCCGGCAATTTTTTCAAGTCGAAACCGTTTTCCCGTCCCGACCGCTTTCCCGGTTCATACCGCAATCGAACACTTTCCGCAATCTCAAAGGCAATTCTTCCCTTTTTTTGTCGTCCGGACTTGAAAAAAGGAAACCACAGGATATTTTAACCTGCAATTACCTGAAATAAGAGAAACTGTTACCATGGCAAAGCCGACGATCTATACCATTGCACGTGAAGCGGGAGTTTCCACCGCCACGGTATCGAAAATCCTGAACAATCAGGGAAAGATCTCTCAGGATACCGCATTGCGGGTGATGGAGATCATCAAAAAATTCAACTATGTGCCGCAGCAGCGGAAACAGCACGGCAACTCCATCGGTGTGGTGACGTTTCTGACTGCAGACCGGCCTCTGTCCTCTCCATTCGTCTCGCTCCTGCTCAACGGCATCTGCAGCGAAGCCTTCGCCCACGGACGCGACATCACGCTGGTGGACAGTGCCAGAATCGCCAGATTCAGTCCGGAGGAACTGCATTGTTATTACACCGCAAACTCCCTCTCCGGCTTGCTCTGCCTCAACCTCTCCGACCTCGATCCGTTCTGCGCTCGGCTGCGCGCTTCGAAGCTGCCCTATCTGCTGCTTGCAAACGCAGATCCTTCGGGAAATTCCGTTTCATCAAACAACTACGACTCCGTGGCGGAAATGATCGATTATATCATCTGCATGGGTCACAAACGCATTGCCTTCATCGGTGCGGTATTGAACATCCTGGAGAGTCACATTCTGCGACGGCGTGCCTACGAGGACACCCTGCTCCGACACGCCATTCCGCTGCGTCCGGAGTTCGTAATTGACCTGCCCGACTGCGAACGCCCGACGGTCAAGAACGCTCTCTCCCGGCTGCTGGCACGGCCCGAGCCCCCGACCGCGCTGTTTTTCGCGGGCGAAGATCTGCCGGTGTTGCCGGTGCTGAAACAGCTCGGTCTCAGGATCCCGGAGGATATCTCCGTCGCTGGCATGGCTCTCTCTCCTCAGGAGAGCGGCATGGTTCCGGAACTCTCCTCCATCATTCAACCGGTTGAAGCGATCGGGCGCTGCGGCGTCGATCTGTTGCTGGATCTTCTCGCCGGAAACACCCCCGGCCCCAGAGTCCTCAACAACCTTGTTCTCTACGGCGATACAATCCGAAAAATCTGATTTTTTTCGGCTTGACCCTTGACTTTTCTTTTATTTTTGGTATAATTAGGGTAAGAGTTTACCAAAAACAAAAAACCTTATCAAGTGAATATTCCGATGTCCTATGAATTTCAGCGCCGACCGGAGAATCCGATCCTGACCGCGGCGGATCTGCCGGAACGGGCCGGATATTTTCTATTGAATCCCGGAGCGGTCAAATTTGACGGCAACTATCTTCTCCTGGTGGATGTCTTCCACCGTGAGGGAGGAATCCTGTTCTGGATCGCCCGGAGTGCGGATGGAATCCACTTCCGGTTCGATCCGGAGCCGCCGGAGTGGCCGGAGTGTACCGACGGCTGGATCGAAAACGGCTGCTACGACCCGCGAATCACGGAAATCGACGGGGAATACATCATCATGTACGGCAGCCATAACAATACGCTCGGGACACGGCTCGGTATTGTGAAAACCACCGATTTCAAGCATTTTGAACGAGTATCGAATGCTTCCGAAATCAACAACCGCAACGGGGCATTGTTCCCCGAGAAGATCGATGGACTCTACTGCCGCTTCGACCGGCCGTTCGGTGGAGACGAGCACTCCCCCTGTGACATGTGGCTGTCATTCTCCCCGGATCTCGTATTCTGGGGGAAAACCAGACCGTCACTGTCCACCCGCCCCGCACACTGGGATCAACTCAAACTCGGGGCGGGCGCTCCGCCGATCCGGATCAAGGAAGGCTGGCTGGAGATCTATCACGGCGTAGCCGACTCCTGCGATGGTTCGATCTATTCGCTCTTCGCGGCGATTCTCGATTACCGGGAACCGTGGAAAGTGATCGCACGCGGGAAATCGCCGCTGCTCTTCCCGGAAATGCCTTACGAGCGCAGCGGCCGTGTTGCCAATGTGGTTTTCACCTGCAATGCGATCCTTGAGCCGGACGACACGGTGAAAATCTACTACGGCGCCGCGGACAACTGCATCTGTTGCGCGGAGATGCCGCTCGCCGACATTGTGGCGAATTGTTTCGAAGGTTACCGTTACATGTTGAACTGCGACCAGAGATGAGACGGGAAAAAGAGAAAGAGTCTGTTGCTTGATAAATTCACGCCATAGCATTAGAACAAGGAACCGCGACATGAAAAAACACACCTTCACACTCATCGAGTTGCTCGTCGTCATTGCGATCATCGCCATTCTCGCCGCGATGCTGCTGCCGGCGCTCAACAAGGCGCGCGACCGGGGAAAAGCCATCAATTGTCTCAACAACCTCCGCCAGCTCGGACTCGGGACCGGCCAGTACAATACCGACCACAATGACTTCCTTGCACCGACCTACGCCGGCGGAACCACGTTGCCGAAACTGCTTTACAAGACAACCACTTATGTCAACACCAACGCATTCGACTGCCCGGGAATGGTGGAAAGCGCCTACAAGCAGAATGCCGACGGCTGGTTTGCGCAGTACGCCGTCAACACGGGAGTCAACGGCGACAATGAGACAAGCAGGCGCATCACAATGATCCGCAACGCCTCGATCAAGCTCTACTTCCTCGATGCCTGGAAGAACGGCGGCGCCACCGGAGCCGACGTCGATTACGGCTATTTCCGTGCCGCCTTCGATACCTCCGCGACCAGCAATGTGAATTACGCACGTCCGGCATCCCGTCACTCCAGCCGCGCCAATCTGCTCTATCTGGATGGTCACGCCGCAGCAGGAAATGCGGTCAAAAACATCTACAACCCATTCGACACCGTGCCATACATCTACTCAACCGACGCCACGGAAAGTACCAGAACACTTTACTGGAACGTCAATTGAAAATGAAGAAAATCCTTTTTTACCTCCCCGTTCTATTCTCAAGTATTCTCGCGGGAGCCGTGCCGGGCAATGTGTTTCTGGAAGGGGAAGCCGTCGCCGTCCCCATTCCTCAAACGGCAGTGGAACTGCGGATCTCCGATATCGACGGGAACCGCTGCTTCGCCGACCGCACTCCCGCCGACGGGACACTCGAACTCGGCGCAGTGCCGGTCGGAAGTTACCGGATCGAATACACTCTTCCCGGAGGCAAAACTGCGGTGGATACCCTGACCGTGCTGCCTCAGCCGCCGGAACGGCTCAATCCGGATTCCCCGATCGCAGTGGACGCCGCACTCTTCTACCCGTTTTTCCTGCGTGGCGTCGGACAGATGAAGTTCGATTATACCATGGATGATACAATCGGTCTGTTGCGCAAGGCGGGAATCAGTTATGTCCGCGAACGGATCATGTGGAGCGATTTTGATTATCTCCGGCCGGAGACGGCAACCAATCCTCTGATCGACGATCTGGCCGCCGCCTACCGCCGGCACGGAATCAAAGTGGTGCCAAGCCTTTACGGCACGCCACGTGCGGATCAATATCCGGAGGCCCTCTCTGCTCTCGGCAATAAAAAACCGCCGCTCGATCTCTCGCGGCTCCACGATTACGTGAAACTTCTGACCGAGCGATTCGGAAATGTTTTCCCGGCGATTGAAACCTGGAATGAACCCGAGGGAATCGGTGGCTCGCTGCTGAGTTTTGAAATCGCGGCTGCTCAGAAAGCCGCAATGCTCGGCGCAAAACGGGCGAACCCGGATCAGATCTGTTTCATGGGAAACGGCACTCTCGAAAACCCGGAGAACCTTTCCGCCAACGATCTCAACGCCTATCAGAATGTCTTCTGCTACCACAATCACGCTTCGCTGGACCGAACTGCAAGCCGCGCCGCGGAGTATCTTCCCCGGGCCGGTTCGCTGCCGGTCTGGCTGACCGAAGTCTCCACCGGCAGTTTCAAAATTGATCCCGCCACCGGAGAACTTCCGCCGGAAGCCGCGCGGCGTCAGGCTCTCGAAATTCCGAAGGTCTGTGCCCAACTGCTCGGAGCCGGAGCCGACAAGCTTTTCTATTTCTTTCTGTTTCACCATACCGAGGTGAGCGGCAACAGTTTCGGCCTGCTGCGCCATCGAGATCTGATGCCGCGGCCGGGGTTCGCCACGCTGGCGGTGATGGCGAACTACTTCCAGAACCTCCATTCGCTCCGGCCCCTCACGGAATTACCGAAGCCATTGACCGGTTATGCGGCAAAGGCCGTCTGGCGCGAAAACCCATGGGAAATCAGGCTGCTGTGGAGCAACGACGGCGCAACCGCATTCCCAATCGGGCAGACCCGGTTCATCCGCGACGCCTTCGGCCGCGAGGTGAAGCCGGTCAACGGCATGGTCACGGTGACCGATCTGCCCCTCTACCTTTTCTCACCGCTCTCCGCCATGCCGACAGATGCAAGTACAATCGCCGTGCCGAAACCGGCAGAGCCGCCGTCACCGGTGGTACTCAATCTCGAACTGCCCGACAACATCAAGAACACCACTGCCGACACCTTCCAGCTTCCGGTCGGGGAAGAGCGTTCTTTCCCGCTGGTGATCTACAATTTCTCTCCGGAACCGGTACACGGCGGCGTTGCGGTGGAGTTTCCCGACGGAGAAGCGGAACCGTTCAAACTTGAAGGCATCGAAATTCCCGCAGATTCGCACGTGACACGACAGCTCGTCATCCGGCTGAAAAAAGACGGTTCGGGCGCGGGTTCCTCCCGGCTGATCCTCCGCGGCGATTTCGGAAGAGCGGGTTCTCCGCTGCTGGCGGCAAACTTCATCCCGGTCCGCGCCGGGGTGGGCCCGGATGATCTGCAGACTCCGATCCCCGGCTGGCAGAACCCCACACTCTGGAAAGAGTACATCATCAAAGAATCCACCATGACCATCGGTTCGGAAAACGGGGCAATGATTTTCGACTATCGTTTCGGAGAGGCGGAAAACCGGGTCATCGCGCACGTATGGGCTTCTCCGACGCTGCCGCTCAAGCTCGAAGAGTTCCCCGAATACGTACCGGATGCCATCGCATTCGAAGTGCGCCTGCTCGAAGGGGAAGGGCTGGAAACCATGGGGTTGAATCTCGTCGAATCGGACGGAGCCACCTATTTCGGCACCATCCCCTTCAAGCCGGAACTTCTCCGGCGCGGCCAGGAGTTCCTGGTGCCGCTGGCCTCCATGATCAATCCGCCGTTCCGCAAGAAGGATGTCAACGAAAAACTCGATATCGAAAAACTCACCTCACTGGAACTGCCGATCTGGGCAAAGCCGGAGTCACACATCAGACTTGAAGTCAAAAATCTGCGATGGATCAACTATAAAAAGGAAGCAAAACAGATGAAAAAACTCAACCGCACGTTGTTGACCGCAGCCGCGGCAACCACTCTCCTCGCAACCGCCGGGCAACCGGTGAAGAACATCAACATCGCAAATTCCGATTTTACACAGGCCAGGGCAGACGGGACCCCGGAAAAGTGGGGAATCAGCGGTGCGACACCGGGATTTTCCGCAAAAATCACGGATGGAGCGCTGGAAATGAAGGCGACGGAAAAGACGAAATGGGCTTCCGTCTACCTCGCTCCCGCCGATGTCAAGTCGCTGCCGAAGCTCAATCCCGGTGAAACCTGCCGTCTTGAGTTTCGTTTCCGCCAGAAAAACGAAAATATCACCGGTCACGCATTCGGCACGATCGAAATCCGCGACGCCCAGCATCGCCGGTTGCTCCACCGTGACGGTTCCGACCTCCCGGCCGACGCGGACTGGAGCGAACGGACGGTAACGCTCGATTATAAGGAACTCCCGGCTCAGGCTAAATACATTCTGCTCTCCTTCTTCCTCGGGGAAGCTACCGGAACCGCGCGATTCGACGACGCGAAGCTGACCATTTCGGTTCTGCCGGAGTCGGGTAAGTGATCTAGCCGGGAAACTCCAGACACCACCGGTGCCTGCCGGGACCGACCGTAAGCGGTTCCGGCCTCGTTTTCCCGGGCGCCGGGAAACGACTCAATCCCCCGGCCCCGGGTGGAATTTCAACCTGAAGAGTCAAAACCCGGTTCCGCCTTCTCCAGGAAACCGCCACCGGTCCCCGCACGGTCCGAAGCGTCGCGGCAACCCGCGTCAATTGCGGCGGCACACACGGTTCGATCATCACACGCCCCGCCCCCGGCGCCCTCTCATCCAGAGAGATCCCGGCCAGATACCGGAAAAACCACCAGCAGACCGAACCGTACATCGGATGGTTACAGGAGTTCATCCCGTTCCCATCCTTCTCCCACCGCTCCCAGATTGTGGTCGCGCCATGATCGATCATGTAGCCGTACGACGGATAGTCCCGTCGGGAGAGAATTTCAACCGCCAGATCGGAACGCCCCTCGCGGGACAACACCTCAAAGAGATAGCGCGTACAGAGATTTCCGGTCGTCACGTGCATGTCATGAGCTTTCAGGTCATCGACCAACGCATTGAAAACACATTTTCTGTACGGTTCCGGAACGATCCCGAGCCACAGGGCAAAGGCATTCGAAGCCTGATTTCCGCCACCGTATCCGGACTTGTCCTTTCTCAGAAACCGCCGGTGAAACGCAACGGCAATCTCTGATTCACGCCGCCGGAAGAAACAGGCATCTCCGCGCATTCCCAGAGCGTCTGCGATTTTCCCCAGAATACGCGCATGATAAAGCAGA
The DNA here is from genome assembly GCA_944389895.1 of uncultured Victivallis sp. Lineage (GTDB taxonomy): Bacteria > Verrucomicrobiota > Lentisphaeria > Victivallales > Victivallaceae > Victivallis. The sequence goes on along the minus strand of CALXOA010000123.1, from coordinate 7,050 downwards.
AATCCCGTCGACATCAGAGCTCCCGGGGTACGCACGGAATACGGCGGGGCGCCGGGAGCAAACTCCGTGGCCGGCGGCGCCCAGTCCCCGTAGACGCTGTAGGAGAGAATATCCTGCACGGTCATGGAGTCCAGCCGCGCAAACCACCCGCACAGAGCGGAATAATGGCGACGCATGGTCCGCATATCGCCGTAATGGACGTACAGCAGCCACGGCAGCAACACGAAGGAGACCGATACCGGATCGGCGGGCCGCCCTCCCCAGCGAAACGGAGCCGTATCGGCGATCGCACCGGAAGAATCCCGGGTATCGGCAATGTCGTCGATGAATTTCGCATAGAAGCTGCTGAGGTTGAAGTGGCACAGCGCAGGTTCCGCCCGCACCGTCAGATCGTTGAGCCACCCCATGCGTTCATCGCGCTGGGGACAATCCGTCGGAATGGAATGAAGATTTCCGGCCTCGGTTCGCCTCGCATTCTGATAGATCCGGTTCAACAACTCATCGGAACAGAAAAAGCTCCCGGCATCCTCCACATCGGAACGCAGAATTTTCGCCGTCAGGGTCACGGCATCTGACCGGCACACCCCTTCGAGCTGAACATAACGGAACCCGTGACAGGTGAACCGTGGCTCCCAGTACTCTTCCCGGCAGCCTCCGCGGCAGATGTAGGTGTCTGTCGCCCGCGCCGTGCGCAAATTGGTCTGGTCAACCAGACCGTCGTCACGGAGCAGCTCAGAGAACCGCATGGTCACGGCCTGCCCGGCCCCCCCTCCCCTGACCCGCAACGCACACCAGCCGGCGAGGTTGACGCCGAAGTCATAGATGAATTTCCCGGGCGCCGCTTCCCGGACCGAAACCGGAGAAAGAGTCCCGACACACCGGATCGGCTCAAGCTCCATCGGGATCAGTTCCCCGCCGGGAGTCTCCACCCGGGTCGCCCGGATCAGCCACCACTTTCCCGGATCCGGAATAAACCCCGGAGCATCCCATCCAGGCTGTTCCAGACGGGCATCGAACGTCTCCCCGTGATAAAGGCTGTTACGCGTGATCGCTGAAGCACCGACCATCCAGTCATCGCTCCACGAGGCGCGGTCGCTCCCGGTGGAAATCACCTCGACATCGCCGTTCTCATACCAGAGCATCAGCTGAGCCAGAAGCCGGGGGGTGCCGAACCAGCCGTTCCCAACCAGAACGGCGATCACGTTTTCCCCGGGGCGCACCCCTGAAGTGGCGTCAAAACAGGAATACAGGATCCGCCGGGAATAATCCGTCCAGGCAGGTTCCAGAAGGCGATCCCCGAGCTTTCGTCCATTGAGATGCAGCTCATGCAGTCCGAGTCCGGCCAGATAAATCCGAGCACGTACCACCGGTCTGTGAACCGAAAACGCCCGGCGGAACACCAGAGCCCCCCCCTCACAGCCCGCCGGGCAGCCGATCCAGTCGGCTTCCCACTGCTCCGGTGTCAATGCGCATTCGAACCAGGCCTCTTCCCGGGAGCACCAGGTCCGGCCTCTCTCGTCACGGCAACTGACGCGCCAGTGGCAACGTTCCGTTCCGACGAGCGGAATACCGGCATATTCGATTCCGGAACAGGCACTTCCATCGATAAATGAACTATCCCATTTATCCGCGCGACCGGCCAGCAGCAGTTCCGGCGAAGAGGCAACCTCGATCCGGTATGAGCGCTGCATCGTCTCCGGACGGCGACTCTCCAACCGCCAGGAAAAACACGGCTTCCCGCAAACAATTCCGAGCGGATTGTGCTGATAACCGGTTCGAAGATCCACGATTCTCATCTTCAGCCACGGACTCCGCCTTCCGGATCGAATACCCACTCGACCCGATTACCACAAACTTTCACGATGCCGTCCTTCTCCCGCTCATTCCAGACCACTTCGTAGAGCAGAATCCCCGTAACCCGCGGATCCCGATTGAGAGCCCGCAGAAAATCCAGCCTCCAATCATGCCCCTGTTGCAGATAACAGTGTACCCACAACGGCTTGCCCAGTTCGGCGGCCAGTTGTTTGATACCATCGGCCGTCTCCGATCGATATTCCCCGAAATTGTAGTTTTTAATGACCAGTTCATCGACCAGTTCCGCAACCCTGCGCCAGTCCGGCAGAACCCGGGCATTGGCCCAGAATCCCGCATCGTCACGCCCCGTGGAAAGCGAAGGATGCTCCATGTATCCATGAAACTGGCAGAGAAGTCTGGTCGCTCTGCGATGCAGCAATGCGGCAGCCTCCTCCAGAAAACGCAGGAAAAATTCTCCCCGCAACCGCATCAGCGCCAGAGGGTCGGACAGCGGATCGAGCGCAGACCCGTAACGCTCGCGCCACGCCTCCGCCAGCGGAGGGTTGAATCCGTATTTCGAGAAGTCGACAATTCCGGAACAATGGTTCTGCAGTCGGATATCAACTCCGGATGCTCCCATCTCCACGAAACGACCGATCCGCTCGAGCCAGTACTCCCGCACCTCCGGATACGCTTCACAGAGGCAGCCGCGCAGGTGACGGAGTTTTCCCATCGCGAACCCCCAGACGGGAACCGGACGCAACCCGGTCTGCGCCAGCGCCGGGCCGCTCACGGCAAAATCAAATCCCGCCCCGGCAAACGGCATCGGCCTGTGGAGAACGTAGTCCTCGCGGCTCCTCTCCGAAATCGTGACGGGCAGTTCCCGCCCGCCGGAAAACACCTTCGCCATCGTAAACGGATACGACCGGAGCGTCTCCGGATCATCTTCCGGAAATTCCAGAGCAAAATACAAGCACTCCAGCCGGATTCCTGAGATCCGGACCACCCGGCACAGCGCGGACTCCCCTCCAGCCACCGGAAGTCCGTTGCCGTCAACGATCCGGCGCATCTCGTACCGGGATGAGATTTCCGGCTGCCTCTCCAGACGTAGATAGACTCCATTGTCCGAGCTGGTATAGACCCGCACCGCAGGAGGCACCGCCGAGACCGGCCTGTCGGAAGTTACAAATGCAACTTCAATGGCCGTGACCGGCCCCGGAATCGCCTCCGGCTCCGGGCAGCGTTCCAAACGGAACCGGGGATTGGCGGCAACAAACGGCTCCACACCGACCGCCACGCCACCGAGAGTTTCGAACCCGGTCATTCCATCCGGCACCGGACTGCCGTGAGGGAGAATCAGATTGCCGCCTCCCTCATAGGGTTTAAATTCAATGATGACCTCCATTCCGGCGTCCCGGGCGCATTGTACCGCCCATTCCAGCGGGTCGAGTTCCCCGAAGGCAGCACGGGAACGGGCGAACAGGCAGTCATTGCCGGGAGGCAGCAGAAACGTGGCGGAGCTGTAATTGGCGCCGCCTTCCGGCGGAGCGACAATATGAATGCATTCGAAACCATGTTCCGCCAGCAGTTCCAACTTCCGTTTCAACAGTTCAGGAGTGTGAAACGAACAGCTCAGATCGTAATCGAGATCCATGACCGGGACCAGCCGGCGATCCGTCAGAGAAGAACCCGACATCGGTACCTCCCGGTTATCTCTTGGGATAGAAAAAATAGTCGACGTAGGAGATCGGATAGCCGGAAGCCAGCATTCCCCCGAGAATCCGGTTTCTGGAGTTCCAGTCGACATGCAGGTCCAGCCAGAGAACATTCGCGCCGTCATTGTGCCGGTTTCCGATGATCAGCAGAGAGTTGGCTCCGGCGGTCGACGGTTGCGCCAGCTGGCTGCAGCTGGAATAACTGGTCCCGACATTGGCGACATCGACCGAATCGGCGATCGCGATGGTGTCCGACAGTTTCTTCAGCTGGTTGATCTTATATTGCTGATTGCCGAGAAAGAGACCGACCATCTTGTTCCAGCCATACCCTCCGGAATGGTGGAAGTTGCCGGTCTCCTCGTCGATCGGAACGGCACCGGGGCACCGGAAAGGACCACGGTCCATCCCCTCGAACTTGCCGCCGTAACCGTTGGCGTTGACGATTTCAACCGGGTAACCGAGATAGGGAGCCAGAGAATTTTTCCAGCAGGTGGAATAACCGACGGAACCATACTGCATCACGGGAATCCACCCCTCGTAATCGCCGCAATAGGCGTTCAGCGCCAGCCCCTGTTGTTTCAGATTGCCGACACAGCTGATTGCCTTGGCCTTGTCGCGCGCCTTGTTCAACACCGGCAACAGCATGGATGCGAGAATTGCGATGATCGCAATCACGATCAGCAATTCGATCAATGTAAAGTACCCTCTCTTCATCTCTGTTCTCCCTGATGGAAAATTTTTCCAGTGCCGCGGCGGTACCAATACGTTTCCGCCGCCGGAACCACTGTCGGCTTCCTTTTTCTCATATCCCCGGCATCTCAACGCAACAACCGGAAATTGCGCAACCGGAAGGTGAGATCATCGTAACGGGGATTGAGACCGAATGAGATCTTCTCGATTTTTTCCGGGTGTTCCGGGAAAAACACCACGCATTCGGTCCACTTCCCGAAAGACGGCTCAATGGGATATCGGGTCCCGTCGATCCAGCAGAGGTAGGTACTACTCCGCTGAACCTCTCCCACCGGCTTTTCTTCCTTCATCTCGAAGGCGATGCCGAATGCGCCAGCGAGATCGAGAGCTCCCTTTGCCCTGCGTGGTTCAAAGACCGGATAACTCCAGCGGTCACTTCCGGGCTGGAACACCGTGTGAAAAACCATCGCCTTCTCTTCGGAATCAAAGGAGATCTCCATAACTCCCGAACTGTTTTCCTCCCAGGCTTCGCGCTGCAGAAACACCGGTGCCGCTTCCGGTCGGAACAGTCGCAACTCCGCATAAGGAACCACCAGCTTTGAACAGGGCCTCCCGTTGAACCGGCCTGAGAAAATCGCTTCACGGGCCTCTCCGTCACGCTCCAGTTGAAGTTCCAACACCCGTTTCCCCATCGGCGGCAACTCCAGCTGCTGTCCCAATCCGGAGACCCGTGTGGAGCAATCAACGGTGCCTGTTTTGGATTCCGGAGAAAGATTCCAGACCGACAACGTCATTCGACCGGGTTCACGCCCCGGTTCCGCCTGCAGAATCACGGTTCGATCCAGCTGCGGTGCCTCCTCCGGCGTAGAAGCGGAGGAGAAGGAGGCAGCGGCAGAACCCGGCCCCTTTTGCGGCCGGAGTCCGGAGAGGCCCCGCAGGTATGACACAAGATTTCCCACTTCAAAAGACAACCGCCCACCATCGTCAAATACCGGAATCTCTCCGCCGAATGCGTCGCACCCGGTAACCGCAGCCGCCCGAGCCTCTCCCGGAGCAGAATCACCGGAGCTCCGGGCAAGGGAACCATTTTCCAGAACGAGGCTCCCGCGCAGAATCTCCCCGACTTTCTCCTTCGGGAAGAATTTCTCCGGAGACCGGTCCAGGGTCGCCTCCATCCATACCGCAAGTGTCTGCAAACCGTCCGGCTGCGTGAACAGAAACGCCCGGATCCCCTCCGGAGCGGCCAGTTCTCCGGCGTACTCCGCATCTCCCAGCTCCCGGTTCAACACCGCCAGCGTCACCGCCGCCGGTTTGACCGAAAAGTCCGGGCGGAGAAGTCCCCATTGCCGTTTTCCCTCCTGAATGCGCCGCAGGTTGAATGTGAAGGAACGGTCCGCTCCCCCTGCCCGGCAGAGGATGTGCCCCTTGGGCACAAACTCCGCCCACAGCAATTCCTGTCGGGAACTCTGCTCGGGCGCCTCCGAGAGAATCCCCGGTTCCACCTCCGCATCACCATCGCCGTAGATCCCGTTTTCCGTGATCCAGAGCGGTTTGTCCTGCAGCCGGAAACGCCTGCGCAGTTCCCCGATCCGTTCGAATACCGCAGGATACTCCGGAAGCGGCAGGTAAATGTGGCAGTTGATGATATCGCAATAGTCGCCGGCCCCGTTCCGGAACATCAATTCGACATCGGCGGTGAAGGGATAGACGAAAAACGAACCAGGCGTAACCGCTGCGGCCGGATTGCCCGCCTTGAACCCCAGGTAAGCGGCTTTCAAAGCAGCCGCAAACTCACGGCCGTTGTGCATGTCCTGTTCATTCCAGAACTCCCAGACGGAAATTTCCGGCATGGCTGCCGCAAGACTCCGGCAGAACTCATAGACACCGGAAAGATCATCCGGAAAGGGTTTTCCGGGGGAACTCTTCGTCCGTTCCGGTGCATCGTGAAACGTCAGGTTCGATTCAATTCCAGCCGCATGCAGAATCCGGGCGACTTCTCCGGTACCGTGGAAAACCTTTCCGCCGGAATCCTTCTCGATCAACTCCCAGACGAGCCGGTTGCGCACACGCCCCACCCCGAGTTGCCCGCAGATATCCGCCAGCAGCCTGACACCGCCCATCGGATCCCCCCGAAATTCATACCCGTTGTAGAGCGCCAGATCCGCACCGAAGCGCGACGGAGCATGTTTCGTTTCCCGCGAGTCCGTGCGCCGGCTCAATACACAGAAACCGCGCTCCCCCTGTCCGCCGTCGAGACGAATCCGGTAATAACCGCAATCCTGCGGCGGAAGCGCAAATACTGAACCGCTGCCGCTGACCGAACAGAGTTCACGCCCGCGGTAGTCGGTCACATGCACGGTGAATTTCTCCATCGGTTCCGTGAGGCGGAAACGCAACGGCTCGCCTTCCAGAAAAATCATGGAGGGGCGGTCATCCTGAGCCTGGATCAACCGCAACGCCTCCGGAACCACTCCGGATACCGGCTCCACGGCAACGGCGGCAAACCGGATCAATAAAACAATTCCCCATAAAATCCGCATCGCATCGATTCCCTTCCGGACCTGTTTCCGTTTCACGCAGATATTATGATGAAAACAGCGCTTTTTGTAAATGGATGTTTCTTTCGTTTTTGTGTAAATTTGTCGCTTCCGTTCAAATTTTCCGCCCGTTCGGAGCGGATTGGCATGAAATTCAGGACACAACCAGTTGAAAAAAAACAACCGGGTTGCTATACTTATAGATAGGCAACAAAAATACTTGTAGAATCTATTCAAACGTACTATATTACCAGTATGGAACTTCGAGATGCAAGAAAAATCAATTCAAAAGAATTGTATGATCGTCGAAAGCA
>CALXOA010000122.1 GCA_944389895.1 uncultured Victivallis sp. | reverse complement strand
TGAAGAACATGCAAAATCCCATATGCGAAGCATTCAAAAACAACCGGAGAAGATCAAAGCTCTTTTTCACAAGGAGTCTGTCAAATACGCCAGCTGAACTACAAGTATTAAACTGTGGGAGCAATAGGAAAAAGACGGCACCGCCGGACCGGGAGAGAGAAAATGAAAGATGTGACCATCAATATCCATATCTGTCTGAATGCCCTGCTGGGCCCTCCGAACGGAATCGCATGGCGGCAGGATAAAATCTGCGTTCCCTACTGGCGGGTCTACTGGAACAACGCGCCGGGCGCCTTCGTGATCACGGCGGACGGGAAACATGAACTGCTGCCGGATGAGGTCGCAGTGTTACCGCCCCGTACCGAATACGCCACCAGCGCGGAACGGGAGACGACTCACTTCTATCTCCACTTTTCCGCGGAAAATCCCTTTGACACGGTCAAGCCCGGGTTGCTTCTCCTTCGCGACCGCCGAATCGTATCGTTTGCCCGCGATCTCTCACGTGAAGTGGAAAAATCCGCTCCGAATGCACGAACCATGCTGAAAATCCGGCGCTACATCTGCGAAATCCTGCTTGCGGTACCGGCAGATCGGTTGCCGGAAGAGCGCTTTGCCGATCCGACCGTGGAACGGGCCATTGGAATTGCAGACGCCAACCCGGAAATTTCAATCAGCGAACTGGCGGACCGGCTGTTGCTCTGCCGCAGCGCATTGATCCGCCGTTTCGTACACATCACCGGCATGACGCCGCAGAAATTTCTGCGACGCAGAAGACTCGAACGGGCGGCCATGCTCCTCCATTTCAGCGACAAAAACATCAAACAGATCGCGCAGGAGACCGGGTTCTGCGACCGCTATCATTTCAGCCGTCTCTTCCGGCAGGAGTTCAACTACCCGCCGGCAGCGTACAAGCGTCAGATGGATCTGGAGGAAAATCCGGAAAGAGCAACCGTTTCCCCGCCGGATGAGTTCTGATGAAGAGATTCGCTCCCCTGGACAGGGAAGTCACGCAGATAAAAAGGGAAACTGCGTCCCGGAACACACATTGAAATCCGCTCTTTCCGAAGTATATTATATACTTCAATTCCGATTGGAGAAAATCATGAAACAGCTTTCCCCACTCAAACTCGTAGCCACCGACATGGATGGAACCCTGCTTGACAGTCAGAGGAGACTTCCTCCGGGTCTGATGCCGCTGGTCCGGGAACTCCGGCAGCGGAACGTCCGCTTCGTGATCGCCAGCGGCCGGCAGTATTACAATCTGCTCAAGCAATTTCCGGAATCTCCGGAGCTGTTGACTTTCCTGTGCGAAAACGGTGCCATGATCCGGGAGGGGGATCAGGTGCTTTACCTCAGTGAACTGCCGTACCGGCAGCTTGCGGAACCGGTCGCGGCAATCCGTGCGCTGCCCACGGCAAGGATCATCCTCTGCGGGGTTGATACTGCTTACTATGAAAATGATGAACCGGAGTTTCTCCGAAACGCCGGTTACTATTACGAAAGATTGACCAGGGTTCCCGATGTGCTCAAGGCGGCGGAGGGGAAACGGATCTGCAAAATCGCAGTCTACGATCTCGCCGATGCCGAAGAGAACAGTTACCCGGCCCTGAAAAAATTCCGGCCGGATCTGAAAGTCACCCTTTCCGGAGCACACTGGGTCGATCTGCTGAAACCCGAAACAGACAAGGGCAGCGCCATCCGCTTCCTGCAGCAACTCGACGGCATCGGCCCGGAAAACTGCATCGCCTTCGGGGATTACCTCAATGACCGTGAACTGCTGGCGAATTGTTTTCACAGCTACGCGATGGCCAACGCCCACCCGTTGTTGAAACAGCTCTGCCGCGGCGAAGCACCTTCCAATGACGACAATGGAGTAATCCGTGTGCTCCGCCGGCAATTCGGTCTGTCGGAAGAGGAGACGTTGCGGTCATGACCTCCGACATGACAGTCGGGAGTCCGGTCAGACTGCTGATAAAATTCACGATCCCCCTTTTGATCGGCAATCTGTTTCAGCAGTTCTACAACATGGCCGACGCAGTGATCGTCGGCCGGACAATCGGTCCGCAGGCCCTCGCCGCAGTGGGATCGACGGGAGCGATCGCCTTCATGGTGTTCGGGTTCTTCTTCGGCATGACCAGCGGCTTTGCCGTAATCACCGGCCAACGTTTCGGTGCAAAAGATCATGCCGGAGTACGCCGCAGCGTCACCACCTCGATCCTGCTCTGCGTATTCTTTTCGATCTCCATTACGCTGCTCAGTGTCGCGACGACCACTCCCCTGCTCCAATATATGGATACGCCGGAGGATATCTTCGCCGATGCCCGCAGTTACATATTGCTGCTCTACTGGGGAATCAGCGCGACGGTCTTCTACAACATGATTTCAGGAATCATCCGGGCGCTCGGAGACAGCCGGACGCCGTTGATCTTCCTGATCATCGCCTCGATCCTCAATATCATGCTCGACTACCTCTTCATCCTCGTATTCCGGATGGGGGTGGCGGGAGCGGCGACGGCGACGGTTCTCGCCCAGCTCGTATCGGGACTGCTCTGTCTGCGTTACGTCAAACGCCACTTTCCGATTCTCCACCTGAGACGACACGACTGGAAATTCAGTTTCAGCTTCGCATGGGAACATCTCCGCGTCGCGATGCCGATGGCGTTTCAATTCTCGATCACGGCAATCGGCGTGATCGCAATGCAACGGGTATTGAACAGCTTCGGCTCAAACACGATCGCTGCGTTCACCGCGGCCAGCAAGATCGAACAGTTGACCGCCCAGCCGATGTTCTCGCTCGGAATCGCGATGGCAACCTACGCGGCCCAGAACTATGGAGCCGGATTGATCGACCGCATCCGGAACGGAGTCAGAGGCTGCACGATCCTCTCGATCTCAGTCAGCCTGGCCGGCGCACTGATGGTGATCACCTGCGGGCGGCTGCTGGTCCGTTTCTTTCTCGGCACCGACCTGCCGGAAATCGAGAAACAGGCGCAACTTTACCTCAACGTAACGGCGGCCTTCTATATCGTACTTGGTCAGATCTTCGTCTACCGCAACGTATTACAGGGAATCGGCCGCTCCTTCATGCCGATGATGGCCGGAGTGACGGAGCTGGTGCTGCGGGTGGTCTGTTCGGCGTTTTTCGGAATCTGGTTCGGTTACATCGGCGTCTGTTTCATCTCCCCGGCCGCCTGGGTCGGCGCGACACTGCTGCTCTCAGCCAGCTGGAACCACATCCGCCATCGTCTGCGACCGCCCCTGCTGCTGCATCCACAGCATCACTGAACGGCTTCACATTTGCGGATCGCCTGTTCAATCGCGCTGCGGAATCCCGGCAGTTCATTGAGTTTCAGCGCAGCGCGGTAGAGTTCCAGTGCCCCTTCCCGATCCTTCTGCATGCGTCTCGCCTCCCCGAGGAAAAACAGGACTTTTCCCCCCAGAGGACCGAGCTCCGCCGGGTCGCTGCGACGCAGAAACGTCTCCGCTTCAGCGGGTCTCCCCTGCCCCAGCCGGATCAGACCATAGTAGTAACAGACGAGATTCGGATCGATCTTCCCCCGTTCCAGTGCATCGCGGGTGAACCACTCCGCCCGCTCCAGGTCGCCGGCCGGAATCAGCCGCACCAGAAGATTCACCAGGGCCGAACGATTGGTTCCGCCACTGAAAAGATACGCTTCGGCGAACTCCTGTACCGATTCCGCCGTCGGCCGGCCATCACGGGCCTCCATTGCGATTCCCCACGAGACAAAGTCGGTACTGCGCAGGTAAGGGCGGCCGCTCCAGAAAAAATGAATCCCGAAAGCCGCGGTGACGGCCAGCGCCGCCAGAATACACCGATGGCGGCGGAGCTCCCGGTCGCCCCCTCTCCCCAACGCCCACCAGAAGGGATAGACGGCCAGAATCACCAGATAAGGATAGAGCAGCAGCCGGTAACGCCCGATCGGATTGACCACACAGAGCGGAATCGCCAGCAACAGGATCACCGCAACCGTCAACCCTTCACGCCTCAGGCAGCGCCCGGAACAGACCATCAGTGCGAACCCACCCAGAGCCAGAGGCAGCAACAACGCCGGTCCGGGCAGCAATCGCAACGGCAGCATCCGCTCCCGGATGAAGTAATAATTCAGATTTTCGGGAATCTCCAGAGAGGAAAAAAGCGACGGCATCCGGCCGACGGCCCGGACTCCGATCCCGGCCAGACGCCTGAGCATTGCGGCAGTTTTTTCCGGAAGGCTCTTCCGCACCACGGGAGCCGGTTCTCCGGCCTGCGGTGACGATTCCTGAGTACTTTGGGAAGCATTCACGCTTACCAGATAGGCCGTCACATTGAAAAACGGCCCGATGTTACGCCGATCAAACGCAAAGTTGAAAAGGGTCGCTCCCAGAAGCACAACCGCCAGGGCAACAGGAGCCTGCCAGAACCGCTTCAGAATCATCCGGACGGAAAAAACGCCGCGACGCCGGAGACTCCAGACAACCGCCGCCATCGCTCCGGGCAGCAGAAGAAGCCCGACCGGTCGCCCGACCACCGCCAGGCCGAGCAACAGCCCGAACCATACTCCGGACCACCCGGCGAAACGAAGCCGCCACGCCCGCAGCAACGCCATTACAGCGAGCAGCGTCAGCAACAGAATGGTACTCTCCTGAAGGATGACGCTTTCGTAGAGCAGAGCCGGACCATAAAATGCAGCAAGAAGGCCGGCCGCCAGAGCGAAGGGCCGTTTTCCCCACAGCACCATGGCCAAACGTGCCGTCAGCAGAGCGACGGCACATCCCCCGGCCATCTCCAGCAGAACCAGAAGTTCGGGGAAATGGCATCGCCCGTTCAGATGCCAGATCAGCGCAATCAGTGCCCGGTAGACGCTGAACACCTCGCGACCGCCGCCGAACCACTGCCCGTATACAAGCAGCGTCTGCATGTCCAGCCCCGGCACACACTCGAAACGGCGCAGCGGCGAACCGAGGAGCGCCAGAAAACACCAGATCCGTACCACGACGGCGGCAGCCAGAACCGGAAGGTAGACATTCCGGAAATTTCCGGTCCGGATCTTCACTCTGTATTGCCTCCCATGTTTTGTCACTCCATACTTTTCCGGTAATATATCCCTTGTACGGAACCAATGCAATGGAAGATCCGTTGGAATCCGGCCTGCGAAACGCAAAACCATGAAAAAAAAATGTCGGGAAATCTCTTGTATATTTCGGAGCAGAGATTATATTAACCAAGCGAGATGCGTGCGTCGCGGGCAGTCGCGGCGATGGGGAGCAATCCCGCATCGCTGAGGAAAGTCCGGACTGCATAGAGCAGGGAGTCCTTTTGAAAAGAAGGATACCGCGGACAATATTCCGCGGGAAGGCCAGTGCAACAGAAAGCAAACCGCCCCCGATTCGTCGGAGGTAAGGGTGAAACGGCGGGGTAAGAGCCCACCGGGCGTCCGTGAGAACGGCGTCGCATGGTAAACCCCTCCCGCAGCAAGACCAAATAGAGGGTGATGTCGCTGCTCGCTGCGCCAGCAACCCCGGGTTCTGGTCGCATAGACAGATGATTGCCGTTCCACCGTTTGCGGTGGAATACAAAATCCGGCTTACAGCGACGAACGGATCTCGTCTGCCTGTTCCTTATCCGAAACAGGCGGCAGTGATTGTTTGCAAATGTAAAACTAAAACAGGAGCCCGGAATGTCGGGCCGCAAGTTCCGGGACGTTATCAGAAGATGGCAAAATACGCAATTCTCAGCGACATTCACGCGAACGCCGATGCGCTCGTTGTCGTGTTGAACAAATGTCGGCAACTGGGGATCGATCATTACGTATCGCTCGGCGATATCGTCGGTTACAACGCCCAGCCGCGGGAGTGCCTGAACATGGTGCGCGACCTGCAATGGGTGGCGATGGTACGCGGCAACCATGATGAATACACCGCCAACGGGAATACGGAAATTTCTGGGTTCAACCCCAATGCGAAATTCGCGGTGAACTGGACCCGGGAGCAACTTGCACCTTCCGAGCGTTCGTGGCTGGTCCATATGCCATATCGTACCACCATTCCGGGCTGCAATGCGACGATCGTCCACGCGACGCTCGATACGCCGGAGAACTGGGGGTACATTTTTGATGCCCACCATGCGGCAGACAACTTTTCCTACCAGTTCACCCAGCTCTGTTTCTGTGGCCATTCGCACGTTCCGGTGGCATTCTGCAAAAAACCGATCACCAGCGGCAGTGAACGCAACATCGAAGAGTTGCAGGACTGGGTCTACAACTCCATCGAAGAGGAAGCCAATGTCGATTTCACGCTGGCTGATGAGCTTTCGGTTGAGATCAAGGCAGGTCACAAATATCTTTTCAACATCGGCAGTATCGGCCAGCCGCGCAACCGCGATCCGCGGGCAAGTTTCGCAGTGCTCGATACCGACAGCCACTCCGTCATCCGCTATCGGATTCCGTATGACATCGCTTCAGCGCAAAACAAAATCATCGATGCCGGGTTGCCGGAACGGCTCGCGCTCCGGCTCGCCGTCGGCAGTTGAACCGTAGATGGGTACACCGGGAACAATCCGCCGGATTCTGATCGTCAAACCGAGCAGCCTCGGCGACATCCTGCATCTCTTCCCGGCGCTGGATCTGCTGCACAGGCATTGGCCGCAAGCGAAAATCGACTTCCTGGTTCACCCCGCCTTTGCCGGAATCCTCGACTTCAGTCCGTGTCCGATTGACCGGAGGATCCTCTTCAGGCGACGTGAACTCGGGCACATTACAACATTTCTGCCGGAATTTTTCCGGCTCATCAGGAAATTGCGCCAGGAGCACTACGATCTGGTGATCGATTTTCAGGGGCTTTTCCGCAGTGCCGTTTTCACCGCATTCACCCGGTGTCCCCGGATCGCCGGATTCGCGACACCGCGGGAAGCAAGCGCGAAATTCTTTTACCACACCCGGGTGGAAGTTCCTCCGGGGCACGCAGTCGAACGCTATGTGAATCTGGCCGCCGCACTGACCGGGCAGACCGCCGGGAAGTGTGTTCGCCCCATATTGCCGGATAATCCGGAAGTACGGGCCGCACTCCGTGAAAAGATTGGCCCCCTCCCCGAACGCCTCGTGACACTGTTGCCCGGAGCGCGGTGGAAAAGCAAACGTTTCCCGCCGGAGCTCTTCGCACAGATCGCTGAGGAACTTCATGAGCGCGAACCGGGAATCTCCTTCGCAGTGGTCGGCAGCGGCAGCGACAGGGATCTGGAAGAAGCGATCGCGGACATGTTGCCGCCGGAAATACCGCTTCTGAAGTGTTGCGGCAAAACCACTCTGCCGGAGATGATGGAGCTGCTGCGGGCATCGGCCGCAGTGGTCAGCAATGACTCAGGTCCGGTCCATGCGGCGGCGGCACTGGGACGCCCGGTCTTCGCATTTTTCGGGCCGACCGATCCGGAACGAACCGGCCCGTACGGTCCCGGATGCCGCATTTACCGGCTCAATCTGGATTGCATCGGGTGCCTCAGGCGTCACTGTCCCCTGCAATCCGCTCCGCCGCCGTGTCACGCTCTCGACGCGGGGATGGTGGCAAACGATATTCTGCTGAGTCTCGAACCACGGAGGAAGGAAAAATGTTGAAAGAAGTATGGTTCCGATTCGCGGCCGTTTTCGCAGCGGCGTTCTCCGCAATGACAGTTTCCGCCCAGATGGGCATGGACATCAGTTTGAACCGGTCCGTATACATGCAGTTCGAACCGGTCTACGCCTGCGTAACGCTGCGAAACGACACAGGCCGGGCGCTGGTATTCGGCGAGGATCCCAGGCTGCAGGGGTTTCTGCTCTTTGAGATCACCGATGACAAGGGGCGTGTCGTGCCGAAACGTCCCGACGCCGAAATCATGGTCAACGGTCTGATCCTCGGTTCCGGAGAAATCAAACGCATGATTATCCCGATCAATAAATACTACGACATCGACCGGCTTGGGAATTACAAGATCAACGCCTATGTCTCTCACAGTATGCTCGAAGCGGAATACAAGACCCGCGATGTGCGGTTTTCAGTCGAAAAGGGTGTGGAGAAATGGAGCCGCACCGTCGGGATTCCGGATCTGACCGGAAAGAACGAAGGGAAAACCGTCGAACGAACCTATACGATCCGGGTGCTGACCGAAGACCACAATCGTTTCTACTATCTCGTGGTGGAGGATAACGACAAGGTTTACGGAGTGATGCGGATCGGCCGCCAGATCGGAATCGAGAAATTCCGGGTCGAAATCGATATGCTCAGTCGCATCCATCTCCTGATGCCGGTTTCCCCGCGGGTGTTCCACTACCTGTCGTTCAGTCTGAACGGAGTCAACACCATCAATCAATACTGGCGTACCAGCGACACGATTCCGACGCTGTTCCGAGATCCGGTCAGCGGAAAGATTCAACTGGTCGGCGGTGTTCCGGCCCGTCCCGGCATCGATTTCAAAGATCCCAATGCAGGAAAGATCTCCGCGGCCGACCTGCTCAAGAGTAATGACGCCGACCTTCCGGATCGCCCTGACATCCAGCCGAAAGCACCGGCCGCCGGCGGATTGGTGGATCTCGGCAAAGAGGTCTCCGCCGACTGACGTGCGGAACGGGGAAGGTGGAATCCCCCATGCGATCAGAGGAGTTTTTCAGAGCGGCGGAACGGATCATCCGCCCGGTAAGCTGGCTTACGCTCATCATCCTTTCCGTCGAATGCGTGCTCAAACACGTATTCGGTCTTCCCCTGCCCGGCTGGTTCACCGGTATTCTGATGCCGGTGCTGACGGCGGCGGCTGTTGGTTATCTGACCAATTACATCGCGATCGAAATGCTTTTCAAACCCTATCTGCCGACCGACCGCCACTGGCTCCGGTACGCGACCTTCGGCTGGTGGAAGCAGGGACTGGTTCCTGCCAACAAAGACCGGATCGGCCGGGTTCTGGGGGAGGAAATTCCCCGTAATCTGATCGATCCGGATGAGTTGGCCGAAGAACTCGGCCGCGCAGCCACCGAATTTCTGCAGGATCGCGATCTGCTTGAGCGTTTCCGCGCCACACTGCTCCGTTTTCTGCAGCGCAATTCCGCAGAGCTGACGAAATTTCTGCTCCCGTACGTCGAAGGAGCACTCCGCATGGCGTTGCGGGAGAATCTGACCACGGAAAATCTGCGCCGTTTCTGGGATGAGTTTGTCGTCGACTACCTCGACAACACCGCCAACCGCGAACAGATTGCCGCGGTCATCACTCAGGAGTTTCAGCGCCGATCCCCGGACCTCGCGCTGCTGCTGCGTAACCAGCTCAAGGCGGGAGTACGTGAATACCTGATCCAAAAACTGCACCTGTTGCCGTCGTTTCTGGTTCCGGCCGATCTGGCGGCGGGGCTGGTGGACTATCTGGATTGGGAACACATTCAACTTAGAATCGCGGAAAAACTCGACGAACCGGAAACGCGCTTCGCAATCCGGGAGGAGCTGGCCGGCCTCTCCACCCGGATCCGAACCCGTCTGGAGAGTCCTGAATCACAGGCGCAGATCGCAGGATTTCTCTCAGCGGGGTCACACAAGCTCGAAGAGTTTCTGCATGAGTATCTGTTGACCCGATTGCCTGATTTCACCGACGCCATTCTCTCTTCCGAACGGCTCTGGAACGCCGTAGAACAGGAGATTCTTCCCGCCGCCCGGAAGTCGATCGGAAAATATCTGCGCGGCGACGGCAAGGCAGCCATCATCGCCCGTTTGAACCTCGCCGAACGCATTGAACGGGCGGTCTGCGAACAGGATATCGGGAAATTTCACCGGATGATCGGAACGATCGCCGACGAGCATCTGATCGCAATTCAGGTTCTCGGTTATCTGCTTGGCGGGATCGCCGGATTGCTGCTCGCAGCGGCCGGGCGGTAGAGAAGAAGAAGAAAGCGGGAACTACGGTTCCGTGGCTCTCGGGACCGGGGAAATTTCCGTTTCATCCGTGCTGTAATCATATTCGTGTTCGCGGGTCAGATTCAATATCGTGAAGATCACCGGTTCATGCCCGGTAATGATAGCAAATTCGGCACTGGAACCGAGGCGAAGCGGCTTCCCCTGGGAATCGATGGCAACCTCCACCGGATAGCGCGTGGCCCCGGTTGTCGCATCCTGCACCGGGGTATCATAAATCCGGATCACCCGTCCGTAGAAGATACCGTATTCCAGCCGGTTGAAAACACCGCTGGAGATCCTCACCATCTGATTCCGACGCACCTTGCGAACCACGCTCTCATCGACGTAGGCAATGCCGCGGACAGCCTCCCCCGAGGAGAGTTTGGCAGCGACGGCTCCCTTCTGGACATAACGGGTATACTTGCAGGGCAGAGCAACCAGCCGCCCCGCATTGGGAGCGACAATCCGGCAGTCGTCAATCTGTCGTTTCAGGAACTCCAGCTCCTGCTCCAGCCCGGCAATTTTCGCCTGCACCAGGTCGATATCGCGCTGCGCCTTCTCCAGGTTGCGCGCTCCGAGGCCGGCCTGAACCATCTTGAGGTTTTCACGAGCACGGTTCACCTCCCCCTGCGCTTTGATGTTCTCGATTTCAGCGTCCTCAAACTCACGCCTGGAAATCGCGTTGCGGTTGGCCAGTTGCAACGAACGATTCATGCGCGCCTCGGTCCGCTTGGATTTCTCCACACTCTCCCGGAGGTTGGTTTCAGCATACCAGAGCTCCTTCGGCAGCGGATTGACCCGTAACGCTTCGCATTCCGCCTTCTTCACCTCCAGCTCTGCCTGAGACTCCCGCAATTCCCCTTCCAGACGGATGCGCTGCTCATCGAACTCGGTGGTATCCAGCCGGGCGATCACATCGCCGGCCTTCACATCGTCCCCCAGATCATAGCAGAGCTCGATCACCCGGCTGTCCAGATGCCCGATAATATCATAAGTGATCTCCGACGTAAGATTCCCTTCGGAATAGATCACATCTTCGATTTCCAGGAAGAAAAGCGAACAGATCGCTCCGGCAACCATGAGTCCCAGCACGAGACCGATGATCGTCAGCGCCCGGAGCTTTCCCCGCAAGCCTGCAGTTTTATGCGTCATGCGTCCTCCTCAGGCTCAAACCCGAAACGGCCCGCCGCATAGTTCGGCGAATCGTGCTCCTTCTGCTCCTTCAACTGCATGGTGTAAAGCTGCCGATAAGGACCATCCTGGCAGAGCAGTTCCTCATGCCGCCCGCTCTGAGCGATCCGGCCGTCTTTCAGAACCAGAATCCGGTCTGCGTTACGCACGGTCGAAAGCCGGTGCGCGATGATGATTGTGGTCCGGTTCGCCATCAATTTGTCGAGCGCCTGCTGCACGATGCTCTCCGATATGGTATCCAGAGCGCTGGTCGCCTCATCGAGAATCAGCACTGCCGGATTATGCAACACCGTCCGGGCAATTGCGATCCGCTGCTTCTGCCCGCCCGAGAGCGCCACTCCGTTCTCGCCTACCTCGGTTTTGAATCCGAGCGGAAGCTCCCGGATAAACTCATAAGCATTGGCCATCTTGGCCGCCTCGACCACCTGTTCGAACGTGGTCTCCTCCCGGCCGTAACGGATATTCTCCTCGATCGTACCTGAGAAAAGGAAAGCCTCCTGCAGTACAATGCCGATATTGCGCCGGAGCGATTCGATCGAAAGATCCCTGATATCGGTGTCATCCAGATAAATATGACCGTCGGTCACGTCGAAGAAGCGCATCAGCAGACTGGCGATGGTGGACTTTCCGGAACCGGACGGCCCCACCAGCGCCACCTTGAGACCGGGTTCAACATCGAGAGTGAAATCCTGCAGAACCATTTTCTTCGCTCCGTAGCCGAAGCTGACCTTGTCGAATCGAATGCGACCGACCGCATGATCGAGATGAATCGGATGTTCCCGTTCCCGGATTTCCGGCACATAGGCCATCAGGGTAAGCAACCGCTCCGCACTGACGGCACCTTCGCTGATCGCCGGCGCGAGGTTGGTCAACTGAACCACCGGGCCGAAAAACATCTGCATGTAAGTGTAGAAGGCTACCAGTTCGCCGACCGTCATCCGCCCCTGGGAAACAAAGTAACCGCCGAAACCGAGCACCGTAACCGACGTGTAGATCGAAAGCTGGTCCATCACGATATTCAACATGAAACCGCGCATCGACAACTTGAGGGACATATCGAAGGTCGGCTTGAGCCGTTCCATGAAGTTCCGGTTCTCCGTCCGCTCCTTGCCGAACGATTTCACAACCTTGATCCCGTTGATCACCTCCGAGAGATTCGCCGAAACCTCCGACATATGCTCACGCAGCAACATGGACCGCTCGCGCAACACCCGCCTGAAATGCGAAAACACCAGATAGACCACCGGCAGAACCACCAGACAGATCAGCGACAATGCCGGACTCAGAATCACCAGCATCAGACTGACGAAGAACAGGGAGAACAGATTTGACGCAATGCCGACGATCACCGTCGAAAACATCGACTGGAGCGCACCGACGTCGGTCAGAATGTTGGAAATGAGCTTCCCGGTCCGGTACTCCTGGTAGAAACGCAGAGAGAGGCTCTGAAGATGTTTGAAAAGTTTGACCCGCAGGTCGAACAACATCCGGTGGATCGGATAGAACGTCAGATAGTTGCAGGTATAGAAGAAAAACGCCCGCACCCAGTAGAGCAGAATCACCCCGGCCAGCAATACGTACAGCAGACTGAGATCCGTACCGCCGAGCGCCTTGTCAATGATGATCTTCAGCACCAGCGGCATGAAAAGCCCGAGGCAGGTGCAGATGATGTGAAACACCATTGCGATGTAGAGCAGACTTCGATACGGTTTGACGAAACGGTAAAGCTCTTTGAACCTTTGTGTGTCTTTCACAGCCATATCTCCGCACTCCGCTTTCCCTGATGCCGGAAATCCCCCTGCTGCTCTTCAATCTGACGCTTCATAGAAAATAGCCGTGTTCCGAAAAAGATCAACCCGCCAAAACAAATTTCTATGAAAAAAAATCGTTTCCCCTCAAACGAAGGGAAACGACATCCCTGCAAGGTCGTTCCGAGAAGAATTTTTCAGAGTTCGCGACTGATCCGCATCGAACAGAAGTTCGGCCCGCACATCGTACAGAAGCGTTCATCGCCATGATCGTGATCGGCCGGCATGTCCCGCTCGGCCAGCGCCTCGGCACGCAGTTCGCGTGCCTTCTCGGGATCCAGAGCCAGTTCAAACTGCTTCTCCCAGTCAAATTCGGCCCGGGCACGGCTGATCGCATCGTCGCGGTCACGTGCTCCGGGTTTCCCGAGCGCCACGTCGGCGGCATGCGCCGCGATCTTGTAGGCGATCACTCCGTCGCGGACATCGCGGGCGTTCGGCAGTCCGATATGCTCCTTCGGGGTTACATAACAGAGCATTGCAGCTCCGTGAAACGCCCCCATCGTCGCGCCGATCGCACTGGTGATGTGATCGTACCCCGGAGCACAGTCGGTCACCACCGGCCCGAGGATGTAAAACGGAGCATCATCGCAGACCCGCTGCTCCCGCTTCATGTTCATCTCAATCTCATGGAATGGGATATGCCCCGGCCCCTCCACCATCGCCTGCACATCCGCGGCACGACAGCGCCGGACCAGTTCCCCGAGAACATCCAGCTCCGCAAACTGCGCCTCATCGCTCGCATCGGCGAGACACCCGGGACGCATTCCGTCCCCGAGCGACAGCGTGACATCATAGCGACGGCAGATCTCAAGGATCTCATCAAAAGCCGTATAGAAGGGATTCTCCCGGTTGAACCGGTTCATCCACGCCGCGAGAATCGAACCGCCTCTGCTGACAATGCGGAGCATCCGCTTCCTGGCCGCCGGGATGTGAGCCCGCAACAACCCGGCGTGAATGGTCATGTAATCGACTCCCTGCTCCGCCTGTTCACGCATCACATCGAGGATGAAGGACTCAGAGAGATTCTCGACTTTTTCACAACGCGCCAGAACTTCGTACATCGGCACCGTTCCGATCGGAGCCGGACTGTGTTCAATGATCGAACGGCGAATCTGGGCGATATTACCTCCGGTACTCAGATCCATCACGGTATCCGCACCGTATTTCAACGCATAACGGAGCTTCTCCAGCTCCTGACGCGGACAACTCGAAACAGCGGAATTGCCGATGTTCGCATTGATTTTCGTCCGCAGCGCCCGGCCGATTCCGACCGGCACAAGCCCTTTGTGATTCACATTCGCCGGGATCACGATCGTTCCGGCCGCCACTCCCTGACGAATCATTTCAGGAGAAACCTGTTCACTTTCGGCAACCTGTGCCATCTGCGGCGTTACGATACCGGCCCTGGCCTGCGCCGGCTGAGTCATGCAATTCACGAAAGAAACTCCTCTATGGTTATTCTTGATTCGCGTTCGTTTTCACGTCGCTGCCGGCCCTCTCCGTGACACTATCGGAATCCAGCAGTTTTTCCAGTTCCTCGATGGTGCGTTTCGTCGCGCCGGCATTCCGGCGAACCACCTCGCCGGCACGTTTGCCGAGTTCCGTCCGCAGGTTGTCATCGACGAGCAGTTTACGCAACTGTGCGCCGAGTTCGGCATCGCGGGTCACGGTCAGCATCGCGTTTTCCTGCAACAGCATCCTGTGAATGAAGCGGAAATTACGCAGCACATGACCGGTCACGATCGGCTTGTTCAGCAACGCCGGTTCAATCAGATTGTGCCCCTCGTCATGCCCCGCGAGACTTTTTCCCATGATCACGATATCGGCCCCGTTCATCAGTTTGAGCATCTCGCCGGTGGTGTCGGCAAGCAGAACATCGACCGGATCCGCGCTTTCGGCCTGACGGCTGCGGCGGGCAAAAGAAACATGGTGCGCCTCGAGCATCGCGGCGATGTCACCTCCCCGCTCCGCGTGCCGCGGCACCAGAACAAGCTTGAGACCGGGAAAATCCGCACGCAGTTGCAGATAGGTTTCAGTGATCAGTTCCTCTTCCCCGGAGTGAGTACTGGCGGCGAGAAGGATACGCCCCTCACCCGTTCCGAAGTAGCGCCCGAATTCGGCAGGCGGCAGATTCTCCGGCGCCTTCTGGTCGAATTTCAGATTCCCGCTGACCACGATGTTCGCCTCCGGAGAGATCGACCGGAACCGTTCCGCATCCACCTCGGACTGCACCGACAGCAGATTGAAGAGCCGCAGCAGCGGTCGGAAGAAAACCCGTGCTCTGCGGTATCCCCGGACGGAATGATCCGACATCCGGCCGTTGACCAATGCCACCGGAATCCCCGCCCTGCGGCTTTCGGCCACCATGTTCGGCCAGATCTCGGTCTCGAAAATCACCAGCATTGCCGGTTTCAGAATCTTCAGCGTCCGCCGAACCATCCAGAGAAAATCGATCGGACAGAAAATCACCGCGGTGTTCTCCGGCGCCTGTCGACGCGCCAGCTCCTGCCCCGTCGTGGTCGTCGTCGACAAGATGAATTTCCGTTCCGGATGCAGCGTACTCCATTCGCGCAGCATCGACAACGCGACAACCACCTCGCCGACGCTGACCGCATGGACCCACACCGCACCATGATAGGCGGTCAGCTCCTGGATCCGCTCCGCGGAGAAATGGCCGAAACGCTCCCCGAACGTCCCCTTCCATCCCGACCGGTTCCGGTATTTGACATACAGCCCCGGCACAAAAAAGAGAAAGCCGAACGGCAGGCACACATTGTAAAGAAATCTGAACATCTCTTATTCCACAGTCACACTCTTTGCCAGGTTACGTGGCTGATCGACTTCACAGCCACGCGCGACCGCAACGTAATAGGCGAAAAGCTGCAACGCCACCACCGTCGGCAACGGCGCGATGAAACGCGAACACGGAGGAATCTCAATCACATCGTCCGTCATTTTCACCACCGAGGAATCACCTCTGGTAACCACCGCGACCACCGGAGATTTTCGCGCCCGACACTCCTGAATGTTCCCGATGATCTTGTCCTTGCCCGGGATGTCGTTGGCAAGCGCCAGCACCGGATGGCGCTCGTCGAGCAGGGAAATCGGCCCGTGCTTCAACTCCGCGGCATGGTATCCTTCCGCATGAATGTAGCTGATCTCCTTGAGCTTCAAGGCGCCTTCGAGCGCGGTCGGATAGAGACAACCGCGACCGATAAAGAAGAAATCCTCGAAACGGGCATATCGATCCGCGATCTCCTTGATCTTCGGCGCCTCTCGGAGCACCTCGCGGATCAGTCCCGGAACCGCTTCAATTTCACGTGCCAGCTCTTCCCCGTCGCTCCGGCTCAATCGACGGTTGCGACCGAGCATCAGCGCATAGAGCAGCAGCACGACAACCTGACTCGAAAACGCCTTGGTCGAGGCGACGCTGATCTCCGGCCCAGCATGCAGATAAATGCCCCGCCCCGCCTCACGGGCGATGGTCGAACCGACCACGTTGCAGAGAGCGGTAACCACCCCTCCCTTGGCCGACGCTTCGCGAACCGCGGCAATGGTATCCGCGGTTTCGCCGGACTGACTGATCGGAATGACCAGCGTATTCGGCTCAATGATCGGATTACGGTAACGGAACTCCGCGGCCTGCTCGACCGAGGTGGAAACTCCGGCGATATCCTCAAAGTAGTACTCTCCGAGCATCCCGGCATGGAGGCTGCTGCCACACCCGGCGATCACGATCCGGCTGATCGTCGCAAGCTCCCGGGGGGAGAGATTCATGCCGGCCAGAACGGCGGTTCCCATCGAGTGATCGATACGGCCGCGAATCGCGTTTTCGATGGTCTCCGGTTGCTCGAAAATCTCCTTCAGCATGAAATGCGGGAAGTTCCCCTTTTCCGCCGCCCCCATGTCCCAGTCGATCTTCGCAATTTCGCGTTCGACCGGCACATTCTTGACATTGCGCAAATCAATCCGATCGGCAGTAACCACCGCGATATCCCCGTCGTCGAGGTAGATCACCTCTCGGGTATGGGCCAGCAAAGCCGCCACATCGCTGGCGACCAGATTTTCCCCCTTGCCGATGCCGATCACGATCGGACTGCCCTTGCGGGCGGTCACAATCAACCCGGGATGGCGTACGGAAACCACCGCGATCCCATAGGTCCCGTTGAGCTGCTCAAGTGTCGCCGCCGTCGCCGCCAGCAGATCCCCCTCGTAAGCCTCGGCAATCAGATTGGCGATCACTTCACTGTCGGTCTGTGACCTGAAATGACACCCTTTGCCCTCAAGATAGCGGCGCAATTCCTGATAATTCTCGATGATTCCATTGTGAACAATTGCGATCTGCCCGGATTCGTCGAGATGCGGGTGCGCATTCGGGGTAGAGGGAGCGCCATGAGTCGCCCAGCGGGTATGGGCAATCCCGCACCCGCTCTTCTCCTCCAAACCGGCATGAGCTGCGAGCGCCTCCTCCAGCTGGTGAACCTTTCCGACCGCCTTGACCTCCGAAAGACGCCCGTCGGCGACTACGGCGAGCCCGGCGGAATCATAACCACGATACTCCAGACGCTTCAGCCCGTCGATCAGAATCGGCACCGCAGCCCGCGGGCCGGTATAACCAATAATTCCACACATGATCTCTCCTGCTCCTGAATTGAATCCCCCCGGTTCGTCTATTCTGAGAAATGGGTGTTAATGTACTCCGCCGCCGCTTCGAGCGACGGGAGGATCTTCGTACAATAACGGGCCATCCACGGGCTGCAGTCGCAATATTCGAAGGGAGAATATGCGACGACGAACTTTCCCAGATTATGGGCGGCATGAAACACCTCCATGCTCGTCCCGATGCTCGGCTTACTGTAATTCACCAGCAGGATGTCGGCATCGCGGACATCCTGAAGATCGAATTCGACAATCTCGTTGGCACTGTCCACCTGCCGGTCGACGAATTTGCGCCGCATCGGATCGAGCAGCCGGAACTGTCTTCCCAGCAAAAGCTTTGCCGTCTCCCGCCATTCCCGGGCCACCCCTTCGCACTCATCCATGATCGGGCCCGAAAGATAGATCGTTTTTCGCGTGTTTTCCATGAAAATCTTCTGTTCCAAATTCGCAGTTCACCCATCACCGGGAAAGGGGGCCGGAAACCGGCGCCACGATCCGGCGCATCTCACGAAATCTTAATATAACACCGGAAACGCCGATTTTCCCATCGGAATCACAGCTTTTTTCAGATATTGACGATTTCCGGAGAACTCCGCCGGAGCAACGCCTCGGAAATCGCCAGTGCATCCGACGCATTGCTGCACCGGAGCGCCTCGCGGGCCACCGTTTCAGCCTCGTGCATCGCCAGATTGCGGATTACCCGCCGCACCACGCCGATTGACGCGGGCGGCATGCTCAACTCATGCACCCCGAAGCCGACCAGAAGCGGCACCATCGCCGGATCGGAAGCGACCTGCCCGCAGACACTGACGAAAATGTTGTGTGCCCGGGCCGCTTCGACCGTGTGCCGGATCAATTCGAGAATCGCCGGATGCGACGGCCGGTAAAGGTAGGCAACCCGGTCATTGCCGCGGTCAATCGCCATCGTATACTGCACCAGATCGTTGGTGCCGATGCTGAAAAAATCCACCAGCGGCGCAAAGCGCTCCGCCAGAATCGCCGCCGCCGGCGTTTCGATCATCACCCCCAGCGGCAGGTGTGACAGGAACTCGCGCTGCTCCTGCTCAAGCTTGCGCTGCAGATTCCCGATCAACGATTTCACATCGATCACTTCACGAATGCTGCTGACCATCGGCAGCATCACACGCAGATTACCGTAAACGCCCGCACGCAGCAATGCGCGCAACTGCGTCTCCAGGATGTCGCGCCGCTCATGCAGACAGAGCCGGATGCCACGCAATCCCAGAAAGGGATTCTGCTCGCTGGCCCGGTAGATGTTGGTATTGAACTTATCCCCCCCCACATCAAGCGTTCTGACGACCACCGGTTGCTCATCGCAGGCGACCAGCAGCTGCTTGTAGATCTCAAACTGCTCCTCCTCGCCGGGCAGATCCCCCCGATTCATGAAAAGATATTC
This sequence comes from uncultured Victivallis sp., assembly GCA_944389895.1. Lineage (GTDB taxonomy): Bacteria > Verrucomicrobiota > Lentisphaeria > Victivallales > Victivallaceae > Victivallis. The sequence goes on along the minus strand of CALXOA010000122.1, from coordinate 2,640 downwards.
CGTCCGGAAAAGCCCGATTCCGCCGGCGCCGTTGCGCTTCGCCTCGTCGATCCCATCCGGAGAATCCAGATTCGCGGCAAGCTGAACCACAAAACCATCGGTCGTTTCGGAACGCAGAGTATTCTCCCGCTCAAGCGCGCTGTAAAGTTCACCCGCCGCCTGGGCGCGGAGCCGATAGGCCTCCTCAGTCCTGGCATCGGGGTTGATAATCAGTTTCCCGGTATAGCCGTCGATGATGAGCTTGTCATCGGCGGAAAGCTTCTCCGGCAGCTCCGGAGGAATCCCGACCACCGCAGGCAGCTGCATCGAGCGTGCAAGAATCGCGGTATGACTGGTCGCACTGCCGGTTTCCACTGCGAACCCGAGCACCTTCCGGCGATCGAGCTGCGCGGTTTCCGAAGGAGACAAGGTACTGGCAATGATGATTCTCCGGTCGTCAAGACCGATTTCGCCGGAAACGGTGTTGGTCAGAACCCCCATGATCCGGGCGGCAACGTCGCGAATGTCGGCGGCACGCTCCCGCAGATATTCATCCTGCATGCCTCCGAGAACCCGGGCAAAGGATTCCCCCGCTTTGAATAATGCATATTCGGCATTGAAATGTTTGTCCCGGATATTCTTCTCAACCTGGGCAGTCAATGTACGATCGTCCACCAGAAGCAGGTGTGCTTCAAAAATATCGGCATCACTGGAATTGAGCTTGCTGCGGACCTGTTCCTGCAAGGCGGTCAACTCCGCCCGGGTGGCCTCCACCGCTGCCCGGTAACGCCGCACTTCGGCCTCGACATCGTCGATCTTCTGAAGTTCAGGCTCCAGAAGGCGGTTGTAGGGACGAACCCGCATCACACGCCCGATTGCGATACCCGGCGAAACCGCAATCGCCTGAATTGTCTGGCTGGCCAGCGTCATCGCTTCCTCCCCGGGGAACGGTGACACCGCTCTCCCGTAAAAAACTCACTCCTCACCAAACCTCGATTCAAAAAAGTCGGTGACTGCCCGCATTGCCTGTTCCGCCTCGGCACCGGAAACACGCAACTTCAGGCGCGTTCCGTCGGCCGCCGCCAGCATCAGCAGACTCAGAATACTGCGGCAATCGGCCTCCTCCCCCGGTTCCTCGACTTTTTCAAGGGTGATTTCAGCATTGAACCCGGAGGCAATCTTGACCAGCTCCGCCGCAGGACGCGTGTGGAGCCCCATCGGATTGCATACGGAAACGGTCTGTTGCAGAAGCTGTTCGGTCGTCATTGCATTCCCATGTATTTTTTCAAAACATTCGAAAAATCCGCACAGCACCATTGCACTCCGGATACCGTCTATTAATATACATCCCTTTTTCCGATAAAGCAACTGATAGACTTGTAAAAAAGGGTTTCTCAGATTATATTTGAGGTAAAACAGATAATTTTTTCCAAGAGGAGTTTTCATCATGAGTGATCAGAACTGGAAAATCGAAACCCGTGCCGTGCAGTGCGGCTATCAGCCCGGGAACGGCGATGCGCGTGTATTGCCGCTGTGGCAGAGCACCACCTTCAAATACGATGACGCCCAGAGCGTGGCGGATCTCTTCGATCTCAAGCGCGATGGCTTTTTCTACACCCGGCTTGCCAATCCCACAGTCGACGCCTTCGAACGCAAAATGGCCGCGCTCGAGGGCGGTGTCGCAGCCGTCGCCACCAGTGCCGGCCAGGCTGCGAATTTATTCGCGATCCTGAACCTCGCCTCCGCCGGAGACCACTTCGTCGCAGTCTCCAGTCTCTACGGCGGTACGGTCTCACTTTTCTCCAACACGCTCAAGAAGATGGGGATTGAAGTCTCCTACATCTCCCCGGAGGCCGATTCCGACGCCGTCGCCGCATTGATCCGGCCGAACACCAAAGCCATCTTCGCGGAAACGCTCGCCAATCCGGCACTGATCGTGCTCGATATCGAGCGATTCGCCGCCGTCGCCCACGCTGCGGGAGTGCCGTTGATCGTCGACAACACCTTCCCGACGGCGTATCTCTGCCGCCCCTTCGAATTCGGAGCCGACTTCGTAACCCATTCGACGACCAAATACACCGACGGTCATGCGCAGGCGATCGGTGGCATCGTGATCGAAAAGGGCGGCTTCAACTGGAACAACGGGCGTTTCCCGGATTTCGTGAATCCAGATCCCGCCTACCACGGGCTGATCTACACGGAAAATTTCCCGGCCGCGCCCTATTCGGTCAAACTGCGCGCGCAGTTCATCCGCGATACCGGAGCCATCATGGCTCCCTTCAACGCCTATCTCTCCAATCTCGGGCTTGAAACGCTCCATCTGCGCATGGAACGCCACTCGGAGAATGCGCTTGCTCTCGCGGAATTTCTCGAAAATCATCCCAAAGTCAGCTGGGTCAACTATCCCGGCCTCAAATCCAGTCCGCAACACGCTCTGGCGCAGAAATACCTGCCACGCGGCGCCTCCGGAGTGCTCTGCTTCGGGGTGAAAGGCGGCAAGGCGGCCGGTGAAAAAGTGATGAATGCCCTGAAACTCGCAGCGATTGTCGTCCATGTCGCAGATGTCAGAACGGGGGTGCTCCATCCGGCCAGCATGACGCATCGCCAGCTCTCCGACGCGGAACTCGCAGCCGCCGGAGTGTCTCCGGATATGGTCCGTGT
>CALXOA010000121.1 GCA_944389895.1 uncultured Victivallis sp. | reverse complement strand
GCGGTCTTCTGCAGCATCGGTGTCGTCGCGCTTCTGGTGTTTCAGCTTCTGCGTGAAGAGGGTTTCAGGGTACCGGAAATGGGGTCGGTCGCCGGATTCGACAACGTTGACCGGGCAACTTACACGTCGCCGGGACTGACCACAATCGCACAGGATTTTTATCAAATGGGCAGACAGGCCGGAAATCTCCTGATGGGTGCAGAGCCTCCTGCCCCTTCCTCCCAGTACCGGATTATGCCTGAACTGGTGATCCGCGACTCCACCGCCCCAGTTCCGCCGGAACATCGAAATGAAATTCACCCTTTCAGCCATAACTAAGGAGAGCGTCCGTACCATGAACAAAGTGTACATCAAAAATCCGAAACTTCACACGGCCCACTCACCGCTTCAACTCCGCAACCATACTTTCACACTTATTGAATTGCTGGTTGTTATTGCAATCATCGCGATTCTCGCCGCAATGCTGCTCCCAGCACTGAATCAAGCACGTGAGACTGCAAAAAGAATCAGCTGTACCAATCAGATCAGCCAGATCGTCAAGGCACAATTGATGTATGCGGACAGTTTCGGCGACTACTTCGTCTGCCATGCTCCGCACCCTCTTGGCTGCATCGCTTACGGTGAAATGCTGGTCGATCAAAATCTGATCACGCAGAAACTGCTCTACTGTCCTTCCTCGCCGCGAACAACCACCAGCTATTGGCGTACCTACGGCGTACTGCGTACCAATCTGAGCAATACTTTCTCCGGATGGTACACGCCACAGATCGATACCATGGGGAATTACGCAAAGCAACCGGACGAGGGCGACGGCCTCTTCTATCTGAGAGTGAAAATCAAACGCGCCAGTGAGCTGCCGCTGATTGTAGACAGTCGGATTTCCAATGCTCATGCAACCGACGCCGGACTCGGACAATGGGTGTTCGGCCCGATGGATGCAAACGAAAACGGCAATATCAGCCTCAACCATGGTGGCAGCTGTAACCGGGGTTTCGTCGATGGCCATGTCAGCTCCGGAAATCTCGGAGTTCTGCGAGCCGACGGATATACAAAAATTGTTGTGAGCGGTACTTTGAACACCTATTCTAACTAATAAGGAAAATCATGATTCGAGCACTTCTGTTTTTAATGACCTTTCTTTCCATCGCCGCAACTGCAGCGGTGATCACGGAAAATCTCGCCGTGCCGGATGCGGACTGGCGCTACAATGACGGCCGGGAATTTCCGGGAGCAAAAGGGGAATTGAACTTCGATGCAAAGATCCATTTCGGGGGACAACCGACACTCCGGATCGACGCGGATTTCTCCGAAGGAGGAGCCTATGTCGGAGTCGACCGTCATCTGGCCGTACCACTCCATGTCGAAGAGTTCCGTTTTAAAGTCCGGACCCCGGCGTCGAAGATGAATCTGCGCTTCTACGATTCCGCCGGGCGGGTCTACCAGAAGGAATATCCCCTGTCCGGCAATCCGGATGAGGTTCAGGAACTCTCGGTGAAACGTTTCGGCGGCCCCTCCGGATTCGCCAGCTGGGGACGCGGCAAAGCCGGAGAATTTGTGCAACCGATGACAACCTATACCTTCACCGTTCACCGCACCGACCTGAAAGATCGCGTAAAATGGACCACGTACATCGGGGATATCCGTCTCACGGGGGAAATTCCGGTCAAGGTCACGGCCCCCCGGCGCGCGGAGCAGTGGCTTGTCGCACCGGGTTCGACACTTGCAATTCCAGTCTCCGGAACACCGACCGCCGGACAACGGAAATACCAGCTCTTCCGGTACGGGGCAGACAAACCCGACATCACGGGAGTGGCGGAATTTTCCGGTGCAGCGCTTCACGTGCCGGTACCGGCACAGAATGGTTTCTATGAGATCGTCTTCCCGGAACTGGGCTGGCGCGGCGGAGCGATCGCCATGCCGGATTTCACCGGAAAGCCGGATTCCTATTTCGCGGTTGATGCGGCTTTCTCCATCTTTCCGGTCTACAACGAACGCGGAAATTTCGAATCGGCCGTGCGTTTTCTGAAACGCGTCGGGATCGCGGCCGTCCGCGACCGTCTGACCTGGAATACTCTCGAACCGGAGCAGGGACGTTTCAACTGGGGCCTCTCTGCCGGAAACGGGGAGGCGATTCGCGACTTCTGCCGCTCCTGCGGATTGCAGTTCCTCGACGTCTGGCACGACGCGCCGTCGTGGACCGGAGCAGTCAGAAACGATCCGGGAAAACCGGGATCCCCCTACCCCGCCGATCTCATTCATACTGCCGCTTCCTGGCGAACGATCGCGGAGAAATGGCGGAACCGCCATTCCATTCTGGAAGTCTGGAACGAACCGGAAATCGGCTTTGGTGCCCATCTGCCGGGAGATCAGGTCGCCGCCCTGCACCGTACAATTGCCTGGACTTTCCGGAACGCCGGAGTGGATACCCCTCTCTGCGGCGGAGTATTCACCGGCGGCATCCGCACCCCGGAGGTGATCGGCCCCTACATCGCCAACGGGATTCTTGATGTGAGTGACTACTTCAGCTTTCACGACTACCAGACCCCGCTGCAATTCGAGCAGATGGTTTCGGATTTCCGCAAGCTGACCGGGGGCCACGGAAACGACGGCATACCATTTCTGATTTCAGAATGCGGTAAACCGTGGCCGCGCGGCGGTGAGCGCGCTCCCGTCGCGGCGGATCGTCTCAGCGGCGCGTGGATCGCCGCCAAAGCGATTGAAGGCAAAGCGTGCGGAGTGTCGCAGTTCTATACTTTCATCTATTACTATTATGATGAAAATCAGAATAATTTCGGCATGATGGACCGCAATTTCACCCCGATGCGCTCGATGGCTGCTTACGTCGGTGCAATCCGACAGCTGGCCGGGTTTGAATATGCCGGTGACCTGCCGGCACAGGGAGTCGATCGTTCCCGTGCTTTCGTCTCCGGTGATCGGGCGGTAGTCGCTCTCTACGCAGACCGCGACAATGCGATTGCCACACTGCCCGCCGGCTTCCAGCCCGAAACGGTGAACGGAATCGACGGCCGCCCGCTCCCGCTGCCGGACAACGGGAAACTCCCTGTCTCCGACCGTCTGATCTATCTGTCGGTCCCGCGAAGCACGGTTGAACCGTTGCTGAAACGCGACACGGAAGCGATGCGTCTCTTTACGCTGGCTCGCAATTTCCGTCCGCGTCCCCTGCGGGTATTACCGCTGGTCTACCAGTATCTGCCGGATCTCGCAGAGCTGGCTTACGACCAGGACGGTTATCTGCTGTCCTCCCCGAAGCTGACTCTTCCCTTTGTCGCCAACAATCTCGGAAACGAACCGCTGACGGCACAACCGCGTCTGAAACTGCCCGCCGGTGCAACCGCTTCCGGTTTGCCGGAGAAACTCGAGATTCCCCCACGCAGCCGGAAACTGTTCCATATCACCGTCGATTTCGGGAAACTGCCGGAGCCGGATCAACAGTTGCAGCTTGAACTCTCCGACGGTGGCGGACGCGGCGGCACAGTGGTACTGCCGTTCCGGAAGTGGCAAATTGAGTTTCTGGATGTTCCTGTACGTGACGCTTCCGCCGACGAAATCGATCCCGCCACCCCGGCTTCCGGGAACTGGCACAAATTTCAAAACTGGAAGGCGTGGCAGAGCGATCAGCGGAATGCGGACATTCAGGCCGCCATGCGGATCTTCCGTACAAAAACCGGGCTTGAAGTTCAGGTACTGGTCCATGACGACAAGTTTCATCAGCCGGAACCAGCCTCAAGCGCATGGCGCGGAGATTCGGTCCAGATTGCATTGCAGCCGCTTTACAACAACCGTATTCCCATGCCTACCATGGTGGAAATCACTGCGGCGATGACTGAAAACGGGCCGGTCGTCTACCGCCACAGCGCAATCAGACAAGGCGAGGAACGACTGCTGGAGAAATCGCGTCTCACATTCACGGCGACTCAGAAGTGGCAATTGTACCGGATCGAACTTGATGCCGAGGAGCTCGAACTTGGAACTTTCGAGCCGGGCAGACGCTTCGGAATCTCCGCACTCGTCAACAGCAACAACGGCGAAGCACGCCGGGGGTACCTCGAGTGGGGCGGCGGCATCGGTGACGCAAAAAACCAGAATCTATTCAATCAGCTGACCCTGAAGTGACAATTTCTGAGAGATCCATGAATCGCAACCGTTCCATGATTCACCGTTGCAGCATTACCCGGCTGCAGCGGTTACGGTCGCGGCAGCCCGGCCGGTCCGGTTCACAGCCGGAAAACGGCCGGAACCTTCCGGCAAAACAATGCCGGCTGTTTCTCCAACCGGAAATCCCCCGTTCCGGAAAAGTTTTCACAGGCGTCGACTGATTGACTGTATCATTGAACCGGTACCGCTTTCTGGTGTGATCGTGGACATCAGGTGATGAGAAAAAGAAAATCCGGTTCCCCACAACGTGCCGTCCGACCGGTTCATTCCGGGCGGACGGCTGTTTTCCCTCCTGCAGAACTATTCTACTCACCTTGCCGTTCCCTGTAGCCCCCCACTGTTTCGCATCCCCTGCCCCCCTTTTCCCGCGAACCGGAACCGGGGCGCTCCTCGTCCCGAATAATGGCTTATCCAATACCGGATTCCCCGACAACGCTTCGCGTTTTCAGCCCCCAAAAAATATTTTTTCAAAAAAAATAACCGACATATTGACATTTGGATTATCTTTTGGTATAATATTATAAAGAAAAAACCGAAAGAAAAGCCCAAAAATGATTAGCGAATCACTGATCTACAAAAAAATTGAAGATACCATCAAGGAGCGGATCCTCTGCGGGGAATATCCGCCGGGGCGAAAACTGCCCACCGAACGCGATCTGGTCGAAGAGTTCAACACCAGCCGCCTGACCGTGGCCAAAAGTCTGGCTTCTCTGACTGCCGACGGCTACATTACCCGAACCCGCGGACGCGGTACCTTCGTCTGTGATCCCCTGCCATCGGCAGAGGCTCATGAAGCTGAAAGCGCCAGCTGGCTGCGCTTCATCAGTCCGAAATCCGGCGAGGTCGGCAGCAACGTCCGCCATGGTCTGCTGGAGGGGCTGTATGACACCATCGCCCCGGCCGGGGGCAACGTCGGAATCAATTTCTACAGCGATTCCGCCGGCGAAGCGAAGCTGCTGCAGAACTGCCGGAACGGCTGCAGCGGCATGGTGATCTGGCCGGAACCGGCGCCAGAGGTACTCGCGGAACTCCGCCGCCTCAGAGCCAACCGATTCCGTTTCGTACTCGTCGACAGCTGTTTTGCGGAACTTGCCTGTGACAGTGTACTGACCGACAACGCCGCCGGAGCCAAATTGATGATCGACCACCTTTACAATCTGGGCCACCGCCGGATCGCCTACCTCACCGTTCAACTCGATCGGATCAGTGTATCGGAACGATTCGCCGGAGTCATCACCGCCCTCGGAAGTCGCGGATTGCCGGTTCCGGGCCGTATCGGCATCATTCCGGAACCGCTGGCTTCGCTCGATACGGAATTCGTCAAAACCTGGCTCGATGCCGAACTGGCCCGCCCGGAACCGCCGACTGCGATCTTCTGCAGCAACGACGTGGTGGCGCTTCTGATCATTCAACTTCTGAACGAACGGGGAATCCGGGTCCCGGAGATGATATCGGTTGCAGGATTCGACAACATTGACCGCACCGCCTACACCACACCGTCCTTGACCACGGTCGCTCAGAATTTCTATCAGATGGGCAAACTGGCCGGAGAACTTCTGCTCGGCCCGGCCCGGACCGGTCAGCCACCGCTTCAGTACCGGATCCCACCGGAATTGATCGTCCGCAACTCGACCGCAGCCATAGCAAACAGAGTATCCAGATGAATTTCAACCTTTCATCCACAATCATAAAGGAGACCGTCATCGCCATGAAAGAAAATCTCTCTCTCAGAGCCCAAGCTCCTCTCCATGCCGAAATCCAGGCCAATCGCTTTGCATTGAATTTTTCCGGAAACAGGGAAAGCCATCGGGGACGCCGCCCATTCACATTGATCGAATTACTGGTTGTTATTGCGATCATCGCCATCCTCGCCGGGCTGCTGCTGCCCGCACTGAACAAGGCGCGAATGCGCGCCAAAATGACTGCCGACCTCAATCAACTCAAACAACTCGGAACTGCCGTGCTTTTTTACGCAAATGACCATAACGACTTCCTGATGACCATGGATCCGACCTGGGTTCCCGGAGCCGGTATGACCAGCGACATCAACGCCGGCGCCACGGAAGTCCGCGACGGTGTCACCAAGAAGAGATGGTATTGGAATTTCGAGCTCTACTGCGACGCAAAAACCCTCTCCTTCTGCCCGTTCCACTTCGGTAACTTCAACGCCGCCAAGCATTACCCTTATTACGCAACCTACGGTTCCCGACTTGACGGACGGAAAATCACCCAGCCGAAATTGAATGAGCCGATGCTTTTCTGCATGGCCCGACCGACCTGGGGAAGCGGCGACTGGGCGCTGCTTTACACCTGTCATATGAACGACGGCAGCGGCTACCCGACAGGACAGTATCAGTGGATCCTCAGCGGAAACGTCTCCTGGGTGAGCCGTCATGACCATCAACAGTATATCGGTGATCACGAATGAACCTGCCCCCAGAATCACAACATCAAGGAACATATCCGATGAGTTATCGTTTCAGCATCGCTTTTCTGGTTCTGGCTCTCTGGAGTTGCCAGTTGCCGGCCGCACCTCTGATCGAAGAGACATTCCAAAACCTGAATACCCTGGAAAACATCTGCGAAGGAAAAACCGTCATCATGCGCAGCAACTCTTCTCAACTGATTCTCGGCGGCCCCAGCTCCACCGGAGAACAAGCCGGTGTCCGGATTCCGAGTCCCGCCCCCTTCGGCGCTTTCCGGTTGACGCTTGAAAACTTCCACTGGAGCCACAACGCCCCGCTCGGAGGTCATCCGACCGAAATCCGTCTGCTCAACAGTCTCAAACAGGGGTATGTCATCACCATGGGAGCCACGCAGCTGGCTCTCCACCGGCAGGACGCTCCGGACCAGCGTGTGGAACTGGCCCGCATCTCCAACCTCTGGTCCGCAGGAACCGGTTACACAGTACCCCGTACCTTCACTGCGGAACGGAGTCCGGCGGGGGAATGGAAACTCCAATTCTCCGGAATCGATCCGCTTCTGAGCGCAACCGACAACCGTTATCAGGATATGAACTCCGTCTCTCTCACCTATGGAGTCTATATCCACGGTTACTCTGCCAATCTCGGCGCACTGCGGTTGGAACGCATCGAAGATTCCTCAGACCGGAATGACGGGGATGCCCGGGTCGCCATTCTTGACCCCTGGGGCGGCTCTGGATCGACCGGCAGCGTGGCGGCAGCGGCAGCGGCCCTGCGCCGGCCGGATCGTCCGATCCGGATCCTGCCCGGAAACAGCGAACATCCCTCCCTTTCCGGAATCGACTGCCTGATCGTACCCGGTGCAGCGCTTGCCGGCAGTGATCTCGACGCCATCCTCGACTATCTGCGCAGAGGCGGGAAACTGCTTCTGTGGGGAAAGCTCAACTGGGATCTCAGTACCCCCGCCGGTCATCGTTTCTGCGAAAGGATCCTCGGAACGACCCGACTGCCCCAATCCCGGGAGTGTTCCCCGCTCACTCTGACTCCGACCGGAAAAACTCTTTCCGGCCTGCACCCCCTGGAGAACCGCAAATTCGACAATCTGGCATTACTCCTGCTCGACAACACCATCGAAAAACAATCGCTGTTGCCTGAGGTGGAAATCATCAATCTCGCAGAAGCGACCTTTTCCGATCGCAACTGGATTCAGCAACCGGACCGTTTTACCGGCACACCGCTCCAATTGACGATTCATCGCGCCGGAGAGTTTTCCGGCAGTCGCATTCTCTATGCCGCGCTGCCGCTTGAGGCGTCCGATCCTGCTTTCGCACCGGTCATGAATGCCCTGCTCACATGCCTCGACACCACACGGGAAAGCCCTTTCCAGGCGAGTCCGCAGGCAGCCGGCCTCAGCCGCCGCAACTTCTTCAGTTACCCCGGGGCAGTCTTCGGGTCTCTCTGTTTCGCCAATTACGGTTACCTCGACGATCCGATCTTCGACGAAGACATGGATCTGGCTGAAGCACAGGTGATCTGTTACTGCATTCCATGGCTGATGACCCCGCAGGACGGTGAAATCATCGACTGGAAGAGGCTTGATGAGATCGTTGCCGCGGTCGGCCGCAAAGGCCGGAAACTGATGCTCGACCCCTATCCCTACAACTTCAACTGGGATGCATTCAGCTGGAAACCGAAAGATGCGGTCTACCAACCGCAGTTTGAACAGCTTTTTCTCGATGCACTGCGTAAAATCGCCATGCGTTACGGCGACAATCAGACACTGGTGGCGATGTGGTGCACGCCGTATACCCACTCTTCCGATTTTGCAGTCTACCGTACACCGGAAAACCATCGGTTGTGGATAGACTATCTGCGCAACGTCAAAAAATTCTCTCTGGAAGATGTGAACCAGCGTTACGGACTCTCCCTCAAGAGCTTCGATGAGGTTCCCTTCCCGGAAGAGGATCAGAGCCGACCGTTCAATATCGGCCCGATCTGGAGCGATTACACCGATTTTCACCTTGATTCCTATCAAAGCTTCCTGCGCAAGGCGATCAGAACCATCCGCGAGGTTGTCCCCGATCTGTCGCTCACGATCCGGACCGCCTTCATGGATCCGGCCCCCTCCATGGCTGTCGCGGCTGAGTTTTCCGATGTCGCAACGCACATCGAATGTCTCGAAACCAGCATCAATACCGAAGGGTTCTATCGCTCCTACGCTCTCGGATTCGGGATCCCGATCACCGGAGAGAACGGATGGCCCAAAGCCACTCCGGCCGCAACCCGCATGGCGCTTGCCGATTACCTGATGGGCAATTACGCGGCGCTGACCTACTCATTCGACGGATTCCGCTGGGCTCGAGCCAGTTACCCGGAATTTCGGGAAGTCGCTCTCGTGAAGCGGCGGATGGCCGGCAGCCGTTATCCGCAGGCAGAACTCGGATTGCTGCTGCCCGACTCGACACTCTACAGCAGCCGTCCCGCCAACTTCTTCAGCATCGAGAAACACCCTTCTCTGGAACTGACCATGGAACGGCTGAGCTATCCATTTGCGGGGGTCTCCTCGGAATTGCCCAGACTCGACGGAATCAGAGTGGTGCTTGACACCGGAACAAACCGGGTGTTCTCTCCCCGTCTCAAGGCGGCACTGACCGCGTTCCTGGACCGGGGCGGAATCTTCATCGGTTTTCCGGAGAGCGGGAAGTTCACCCGCGACGGTTCCGCCGGATTTCTCGCAACTTTGAAACTGCCGGAAAAACCCGGAGAATACACCGTCGGTACCGGCCGGGTAATTCTGCTGGACGATGTGACGAAGCAGACACCGGATTCGCTGCAACAGCTTTTCGAGCGGCTCGAACTGAAACGCCCGGTGACCATCAGCGTACCAGTCAGCAACACATTGCTCGAAAGGGAAACGGAACGTTTCCTGATCCTTTTCGACAAACAGACGAAACTGGTTGGATCCTTCTTCAAGGAATCCACTCACGCAGCCAAACTGGCTCAATTGCCGTCACAAACTCTGACCATCACGCCACATTTCGATTTCAGCAGAGTCGTCAACGCGGTGGATGAGACACCGATCCCGGTGGAAAACGGCAGTGTCAAAGTGGAGCTTCCTCCATCACGTTTCCTGATTCTGCGCTTCGAACACACCGGACGCTGACCGTCGTTCCATCAGCCATAACAACGACCGCCCGCCGGATATTTCCGGCGGGCGGTCGTTGTTATGGAAATGCGGGAAAAAAGAAACTACTCCACATTCAGCACACTGTTCAAAGTGCCGAAGTCGTTGGAAGCGAAATTGGGATTGGTCTCATCGAGTTTCCACTCATCGTCGATCACGAATTTGTATTCGTAACACCCGGCCGGCAACTCAAGTTCGCAGAGGTAACTCCCGCTGGCGGCGTCGTACACCATCGGTGTCGTTCCCGGATCCCAGTCGTTGAATGAACCGGCTACTCCGACCGCATGCCCGGCTTCCAGCTTCAGAACGAGCGAAACCTTCCGCTTTCCGCCTCCGTTATCCGGAGTTATCGCACAACTCATTTTCCGCCCGCTCCCTGCCGAATGTTGATAAAAAAACCGGTCAGCCCAACTGCCGGTCCGAGTAATATACACCGATTTCACGGAAAATCAATCCGGCAATACGATAAAATAACTGTTTTTTATCCGTCAGGAACTTTCCGCCCCCTCAGTTTGAGGGGGCAGAAACTCTTCCGGGAAAGGAGGTGTTTTCCCGCATCCCCTTCAACGGTCGGAGGCGCAAAATTCGTGCCGCACACCCCATCTGATGAAGAGATCACCGGTAAGGTCCCGAAGCACGAACTTCGGCCCGAATCCATCCTGCTGCAACTCGGCGGGGAGCTGCTCGCCCCACAACGAACGTTGTTCCTGCGCAAATCCATAGATCATTCCATCGAGAGTCTCGGGGCGGAACACCACCGTTGCATGCCGCAATCCGGTAATGTGCATCACCCGGCGAATCCCCGGATACCCCAGCGGAACATCGCGGCAGGTCAGTACCGAATCATCCCCGCTGACAAAAATCCGGCATTCGAGATTGACCGCCCGCTCGGAGTGGCAACTCGTACGCCCGCCGCAGAGCACCGCATCGCTCCGGCTGAAAAGCGGTGCGCCGTCTGGGAAACGGAAAAGCTGATCGCCGGTCGTGTTCTTCGCGAATCCGACCAGGTAGAGTGCGTTGCGGCAATACCGCAGCGTCAGGCAGTTGTCCGGCAGCAACGGATCCACCTTGTGAAATTCGATGCTGTAACCAAACGCTTCAAGCGCCTTGCGCATCAGTCGTTCGGCGGGGAAAAACTCTTCCGGCCGAAATTCCCGTGCCCATGCGGAACCGGGATCGATTTCAAAGGAGTTGGTGCCGCGTACCCAGCCGACGAGGCCGCGCCCCGCACACCGGACCAGCGCGGCCGGCCGCCGAATCCCCTCTCTGTGATACTCGGCCCAGACCGTCGCGTCACTTCCGGCGCGGAGAACCCGATCGAGCGCTCCGGAAGAGTAACGCGCCAGATGACGGACCCGTTCACGCCCTCCCCCAGCCATCTCCAATGAAAATTCGCCTTCAACCGGTTCCGCCGGAACGAGTTCAAGCCACTCGGCCGCGGCCTCTGCGTGGGCCGCTCCGTAGAGCAGAGCCCGACCGCCTTCCTCAACGTGACGCCGCAACGCGGCAAACGCCCTGTTATTCACCGCCAACGTGGTCGGAGCAATCAGAATCCGATCCCGGAACACTTCCGGCTTCGTCGCCAGAGCCGCGAGAAAATTCCCACTGGAGATAACCGTATTCAACGGGAAACCGCAATTGATCGCACCGCGGATCAGGTAGTCCTCACCGAAAATCTCCTCGAGATTGCGCCCCGCATAAACCTCATCGTGGTATTCATCAAAAGGATAGATCCAGACCAGCGGCCCGGGAGAATCGGGCAGCGTCGTCTCGGCGTCATAGAGAAAATGGGTCGTCTCGATCGGCACAACATCGGGCATCTGCCCGTAAGAGTCGTCGATGGTCAGGAAATGCAGCGCATTCGGTACTTCGACACTGCCGTCGCCCCGCATCCGGGTAATCGACAGCGGCAGGTAGATATCGTAGGGACTGCGACCGTACCGGTCGATCCACGGACTGTTGATGAACCATGGATCGTGCAGATAGTACCGGAACGGATACCCCTTCCCCGCCGGCAGTTCGGCAATGTGGCTCATCCAGCCGGCCAGCTCCATCCCGAAATCGCCGTTGAGCGCCGCCCACGGCGAATTGACCGGCACTTCCAGGTCACTGACTTCGCGATAGATTTCGCGGGTCGGGGTCGCATCGCTGGTGAGATCCATGCCGGTCGAGAGGTTGGTGCCGCGCGTTTCCAGAGGAAAGGAGGGACACTCCTTCCGGAAATCATGCCAGAACCCGGAAATCTTCGTTTTTACCTCAGCCGCCCTTTCCGGGGAAAACTTCTGCCCGTCGAAAAGCGCCCCCGTGACTCCCCAGGTCTCCATGCCGAAACCGAAACCGTTGGAGAGCCACAGATAATCGAAACCGAGATCGGTGAGAAAATGTTGCGCCTGACGCCCGAGAAACGTTCCCAAACTGGTTCCCTCGGGAATCCCATCCGGAAATCCCGCATAGGAACGGTCGTCGCCATGCAATGTCATATAGCAGCAGACGAACGCCTTGTCGCCGAGGCAGAATCCGCGGCAGACCTCGGGATGGCGTCTGTATTTGAAGTCGGAAATCGCGAACTCCGGTCCGGAATCGAACGTCGCCCCCAGCCGCAACACTCTCCCGGGATACATTTCCCGGAACTCCTGTTTCAGCACGGAGAGAACCCGTTTCAGATCGCCGTAGGTAAATTCCGGAGGATTCTCCATGAAATAGCGCGGATGTTCATGCACATTTTTCTGATCAAGCGGCAGGTCGGTTTTCTCCGCCTGCGGATTGGCGACGCCGATCCACTTCGCCCATTCGAAGCGATCGGTCATTTTTCCATTGTAGTCAAGAATTTCCGACCCATCCGCCGCCCAGAACATCAGCGAAACAAGGTCGGCATTCTCGATCAGCGTCCTCCATTGCGAGAAGATGCGATGCCCCACACGGCGGATCCCCTCCTCCGAGTGATCGGCAAACGGCTTCAATGAAACTTCAAGATCCAGCTTTTTCCAGAACATGACCAATCCTCCTTCCCGTGATTGTATTCTCACTTTGTATTATACCCATGGGACGACGAATTGCATGGACTTTATTTTTTGAATCCGAAAAATTCCCCAAAAGAGCAATCATATCCACCCCGGAGGGGACGGAAAATGGAGAAAAAAACGCCGGTTCCCCACGCCCAGACGGAGGAACCGGCGAAAAACAGACAGGCGGCGCTGAATCAGTCAACCAGAAATGCGTCCGGAACCCACTGGAGTGTGTCTCCGTATCCGACTCCGATCACCCAGGTGGGCAGTTGACCATCCGGCACACGCTGCACCAGCGCTTCGAGCTCGTGCACCCCCTGTTTCAGGAACATCCGCCGGGACTGGTTCCAAGGCGCCCGGTGGAAAGAGGGAACGATACTGCCCGGTTCCCGGCGGAAGGCAAGCTCGCCATCTACCTGAACCACGGTCTGCGCCCTGGAGTTGAACATCACACAGTACTCTCCGTCGGCCGGCACCCGGAACCGGAATTTGAGCAGAAGTTCATGGTGATTATCCGGCAACGGTTTCGGCCAGACGCAGCAGTTGCCGGAAAACGTCACCGGCTCGGTCGGTTCCGCCTTGCTGCGGTAGGGGCGAACCACCGCCAGCGCCTTCACCGGCGTCGGCTTGAACGCCTTCGCAGGATGGGGGTCAAGTGTGATGACCTTGCGCATCTCACAGATTTCATCGGAAAACTCGTCGATCGTCGCCGGAGGCGTAATACCGGTGATGCCCGGACTCAATACCATTGTACGACCGATCGGCTTCAGCCATTTTTCCGGAATGCCGTCCGGATTCAGAATGCCCATGATCGAACCGACGGTCGCACCGGTACAATCGGTATCCTCGCCGAAATTCACCGCCTCGCAGATCGACTTGCTGAAATCGCCGTTGCCGAGCAGCAATCCCGCGACGATGATCGGGAAGTTGACCTTCACATCGGTGAAGTTGTCGCTCTTGTATTTTTTCATGATCTTCCCGAAAAGATAATCGAACTGCGGTTTTTCATCAAACCACCGGATCGCGTCCTCAATGCCGGTACGCAACTCACAATCCGCCGGAATGCAGCTCTTGCCGATCTCCACAATCCGGCGCACATCGGATTCGCCAAAGGCAGCCGACTCCATCGCAGCAAGAAAAACCTCTCCCCACATGCCGTTGCCGGCGTGATCCACGCACGCATCCTCATAGGCGAACTTCGCCGCCAGTTCCGGATCCCCCGGGGCGAGACAGGCCCAGATCTCGGAACGGATCGCCGCCCCCATCCCATCTACGAACCAGTTGTCGTAACTGCCGGAAAACGGCGGCCGGATTCCGTTGCGCAAATTGCGGATCGCCACCCCGTATTCGTCACACGGGAAACCCACATTGTCAAGCCATGCTCCGGCGAGGATCTGGGAATCGACCACAGGTTTCGCCAGTTTCCGCATCGTACAGAACCATACCACCTGCAGGTCAAGGTCGTCATTGGGAACCATCGTGGTCGGTACCGGATCATAGAACTCCAGATGATGAGGCCCGTCCCATCCTTCAAACGGAGCCCCCAGCGTTCCGCCGACGGCCTTTCCCAGCCAGCACCCCAGAACTTTCCTGCGATAAAGCTTTTCGTCCATACCCGAACCTTTCTCCCTGATGATTGATCTGATCCCGGAAAAGATCTGTTTCTCCAAGTATACACGAAATCCGGCGTTTTTCAACACAGGGATCTCCGGGAGAAGTGAGAAATCGGCATGTTTTCCCGATACCGGCGGCGCAGTCGGCGGAAAAACCTTTCCGCAGCCCCCCGGCACGAGGCTTGCAAATCCCCCGTGAGAATGATATATTAATGAAATCGTTCCCAACGAACAACCCAATCTTCAGGAGATGCACCATGACAGTGTATAATTTCGCAGCCGGTCCGGCCATGCTGCCGAAGGAAGTAATGCAGCTTGCGCAAGCTGAGTTCACCAATTATCGCGATTGCGGCAGCGGTATCATGGAGCTCTCCCACCGCGGCAAACTCTTCCAGCCGGTCATTGACCATGCAGAGGCGAACGTCAGGGAACTTCTGAATGTCTCCGATGATTACGCGGTTCTCTTCATTCAGGGCGGCGCCAGCATGCAGTTTGCAATGCTTGCGATGAATCTGCTCAACGGCGGTACCGCGGATTATGTCGACACCGGTGTCTGGAGCAATAAGGCGGCCAAGGAAGCGAAGCTGTTCGGCAATGTCAACATCGTCGCCTCCAGCAAGGAGACCAAGTACGACCACATTCCGGCCCAGTCCGAATGGAAGCGTACCGCCGATGCCGCCTATCTGCACATCACCAGCAACAACACCGTCGCCGGAACCCAGTACAAAGTGCTCCCGAAACCGACGCCCGGAGTGCCGATGATCGCGGACATGTCCAGCGACATCATGTCGCGCGTCTTCGACATCAACGACTTCGGAATGATCTACGCAGGTGCCCAGAAGAAC
Organism: uncultured Victivallis sp.; assembly: GCA_944389895.1. GTDB lineage: Bacteria > Verrucomicrobiota > Lentisphaeria > Victivallales > Victivallaceae > Victivallis. The sequence goes on along the minus strand of CALXOA010000121.1, from coordinate 17,892 downwards.
CTCGGCCCCAGCGGTGTCGCGCTGGTGATCCTGCGCAAGGATCTTGCCGCCCGCACCGATGAGAGCAAGGTCCCGACCATGCTCCGTTACAGCACCTACATCGAGAACGGCTCGATGTTCAACACTCCGCCGACCTTCGCGATCTATATGCTGGCCCTGGTTACGGACTGGGTCAAGAAACAGGGTGGCGTTGCTGCCCTCGAAAAAATCAACGACGCCAAGGCGGCCTACCTTTATGAGTTCCTTGAGAACTCCACCTTCTTCAAGAGCCCGGTTGCCCCCGCAGACCGTTCCCGTATGAACGTCGTATTCCGCACGCCGAGCGATGAACTTGACGCTCTCTTCGTCAAGGAGGCAAAGGAGAACGGGTTGACCGACCTCAAGGGACACCGTCTCGTCGGCGGCTGCCGTGCCAGCATCTACAATGCGATGCCGATGGAGGGTGTTAAAGCGCTGGTCGAATTTATGAAGAAATTCGAACTCGCCAACAAATAAGCGCCTCGATCGTCTTCCTCAGGCCGGTCCGGAGCAATTCCGGGCCGGCTTTTTTTGATCGTTGTTCCGCCGGCGACTTGTAAAAATAAAAAAGCGAATCTATATTCCACGAAACAGACAGAACGGAGTCACTATATCACAAGGGGACACAGAATGAAAATTCTCCGCGATTCCATCACGCTTCTGGTGCTCGCTTTTCTCACTCTCGCCTCGACAGGTGCCGAACTCGATTCGCTGTTCAACGACCGGGCGACACTCTGGGAGAAGAGTGGAGATGAAATTTCCGCGGCCTTTCCGGGATATTTCCGCTGGACAGACATTCAGAAAGCGCAACTCCGCTACAACATCGAAAGCAATAAGCCACTGACGTTCTTCGGGTTGCCGGTTCAGGAGGCAGTCGTTCACTTTGAGAACGGAAAGCCCACATTGTTCTCCCTGTCGATCTACAACCGCGGCGACGGGCAGCCGATCTCCGACGACAACTTTGAAGCGCTGCAGAAAAAACTATGGAAACAGCTTTCCGCATATCTCCCCAATCTCCGTCCCACGCGGATGACCAGCCGGCTGGGAGACGCACGCATCTACGGATATGCCTGGCGGAGCGGGGAACTTGATCTGTTGATGCGCTGGAGCAGCAGTGATCGCAAAAAGATTCCCGAGTATCTCTACGCCGACATCTACGCGCCGGGTACGCTCCCCGGCAGCCTGCGTTCCGCGGTGAAAACCGATACCAATCGGGAAGAACTTGCGAATAAAATCAAAAGTGATCCGGATGGTTCCCGCTACATGCTGCTGCCGATGGTGGACCAGGGGCAGAAGGGTTATTGCGTCGCCGCCACGGTTGAGCGGGTGTTGCGCTTCTACGGCTCATCGGTGGACCAGCATCTGATCGCTCAGCTCGCGCAGAGCGATGCTGACCGCGGCACCAATTTGAACAAGGCGGTCGCCGCGCTTGAGGATGTCGAGCAGAAACTCGGTATCCGGTACAAAGGCTGTTACAGCTTCGAAGGTTTCGACACCTTCAAGGATTTCGAGCGTTTCATCGATGACTACAACGACGCAGCAAAGCGTCAGAAACGCACGACGATCCCTCTGAAGGACCACATCACCGTCAATCGCCGGCAGCGGACGAAGACGCTTGATGTACACACGATCCTGAATGCCCTCGAAATGCCGGTGGTCAATGCGGTCCGCCAACGCGACAAGCGGGCCTTCCGCCAGTTTGTCGAAGATATCCGGGAAAACATCGACAAGGGGTATCCGCTCTGCTGGGGAACCATGGTTCTCGCCGGACAGAACGGAGAGGCGGGAACCTTCGGAATGCATGAGCGCATCATCAACGGGTACAACCCCAGAACCAACCAGATCATCTACACCGACAGCTGGGGATTCGGTCACGAAAAGAAGATGATGAAGATGGACGAGGCCTGGGCGATCACAGTCAATCTCTTCGTTCTGATCCCCAGAAACCGTCCTGTCAGATAAAAGTACCGGAGGAATCCGGCGCAAATCCACCGTGTTCCACCCGGAAGTCCGCTTTTCGGGTGTTTTTTTCATTGCGAACAACCGTCCCCGGTGGAGATCGTACCGTTTTTCAGCCTGTTTTCCGCTGAAAAATTTGCAAAAACGGTTGTGCAGAGGTATAATTAATCGTTTGCAACAGCAAGAAAAGGAGGTTTTTCATGAAATATTTCGCTTTTTCGTTATTTACCTTGTCCCTGGCGTTCATCCTGTCCGGATGTTGCTGCTGACGATATGGAAACCGGAGAGAGTCGCCATGAAATTTCTTACCGCACTGCCTCTGATCACCCTGCTGGCCGGCTGCTGTTTCGTTTCCATGGAAGTGCGTCCGGTCAAAGAGATCCTGATCGTCGGCGACGGCATTACCTGCAACGCGCCGCAACCCGAGCTTGGCTGGAACAATACCTGGGGAATGGCCGCCACTGCAAAAGAGCGGGACTTCGCCCATCAACTCGAGGCGAATGCCCGGAAGAGTTCCCCCGATGTCAAGCTCACACTCGACAATATCATGTATGAGGATACCATGACCGGCTGGATTCACCTTGTACCGAATCCAGCCGACGTGGTTGTCATCCAGCTCGGCGACAACTGGCAGGGCGGCGTTCCGGCGGAAGAGTACGGCAGCGCCTATGCCCAGATGATCGACGAATTGCGTGAAGGCGCCGACGGGAAGATCGTCGTCTGTGTCGGCCCCTGGAGCAATCCGGAGCTGGAACCCTTCATCGCGAAGGCCGCCGCCGACAAAGGTGCCCTCTTCGTAAGTTTGAAGGAGATCGCCGCCGATCCGACCAACCGGGCGGCCGCAGATGGGAAGTTCCCCAAACTTGCCGCGAGACCCGGCGATCGCGGCATGAAGGCAATCGCGGACGCGGTCTGGCAGGCGATAGAGAAGGAACTCGCCAGATAGGAAAATGGAACGGGAAAGAGATGGTATCAGCGATACCGTCGGAACTGAAACAACGCCTCTCTGAAAGGTCGCCGATCCCGGTACCGGCAGGAGGGGCAACCGGGAAGCGCGGCGGATGCCGCCGGAATGTCTTGCAGCGATTCATCGTCGCATACCGATCGGTTTTGTCCGGGTTGTGACAGAGAGTAACAGCGCAAAACTACCGTAAACGGCAGAAAGACGGCTTCCCGGCAATTTCAATCCACAGGAGGAAAAATATGAAGAAATCCCTTATCGTCGCAGCATTGTGCTCGCTGATCGCACTGGGAGTCACGGCCCGTGAGATCAAAGAAGTCGCCATCATTGGGAACAGCATCCGCAAACACGGCAAAGCCCCGCAGATCGGTTGGAACTACGACTGGGGCATGGCCGCCACCAGCGAAGACAAGGATTATGCACACGTGCTTTATCGGAAAATCTGCGACAAGCTTGCTGCCACACAAAAAGAGGCGCCGAAGCTGTCGATGCCCGGCGGCGTGGTCGAGCGCGACTGGTCGAAGTGGGATCCCAACGCAGCGAAGAGCGCCGACGTGCTGATCATTCAGCTCGGGGATAATTTCCGCAAGAAACAGGATTTCGACGCACAGCGCGATTTCATCGACCTTTACGCGAAGATGGTCTCCGAAATGAAGGCCGCCAATCCCGATCAGATCGTGATCTGCACTTCCAACTGGGGTGGCGGAGAGATGGTCGGCTGGCTCAAGGAGGCCGCCGGCAAGGCCGGAGCGCTCTTTGTAGACATCGGTGTTTTGTCGAAGAATCCGGAAAATCTCGCCAAGAGTGAGGGCAACTTCACCCACGGCGGCGTCAACTGGCATCCCGGCAACCGCGGCATGGCGGCGATTGTCGATGCGATCTTCAAGGTTCTCGAACCCGAGCTCGACAAGAAGATCGCCGAGTAAACAACCAACGAGATAAGGCTTCCGGCAGGAGTACTTCCGGAAGCCTTTTTTATTTTTCTTCAGTCAACCAGTGTCGCCCTGCCCCAGCCGGTACGATCGCGGCTGTTTTGTTCGCTACCGCTCCACATGAACTGCCGCAGTCGTTTGCGCGGGACGGCGGCGTCGTCAAACCCGAAGTCAAAACGGATCTGATCGCAGCTCTTCGGTTGGAAATCCATCGCTTTCCACGGGACAGCCCCCTCCATGGTCCAGCCGCCGCGATCCGGATGCCGCCGGTAGTCGACTTTGACCGGAAACTGCTCCGGAGAGAAGAACCACCAGTGCGGTGTTTCCGGAACGGCTCCGATGATCACCTGCCGATCGGAAAAAAGCAGTTTGCCATCCTTTCCGGGATTTTCAACCCCGATGAAAAATTCAATCGAGTCTCCATACCAGAGGCCGCTCCCGCGGGCGGTGTTCACCCCCGGAGTCGGTTCTCTGACGACGGCAAAAAAGTAAAGAAATTCATCATCCCAGGCGAGATTCACATCGGCATTGAATGTTTCGCGCATGGTTCCCGCGGTCAGATCCGTTCCTCCGAGCCGAATCGACGGACGGTTCGGCCAGGAACGGTACTCTCCATCCACCGCCATCCCCGGCAAAGCACGCGGGATCTGCGTCGTCTTCGGGTCCCGCCGTTGCTCGGCAGGCAGAGGAGCGAGCCGATAGGGTTCCCTTTTTCCGAGTGCGATGTCGTAGATCGCGTAATTGCTTTTCACCAGCTCCCGATTGAAATCACGGAAGGGGCGGTCGGCGACATTCACCAGACCGATGTTCATGCTTTCTCCGTTGTACTTCTGAAACCATCGGCCGGTCAAAGCCTGATCGAGATAAGCGAAGTATTGACACCCGATCACATAGAGAAGCGCAGCTGTTCCCTCGACATAATTGCGGTATGCCAGTCCACGCTCCTCCTGATCCCTCACGTCCACACAGCCGCCGGCCAACCCCTGTTCTGCGGTGCCGAAACTCCATTCGCTGAGCAATAACGGCCTGCAGGCCAGCTTGTGCAGATGTTCCAGATAATCGAAGTCGAGATCCCGGGTGTAATAGTTGACGCTGAACACATCGGTGTAACGCCCCGATGCGACAACCGCCGCCTCAAGCTCCCGGCTTACCGGCGGCAGGAACCGTGCCCCGAGCAGCAGATGATTTCCGTCGTGGCGGCGGAATGTGTCATGGATCAGTTTGAAATACGTTTCGAGGAACTCCCCGGCAAATGCAACCATATCCGACTGAGCGGATTCGCTTTTCACGGGAAGGGAGCTCTGTGCAATCTGCGACAGATCCCGCAGTTGCACTTCCCACGCCTGATTAAAAGATTCAACATTTCGATAGCGCTGCTGCAGAAACCTCGCAAGTTCGCGTTTGGCCGCCCTGTCGGCACCGAGCAACGGCAAACGGCGCAACAGATCCGTATAGCGCTGTTCATTGGCGATGAACCAGCCTATGATCAGTGGATCGTCCGCCCGCGGTGCGACCTTCGCAGCGAACAGGGAATCGAGCTTCCGGACGGATTCCTCCTCGTACGGATCGAAGATTCCGGGAATCAGTTCCGGAACTTCAGCAACCGGCAGCATCGGAGTGTACGGCAGGTTCTTTCTGCGCATCGACTTCCCCGGCTCAGCAAAAGCCCCCATGCTGTTGAAACCGAGCCGTCGGATCCGATCGGTCTGCTCCCCTTTCCACGCTTCGCCGTCGAACGGTTTTCCGGTCTTTCGAATCACATTGGCCAGATAGAAGGAGAAATTCTCCTTCCGTTTGCCCATATAAGCGGTTGCAAACTCGCCATCGGTCGGCGGCAGCCATTCATAGATCCCGCGCCTGCCCTCAATGAAGGTGTAATCATCGCAGGGACCGACCGAACACACACCGAGTTGATAGAAGAGGTCTCCCTCCGGAGTCACGAAAAAATCGCGACCGGCGACCTTCGTTACCCGGAAGAATCCTGTCGCCTCAAGCCCGTACTGTTCGCGACTGCCGGGAAGCCCGCCGTAAATCGTCCTCGGCGGCGGCTGAAAGGAGTCATAATAGGCGCGATCCGCTTCAAGATCGGCCCTCAACTCGGCTTCGCTTTTCACTTTTCCGGCAAAATCGCGGTTTGCCGGTTGTCCGAAACGATCCACAAGAGCAACCGGCGCTTCCGGTTCCCGGACCGGGATCCGTATTTCGACAACCGGAGTTTTCAACGGTTTCACAGGCAGATAACTCCACCACGTGAAGGCACGCCAGCCCGGCAGCATGGCGGAAACGTACGTACCACCCCCCTCGGCGTGAAGCGTCAACTCCAACATGCCCCCTCCCGCGGGACAGATCACCAGAGATGCCGCATCCCCCCGGTAGAGAGAATCGCGTTCCACCTTGCCGGAAGGGAAATCGTAACGATGACCGCCGACTTCAAATGCTCCGTCCCGGACCAACGCAATCGGCAGAGTGGCAAACAGTTTGACCGCATCGATCCCGCCGGCCTTTTCAAAATGGTATACAAGCCCCTCCGGTTCAGGGGAAACCGCAGCAGTAACGCCTTCCGGATAGTGCAATGCCGCACCTTCCTGCGTAGTGCGCACCTCCTCCGGAAATGCATACTTCCCGCGGCTGAAGATCTGCAGATAATTCAACGACAGCGAAAAGAGCCCATTGGAGAATTGGATGCGATCCGGCAGAAACTCATACCGGTTCTCCCCGGCGGCCAGCATTGGAATCAAAAGGAGCGCCATCAGATGGAAACGCATGATGTCTACCGTCCGGGATTGTAAATGATGTACTGCGGGTAACTTGAACGCAACGCCGTACCGCACTCCCACATCTGTGCCAGAGTCGCCATGGAGACACTGCCGTCCGGATGGCTGCACACGGTCTGATTGTTGTGCGGGAACGAAACCGACCACTGCGGATAGAACTGTGCCGAATTGCCGGAACCGGTCAGGACAAAATTGCCGCACATGGTTACGACAACGGAATTTAAAGTGGGCCTTTTTCCCCCTTCCGCTGTCGAGATCAGCTGTTCGATCCGCGACAACTTCACCGCGTCATATGCATTCTGCGCGGTGAAATTGTGCCGGTTGAACGCATAGGTACAGGTCGCGTTGTCCACGCGTGAGGAACCGCGTTTATGCGTTCCCTCATCGCGATTCAACACCATGGCCTTCTCCGCATACGGCCAGTTCTTGATGATCGACGGACAGTTCAGCATTTCGAAAGTGCCGGTGTATGCTTCCACATGGTGCTGCCAGCGCCCCACCGTGGGATCCTCGCTCCAGGTATTCGCATAAGTTGAATTGTTCGCAAACGGCACAAAGAAATCGTTGTTGTCACAACGGTACTGGGCGATCGCCAGTCCGATCTGTTTCTGGTTTGAAACACATCTCGCGGACTGTGCCGATTCCCGTGCACGATTCAGCGCCGGCAGCAGCATTGATGCAAGGATGGCGATGATCGCAATTACGACCAATAACTCAATCAATGTAAAATTCTTACAATTCATCACACGTTTTTCCTTCCCGATAGGATGATAATGTTGAGAAATCCGGTTCGTCAGATTCACGTCGTACTCCTTTCAATCAATGTGGGCTTTATTTCAACCTGTGCAAAATACTCCGGTTCGGCCAGTTTACGGATCACAAACTCGTATGCGAGACGCCCGATCTCCTCGAAGGGCTGACAGACCGTGGTCAACGGCGGATTGAAAAACCGTGAATACGCCAGATCATCGAATCCGATCACCGCCAGCTCCTCCGGAATGCGAAGTCCGAGCTGCGCCGCCGCGCAGATGACCCCCTGGGCGATATGATCATTTCCGCAAACCAGACACCGCGGCAGAGTTCCCCGGCTGTGCAGCAATCGCACCGCCTCCATCCCGTCGGCATGACTGTACAATCCCACACGGGGCAGATCGGGCGCTCCGTGAACAGTACCGTTCAACGAATATTTCGGATCACAGTCGGTGGAACTGCCCCGCAGAGCCTCACGAAGCATATTCTCACGATCCAGGTGATGACGTTGCGGATTTGCGGTCAGCTCACCGACGAATCCGACCGAAGCGTAACCTTTGCGGCGAATCAGACCGGCGACGAGTTCCATACCATGGCGGTTGTCCAGATTGATCGATGGAATCGGCAAGGCATCACAGGCGTTGTTGATCACCACGTAAGGATATTGCCGGCGATTGAAACGTTGAAAGGTCTCGAGCATATCGGCCTGCCTGGCGTTGTTGATCACCCGGAAACCGAGAATCACCAGTGCATCAATGCGCTCGATGTCCATGTAGTTTCGATAATCCCCGCCGTGGATCAGCAGGACCTGATAGTTGCCGGCCTCTGCGGCGCGGCCGAGACCATTCAGGATCTCCCGTGGATAATCCGACATGTACATCGCCCCGACTTCGGCCGGCAGCGACAGCGAAAAACCGATGGTGCGCGAGCTCTGCCCCCGCAACAGCGTCGCACCGTAATTCGGCGTGTAGTGCAGCTGCTCCGCAGCGTCGAGCACCCGCTGCCTGGTCGCTTCGGTCATCCGGATGGTCACAGCCCCGGATGGATTGAATACTTTCGACACCGTGCCGACCGAAACACCCGCCAGCCGCGCCACATCTCTGATTCCCGGCCTCGATACCGCCATTCCCAGACCTCACACAATATGGTAAAAACGTTTTATCACAAAAATACTTCAAAAACCGGACATTCCGGAAAAATCACTGTATTCTGCTTTAATTATACAATATCTCCAACGCAATGTCAATAGATAAAACGTTTTTTTTAAAAGTTTTTTTCATTGGGGATGACGACAACGGCGGCACAATATTCTGATACAATCGGGGAAATTATTATTTTTTTTGAATTTCCTGTTGACTTTTTCAGTGAATTGCATCATAATTAATAAAGTTGTATGCAACTTATATGGCAACTTATAACAAAAGAATCCTGAGCATCGAATCATGAAGCCATCGGCCGCCGGAACAGAAGTACTTAAATATCAGAAACTGATCGATTTCATCATCAACAACATCCGTCACGGAATCTATCCGGACGGGTCGCAACTGCCGTCGGAATCAACTCTCGCCGAGGCCGCGAAGGTCAGTCGGGCAACCGTCCGGGAATCACTCCGCCAACTCTGCGAGCGCGGCATCATCGTCAAACAGCAGGGGCGACGCAGCACGGTCAACGCAAAAGCGCTGCCGGGACGCGCCCGCCCGCTGCGTTTCGCCTGGATCAGTCGCAACCCGTTTGCGCAGGTAGGTCCGGTCTATCTGGAAATTTATTCCGCACTGCAGAAAGCGGTGCTCGGAATCAATGCGGAGCTGGTTTTCCTGCCGATGCTGAATCCGCGGGAGGAAGCCTGGGTGGAGTCGCTGCTCGATTCGTTCGACGGAATTTTCCTCGCCGGAGTCCGCGCCTCAAGTCTGATCCCCGGACTGGCCGAACGGTTGCGGAATACCCCCAACTCCATTGAGATCGACGACATCGGTGATACGCCGGCGGCATGCAGCGTCTGTACCGACAACTACCGGGCGGGGCAGATGGCGGCGGACTACCTGATCGATCACAAACGCCATGTCGCGGCATTCATCAGCAACCGGAGCAGCTGGTACCTCGGCTTCCACGACCGGGCCAGGGGCCTGATTGATGGCTTTGCCCGGCGAAAGCAGCCGCTGACACTCGCCCAATGCGATGACGGGTTCAACACACCTGCCGAACTTCACGCACAACTCGCCGGATTGTTGAAGGAGCATCCCGAGATTGACACGATCTGGCACGCGTCGGACGGGGGTGCGCTCATCATCCGGAAAGCATTCGAGCAGATCGTTCCGCAGCGGGCGGATGCCTGTCGTTCCATCGGGGTCGATGGCGTCGATGAGTGTTCTATCGAAGATCCCCGTCACGCATCGCTGAAACACCCGACTGCTGAAATCGCCCGGAAGGCATTTCAGACCATGCTGAACTTCTCCGCCGGTCAGCAGCCGGAACAACGTGTGTGCTATCTTGAGCCGACGTTGCTGCCGTGGCGCTGCGATAATTGTTGAATCCACCCTCCGCTGATCCCGGCGGAGTTGCGAAAAGATCATACATGTAACAGGAACCGTGTCTCCCGAGAAGCCGCCCCGACAAAACCGTGCCGGCAGAAAGCGGGACAGCTCTTCCAGAAAAACAGGAAATATTTCAAATGAAACGATCACTGCTCTGTCTTGTCGCCGGAACCGTTTGCAGCGCGGCGTGTGCCGCCGGACCGCGTACCCCCCTGCCCCTTCCCGGAGAGTGGAAGTTCTCCGGAATCTTCTTCGATTCCCTGAAGTACCCGGTCGATAAACTGCCGGCCGGATATGAAAAGAGCCGGTTCGACGACTCCGGGTGGCAGAGCTGTACCCTCCCCGGCAACTGGCGAGAGGAGTCCGAAGAGGCGCGCACCGGAAAATATATGACCGGAGTCTACCGGCGCAGCGTGACGATTCCCGCCCCGCCCGCCCGCGGCCGGGTGTTGCTCCACTTCGACGGATCCTCCTACGATACACACGTCTGGATCAACGGGGTAAAGGCGGGATTTCACCGCGGTGCATTCGCCTCGTTCGACATGGACATCACCGAACAGGTCAGGTTCAACGAGCCGAATCTGATCGTCATCCGCTGCGACTATACCAACGATGCGGGGCGCCGGGCGGTGCTTCTCGACCATCCGTTTCCCGGCGACAGGGCCGGTCTGTGGGGGGATGTTTCGCTTGAACTGGTTCCGGAAGTTTACATCCGGCAGGCATTGATCGACTCCGATCCCGCCTCCGGAACGATCAAAATCCGTTACCGGATGTGCAACAGAAGCGACAGACAGGTATCCGCAACAATTTCAGCCCGGGTTGCCGACGCCGCGGACGGGAAAGAAAATGCCGCCGGAGAAATCGGTCCATTTCAGCTCGCGCCCGGCGACAGCATCGTATCCGGCGTCCTGAAACTGGATCGGCCGCGCCTCTGGAGCCAGCAGGACCCGGCACTTTACACGCTCACCAGCACATTGAACGGCGGTGCGGATCTCCGGATCGAGCGCTTCGGCTTCTCGAAATTCGAAACTGCCGGTACCAAATTCCACTTCAACGGAACTCCGATTTTTCTTGCGGCCCGGCACCTCACCGGTGTCGATGTGCCGGGAGTGGGAGTCCGCCGCTGGGGAGGATTCCGGATGCCGTGGGAGGAGCAGAAGGCATTGCTCAAGCAGAATTTCCTCGCTCAGAAGGAAGACAATGTCAATATGCTCCGGGCACACTCCGGCGAACCCGGCCCGAAGTTCGTCTACGACGCGGCCGACGAAGCCGGAGTGTTGATCTATCAGGAGTGGAGCAACTACGGTGTCGGCAAGAACCTGCAGCCGGAATATCTCGAAGATTTCGCAGCCGAAATGACCGAATGGCTTTACATGGTCTACAACAACCCGTCGGTGGTCATGATCTCTCTGGCCAATGAATCCCCCGGTTTCGAGGAGCAGACCCGCTGCTACGAAATGCTCAAACCGATTTTCGGCGATCGGTACGTCATCTGTTCCTCCAGCGGTTTCCTGCCGTTGATTTCAGGAGAGATCGATCCGGTGCCGAAAACCGACCTGGTGGACATCCACACCTATGAAGGCATGTGTTTCCGGAGCATGAGCGCACAGGGCAAAGCCTCCTGGCAGGCGATGCTCCGCAACACCGGGAACATGTATGAACGCTGCCGGAGATCGTGGGAGGCCAAGGGGATGAAATTCGAACTGCCGTTCGTTGCGATGGAGATCCCAGCCGGCCACTGGGCCGCCGCCGAGATCGGCCCGGCCAGAGAGTACCTTGACCAATCCGGAAACCTCACGCCCGAAGCATACATCCGTGCAAGGGATCTCTCTGAACGGCAGGGACCGCTGCCTCTCGGGGCCTGGGATCTGAAAAATGCTTCTCTGCTCGACAAGTTCAGCGGCCCGGAAGTCAATACCGAAATTCTGAACAAGATCAACAAGCGTTCCATCGAAAGCATCCGGCGCAATCCGCTCATCAGCGGGGTCTGTGTCGGCATCGACCGCAGCAACTGCACCATTCAGCCCCAGGTCTACCAGCCGCTGCTGGTCTGCATGGAGGAACAGAATTTCAACTGGATCAATGGAATGGAGCGAAAATTCACCCTGACCGTGATCAATGATTCACCGGAGGCGCATCCGCAAAGCATTCTGCGATTGTCGCTCCACAATTCCGACGGCAAGGTCAGGCCGGTCGATGAACTGCCGGAGACACCTGCGCTTGATTTCCGGGAGGTCAAGCTCAAAACCGACCTCGCCGCCGGAGAGCGGGAACAGCTTGCAATCTCCTGGAAATTGCGTAACGATCTCCCCTCCGGCGACTACCGGCTGGATCTCGAACTGCTCCATGACGGTAAAATTCTGAGCCGCAACTATTCCCTGATCCACGCCCGGAATCCCGCCGACTGGAAGCCGATTCCCACCGACCGGAGTGTCGGGTTGCTCCGCACCCCGGATGCCGCGGGGGTGGAAAAGGTGCGGCAAGTGCTCCGGCGTTTCGGTGTCGCTTTCCCGGAAATACCGCTCGGCGAAAATTTGAACGGTCTCAAATGTGCACTCGAAGAAGGCGCCCGCGTCATCGGCCCGCCGTTCGAACTCGGCAAACCCGGTCCGATGACCGCAGCCGGAGCAATGCTGCGGCGCTGGGTTGAGGAAGGCGGTCACCTGCTCTCGCTCGAGACATTCGGTGCGGGCCGACTGCCGTGGGTGCAGGAATGGGAGTTCGGCAGCGAGGGTCCGACCTGGTTCGCCGATATCGCTCCGGCACCGGGGCACCCGATCTGCGCAAACCTGAAGCAACACCATTTCGACTCCTGGAACGGCGATGACGGCCATATCGCCGACGTGATGATTCTTCCGATCAACGTCAATATGCTCGCGGCAGCGGTCTGTGTCATGACCGACCAGCTCGGCGCCCCGGCGGCGGAAGCGCTCCTCGGCAAAGGGAGGGTGATGGTTTCGCAGTTCCACGCGCTGGATCGCTTCCAGGAAGATTCGATCGCGACCCAGTATCTCTACAATTTGCTGGATTATTTTCTGACGCAGCCGGTCAGCAAACTGGTCAAGCCGCTCACGGCCGGGAAAAAGTACAGCTTCGACCTCGACTACGGCAAATGTTTCTACGTCGATCTGCGTCCTTATGCGAACCGCGGATTCACCGACACGGCGCCCGGTGATCGATCCGGCTGGACCGATCAGGGGGAGAACGATCTGCGCCACATCCCGCAGGGGAGGATGGACGAAGACAAACGGGTCTGGGACATCGCCTACAATGAAGCGTTGCGGGATAAACAGCTCTTCCGCGGGGTTCCCTTTGACGTGATCGATCAGAAAAGCAACAGCGGCAAAAGCTGCATCGTGCTCCGGGGCGAACTGCGACGGGAGTTTCCCGCGGAAGTCACCGGTATCCGGGTAGGCCGCCGGGCAACCCGGCTCTATTTCCTGCACACCGCAGTATTCGGTACCACCCCGAAAACAGCAGAGTATGTCATCCACTACGCAGACGGGACAACGGAAACGGTTCCGCTGCGCGGCCGGTTCGAAATCGCCGACTGGTGGGCGCCACGTCATCTCGACAATGCGCTGCTGGCCTGGAGCGGCGTGAATCCCGCTTCAAAGCAGAATGTCGGAGTCTACGCATTCGAATACCGCAATCCGCATCCGGACAAGGAAATCACGACAATCGACTTCCGTTCCGAAGGAAATGCGGTGCCGGTCCTGCTGGCGATCACCGGAACCACGGAATGAACGCAACAACCCGATTCAATCACGGAGAAACAAATTTATGAAAACGACACTTTTCAGTCTGCTTCTGATGGGACTCACCGCCGGAGGCAGTACCGCCGGCGAACTACTGCTTTTCGAGGAGTTCCGCGATCCGGCTGCAACGGCGAAGAACTGGACCAGTTACTATCATTTCCCGAAAGCGGGGGAAGAGCACACTTTCATCGAGAAAAAGCAGATCCAGTTTCCGGAGGGTGTGGTACAACTGCAATCCTTCACCAATCTGTTCACCACCCGCGATGACTTCGGGAAAATCCAGATCGACTTCGAGATGCGGGCCATCGACAATGTCGTAAAAGATGGAAAGAGCCTCGGATTCATCGGCATTCAGGTGCGTCGCGGCAATGTTCCGCTGCGCCCGAAGGCACCGGACTTCGTCGATCGGCCGTTCCGGCTGATCTGCAAAATCGGCAGGCCGATTCCCCACTGGGACATTCCCGGAACCATCACCGAAACCGATCTCGGTCTCTCGCAGAGCAAAATGCCGGTACTCGAACTCAACCGCTGGTACACGGTCCGCCTCGTCTGTGCAGATCGGGTCACGATCTATATCGACGGCATCGAAATCGGCCAGACTCCCCCCGGGAAAAAGATGAATGAAACCGGGGCGATCGCCCTGTGGAGCGTCAACGCCGTGGCGCAGTTCCGAAACATCCTTGTCCGCGGTCTGGATGAGGAGCCGGAGAAGTAATCGCCGGTTCCTGCGCGTGGTTGTCGGGAAGAACCTCCTCTTGCCGGCAACCTCGGCCATGCATATCACAAATCCCGCCCTGAGACAGGTTCCGGAACTTTTCCTCCGGAAACGAGATTTTACGGGAAATTCCGCTTCGATGCATTGACAAAACATTCCTGCCTGTTAAGTTAAACTGCATACGGCAACCTCTGTGCCGGAAATGAAGGATTTCGAGATGAAGAAAAACAGCGACAGATCACTCTTTGCCGCTCCCGCCGGTCTGGTCACGCCATCGATACCGGCCGCAGGTACGGCCGACGACGTTTTCAGCCAGGCCACGGAAAGTCTCCAGCGTCAGGGCCGCAACCAGTATGTCTTTTACCGGGCGTCCACGGTCCTGCCCGCCCGCCCGGAACGGGCATTCCTACGATTCTACGCAACCAATCTCACGGAAATCGCGGTCAATGGCCGGACGGTTCATCAGGGGCCCTGCCGCAGCGCGGAACCATGCCTCTACTATGATGAACTGGAGCTGGAGCTTGACGCCGGGGAAGCGTTCTTCTGTTTTCTGCAGAATGTCGATTCCGCCGTCGGCGACTTCGGCATTCTCTGCGAACTCGAAACCATCTATGCCGGACGCAGCTGTTTTCACCTGCAGGCGGCGGATTCCTATGAAGCCGGATTTTTCGAAGGGTATCTCCGCGACGTCCCCCTGAACTCAGGTACCGGATTCGCCGAGTACTACCGTCTCGGCGCAGGAGAGTCACAATGGGTTTCCCGCCGGTTCGCCCGTTCCTTCCCCGCCGCCCGTTCCACCACGGCAACCGTCGGAGTCGGCGGCTGGCGCAAACGACCGATCCCCCTTTTTCACGAGCAGGAAACTGTACCGGTGAAAATCGAAGTTGAGCCGGACGGCGCACTGCTGGCTGATTTTGGAACCATGCGCTTCGGCCGCATTGAACTGGATGCGGAACCGGAGGAGGACGGTGTCGTAAAGGTCGAATATATTGAAGATCTGAAAGGGGGATGGATCTCCCCCACCGGCAGTTGCGTGATGTACGACGACCGGATTCTCGACGCGGCAGGGCCTTTTCACTGGAAAAGCTTTCACAAACGGGCCTGCCGCTACATCCGGTTGCGGAACGTCCGCCCGGGCAGCGTAAAACTGAGGATTCAGCAATACAATTACCCGGTGCGCGACATCGGCTTCTTCCGTTCGTCCGATCCGATGCTGAATCGTCTCGCAGAGATCTCCACCGCCACGTTGAAGGTCTGCATGGATGATATCTACAACGACTGTCCGCACCGCGATCAGGCGCAGTGGATGGACGCCTACGCCTCGGCGCAGGTTGCGCTGGGGCTTTTCGGAGTCCGCGATCTGACACGCAAGTGCCTGATCCAGTACGGCTGCAAACTCGTCTCCGGCCGCCTGTTGTCGCCATCGCTCATCGGCCGCGCCTCCCTGCCGGACTACTCGATGATCTTTGTCTCCTTCGTGCTCTGGTACTATCATGCCACCGGTGACACCGGTCCCGCGGCCGAACTCGCGGACAACCTCGATACCATGCTCCGCCGGTTCCGCCGTTATGCCCGCCGGGACGGTCTGCTTGAAAATCCGGTAGAAGCACCCGACTTCATCTATCTGGACAATACCTTCGAACTGGCCAAAGAGGGAAAATCGGCAGCGATGAACGCCCTCTACTGCCGTGCGCTCGCAGACTACGCGGAGCTCTGCCGCATCCTCGGGGACGGAAGCCGGGCTGCCGAATACGCGGCACTCCACGCCGGAGTACGGGACAGTTACCGGAAAGTATTCCGCCATGCTTCCGAGCCGGGGTGTTTCACCGATACCGACCGCCGTGATGACCGCGGTTACCGGATGATCAACTTCTCGTGTGAACTCGGCCACTGGTCCGGCGGAACCGGTGTTCTCGAATTTGACCTCAACTCCATCTCCGGAGAACGGAAAGTTCTCGAGTACGCCGATTACGCCGGGATTCGCATCCTGCTCAACGGAACGCCCGTCCTGGAACGTGTCCGGACGGCCAGCTGGGGCAGACAGCCGATGTATGATCCGGAAACGGTGGAACTGTCATTGATGCCCGGGCGGAACCGGATTCGTTTTGAAGTTCCCTCGAACCTCCTCAACTGGGAGTTGTTCTTCCGTTTCGCCGACGGTTCGGAGATCAACCCGCAGAATGCCGCACTTTCGGAATGCGCTCCGGAGGATGGGCGTCTCATCACGGCACCGCGCCCGGTGAGAATCCGCGAATGGGTACCGCCTCTTCTTTCCCAGAGCACCCACGCCTATGCCGGGTTCGCCCGGATCCATGATACACCGGAAGAGAATCTTGCAATGCTGCGTCGGACCCTCAGAAAGAGCTATCCACGCACCTACAAAAGCGTGCGGGTTCCCTCCTTCTGTCCGGAATGCGGCTCTGCGGAACGTGAAAAGGAACCGTGGGTGATGCCGACCAATACCCCGTGGAGCACGTTCTTTCTGCTGACCGCCCTGTTCGACTCCGGCGGCCGTGCCGAAGCCCTCGAAGTGATTCGCAGTTACTGGCATGACATGGTGATCACAGACGGAGCCGTGACCACTTATGAGGAGTGGGGAACCCGTTCAAGCCTCTGCCATGCATGGGGCGCCGCCCCGGTCTGTTTCATGCAGCGCGAAATTCTCGGAGTTCACCATGAAACCCTCCATACCGGGCGGCTGCTGGTGCGCCCGTGGCTCGGCGATCTCCCGTTCGCCGAAGGACGGGTTGCGCTTGACGCATCAACCGGAGCAGCCGTAACAATCCGGCTGCAGAGAGAAGAAAACACAACCCGGCTGACGCTGAAGGCTCCTGCCGATATCGCCATTGAGCTGGATATGGGATTGCTCGAAAACTGCCGGCTCTCCCCCGATTCGGAATTTACCCGTGCGGACGGCGATGCGAACAGCCCCGGAGGTGTCGAAACGCCGATCGACTTCAACCAAAACAGAGGACATGAATCATGATTCCATGTGAAACGACACGTTCCTGGAGTTCCAACTGGATCTCTGCGGGATTCTGCCACAGCAGCTGGCAGGCGCCGGCAAAGCCCGCACCGTTTTTCCGCAAGGAGTTCGCCTTCGACGGTACCGGAAAAACAACAGTATTTCTCTGTGGTCTCGGTTATTATGAACTTTACCTCAACGGCAGGCGGGTGGGTGATCACGTGCTCGATCCGGTCGTGACCCAGTACGACCGCAGAGCACGTTACGTCACCTACGACATCACCGGTCTGCTGAAAAAGGGACGCAACGCAATCGGAGTGATCCTCGGAGACGGCTGGTACAATCCCACCACAACCGAGGTCTGGCATTTCGACAAAGTCTCCTGGGCCGACTATCCGAAACTCCTGCTGGAAATCGAAAACGACGGCAGGCTTCTGCTCGGAACGGACGACTCCTGGCGCTGTCTGCGCGACGCGGGACCAATCACATTCAACGCACTGCTCAACGTTGAATTCTACGACGCCCGCCG
>CALXOA010000120.1 GCA_944389895.1 uncultured Victivallis sp. | reverse complement strand
TTGCAGGAGTGGCACGATTCGGATGTTTTGAGTAAACATTCCACGCTTCAGTAAGCAACAATACGTTTTCCGGCTTAATCAGATTGCGCGCGTGAGCAACATGTGCCGAAACGACTTCCATGCTGGTTGCTTTCAGAACCGGAAGCAGCTCTTTGACTTTCCGCTTCGCTTCTTCCTGATTCTTGGTTTTCAGGCTGATCGACTTGCGCTCACCGTTGATCTGATAACGATAATGATATGTCCCGTTCGGTTTCTGGTAGATGGTGCCGACTTCCTGCTTCATGACTTTCCTCGCAATTGCCCTCTTTCCTCATAACTATCCTCGTGAGCCAAAATAACACTGATTTCGAGGATTGAAAGGCAAGAGTGGCACAAAACGGCACAAAATTTTATATTCTGAGGTAAAATTGGTACCCGGGAGAGGAATCGAACCTCCGACCAAAAGTTTAGGAAACTTCTGCTCTATCCACTGAGCCACCCGGGCAGGAACTTCCGCAAACGGAGAAAATTCCAGCAGGAGAAAGTAATATAGCCCGCCAACCTGCTTTTTTCAATCCCGCGACCATAACCGCGGTAATTTTTTCATCTTCCGCACGCAGCAGAGTCCTCCATGACGGCATCACGCACCGACCCACGACACACCAGACGCGATTTGACCAGAACCTCTTTGGACGCATTCTCCTCACGCCCATCCAGCAGATCGAGCAGCAGACATGCCGCCCGACGCCCGATCTCCTCCGGAAACTGATCGATACTGGCGAGGCACGGCCGCAGCCGTTCACAGAACGGAAGATTGCCGAAACCAATCAAGCCCAACTCTTCCGGCACATCGACCCCGAGATCCAGCGCTGCATTCAATACATCATTCGCAACATAGTCGTTGAAACAGAACAGCGCATCCGGCCGATCCGGGCGCCGCAACAACTCCGCGGCACGCTCGTAAACCTCATTCCAGCAATCAGTCAGCTCGACGCAATAACGCAGATCCACCGGCAGAGCAGCTTCAGCCATCGCCTGAAAAAAAAGTTCCCGCCGCGCCGCACCAGTGCTGACCGCCGAGTAGGAAAACAAACCGATCTTCCGATATCCCCGCTCGCGCAACAGCCGTACAGCATCGAAAATCGCCTCCCGACTGTCGGAACCGACATATCCGGATCGGAACCCCTCCCAGACGCTGTCGATCATCACGACCGGACCGGAGAATTTCCGCAATGCCTCCAGATGGCAGGGCTGCGGCGAAAGAGCCGCGGGAAACATCAGCAGAGCATCCACACGACGAAAACGGAAACGACTCAGAATGTCATAGTTGTCACGAACCATCCGGTCCCAGCTGATCAGGCAGGCATCGTAATCGTTCTCATACAGGACCTCGAGAATCCCCTTGATCACCCCGCCGCCAAATTCATCCTGAAAACGGTTGTAGGCAATCCCGACACTCCGGCTGCGCCCGGTCTGAATGCACCTGACCATCGCATTCGGCTGATATCCGTAACGACGAGCCACTTCCCGCACCCGTTCCACCGTCTCGCGCCGGATGCCGGGAGCCCCTTTCAAAGCCTTCGAGACCGTCGACTCCGCAAGGCCGCAGATTTTACCGATCTCCTTCAGGGAAATCATCATTTTCCAATTCCTTGAAATCCTTGTCCATCTTTTATTATGGCCGCGGAGTCGTTAAAATCAAGGAGAAAAAAAGAGATTTTTTCAATTTCGCCGTCTCCTTTCCTGCAGAATCGCCAGCCTTTTCTCCATGAGGTTTTTCCTGCGACGAACAAAAAGAAGAATTTTTTTCACGATTATTTTTTCAGGAATGCTTGCAATTTCAACAGCGGCGGTTACTGTGTCATTGCAGGAAAGTCGGGAAGAATGCCATCGATTGAAAATACGCTCCGGGAGAAACCATGCCGGGAAAAAAAACATACAGCATTCCGGCACTGAAGCGGTTGCCGGCCTATCTCAGGGAACTCCGTCGCCTGCGCGGCGAAGGAGTCGCCCGGGTCTCAAGCCCGATTCTGGCCAGGGCACTGCGGATAGACACCATTTCCGCCCGTAAGGATCTCGAAATGGTCGGTGTAACCGGGTCCCCCGGCGTCGGCTATTCGGTGGAACAGTTGATAGATGGTATCGAAACCTTTCTCGGCTGGAAGAACGCTTCGGAGGCCTTTCTGGTCGGAACCGGCGACTTCGGGCGGGCTTTGCTCGGATACCCCGGATTCGCGGCCCACGGGTTGAAAATCATCGCCGCTTTCGACCGGACCCCTCCCCCGGGAGAGGAGACAATCCACGATATCCCGGTATTCGAACTCTCGGAGTTCCGCCATCTCGCCGAGCGGCTCAACATCCGGCTCGCAATCCTCTGCGTCCCGGAAGAGGAGGCGCAGCAAACCGCGGAATACCTCGTCGACTGCGGCATTCTCGCGATCTGGAACTTCACCGAACACACATTGCATCTGCCTGAACATATCATCCGCCAGCGTGTCAACCTCGGCGGTGATCTTGCCGTCCTATCGGTCAAACTTGCCGAACGGCTCGATGAACTCGACAACGATCCGGACGTCCCGACGGCGTCGAAAGGAAAACCATGAAAAAACATTCCATTGAGATCTGCATGGGCAGCTCCTGCTTCGCCCGCGGCAACAAGCGCAATCTCCAGATTATCGAGGAATATCTTTCGAAGCATCAGCTGGAGTGTGCCCTTTCCGGTCGCGGCTGCATCGGGAAATGCCGTTCCGGCCCGAACATCCGCATTGACGGCGAGGAGTTCGAACGTGTCGACTCCGAGTCGTTGATCGATCTGCTGGATGCCAAGCTCGGCCATGACTGATTTCCTCCTATTTTCAACCCATCAAACCAATGGTGAGCGACGATGAACCACTCCTACCCGGTCTATACCATCGAAGCGGAATGCCAGGACTGTTATAAATGTGTCCGCCACTGCCCGGTCAAGGCGATCCGGGTACGCGATGGCCACGCCACCGTAATTCCGGAACTCTGCGTCGCCTGCGGCAGGTGCGTCGAAGTTTGCCCGGTAAAGGCGAAACAGGTCCGCAACGATACCGGACGCGCCCGGCTGCTGCTGCAGGATGCGACGGCCCCGGTCTACGCCTCTCTCGCCCCCTCGTGGGTCAGCGAATACAAAGACCTCGAAGCACCGAAACTGATCCGCGCATTGAAACTGCTCGGATTCGCGGGCGTCAGTGAAACCGCCCTCGGCGCCCAGCTCGTATCGGCCCGGGTCGCCGGCGAACTCGATGCCGGAGCAAACGGGCTTCTGCTCTCCTCGGCCTGTCCGACCGCGGTCGACTACGTACGCCGTTATCTGCCCCATCTCGCCGATGCGATCACCCCGGTCGGCTCTCCCCTGATGGCACATTGCAGAATGCTGCGCGACCACTTCGGGGAAGATATCAGGATCGTCTTCATCGGCCCCTGCATCGGCAAAAAAAACGAGGCGGATCGCCGTCCGGAGCTGTTGAATCTCGCTCTGACCTATCCGGAGTTGCGTCAGATGCTCCGGGAAGCAGCCATCGATCCGACGCGGTTGATTCCGGAACCGGAAGACCATTTTCTTCCGGAAGACGCAGAAGAAGGAGCGCGTTATCCGGTGGAAGGCGGCATGAACGATACCATACAGTTTCAGACCGCCAACCGGAAAGTGCATTACGCGACACTGACCGGACTGGACAACCTGAAACTCGCCTTCAACGGAATGGAGCTGCAATCCGGATCCGATCCGGTTTTCGTCGAAATGCTCGCCTGCCCCGGAGGCTGCGTGCACGGCCCATGTTCCGAACACGACTCCCCCGGCCTGCTTGAACGGCTTCGGGTACTGCGCCACACCAGATGGCCGGATCAGCCTCAGGAACGCCGTACAGCCGGAAGCATCGACGCGGTTTTCCCGCCGGATGCGGTTGCTCCGGCGGAAACCGGTGCCGGCGACCTGATCTCCGCCCTCCGCAGCATCGGGAAAACGACTCCGGAGGATGAACTCAACTGCGATGGCTGCGGTTACGACACCTGCCGCAATTTCGCGCAGGCGCTCCTTGCCGGACGTGCCGAACCCTCGATGTGCGTCTCCTACCTCAAGAAGCAGGCTCAGAAGAAGGCGAACGCCATTCTGCGCAGTATCTCCTCCGGTGTCGTAATCACCGACAAGAATCTCAGAATCATCGAGTGCAACCGCAATTTCGCAAAACTTTTCGGAGAAGAGACGCTTGAGATGTTTGAAGCCTGTCCCGGACTGGCCGGAGCAGATCTGCGCCGGATTGTTCCCTCATTCGCGGGTCTTTTCGAGTCCTCCCTGCAAAGCGGCCGCGATGTGCGGCGCGATTCCCTGAAGGTCGGGAAGCGGCTTTTCAACCTGAATATCTTCAGCATCGAACCCGGGGAAGTCATCGGCGCGGTAATCTTCGACGTCACCAACACCGAGCTCCGGCGCGAACAGATCGCCGCACGAGCCAGGCAGGTGATCGATCGCAACATCGCCACCGTCCAGGAAATCGCCTGCCGGCTCGGAGAACAGATGGCCGATACCGAACTTCTGCTGCGTTCGATCGCCGACGACTATGCCGACGACAGCGGCCTGATCAACGCCGAAAACGCAAAGGAGACGGAATCATGAGCGCCGCAGGAGCGCCTCTCTTCATCGACACCGGGTTCGCCCAGTGTTGTCACCATGCCGAAAAGGCGTGCGGCGACGCCGTCGCCTTCCGGCGCATCCCCGCCGAGGAACGATTGATCGCGGTACTGGCGGACGGGCTCGGTCACGGGCTGAAAGCGAACATTCTCGCATTGATGACCACGACGATGGCGCTGCGCTTCAGCGCGGAGGATCGTGAAATCGTCCATTCCGCCGAAATCATCATGGATGCGCTCCCGGTCTGCCAGGTACGCCGGATCAGTTATGCAACCTTCACGATCGTCGATACCAGACTCGGAGGAGCAACCAGCGTGGTGGAGATGGGAAACCCGGAGTTCCAACTCTACCGGGGAGGAAAACCATTGGAAGTGGAAAGACGGGAGTTCTCGTCACCCAAGTACCGGGAACGAACCATGACCGCCTACAACTTCCATGCACAGCCGCAGGACCGGCTGCTTTTCTTCTCCGATGGAGTCACCCAGGCGGGACTCGGTTCCCAGCGGCTGCCGCTCGGCTGGCGCGGCTCCGGAGTCCGTGAATACGTCACACGGACCCTCGCCGAACTGCCGGAGATCTCAGCGCAGGAACTCTCGGAACGCCTCCTGCGCGAAGCGGTTGCGCATGAACCGGGCCTCCGCCCGGCCGATGACATCTCGGTGGCCTGCCTCTATTTCCGGGAACCGCACCGGATGTTGCTCTTCACCGGGCCTCCATTCGACCAGGCCCGCGATGCCGAATGCGCACACATGTTGCAGGAGTTCAAGGGAACCAAGGTGATCTGTGGCGGAACCTCGGCGGAAATCATCTCGCGCGAACTCGGGACCCCGCTCTCGATCGACCTCACCGCCGCCCGCGGCGATCTGCCGCCACCTTCCCACATGGAGG
>CALXOA010000119.1 GCA_944389895.1 uncultured Victivallis sp. | reverse complement strand
GTCAGATGGGAAAAGTCTGCGTCAGCGGCGCGTCGGAGCATCGAGTCGTACCCAGATAGAACTTTTCATCGATATGTTCTATCAGACGTTGAAGCTGGAGCCGGTACAGCTCGGGCCGGAACTGCTGCTGGAAAAGCTTTTTCAGACCACCGCCGCGAATTTTCCCCGGTTGTCGATTGACGGCCGGTCGGATGATGAACCGGTGATCGGACGGGATTTTCTGATGTGGCTCTGGTTCTACAGCGAGACTGTCGGCCGGCTTGAGCACCCCGATTACGGTGAATTTGATCTGATGATCGAAGCCCCGCTGCTTTTCACCGGAGCGGGCGAGGCGCGCGGAGCCGCCGAGACTGTGATCAAGAAGGGGGACAGTCCGTTGCGCAGTGCAGAGGCCAAGGCGGCCATGGCGGTCGGCAAGAAGCTCAAGAAGGCGAAATTGACCCTGACCCGCGCCAATCAGATCTGGACCGGAACTTTCGACGCCGATCAGTTCGTATTCAGCTCTTTCAAATTGCCGGAAGGCGAGGAGATGAATGAGGATGAACTCTTTGCGGAACGGGTGCTCAATCTGTCGATTTTCCGTGCAGCGTTCGTCGCTTATTTCCGGAAATTCGCCGAGGCGTTGACCGGAATGGATGCGCCGGAGACGGTGAAGGCGATCCGCGCCTGGGCCAGCGAACGCGATGCCATCTGAAGGAGTCGAAGATGATCGTCCCCCACCCGGAAGATCGGGAGATCCGGATCTGCACCGGCACATATGAGCTTTTTCCCCGCGGGGAACTTGTCGCGCGACCGGTGGTCGAGCTCGATCTCGGTTGCGGCGTCGGCAGTTTCACCGCAGAGCTGGCGCGTCGTTATCCGGAGCGGTTGATTCTGGCCGCCGACGTGATGATCGGCCGGTTGCGTAAACTGGTCAGGCGTAGCCATCGGCTGCAGATCGAAAACCTGATCGTGCTGCGTGTCGAGGCGCGCCACCTGGTCGGAGTGATGTTGCCTGATGAATCGATCGACCGGCTCCATCTGCTCTGTCCCGATCCGTGGCCGAAGGGACGTCATCGCGGTCACCGGCTTCTGGCAAGTGACTTCACCAGCCAGATCCACCGGGTGTTGAAACCGGCCGGTGTGTTTCACTTCTCCAGCGACGACGAGTACTATTTTGACGCGGTCTGCCGGGTGATTTCCGATTCAAAGCTCTTTGTCGCGGCTCCCGATGCGATCGCCGATCTGGCTGATATCCGCAGCGATTTCGAAGTGCGCTGGAACGAGGAGGGCAAAAGGGTTCGCCATATCGCCTTCCGACGCGTGCCGCGACCGGCACACACCGTCGGACACTGATGATTCAGCGGAATCCCGCCGGATCGATTCCCAGTTTGCGGATTTTGTAGTGCAGAATCCGCACGGTCAGGTTGAGGTCGCGGGCCGCCGCCGCCACGTTGCCGGAACTTGAGCGCAGGGCCTCTTCGATCAGGCTGCGTTCGAACGCTTCCACCCGGCGCGTGAAATCTCCGGCCGCGGGAGCCGCCTCGTCCCGGGCGACCGCCTGAACCGCCGCGGGCAGGGCGTAACTGTGGATGGTGTCGCCGGCGGTCGAAAGTACCGCCCTTTCGATGCAGTTCTCCAGTTCCCGTACATTTCCGGGCCAGTGGTAGGCGCTCATCCTGCTCATCGCCGCCGGGGAGATCCGCCGGATTCTGCGATGGTGAAGCTTGTTGAATTTCTCGAGAAAGTGCGCCGCCAGCAATGGAATGTCGGAACGGCGTGCCGCCAGATCCGGCAGCAGAATCGGAAATACATTCAGCCGGTAGTAGAGATCTTCGCGGAATGTGCCTTCGGCCATCAGTTTCTCCAGATTGCGGCTGGTTGCGGCGATGATCCGCACGTCGCTGGAACGCTCCTCGTTGCTGCCGACCCGCTGGAAGGTGCGTTCCTGGAGAAAACGCAGCAGCTTGACCTGCATCGCCGGGCCGAGGTCGCCGATTTCGTCGAGGAAGATGGTTCCGGTATCCGCGGCCTCGACGCGTCCGATCCGGCGGCTGACCGCTCCGGTGAAGGCACCTTTCTCGTGCCCGAACAACTCGCTTTCAATCAGGTTTTCGGGCAGCGCCGCCGAATTGACGATGATGAACGGCCGGTCGCGGCGGTCGCCGGATCGGTGGAGCGCCCGGGCGACCAGTTCCTTGCCGGTACCGGAACTGCCGCGGATGAGTACGGTTGCATTGCTGGCGGCGACCTGTTCGATCATCTCGTAGACGGTTCGCATCGCCTGGCAGTTCCCGATGACTTCGGGGGGGCCGCTGATTCGATCCAACGCCTGTTTGAGACGGGCGTTTTCGGCGATCAGGCGGGAACGTTCCTCGTATTCGCCGACGCCGATGGAGACTGCTTCCGCAGTCAGGTTCGCGACGATTTCAAGCAGGTTGAAATCCCGCTCGAGGTCGGCTCCGGCGACCATTTCGCGGTCGATGCTCATCGTACCGATCACCTCGTCATTGTGGATGATCGGCACACAGATGAAGGCTACATGCGAATCGCGTTCCCGCGCTCCCGTGCGGTAGAGAAACTCCGGTTCGCGGGCGATGTCGGGAATGATCCGGGCGCGGCCGGTCAACGCCACCTGCCCGGTGATTCCTTCGCCGAGGCGGTATTTCCCGCGCCGCATCTCCGCGTCGCTCAAGCCGTGGGATGCCTCGATGATCAGCTGCGAACCCCGCCGCAACGTGACCGTGCCGCGCAACAACCCCATCTCGCGGTAGAGGATCCCGAGTACCTGGCGGAGCAATGCGGAAACGTTCTTTTCACGCAATACCGCCTGGCTGATCTGATTCAGCACTGCGATTTCGAGGTTACGCTGATGAGTCACGGTAAAACCACTTCCGCACTTTATAAGCCGAGAAGAGGCCGTTTCTGGCGGCGGCCGATCTCGATGTGATCCTCCCAGACCACCTCTCCCGTACGGGAATTGGTCAGGCGCATATCGAAGAAATAGGTCAGTTCCGTCGTCCGGCCCGAGGTATTGCGCTGCTCAATAATGGCTCCGGAGAGCGTCAGGTCGGGGGACTTGAGTGTGCCGCGCTGAAGTACGCTCTGCTGATCGAAGTCCTCGTCGTCCTCGAGATTCCGCAACTCCTTTGACGCGGTGTCACGCTGGGCGGAATCGGCGGCCAGCACACTGGTGACCCGAACCTTGCGCGATTTGAGCAGTGCGCTGCTGATCCGGGAAGTCAACAGCGGCATGTCGACGTGTGCTGTGGTGCGGTTCTGGACCGCCGAGATCATCAGCAGTGGACGGCTGTTGCCGTGTCCGGCCGCTTTGTATTCCGCCAGGTACTCGGAGAAAATTTCATCCGAGAGAATGCTGTTGATTCCGTATTCCGCCGCTTCGATGAAGTCGGTCGAGGAAACCTTCTCCATCGAGCGGACCCGGTTTGTCGTGGTGTCGCGCGTGTCGATGATCTCCGGCTCACTGACGCAGCCGGCCGCCGTTGCCAGAACCGCAGCTGCGACGGAGAAAAGGATACGATGACTCATGATGAAAACTCCTTTCTGTTGAGAAGAACTCTTATTCGGCTTCCTGAAGGCTGAGGGTGAAATCCCTGCACTTTGCCGTCGGGGCGACACTGCGGAAATTGATGGTTTCCCCTGGTTTTACAATGACCTGTTTCCAGATGGAAAGGTCGGTGGCAACCGCCATGCCGGCGTCGTCGAACCAGGAAAATTTGTAGTTCACCCGGTAGGGATTCGCGTCGGTCAACCAGCTCCAGAACTGCCCGAGGTAACCGACCCGGTCGTTGAGTGCCTCCACCTGCACCTGCAGAAAGCCGTCGCTGTTTTCGGCGACGTTGACCCGGATGATTTTCAACCGGTCGCGCAAAAAGCGATCGGTGATCACCCGGGTATCCTGAATGGTGGTTACCTGCGCCTGTTTCTCACTGTTTTCCACGGTGTTGACGGTATTCTGACAACCGACGGTGAGAAGCAGAGTGGCCATGGTGAGTACGGTAAGGATCTTCATCATTCCTTCTCCTTCATTTTGAGTTCATTTCAAGGACATGGGGTTGAAAAACACCGGCGCTCGGAGCGTTGATGTAGACTATCGCCGAACGGCAGCGGCTGGAAAAACGAATCAGGGCTTTTCTTGTTCCGGCCGGCCCGGCGGCGGTTACCCCGAGCTCGTGTGTCGCCGGCATCGGCAGGATTGCCAGCAGCAGCTCCTTTGGCAGAATTTCCCAGCTCCGGGTATCGGCTGTGTTGAATGCCGCACGGTAGAACATGCTGCCGAGGAACACCAGCAGACCGGCCAGCTCATTCTCCCGGTAGACCGCATAGGAGGCGGCGTAACTGCCCCCCTCCTTGATCAAAGTACTGATGGTGATCCGGGCGATCATTGCCGCGAGGCGTTCATCGTATTCCTGGGAGAGGATTCCGTCGAAATCGGCCAGTTTTTCCGCCGTCGCGTCACCCGCGGTCACCCGCCGGTACGGCGCATCGTAATATTCGCAGACCGGCCACGCGGTCATCACCGGAAACCAGACCGCAACCTGGCGGAATGCGGCGCTGCGTCCGTTCGCGAAGAACAGATAGACCACATCGCGATCCAGCGGAAAGTCGAAAGGGGCCACTTTCGACAGTTCCGGCGGAATTTCCCGCCCGGTCTGGCGCAACAGCGTCACGTAGAGTCGTTCGACCTGGCTGTTGCCCGTCATCGCCCGGTGGAGCCGCTCGAAGTCAATCAGGGCATTTTCAGGATCGCCGTCGCGGAGGAAGCCGATGCCGGAGAGGAAGATCGCCGCCGGATTCAGATAATTGCCGTACCCGTTCTGAGCGGCCTGCCGTACCTTGACCAGCTCCCGGGCAAACTCCTCATTTGAACGGATGGCAGTCTTCCCGTCATCCGGGATCCTGTTCTCGGCCTGTGCTTTCCGCAAGGCTTTGTCTTCCGCTTCGAAGTAGGTGCGATTATCGGCGATCACCTTGTCCTGAGCGGCACGCAACCGTCGCAGTTCAACCTGAAAACCCTCTTCGTCGCCGCGCCCGAGATAGGCGAGCGCCTTGAATACAGGTATCATGATCCGGTCGCGGGCGAAGCCACGGTAGGGGAGTGCGTTGAGGTTGGTGACTGCCATTGCTCCTTCCGCACCGGTGTCGCGCAGGCTGATGATCGCCCGCGTGTCGTAATCCCGGATCAACGCTTCCGCCTTTTCAAATTCGGCGACGCTTTCGTCGTAACGTCCGCAGTTGAAAAGGGCGCTTCCGGCTTCAAGCCGCCACATCAGCTCATCCCCGGTACCGGCGGTGGATTTCAGTTTCTCTGAGATCTGCTGCTGCGCGGTGGCGAAGTCCCCCGCGAGATAGTTCCCCATCATGGCGGCTTTCCGGGTGTGGCTGTTGACCACGGTGGAACATCCGCCACCGAGAACGGCGGCTGCCGTCAGCAGCAGAATGGAAACGGGAGGCCGTTTCTTCAGATGGGTCGCCATTCCCTCTTTTCCCTATTTCGCCGACTTCGTCGTTTCTGCAGTCTTGATGGCCGGGGCGATCTTTTCGACGAGAGCGGGCAGCGCGGCATCGATCAGGGCTTCGCCGTAATCGCGCTCGGTATAGTCCTTCCGTACCGAGGCGGGGATCTTGTTGCGGTTCATCATCTCCTTGAAGGGCAGTGCGGCGATCACCTCACCGGTATGGCTGTCGATCACACGCACTTCCCCCTGAAAGTAACCGATGCTGCGGGAGGTTTCGGTTCCGCTCAGTTCGTTGTAACGGGTGGTCGTCACGAATTCGAAACGAGTCACTTCCGGCCGGATCAGATAGTTTGCGCCGATCACTCCCCCGAGCCGGGCGAAGTCGGACGGCGTCGCCGCCGCGGGATCCGGAATCCCGTTGTCGTGGAGCACCCGGCTGAGCGTTTCAAGATTGTACTGCCGTACTCCGCGCTCGAGCAGGCTGCTCTGCAACCGGGAACGGAATTCCTGCGCCAGATAGCCGGGCACAGCTCCCCTGATGCGTATGACCGGCGCCAGCAGCACTGCTCCGCCTGAGGCGGCTTCGGTGCGTCCCAGGCCGATCTTCGTCAAGATGCCGTCGAGACGCGGCGCGAGAGAAGTGAGATCGGGCACCTGTTCCGTGGTACGGCGTTCCGGATCGACGACTCCGGTTGAGCTGTCGATGACTGCAAAACTCACGTTGAGACAGTTGCCGAGACGCGACAGTGTGGTTATAAGCAGGTAGCGCACCCCCTTGAGTTTTCCGGGCTCCGTTCTGGTACCATCCGGGTCCACCAGACCGGATGCGTTTGCCAACCCCGCTTCGGTCAGCACCGCCTGCAGCGCATCCCGGGTCACCAGACGGTATCCGCCGTCAACCTTCGATTCCAGCATTGCCCAGAGTGCTTCCGCATCAGACTCCGGGACGCCGCCCCGGGCGACAGGCTGAGCGATTCCGAGGGTTTCGGCGCTCCCGAGAGGCCAGCAACAGGCGAGAAGAGCCATGAGGACAAGATTCGAGATTTTCATTTTTTCCCCTCCTCCTGTGCGGACTCCGGCTGTTTCTGTGCGGAGGCCGCCAGCTTCTCCGCGATACCGGCGAACTCATCCGCCGCTTTTTTGAGCGCCATATTCATCAGGGTCTGGAACTTGTTGTTGTCGATTCCATCGACGCTGACCGGTTCCTGTTCCCGCAGGGTCCCCGTGTAGACGCCGCCGTGAACGACACTTCCGTTTTCGAGGTCGATCAGCCTCAGGATCACATCGAGTTGCCAGGTGGTGGTTCTTGTTTCGATCCCGTAACCTTTGAAGGAACTGACCCGGCTGCGCAGATCCGAAACGGTTCCGGTGACGAGATAGTTCGCACCGGTGAGTTCGATCAGTCTGACGAAGGCGCCGCGCGGAAAATCCGGTGTCGTTGCCGCCTTTTTCATTGCCGCGGCGGTTTCCTCCGGGCCGATGCAGGAGAAGTTACCGCTCCGGCTTCCCAGCTGCGCCGTGAAGTACTCCGCCCCGATCACCATCGGTCGTGACGGGCCCGACACGACCGTCTGATAAAGTGCAACCGCCTTTGCCCAGTTGCGCTCGTTTTCATCGAGCAGGATCCGGCGGTCGAATGCGGCATCCCTGGTACCGTCCCAGGCGTCGATCATCCGGATGAATCCCTGCATCACGCTGTTGATGGATTTGCGGTCTTCGGCATTCAGAGTCTGTCGGCTGTGTGGGGAGAGCTTCACCGCCGGCGACTCGAGGAAACTTTGTCCCCGGGTGTCGATCGAGCTGAAATCCATCACTGCGATCCGCACCGGCGGCGGAGTTTCGGCCCCGACCATCATTCCGAGCAGCACTGCTGCCAGCAGCAGTTGTCTCTTCATCACCATAATCCACCTCCGGATCGTTGTTTCTGCTCTTCGGGAAAAACCGTTTTTATTTCAAAGAGGCCACGGCACGTTTGAATCCTTCGGCCGCCCCTTCGATCACGGGCAGTCCGACGCAGAAGGCCAGACGTACGTAACCGGAACAGCCGAAACCACGTCCCGGCACCGACAGGATCCGTTCGGAAACCAGTGCGTCGACGAAACGGCTTTCATCGGCAACCGGCGACTTCGGGAAGAAATAGAAGGCGCCGCGCGGCATGGTAAACTCGATTCCCGCCTCGCGGAGTACTCCGGCCATGGCGTCGCGGCGGACGCGGTAGATGTCGAGATCCACCTGAGACTCCATGCAGCAGGCGAGGATCTGCTGTGCCAGCGCCGGCGCGTTGACGAAACCGAGAATCCGGTTGCAGAGAACCAGCGCAGCCATCAGTTCCCTGACCTGCTCAATTTTCGGGGAGACCGCGATGTAACCGAGCCGTTCCCCGGCCAGGGAGAGGTTTTTGGAGTAGGAACCGATCACCGCGCTGTGGTCGAACAGCTCAAACGTTCCCGGCAGCTCGACATTGTCGAAGTTGAGGAACCGGTAGGGCTCGTCGGAGAGCACGTAGATCACCCGATGGTACTTCTTTTCCATCGCACGGATGACCTCGGCCAGTCTGGTGAGTTCGGTCCGGGAGTAAATCTGACCGGTCGGATTGTTGGGCGAGTTCAGAATGACGGCGCGTGTTTTAGGCGTGAATGCCTTCTCCATCGCGTCGATGTCGAGCTCAAAGGTGAACTCTTTCGACGGCACCGGTACCAGTTTCCCGCCGTAGTTGCCCGCGTAGAAGGCGTATTCGACAAAGTAGGGGGCCGGACAGATCACCTCGTCCCCCGGCTCCAGCACGGCGCGGAAAAAGACGTTGAGTCCCCCTGCCGCTCCGCAGGTCATCACGATGTTTTCCCCTCGGAGTTCGACATTCTGCTCTTTTGACACATGCACTGCAAGTTGTTCGCGCAGTTCAGGATAGCCGGCGTTCGGCATGTAGCCGATCGAAAACGGTTCGCCGACTCTCGCGGTGATCTGCTCCAGTGCGGTTTTCACTTCCGGCGGCGGCGGAAGGTCGGGGTTGCCGAGGCTGAAATCATAGACTTTGTCGGCTCCGTACTGTTTTTTCAATTCGATGCCGGCTTCGAACATCCTGCGGATCCAGGAGGAGTTGGAAAGATAACCTTTGATTTCATCGGTGATGAGTTGCATGATTCGACGATGCTCCTGTTTTTGAATGGCTCATACTATAACTTACCCCGCGGTACGGCTTCATACAAGACGGGAGTTGACATTTTTCACGGTTTTGCCGGTACCGGACGGGTGCGCCCCGATCGAGAACTGTGGAAGCTGAATGTTGTGAAGCGCCGCGGTACCGGTGAATCGTTCACTGCCATGTCAGGAGGAGAGGAAGAATGACCATGCCCAGATTTGAAACCCCCGATGAGAAACCGGCCGATGCCGTCGAGCGGGCATTGTTGAGACGTGCGCTCGGATTCAAACAGGAGGAGATCCAGACCGAAGAGCTGTTCGACAAAAACACCGGGGAAATTCTCGAAACCGCCCGGCGCCGCCGCGTAGTCAAGGAGATCGTTCCCGACGTCCGTGCATTGCTGTTCTGGCTGAAGAACCGGCGCCCCCATCGCTGGTGTGACAGACGTGAGGAGCCCGCGGAAACGCCCGGATTCGAGTTTGATTCCTCTGACGAGGCACTTTGAGAAACGCGGCGGAAGTCAAAGTCCCTGATCGATCTCGGCCTGAAGTTTCATGGCCGCCCGGAGATCTCCGATCAGAATGCATCCGACCAGTTTCCCGGCCGCGTCATGGAAGAGCTTCTGGAAGGTCCCTTTTGCATCGTCCCGCTCGACCTTTGACGAATTTCCCTCGAGGCGTCCGGCCGAGAAAATCTTGAGGCCGAATACTGCCAGCCGGGCCGGGTAGGCCTCTGGCTTGAATACTGCGTTGCCGCTGGCGATGTTGGTTCCTGCGGTCTGACCCATCGCCCTGGCGGCGGTGTAGAGCCCGTAGCAGACCCCGTTGACCTCGGCACAATCGCCAGCGGCGAAGATGCCCGGTGTCCCGGTTCGCATTGCATCATCCGTCACGATGCCGCGATTACATTTCAATCCGGCTGACGCGGCCGGTTCGAGATTGGCACGGGTTCCCGCGGAGACCAGCACGAGATCGGCCGGGAGCGTTTCGTTCCCGTTCAGCTCGACCCCGGCCGACGTGATCGCCTTGACACAGGTCCCGAATCTGAGAGTCAGGCCCGGAATTGCGGCAAGACGGCTTCTGACCAGCTCCGCCGCCTCGGCGTCGAGGTTTCGCGGCAGGAGCGCCGGACAGCCTTCGATCACGGTGACGGTACAGCCGCGCGCAAGAATGCTCGCGGCCAGCTCCAGCCCGAGCAACCCGCCGCCGATCACCACAACGTTCCGCGCACCCCCTTCGATCCGGCGCCGGATTTCTTCCAGATCACGGAACTCCCGCAGGGAAAGAACGTTCTTCCCGTCGATTCCGGGTACCGGCGGCAGAAAGCAGTGGCTGCCGGTCGCCAGCAGAAGGCGGTCATACGCGGCCTCTTCCCCGTCATCCAGCAGGAGTTTCCCCGCCGCCGGATCGATGGAGCGCACGCCGGTTCCCAACTTGAGCAGGATCCGTTTCTCCTCGTAGAAGGCGGGCGGCTTGATGAAGAACTGTGCATCGGCCATCGGCTCCGCGATCATTCCGGAGAGAGCGGGACGGCGGTAGGGCGGTACGGCTTCACGGCTGTAGAGCACGATTTCGCTTGTCTGATCAAGCGCCCGCGCCGCGCAGGCGGCCTCAAAAGCGGCGACGCCGCCGCCGATGATTGCGATTTTCATGTAGAGATCTCCCCGTGCTGAGTTGCAAAAAACTGTTGACACTATACATTAACGCGAAACCGGAAAATCGTCAAATGAATCAACTGCATTTTTTCAGCGATGAAATCGCTGCACGTTACGGGCGGAAACTCCACCGGATCCCTTTCGACCTGGCGCTCGGTTGTCCGAATCGGCCGGGACGCTTCGGCCCCGGCTGCGTTTTCTGCGCCGAGGACGGCAGCCGGGCGCGGCATCTTGCGCGGCATCTCGATCTTGCCGGGCAGGCGGCTTCCGGGATTGCCTTCGCCCGGCGTCGTTATCATGCGGAACCGCCTTACATCGCCTACTTTCAGGCGTTTACCTCCACCTTCGCTCCGGCGGAGGTGCTGCGTAAACTCTACGCCGAGGCGTTGTCGTGCGCCGATTTTCGCGTCGTGATCGTCGGAACCCGGCCGGACGCCCTCGGCGACGATGTGATCGGGGTTTTGCGGGAACTCGCCGCCCGGTATGAGGTATGGGTGGAACTCGGGGTGCAGAGCGCCCATGACCGGACGCTTGCGTTGATCCGGCGCGGGCACGATTTTACTGCGGTGGTGACGGCTTCGCAGCGCCTGGCTGCCGCCGGCATTTCCGCCGCGTGTCACGTGATCGCCGGGCTGCCCGGTGAAACGCGGGAGGAGTTCATCGAGACCGGACGCCGTCTCGCACGGCTTCCCTTCCGGGCGGTCAAGGTACATCCGTTGCTGACGTTGCGGGGTACGGCGCTCGCGTCTCCGGAGTTCCCAGTGAAGCCGATTCCTCTCAATGAGTATGAATATGCCGACTGGTGTGCCGCGTTTCTGCGGGAATTGCCGGACGACTGGCTGGTGATGCGGTTGACCGCCGAAGCCGAACCCGATCGTATCCTGGCTCCGAAATGGTGGATGGAAAAAGGGCAGTTTCTGAAGTTCTTCCGTCAGCGTTTCGCAACGGGAGAAGGGGAACTCTTTCCGCGGGTCGTGACGGGGGATGGATCGCAGACACTCTACCATCCCGGCTTCCGCCAGCACTTTCATTCCCTTGCCGGTGCTGCGACCGAGGCGGAGCGCAAGTTCGTCGAACCCACCCGGCTGGCGGAACGTCTTGCACGTGGTTCGGTCCGGCTGCTGGATGTCGGTTTCGGGCTCGGTGTCAATGCCGCCGCTGCTCTCGCGACTGCGTTCCGTTGTGGCGGGCGGCTCGATATCGTTTCCCTCGAAGTCGACCGGAGGGTACTGGATGCCGCGTTGCGATTGCACCCGGAGGGGACGCTTGAGGCGCGGCTCTGCGGCGCGCTGCGCGACACGGGAGCGTTTCGGGAACTGAGGTGCCGGGTCGTTCTGCGCGAGGGGGACGCCCGCCGGACGGTCCGGGAGTTGCCGGCTGGATTTGACCTGATCTACGCAGACGGGTTCTCCCCGGATTGCAATCCGGAACTCTGGAGTTTTGATTTCATCCGCGAACTGGTCCGGCTGCTCAAGCCGGACGGCGTGATGGCGAGCTACTGCTCGAGCTTCCCCTACCGTGGCGCGCTGTTGCGTTCCGGTCTGGCGGTCGGGGAGTCTCCCCCCTTCGGCAGGAAGCGCGGCGGTACCGTCGCCGCTTTCGATCCGGTTCTGTTGCCGCTGCCATTGCCTGAAAAAGAGCGTCATATCATCCTGGAATCGACTGCCGGTGTTCCGTTGCGCGATCCCGGACTCTGCGGAGAGCGCGCCGAAATCCTCGCCCGTCGGGAACGGCTGGTTGCACGGCTGCGCAGCCGCGGCGTGCCGAAGTGGTACCGTGCCTGATCTGGAGACAGAGCTTTCCCCGTCGATCTTCCGAAAAAAACACTACCGTTTTGGAAGATAATAATCGTTTTTTTTGATTTCCCCGCTTGATTTTTTCACAAAACTTATTATGTTACAAGATCTTGAAGAGACAGCAAAGGAGGAGGTTCAAGTGAGAGGATTCAAGTTGTTTCTGGCGATGTTTGCGGCGGCGCTTCTCGGAGCGGTTGCCGCAGTCGGGTTGTTCCGGTTCTGCCGGCCGATTCCGGAGGAGAAGCCGGCTCTTCCCGCCGTTCCGGAGCCGGCGGTGGTTGCCGTACCCGGGGGTGGCGCGTTACAGAATGAGCTTGCCGCGGCGATCGGCCGTTCGATGCCGGCGGTGGTTCTGATCACCGCCCAGAAGCGGATCGGTGTCGTGGATCCCTATTTCAATCCTTACGACTACGGGCGCCGGAAGATCGATTATCTGGAGGTGCCCTCCGGCCAGGGATCCGGGTTCTTCATTCGTCCGGAAGGGATTATTCTGACCAATTACCATGTGGTGCGTGACCAGGACTCCTTCTGGGTGACCACTCACGACGGCGGCGAATACCGGGCAAAAGTGATCGGGGTGGATCCGCCGACCGATCTTGCGGTGCTGAAACTTGAGCAGGAGGGAAATTATCCGGTCCTGGAATTTGCCGATCCCGATGAGCTTGAAATCGGCCACTGGGCGATCGCGATCGGTGCTCCGTTCAGTTTGAGCCGCACGGTGACGGTCGGCATTGTTTCCAACAAGAAGCGCAGCGGGGTCGGGGTGAATCTGCAGGAGAGTTACGTACAGACAGATGCTTCGATCAACCCCGGCAACTCCGGCGGTCCGCTGCTCAATATAAAAGGGGAGGTGATCGGAGTCAATGATTTCATCCTCTCGCCTTCCGGCGGAAACATCGGGCTGAGTTTCGCGATCTCCTCGGAGATTGCCGGAAAAGTTGCCGATGAATTGATCCGGAACGGGCATGTCGAGCGGCCGTGGCTCGGTGTTGTCGTCGCCCCTCTTGACCGCGAAGAGCGTCAGCGTGCCAATCTCCGGCATGGTGTGGTGGTCAAGCAGCTTTTCCGCGGCAGCCCGGCGGCCGGAATCCTGCAGCCCGGGGATGTGATCCTGAAGGCCGCGGAGCGCGAGATCGATTCTCCGAGTGACCTGCAAAGTGTCGTTTTTGCGGCGGAACCGGATTCCCAGCTTTCTCTTGAAATTCTGCGGAACGGCCGGCAGATTCCGATCGGAGTGAAGATCCGCAGGTCACCGCGCGGCTGGTTCAGCCGGTCGGCGGATTCCCAGTCGGGCACGATGCCGGTACAGCAGTTCTGATTCCGCCGCTTTCCGCCCGGGCGGAAAGCGGCGGTTGCGGGGTGGTTTCCCGGCGGAGCCTCTCGCCGTTTCCGTCCTCTTTTTTCCTCTTGCGGAAAGCGGTGATTGTCCGAACTGTGAGTGTGCGAAACATTTTCTGATCTGTTTTTAATCGGAAAATAACGCATTATTTCCATTGGCCCCTTGACTTTTTCACTGATTTGATTCATAATATATAACATGTAAGATATAACATGTTATAATATGGCTGCGAACTATGGTGAAAGGTTGTTCCATCCGGGAGTTGGCGGAGTATCTGAAGCTCAGTACCTGCACGGTCTCCAAAGCGCTGAACGATCCCTCCTACCCGATGTCGGCGAAGACACGGGAGCGGATTCTGGAGGTGGCGCGCAAATTTGAATACCAGCCGAACATCAATGCGAAACGTCTTTTCGCAAAACGTTCTGACGTGATCGGACTGGTTACTCCTTCCCACTGCAGGACCGGAATGCACGTTTTCGAGGATCAGCATCTGATCCGGATCATCAGTGGAATGGAAGCCATGTTTGCAGAACATCGTTACCGGCTCATGGTGTTGTTCAATGACGACGAGTTCCAGGCGGATCGGGAGTATCTGAGCGTGTTTCAGCAACATCTGCTGGACGGGCTGCTGGTCTGGGGCGCCTGCGCCGATGAGGAGTTCTGGTCGGAACTGACCGTGCGGCATTATCCGCATTTGTTCATCACCTCACATCCCGGCGACTTGACGCGGGAGTGCGAGCTGATCTGCCATGATTATACGGACGGCGGTTATCAGATGGTACGCCATCTGCTCGAACGGGGACACCGGCATATCGCATGGTGTGCCGCCGACCCGGCCTCCTCCGTAACCCGGATGATGGAGGCGGGAGTGCGGCGGGGAATCCGGGAATACGGTCTTCTTTCGGAAGAGGTGCTTCTGGAAATCTCCTGTGACTACTCGCAGGCATCCTGTGAAAAAATCGGTCGCCGGCTGTTGAGCGATGGCGGGAACATCTCCGCGATTCTCTGTTCGAGCGGCAGGACGGCAAGGGGGCTGCACGATTTCCTGGCCGGAACGGGGGTTGCGTTTCCGGAGCGTTTCGCACTCGCAAGCTGCGACTCACAGGTGACGCAGCCGGGAGGTATCACCCGTGTTCTGGTGGACGACCTTGAACTGGGGCGCCGTGCCGGAGCGCGGATGATCGAATTGATCGGAAATCCGGAACAGCCTCCCCGTCGGCAGCTTCTGCCGGTGAAGTTTGTTCAGGGAACGACCAGCTGAATGGCATTGGGGGCGGCGGAGCCGTTTGAACGGTGAAAACAACCGAACGTAAAAGGAGAATCTGAAATGTTTTTTTATCGGCACAGGAGTGGAACCGGAACGATGCGTGTGCCCGGAGCAGTTGCTTCGGAGACTTATCGGCGGACGCGGGGAGATGGTGAAAGAACGGACGGACCCCGTTCCTTCACATTGATCGAACTTCTGGTTGTAATAGCGATCATCGCCATTCTGGCTTCGATGCTGCTGCCTGCTCTGAACCAGGCGCGGGCACAGGCGAGCAAGATCAAATGTACCGGGAATCTGAAACAATTCGGAACGACAATGGTGTTGTATACCGACGCGAGCGACGGATATATCAGCATTCAGGAGTGGGCCAAGTTGCCGCAGTTCAAGCAGTTGATCGGAGCGACTCCGAATCCGTTGGTGGCCGATTGGCTCTATTCGCCCGGAATCCTGTGCCCGGAGTCGACCGCGGTCCGGAGCGGCAGCGGGGAATCCAATTACAACAAAATAACGAAGTCCTATGGGATCAACGGGTTCGGACATCTCGTCGATGACAACTACGTCAACGAGGCTCTGGTCGGCGACGTCAAGAAGAATTGTTACAGAATGCAGCGGGTGAGACATGCCAGCGCGAAGATCATGCTGATGGATGCCCTCGATCTATGGATCGGAACCAGCGGGAGCAATCCGACCAAATCGATCGATTCGTGGCGGTATCGCGGAGAGCAGTCCCCGCTGACGATGATCGTCGCCTATCGGCACGGCAGGGAGTCGGCGAACGTCGTATTCTTCGACGGCCATGTGGAGTTGATGCCGAGTGAGAGAATGAATTACGCGGTGGAGGAGAATAAATATGCCTGGGCGGTCTATGTGGACCACCCGAAGAAATAGGCGGCGTCCAGTGACGACGTGGATCGGGGCTGTGGCCCGGGTGGGGGTGTTCTTCTGTGTCGCGGGAACGATGATGCTGCCGGCCGGGGGAGAGACGCTGGAGCGGTTGCGGAAAGGTTTTGCGGACCCGCCGCAGAAGGCGGCGGCACAGACCTGGTATCACTGGGCCGGGGATTTCGTCACGAAACGGGGAATCACCGCCGACCTCGAGGCGATGAAGGAGATCGGCTACGGTGCCGCGCATATCTTCACGGTGACCAAGACTCCTCCGACGCCTGGCCGATGGCCGCAGGTGATGAGCACACAATGGCGGGAACTTTTCCGGCATGCCGCAGCGGAGTGCGGCCGATTGGGACTGGCGCTCGGGGTGCACAACTGTCCGGGCTGGTCAAGTTCGGGCGGTCCGTGGATCCGGCCGGAGGATTCCATGAAGCGTCTGGTGTCGACGTTTCAACAGATTGCCGGCCCGGCAGAAGGGCCGTTTCGACTGGAGCAGCCGGTGATCCGGCACGGTTTTTATCACGATGTCGCGGTGCTCGCGTTTCCCGGCGGCGCATGGATGCCGGAGCCGGAGATCTCGGCGGATTTTCCGTTGGATGAGGGCGGAGCTCTGGTGGATGGAAAACTTGCCACAGCCGTTGCCGTACCGCTCAGACAGCGTGCCGGAGATGCCGGGGAGATCACTTACAGGTTTGCCGCGCCGTTCCGGGCACGTGCCGTCGAGATTCTTTTCGGGGAGGAGGCTCCGTTGCCCGAGGTGCGAATTTCCGTTTCCGATGACGGGAAGCGATTCCGGCCTGCCGGTTCGCTGAGGCGGGCAGGAAAGAGTGGGATAGCCGATCCGGAATACCTGAATTTCGGTACCGGAGGCGTGAAGGCGCGGTTCTTCCGGTTCTCTTTCCGGAACCCGGTTTCAGGCGCGGAGGCCCGGACAGTCCGGGTCGCCGGAATCCGGCTGCTGAATACGCTGATGATTCCCGGAATCGCCGACAGAAATTCATCCCGGCAGCGCTTTCGTTACGTGCCGCCGGAGGCCGGGGAGGCCGGGATGCGTGGCGTCGCCCCGGCAGCGGTACTCGATCTGACGAAATACCTGAAGCCGGATGGCTCTCTGGAGTGGAGGGCGCCGGAGGGGGACTGGATCCTTCTGCGCATCGGCTATACCACGACCGGTGCAACCAACAAACCGATCGACTTCAGGGGGCTGGAGTGCGACAAGCTCTCCCGGCGCGGTCTTGATGCGCACTGGCCGCAGATGATGGCGAAACTGATTGCGGATGCCCGGCCGTACGGTTCGCTCCGCTATGCGACCATCGACAGTTATGAGGTGGGCGGGCAGAACTGGACGGAAGGCTTTGCCGGGGAGTTCACCCGTCGCCGGGGATACGATCTGATGCCGTGGCTGCCGGTGACACAGGGATTTGTGGTGGGGTCCGTGGCGGATTCCGCACGTTTCCTGTATGACTTTCAACGGACTGTTGCGGATCTCTTTGCGGAGAATTATTACGACTATTTCGCAGAACTCTGCCGGCGGAACGGGTTGACCGCGATCGTGGAACCTTACGACGGGCCTTTCGATCAGCTGCGCTGCGGTCGCAATGCGGAAATTGTCGCCGGAGAGTTCTGGATCAACTGGACACCGGTTGACCGGGTCTCCTCCTCCAGCGCCCATTTTTTCGGGAAAAGCCGTGTCGGTGCCGAGGCGTTCACCGCCCATGCGGATACCGGGCGTTACCTGCAGGATCCGCGCCAGCTCAAGGAACATGGAGATCGTGCCTGGGCGGATGGGATTTCTCTGTTGATCATGCACAGTTTTGTACATCAGCCGTTACTGAATGTGCGTCCGGGGTTTTCGCTCGACAGATACGGTTCCCATTTGAACCGCAACAATACCTGGTGGAGTCAGGGGCGTCCGTGGGTGGAGTACATCAATCGCTCCCAGTTTCTGTTGCAGAGCGGAGAATCCGTCGGTGATCTGCTGATTCTGGCCGGGGAGGGAAGGCCGAACCATTCCCCCCAACTGCCGGCGCTTTCGGATGCCGGATACAGTGCGGATTACTGCGGCAGCGATGATCTCCGGGAGTTTACAGGGGTTGAGGGTGGCCGGATCATTGTGCCTTCCGGGGTGAGTTACGCCGCGCTGAGCCTGGGCGGCGACCGTCATCTTTCGCTGGCGACCTTGAAGAAGGCGGCAGCTCTGCTGGAGGCGGGTGCGACGGTTGCCGGAGTCCCTCCGGAACACTCTCCGTCGTTGGGAGACGACGACCGGGAATATGCTATGCTCCGTGAGAAGCTGTGGGGAGAACAACCCTCCCCGGACACCGTCCGCCGGGTGGGGCGCGGGCGGTTGATCGTCTCGGCGGATCCGGTGAGGATCATGGAGCTGGCCGGGGTTGTTCCCGACTTTGCGGCGGCTCCCGGTATCCGGTTCCTTCACCGTCGCGAAAAGGAGGTGGAACTCTATTTCATTTACAACAGCAGCGACTTTCACTACTCCGGAGAGATGACGTTCCGGGCGGGGCGTGGGAAAGCTCCCCAGCTCTGGCTTCCGGATTCCGGGCGGATCGTTTCCATTCCGGTGTGCCGGGAGATGGATCATGGGCGTTGTCGCCTGCCGTTTGCGCTGGGTCCACAGGAGAGTTGTTTCGTGATCTTTGCTCCGGGCGGCCGGCCGCCGGCGGAATCCTTTGTCGTGGAAGAGAACGGTACTCCCCCGGTGGAAATCGAAAAGGCAATCTACCGCGGTCGGGGTGGAGGCGGCAGCTCCGACGTTACGGCAGTGTTGAGAGGGCGGGTGACGCCGGAGGGGTTGTCGTTGGCAGTTCAGAATGCCGCTCTCGGTGGAGATCCCGCCCCGGGGCGCTACAAGGAACTTTTTCTGGCCTACCGGTTTCGCGGGGAACGTCATGAGGCGGTCATCCGGGAGAAGAACTCCTTCTCCCTGCGTCCCGACATGGGGCCGCGGGAACCGGCGGCTGTTCCGGTCGCTCTCGACGGAGGCGGACTCGCCGTGGAATTTCATCGTCCCGGAACGGTACGGATCACCGGTTCCGGCGGCGGGGTCAGGCGGATTGCGGTCGGGAGCATACCTGAACCGGTTCGGATCACGGGGCCGTGGACGCTGGAATTTCCACCGGACCTCGGTGCGCCGGCGCGGGTGGAACTGCCGGAACTGATCTCCTGGAGCGAACATGCTGATCCGGGGATCCGTTATTTTTCGGGTCGGGCCGTCTACACGGGCCGGTTTGAGTGGAATGGCTCGGGTGAGCCGGGGGAACGGGTGCTTCTTTCTCTCGGCGAGGTGAAGAATCTGGCAGAGGTGGAATTGAACGGAGTCTCCTGCGGGATTCTGTGGAAGCCGCCTTTTGAGTGCGACGTGACCGGTCTGTTGAGGCCGGGAAGCAACCGGCTGACCGTCCGGGTCACGAATTTGTGGGTGAACCGGTTGATCGGCGATGAGCAATGCGAGTGGAGCGACGAGACCGTTGACGGCTGGCCGAAATGGGTACTGGAAGACAGGCCCCGCTCGGAATCCGGACGGTTTACCTGGGTCCATTCGAAGGGGTGGAGCAGGAACGACAAGCCGATTCCGTCGGGATTGCTCGGACCGGTGGAACTCAGGCGAATTGTGACGAAGAAGATAATGGATTGAATGGAACGATGAAGAGAATTATTTTACTTCTGCTGGTGGCGGCCGCTCTGCCGGCCGCGGAGATCCCCCCCTTTTACCCTCCTCCGGCCGCTCCCGCCCCGGCGGAGACCGCGATCGCGCCGGAGGAGGTGCGGGTGACGCTCCCCGGGGGCGCGGAGTTGAAACCGGGGGATTTCTGCGTGACACGGTCGTTGAATGGGGAGTGGAAATTTTCCGGTCTCTCCAAGGCGGAACGGCCTTTCCCGGAGGATCCGCGCGGTTTTGAAAAGAACGGGTTCGACGATTCCACCTGGGAGACGATTCCGGTACCGCTGAACTGGTACCGGAAATACCAGGATTTCTACGAGAAGGAAAAATCCTTTGTGACCGGCTGTTACCGTCACACGTTCGAGCTCTCCGAAACGGAATTGCTCCGGCGGCGGGTTCTGCTGCACTTTGAATTGATCGGGTATGAGGGGATTCTCTGGATCAACGGGCGGCGTGCGGGCCGTCACCACGGAGAGTTTGTCCCGTGGACCGTGGATGTGACCGATTTCGTAAAGCCCGGGATCAACCAGTTGACCATGCAGGTGAACACCGATTTCGGAATGGTTTACGGCACGGTGAAACAGGCGAAGCACACCTATGGT
This sequence comes from uncultured Victivallis sp., assembly GCA_944389895.1. Lineage (GTDB taxonomy): Bacteria > Verrucomicrobiota > Lentisphaeria > Victivallales > Victivallaceae > Victivallis. The sequence continues at coordinate 70,724 of CALXOA010000119.1, read as the reverse complement.
TCGCAGTGGGGAAAATCGAACATCAAGGGGGGAATCTGGGGGGACGTCTCTCTTCGGCTGGAACCGGAACTCCGGTTCGAAACGATCTATGTTGTCCCGGAGTTCGCCTCCGGCAGCATCCGGCTCCGGGCGAAGGTCGTGAATACGACCGGCAAAGTGAGATCGGCCGCGCTGCTGCTGGCCGCCGGGAGCGCGATGAAAACCGAGCCGAATGCCCGTGCCGCCGTTTCCGTCCCGGTACCGGTGGTACTGCAGCCCGGAGAAAATCTGCTCGAGGGAGAGTTGAAACTTCCTGATCCGGTTCCCTGGTCGCCGCAGAATCCCTATCTCTATTACGCAACCGCCGCCCTGCTGGCGGAGGACGGCAGTGTGCTGACGGCAAAACCGCAGCGGTTCGGTTTCCGGGAATTTACCATCCGCGACGGCAGGTTCCACCTGAACGGGAAACGGATCTACCTCTTCGGCGAAAACATCAGTTCCGTGGACTTCGGCGGATTCGAAGGGCGTTCCACCGCGGCGGAAAAGAGAGAGTTGAGCAAGCGGTTGACCGGATACAAATCTCTCGGATACAATATATTGCGCAATGCACACATGCCGATTCTTCCCGCTGCGCTGGAACTGGCCGATGAAATCGGCATCATGTTCTACAATGAGTGGAGCTGGAGTTTCACCAGGCCTCTGGCGCCGGAATTTCACGAGACCAACCGGGCGGAGCTGCTGAAGTGGCTGGACCGGGACTTCAATCACCCCTCGGTGGTGATGTGGTCGTGCGGCAATGAGATCCGACATGCCGGCGATCCGGCGATCCGACGGGAACTCGACCATCAGGTCGGGTTGATGCACCGGTATGATCTGCAGCATCGTCCGGTCTCCTCGTTCTCCGGCGCGGCGAACTGGCGCAACTACGGCAGTGAAAAACTGCTGACGGATTTTCTCGATCACCACTCCTATGTCGGAATGACGCATCTGGCGTGGACCAGCTGGTTTGAGAATTTCAACGAATATTATGCCGGATCGGTCGCACAGTACGGCGGTGCCGCCGGCCACCTGAAGATGCCGTATGTGATCTGGGAGTGTGTCGGATACAGCTGGGGGAACCACATTGACCGCAAATTCCGGCCGAACGACATCGAAATGTATGCCGACTACCTGAAGCGCCCGGTCTCCCATGCCCGGCTGAACGGCGCCGGACTGATCGGCACACTCGGCCTGGCGGCGGCGGTTGATCCGGCGCGCAACCTCGATTACGGGAAACGGATCTACGGGCACCGGATGCTCGAACTGCTGCGGCAGGATCTGCGCATAGACGGCTTCGCTCCGTGGTTCAACGGCTGGAAACTGGATGCGGCGACGCTGTGGACTCAGCCGGTTCTCATCGGGCTGCGGGATCGGGGGGGCTTGCCGCCGCGCAATTTCTTTTCCGACCGGCCGGTTTCGTGTGAATTGTTCACCGTGAACAGTACGGCGGACTCCTTCCCCGGGGGGGAGGCGGTGATCCGTTTCCAGCTCTCCGGGGAACGGAGCATGGAGGTCTGCCGGGCGCAGGTCGGCGCCGTGGAACCCTTTTCGCTTCTCTCTCTTCCGGTGAGCTTCGACATTCCACCCGAAGCGCGCGGCAACGTGCAATTGCGGATTGAACTTCTCAGGGACGGCGGCAGCGTGAGCCGGAACTTCTACCCGGTCTTTGTCGCGGATGCGGCGGCGCTGGCGCGTCCGATCCGGTCGGAGCGTCGTGTGGCTCTGCTCGACACCGGCAGCCCGGCGGATGTGAAACGCACTTCGGGGGTTCTCACGAAGTACGGCGTCAAGCACAGGGTGATCAACGCCAACTCCGTGCCGGACGAGTTCGATTTCGCAGTGGTTCCGGCTGCGGTGGAGAACCGGGGTGCGTTGAAATGGAATCGGGAAGCCCTGTTCGATTGGATTGACCGGGGCGGTACACTGCTGATGTTCGAGCAGAAGGCGGAGTCCGGATCTCTGTTCGGCGAGACCACGTTGCTCCATACGCCGAATACCTTTGTGGATCTGATCCATCCGGCGCATCCGGCCTTTGCCGGACTGACTCCGCGCAATTTCGACACGTGGGTGAACCCGGATCACGGTTACCCGATCACGGTCTCGTTGAATCCCTTCATGAAAAACGCGCTTGCCGCACGCGGTCCGATGGCGGGCCAGACCGGGGTGACCAACGCCGTGCTGGAAGCGACGTTCGGAAAGGGACGGATCTTCTGGAGTCAGCTCAATCTGGTTACGCTGCACGATCTGGACGGTGTCGCGGCGACCTGTCTGCGGAATGTGCTCGATTATCTGCTCAACGGCGAAAGGTACGGCCGGATTCTGCCGCTCGACCCCGCATTGTCGCGCAGTTCGGAGGTGAATCCGGAGAATCTGGAATCCATCGATCTGCGTGCCTGCGTGAACCGCGGTTTCTCCGACGACAGGGATAACGACGGCCGGGGAGGCTGGACCGATCAGGGGCGGAATGATTTCCGCAACATGCCGCTCGGCAGGCAGATTGCCGCGGGGATTCCATTTGAGATCATAGATCCGGAATCGAATGGCGGCAGAAGCTGCGTGGTTCTGCGCGGGAGTGAACGCCGGGCGTTTCCATCTGAAGTGACCGGAATCCGGATCGGCGGGAATTTTACACGTCTGTTCTTTCTGCATGCGGCGGCGTGGTGCAGCGGCGATTGCGGAATCTACCGGATTCACTACGAAGACGGCGGCAGTTGCGACGTTCTGCTGAAGGCCGGAGTGAACATCGGCGACTGGTGGAGCACCAGTTATCTTTCCGAGGCGGCTCCCGGCATCATGCGACCGAATGCCACAAAATCGCAGGTCGGCACCTACGTCGCCTGCTGGGAGAATCCGCATCCGGAAAAGAAGATCGCCACTCTTGACTTTCTGTCGATGGAGTCGCCGCTGGTGACGGCGATTGCTTTTCAGCCGGGTAAGGTTCCGGTGCCGATTCTGGTGGCGGTGACCGGGGAGCGGTTCCACTCCGCACCGGTGCGGCTGCGGGAGAAGGTCGTTGCGGGCGGGGCGAATCCGGCGGCGCAGGGAACGGCGGCGAGGATCAGAACCACGTTGCCGGATGGCACCGACGGCGAGGCGTACCGGATTGAACTGCCCGCGCCGGACCGGGGGATTCCGCATGTGATGGTGGCGTTCCCCCGTGCATGGGAGGGAAAACGGCTCGGCGATTACAACTATCTGACATTCTGGTACAAGGTCGAGGAGCCCGGAGCGGTCGACCTGCGGCTGCCGGAATCCGATTGGAAAGGGTACCTTGCGGTCAGCATGGAACTGCGCAGTCCGCAGTGGAGGAAGGCGCGGATCGATCTGCGCCGGATCGGCGGGGAGGCGTTTATCAGGGAGAAAAAGAATCTGCGCGGCGAGTTGTTCTTCTTCAACGGCAAGAACCGGGATTTCAGGAATCCGCGTCCGACGGTGCGTTTTCTGGTCACCGACCTGATGCTGGAGTAGAGGGGGTAATTGGTTCTTTCGTGGGGAGTTCGGCAGGGAGAGTCCGCTACCGGAATTTTCCTGCCGTTTCCCTTTTTTGATTTTGCAGAACCATTCTGCGGCCGTTTCCGATTTGGATTTTCCGGCGGAGGCGTGTATATTGGTCCGGACTGAAATTTACAGGAGGAGCTCTTATGAATTTTCGAATGGTTCACAACAACTTCAACGTGCTCAACCTTGAAAAGAGCCTGAAATTCTACCGTGATGCCTTTGACATGCACGAAGTGCGGCGGATCGAAGCGAAGGACGGGAGCTTCATCATCGTCTATCTGGAGGACGGGAACAGCTCTCATCAGCTGGAACTGACCTGGCTCCGGGACCGCAAGGAGCCGTACAATCTCGGCGACAATGAATTTCATCTGGCGTTCAAGGTCGATGATTATGAAGCCGCCCATGCCCGCCATGAGAAGATGGGCTGCATCTGCTACGAAAACCCCGAGATGCACATTTACTTTTGCGAAGATCCCGATTCATACTGGGTCGAGGTCGTTCCTGAGAAACGATGAGCCTACGAAGTGTGATCCCAAGTATGTTGAAAGCCGTAATTTTTCCAAAAACATTGGCGCCAAAGAATAAAAAGTAAATTTTTTATGCTTAAAAACGATGTTATACGTCACCAGGATATATATCGTTCTATAACAACTACCACAATATATTGTTACAATCATCTTTTTTAATACTACATATCGGAATATAAAGAATCTTCATTTGAATTTTTTTTATGTTTTTTTCGCAAAATTTATTTTTGCGACTTGCATTGTGGAAAAAGAGTGATATGTTAGCTCCCAAGAGAAAAGAATTGTGAGTTGTGAATATGTTATTCTATCCAGAAACATTAAAAACAGTACGGGAGTTTCGTTCCTTAACGCAAAAGGAACTTGCTGTTCGTGCGGGTTTATCACAGCAACAAGGTTTAATTTCTAAGATTGAAAGCGGGAAAATAGTTCCTTCTTCAGAGCAACTAGATGCAATTGCATTTGCCTTAGGGTATCCTTCTAGATTCTTTACTGAAGTATCTGTTCCTGCCAGTGGTTTAGCATTTCATCGAAAAAAAACTGCATTATCTGCAAAGCTCCGTATCCAGCTTGAAGCTGAAGCTAAATTGAAGAAAGCAATCCTCTCGAAAATTCTTCAATATGATTGTCGACCTAACCTTCTTAGTTCTGATGAAATTAAAGAAAAATCTCCTCAAGAAATCGCTATTATGCTTCGGCGAAAATGGAAGTTAAGTCCGGGGCGTATTGATAACTTGGTTAAGGTTGTAGAAAGTCAGGGTATTTTAGTTCTTAAATATGATTTTGGAACGCCATTATTGGATGGTTTCTTTATGCCCGGAGCTCCGTGTTGCCTATTCTTAAATTCAAAGGTTTCCAATGACCGATTAAGATTTTCGATTGCCCATGAATTGGGGCATTTAATTTTGCAACATACAATTCCTGGAAAAGGTGCAGAAGCAGAAGCAAACTCTTTTGCTGCCGAATTTTTACTTCCACAAGCAGATATTGCTGACGACTTAAAGAATCGGCTTTCCGTGGAACGTTTGGCCGAGTTAAAGAAAAAATGGTATGCATCAATGGCTTCTCTTCTTTACCGTGCACAAACTCTTGAACTGATTGTCCCGTCTTATGCAAGACGCTTATGGACGGAGTTCAGTAGTTTGGGGTTTAAATTGCAAGAACCAGCTTTGGATATTCCAGAGGAACATCCTACTGTTATTAGAAAAATATTACAATTGACCTACGGGAATGCCCCTAAAATCGAAGAGATAGCTTCTAAATATTACTTGAATGAGGGAGACTTGAGAAATTGTTTTAACAGCATTTAAAATATAAAAAGAGAGCGGCAAAATCAACAATCTCTTGCCAATTTTACCGCTATCCTATTGTGTAGTTACAATTAGTATAGCGTTGTTTGGCGAAAAATCAAGTGCCCATGCTTGATATTTTGTTGATTTTTGTCGTCCCTCCTATAGAAAATGGTCTCTAAATAAGAGATCAAAATCACTAAGCTAAACAGAAAGGAGGTTGACGATGGCAAAAAATTCGTCTTCCGGGTCGGCGCGCAGTGCTATTACTGGGCGGTATGTTACAAAGTCATATGCAACAAAGCATCCCAATACCACGATTATTCATCGTGGCAAAAAGGGCAAATAGGAGATTCTACTATGCAAATGGATCTGTACTGCCCTTTTTGTAGTCACAAATTGAACAAGTATAACCTTTCTTCTCTTTACAAAGGGAGAAAACTCCATTGCAGTCATTGCCAAAATGATATTGTTATTGGAGACCATGGTTTTACTTCAATACAACGGGAATTCGATAAATTCTCTCGAGAGCTGAAGCGAATTTTTCGCTAAAGAAAATTAATCATGGGCAGGCACTCTCCTTAAAACAAGGAAGAGTGCTTTTTTTTATTTTCTAAATGAAGTTTTTCTTCGGGCTTGCAATCGGCAAGCAACTGGATATAGTAATTGAAGAGTTTTTCTACCAATCTTTTGTACAAACCAAACCGTCTAGTTGGAGACGAAAGACACATACAATATTATGCCCGGCAACAATTCTTTATGACCCTATTGCCCGATTCATACTGGGTCGAGGTTATTCCGGAAAAGCGTTGACCCTGCGAAATGTGATTCCAAGTTTAGGAAAGAATGCTTTATGACCCGGTTGCCCGATTCATACTGGGGCGAGGTTGTTCCGGAGCGCTTGGGAACCGGTGGTGATGGTGAAAAGGAGGTCGGAAGGCGAAAGCCGTCAACGGGATTGAAAGAGTTGTATGGTCAGGGGACGATTCTTTGTAAGCAGTTTTTCTGATTTTCTTCGGGGAAAAAATGAGTGATGTAAATCAACGGTTGGCGGCAAAAAAATTTGCGGCCGAATGGAAAGACCGCGGCGATGAGAAAAGCGAGACTCAAAGTTTCTGGAGTTCGCTTCTTCGAAATGTTTTCGACATTGCGGAGCCGGAAAATTTTATCGTTTTCGAAAAACGTGTACAACTGCAGCACACTTCGTTCATCGACGCTTATATCCCTGAAACCCTTGTCCTGATCGAGCAGAAAAGCAGAGATGTCGACCTCGAACGACCGGCGAAACAATCCGACGGCACAATGCTGACCCCTTTTCAGCAGGCGAAACGCTATTCCGATGAAATGGCGTTCTCCAAAAGACCCCGTTACATTGTGGTCTGCAATTTTCAGGAGTTTCATGTCCATGACATGGACAGGCCGCATGACATCCCGCAGATAATCAAACTGGCCGATCTGCCGAGAGAGTATCACCGTCTTTTGTTTCTGGCGAACCGCAGGAATATCCACACGCAGCAGGAAATACAGCTTTCAGTCAAGGCGGGAGAAATCGTCGCGCAAATTTATGACGAACTTCTGAAGCATTACATCGATCCGGAGTCAACGGAAACGCTGAAATCGCTGAATATGCTCTGCGTCCGGCTGGTTTTCTGTCTTTACGCCGAAGATGCCGGAATTTTCGGACGCAAAAATCAGTTTCATGACTATCTGGCGCGGTTTGAGCCGCGCGACCTGCGCCGTGCCATAATCGATCTTTTTGCGGTACTGAATACGAAACAAGAAGAACGCAGTCCCTACCTTGAAGAGGATTTACAGGCATTCCCCTATGTGAACGGCGGACTGTTTGCCGGAGAACTGGAAATCCCGCAGTTCGATGAAAATGTGAAAAAACTTCTGCTTGCCAGAGCGAGCGACAATTTCGACTGGAGCAATATTTCGCCGACAATCTTCGGCGCAGTCTTTGAAAGTACTCTCAATCCCGAAACCCGCCGTTCCGGCGGGATGCATTTTACGAGCATCGAGAACATCCATAAAGTGATCGATCCGTTGTTTCTCGACGACCTGAAAAAAGAATTGGGGGAGATCAAAGTTCTGAAAATGCTCAACGCACGTTCCAAACGGTTGCGGATGTTTCAGGATAAATTATCATCCCTGATCTTTCTTGATCCGGCGTGCGGCTCGGGAAATTTCCTGACGGAGACCTATCTCTCGCTCCGCCGATTGGAAAACGAAGTGCTGCAACTCCTTGACCGCGACGGACACGCATGGCTTACGGTCGATCCGGTCAAAGTCTCGATCAGACAGTTCTACGGAATTGAACTGAATGATTTCGCCGTCTCGGTCGCACGCACCGCGCTCTGGATTGCAGAGAGTCAGATGCTGCGTGAGACCGAAGAGATCGTCCACATGAATTTGGATTTTCTGCCGTTGAAATCATATCCGAACATCGTTGAAGGCAATGCTCTCCGGCTCGACTGGAACGATGTCGTCCCCCGGGAAACGTTGAACTACATCATGGGGAATCCCCCATTTGTGGGTGCAAGACTGATGAATAAGGAACAGAAAGATGATCTGCTTTCTGTATTCGGTGAAAAGTGGAAGAACGCCGGGAATCTCGATTATGTCAGCTGCTGGTACAAAAAAGCGACTGATCTGATGCAGGGAACCCATATCCGGGCTGCACTTGTTTCGACCAACTCCATTTCCCAGGGAGAACAGGTGGCGATTCTCTGGAAGCCGCTGTTCGAACAAGGCCTGCATATCGATTTCGCTTACAGAACATTCCGATGGGACAGTGAAGCGAACATCAAGGCACATGTACATTGCGTCATCATCGGTTTTTCTGTTGCTCCGATCGGGCACACTCGATGGATTTTCGACGAAAACGGCGTGATGCATACTGCGGAAAACATCTCTCCGTATCTGATCGATGCGCCCGTTGTGTTCATCGAGAGCCGAAACAAACCGTTGTGCGACATCCCTTATATGTGCAAAGGTAACCAGCCAACAGATGATGGTAATTTTTTGTTTTCAGAAGATGAAAAGAATGAATTTATAAAACAACAACCGGAGGCACAGAAATTTATCCGGGATTTTGTTGGGGCAGAAGAGTTTATTAATGCTAAAAAGCGTTATTGCCTTTGGTTAAAGAATGTTCCATCTTCCGAAATAATCAAATTGCCTGCTGTTTTAGAACGAATTGATAGAATCCGAAGTTTTCGTTTGAAGAGTTCCAAAGCAGGTACTCGTAAAAAAGCGGAAGTTCCAATGCTTTTTGATGAAATCAGGCAACCGGAGGAAGGGTCATATATCATTGTCCCATCAGTTTCTTCGGAGAAGAGGGAATATGTACCAATTGGTTTTATGAGTGCGGAAACGATTGCCAGCAACCTTGTGTTGATAATTCCCGAAGCCACACTCCATCATTTTGGCGTATTGACCAGTTCTGTTCACATGGCATGGATGCGGGCGGTCTGCGGCAGGTTGGAGATGCGTTACCGTTACTCCAAGGATATTGTTTACAACAACTTCCCGTGGCCGGATCTGACCGGAGAACACAGGGAACGGATCGAACAGACCGCACAGGCGGTCCTGGATGCCCGCGCCCTCTATCCCGACAACAGTTTTGCGGATCTGTATGGTGCCCGGATGTATCTTTTCCCGGAATTATGCAGGGCGCATCAGGAGAATGACCGGGCCGTCATGAAAGCCTATGGCTTCGCCCCCTCCATGACCGAGCCCGAAATCGTTGCGGAACTGATGAAACGTTATCAGAAGTTGACCGCCGGAGAAAAATGATGCGGGAACAAGCCTTCCTGGCCCTGCCGGGGGCCGGCGTCCCGTCCGGAGGCAACCGGAAGTGCGGAGAACGGGAAAAAACCGGGGGGAGGCAACCGCGTTACGATACGGTTCGCCTCCCCTTCACTTTTCCGATGATCCATTCCTCCGCCGGAGGATGGCGCCGTCAACCGAGGAAAGCCCGGAGGAAGAGATTCATCTTCTCTTTCGTCACGCAGCCGGTGTGGGGCACCGGCAGATCCTTCAGCCCGGCCAGCGGTTTCGGCACCGGGACACCGGTCACTTCCGAGAGCTTTGCCACCATGCCGAAATCATCAGCAGGCAGATCGCCCGATTCGATCGCGGGCAGCACCGCCGCCGCGAACTTGAACGGCGAAGCGGTCGAGGCGAGCACGCACGGCGTAGCATCCCCGGTTTCGCGGCGATACTGCTCGTAGACGTTCAGCGCCACGCCGGTGTGCGGGTCGCAGAGATAGTGGTATTTCTGGAAGGTCTCGCCGATGGTTTCGGCGGTTCCGGCATCGTCGCAGAAGCCGCCGAAGAACTCCGACTGGAGTTTTTCGCGCGCCGCGTCGGAGATGGTGTAGCGTCCGTTTCGCGCAAGCGCCTCCATCAATTCGGCCACGGCGGCCGTGTCGCCGCCGTAGAGCAGCGAAAGCATCCGCTCGAGATTCGACGAGATGAGGATGTCCATCGACGGGCTGGTCGTCGTGTAGAACGGCCGGTTGCGGTCGTAGACGCCGGTGCGGATGAAGTCCGTGAGGATGTTGTTCCGGTTCGAGGCGCAGATCAGCCGCGCGATCGGAATGCCCATTTCGCGCGCGTAGACCGCGGCGAGAATGTTGCCGAAGTTGCCGGTCGGAACCGCGACGTTGAAAGCCTGCCCTTTGCGCAGCTTCCCCTGCCGGATCAGGTCACAGCAGGCGGAGACGTAGTAGACGATCTGCGGCACGAGCCGCCCGAAGTTGATCGAGTTCGCCGAGGAGAACTCCATGTCGCGCGCGTTCAGATACTCCTTCATTTCGCGATCGGCGAAGATTTTTTTGACGCCGTTCTGGGCGTCGTCGAAATTCCCTTCGATCGCGCAGACGGCGACGTTATCGCCCTTCTGGGTGACCATCTGAAGTTTCTGCATGGCGCTCACGCCGTTCTGCGGATAAAAGACGATGATCTTCGTGCCGGGCACATCGGCGAACCCGTCGAGCGCGGCCTTGCCGGTGTCGCCGGAGGTGGCCGTGAGGATGACCATCGTGCGGCCGGGGGCGGCTTTCCCCGCGGAGATCGTCAGCAGATGCGGCAGGAGCTGCAGCGCCATATCCTTGAAGGCGCAGGTCGGCCCGTGCCAGAGTTCGAGGATGTGCAATCCGGGAGCGACTTCCACGAGCGGCGCGGGATTTTCCGAATCGAACGTACCGGTGTAGGCGGCTTCGACGCTGCGGGCGATCTCGTCGGAAGTGAAGTCGGTCAGATAGAGTGCGAGCACTTCGCGCGCACGCGCCTTGTAATCCATATCGATCATCCGGTCGATGAGTTCGCCGGAGATCTTCGGAAACTCCGAGGGGATGAAGAGCCCGCCGTCTTCGGCGAGCCCTCTGGCGATGGCCTGGGCCGAAGTGACGTTCCGCCGGCTTCTGGTGCTGGTAAAATGCATGATGTGATGCTCTATCCGTTCAAAAGGGTTTTCAATCGATCCACTCTCCACTTAATGTACACCGGAACGCCGCTTTTTTCCACCCGGAAAGCGGGTTATTCGCGGTTCCTCCTGCCGGCGCGCTTTTCCTGCCGGCGGGGGCGCGTGCCGGAGAATCGGTGATTCCGGGGGGCGGGTTGTCATTTTTCCGTTTCGGAAACACTCGGAAGATGTTGCTTTTCTTCCCGGCAGCCGGTATATTACCCGCCGCGGACATTCGAAGCGGAAAGGTTTTCTCATGGCGGTGGCAAAGGTAATCGTCGATCTCGCCCTCGACAAGGAGTTCGACTATCTGATCCCGGAACATCTGGCGGACCGGATCAAGGTCGGCACAATGGTGTCCGTCCCGTTCGGGCGCTCCCGCCGCGAGGGGTATGTGCTGAGCCTCGCCGAACATCCGGATTACGAAGGACGCCTCAAGCCGATTTCAGCCATCTGCGAAACCCGCGCCCATGTCCCGGAACAACTCGTGAAGCTCGGCCGCTGGATGGCCGAATATTACTGCTGTAGTCAGGAACAGTCGATCCGCACTCTGCTGCCCGCCGCGGTGCGCAGCGGCAGAATCCGCCACAAAATCCGCCGCCTCTACCGGATCGCCGACGTCGAGGCCGCGCAGCGCTTCATCGCCGGCAATTCGGAGAAGCCCGGCGCCGCACTGCGGGTCGCCCTCCTGAAGGCGCTGCTGGCTCATGGCGCAAAATCCTCCGACGGCTTGAAGGCGTTGACCGCCTCTTTCAGCCAGTCGGCGCTCCGGACGTTGATTCGTCACAAGATCGTCGAGACGGTCGATGAGATCGTCCGGCGCGACGTTTTCGGCGACTCGACGGTGCTTCCGTCGAAGCCGCTTCCCCCGTCTCCCGACCAGCGGAAGGCTCTCGAATTGATCGCCGACATGCTGCGGGGAAAGAGTGCGAGCCACGTTCTTCTGCTGCACGGCGTGACCAATTCGGGAAAGACCGAAGTCTATCTGCAGGCGATCGCTGACGCCCTGTCTCTCGGAAAGTCGGCCATCGTACTGGTGCCGGAGATCTCCCTGACGCCTCAGACGGTGCGCCGGTTCCGCGCCCGTTTCGGCGACCGGCTCAGCATTCTGCACAGCCGCCTCTCCGACGGGGAGCGGTTCGACGAATGGAACCGGATCAACGACGGCGAGGTCGCAATTGCGGTCGGTGCAAGGTCGGCGCTGTTCGCGCCGTTCCGCAACCTCGGGCTGATCATCGTCGACGAGGAGCATGAATCCAGTTACAAGCAATCCGAAGCTCCGCGCTATTCCGCGCGCGACGTGGCGGTGATGCGGGGCAAGCTCGAAAATGCGGCGGTGATCCTCGGATCCGCCACGCCGTCGGCGGAATCGGTCCGCAACGCCGCGACCGGCAAGTTCCTGCTGGCCCGGATGGCGTCGCAGGTCGACAACAAGCTCGCTCCGCATATCCGGATCATCGATCAGCGCCTTGCCGGACCGCCGGAGCCGGGCCGCAGCAACGTCTTCTCGAAGCCGTTGGTCGACGCGGTGTTCGACCGGATGAACCGCGGGGAACAGAGCATCCTTTTTCTGAACCGCCGCGGATATGCGCGGGTGATGATCTGCGAGGAGTGCGGTTTCGAGGCGCGGTGTCCGGATTGTTCGGTCGCCTACACCTACTCGAAGCTGCATGAGACGTTGACCTGCCACCTGTGCGGCGGCGTGATCGAGGCCTATTCGGTGTGTCCCCAGTGCGGTTCCCCCAGAATCCGGTACGCCGGGGTCGGTACCGAGAAGATCGAGAGCATCGCCGGTGCGGTTTTCAAACCCGCCCGGATCGCCCGGATGGATTCCGATACCATGCGCGGCGCCGACGACTACGAAACGGTGCTGGAGAAGTTCCGGCGCGGTGAACTCGACATCCTGATCGGAACCCAGATGATCGCCAAAGGACTTCATTTTCCCAATGTGACGCTGGTGGGATTGATCAATGCCGACCTCGGACTGGCGATGCCGGATTTCCGCGCTCCGGAACGGACGTTCCAGCTGATCACCCAGGTGGCCGGCCGCGCCGGCCGCGGCGACATCCGCGGCGAGGTGTTCATCCAGACCGGCAACCCGGAGAACGAGACGATCCGCTATGCCGCGAACCTCGATTTCGACGGGTTTTCAAAGTTCGATCTCGAATTTCGCGAATTGCTCGATTATCCCCCGTTCTCCCATCTGATCGCGGTCCATTTCCGGGGCGAGGATGAGACGCGGCTGGTCGATTACGCGACCGCTTTCACCGCGGAACTTCAGCGGTATGCCCACGATCAGATCAAACTGGCCGGACCTTCGCCGGCGCCGATCGAACGGATCAAGGGGAAGTTCCGTTATATGCTGATCATCCGCGGGCGTAAACTTCGGATTCTGCGGCAGGCGCTCCGCGTTCTGGTGCTGCACCGGACACCGCCCGCGGGGATCGAGGTCTACGCCGACGTGGATGCCCAGTCGCTGCTCTGACGCGGACTCCCTGTCCCGGGGAGAAAAAGAAAACCGCCCGGCTGCCGGAGCAGCGGGCGGCGTGGATGCGACGGAACTTCAGAGGTTCATCGACTTCAAAATGCCGTGTTCGAGACCGCGGATCTCGGCGAGTCCCTTCAGACGGCCGATCGCGGTGTAACCCGGATTCGGGCAGGGGGGCTTGGCGAGATCGTCGAGCATGGTGTGACCATGGTCCGGGCGGAAGGGGAGCCGCCAGTCGGCGCGCCCCGCTTTTTTGCGGCGGACCTGCTCCTCGATGATCGCCTTGACCAGACCGTACATGTCGACCACTCCTTCCAGGTGATTCGCCTCGAAGAAGTTGCCCTTCCCGTCATGCTGGGTGCTGCGCAGGTGCACGAAGCCGACCCGGTCGGCGCACGCCTTGAACATCTCGACGATGTCATTGTCGAGCCGGCCGCTGAAGCTGCCGGCGCAGAAGCAGATTCCGTTCGCGGGGCTGTCCACCATCTTGAGCAGCTTTCTGATGTCGTCGATGGTACTGAAGATCCGCGGCAGCCCGAGGATCGGATAGGGCGGGTCATCGGGATGGATCACCAGGATGCAGCCCGCCTCTTCGGCGACCGGACAGACTTCGGTGAGGAAATGCTTCAGGTTCGCCTCGAGATCGGCCCGGGTCAGCGACTGATACTTCGCAAGCATCGCGCGGACATCTTCAAGCGTTACACCCTTGAAGCCCGGGAAGTTGTCGATCAATCCGGTGGTGAACTTCTGCACCTCTTCCGGGGACATGCTTTCAAAGAACGCCTTTGCCTCGGCGACCTTCTCCGGGGTATACGCCTTCTCGGCGCCCTCGCGCTTCAGGATGAAGATTTCGAAGGCGGCGAACTGGGCCTGGTTGAAGTAGAGCGCCTCGGAACCGTCGGGCAGCCGGTAGCGCAGATCGGTACGGATCCAGTCAAGCACCGGCATGAAGTTGTAGGTCACCACCCGGATGCCGCATTTGCCGAGGTTGCGCAGGCTCTCCTTGTAGTTGGCGATGTACTCCTCACAGCGGCCGCTGCCGGTTTTGATATCCTCGTGAACCGGCAGGCTCTCGACGACGCTCCAGACCAGACCGGCGTCTGCGATCAGTTTCTGATGCTTCTGAATCTCCTCGACCGTCCACACCTCGCCGTAGGGAATGTGATGCAGGCTGCTGACCACACCGGTCGCCCCGGTCTGACGGACGAACTCGAGGGGAACCGGGTCCTTCGGACCGTACCAGCGGAAAGTTTGTTCCATATTGTAAGCCATTGCACTACACTCCGGAGAAGGCGGAGAAGGCGCCGTCGACCGGCAGCACCACTCCGTTGATGAAACTGGAGGCGGTATCGTCAACCAGGAACAGCAGTGCCCCGGTGAGATCGTCCGGCGTGCCGAAGCGGCCCATCGGCGTGTGCGCGAGAATGGTGTTGCCGCGCGCGGTGAGGCTGCCGTCCGGATTGGTCAGAAGGGTACGGTTCTGCTCGGTCAGGAAGAAACCGGGCGCGATCGCGTTGACCCGGATTCCGACCTTCGAAAAGTGGACGGCGAGCCACTGGGTGAAATTGCTGATCGCCGCCTTGGCCCCGGAATAGGCCGGAATCTTGGTCAGCGGCGTGAAGGCGTTCATGCTCGAAATGTTGATCACCGTTCCGGCCCCTGCGGCCGCCATGTCGCGGCAGAACGCCTGGGTGGTCAGCAGCGTTCCGAGAAAGTTCAGGTTGAACACGAAGCCGACACCGGCCGGATCCAGGTCGAAGAATGTGGTGACCCCTTCGACTTTCCGGGCGAGATCCTCCTTGAAGAGAAACTCCTTGCTGGTGGTTCCCCTGGGATTGTTCCCCCCCGCGCCGTTGATCAGGATGTCGCAGGCGCCGAATTCGGCTTTGACCGCAGCCTCGGCCTGCTTGAGGCTCTCCACATCGAGCACGTTTGCGGCGATTCCGACCGCTTTCCCGCCGGCGGCGTTGATTTCTCCGGCGACCTTCTTTGCTGCGTCCTCCTTGAGATCGAGAATCGCGACTTTCGCGCCGGCCGCCGCGAGGGCCTTCGCCATGACGCTGCACAGGATACCGCCGCCGCCGGTGACGACGGCCACTTTACCGGTCAGATCCACTTTCATTTCGTCTCTCCTTGAAAATTGTTCAGGGTGGTATCGGTTTGATATTGCAGAACCACGTCGAGAGCGGCTCCGAGAGCCGCACCGTCGCGTCCGCTCTGGGACAGTGTGATTTCGAGGCGGTGGCGCGGTTCAAGACCGATGCGCCCCGCAAGTTCCCCGGCGAAGCCGTTCCCGAGGTCGCGGAAACGCCCGCCGAGTACGATCAGCGCCGGATCGAGCAGGTTTGACAACAGTGTGATCACATAGGCGGCACTGGCGAGCAGATAACTCCGGGCCGGTTCCGGCGGCAGTCCCGCCAGAAATTTCTCGCTCATCGCCTCCTCGACCGGCAGCATGGCCGTGCCGTCGGGGGCGGGAATCAGCAGATCCCGGATCTCCCCCGCCACACCGGCCCGGCCGGTGAAGAGGCGGCCGCCGAGGTAGATTGCGGTTCCGATGCCGCGTTCCGCTGAAATGAAGATGAAGTCCTCGGCATTCTGCGCCGCTCCGAAATAGTATTCCCGCCTTGCCGCCGCCCGTGCCCGGTTGTCGAGTCGGACCGGCACTCCGAGCGCCGCTTCCAGCCGCGGAGCGAGATTTTCTCCTTTCAGCGGAAAGTTCTTGCAGTAAACGACTTCGTTTGCTTCGTAATCGACCTGCCCGGCCACGGCCACGCCGATCCCGGCGATGGGGGCAGTACTCCTTTCGGAGAGTTCCCGGGCGAGGCGACCGGTTTCCGCGGCGATGCTCTCAAAAGTGTTGTCGTGGGGAAACTCCAGAGCCGAGACCGGTTCCCCGGCCGCGTTGCACAGTACGCCGCGCAACAGCGTTTCATTGCCGATATCGATCCCGATCGCCCCGAACCGGCTTTTCACAAGTTCGAGGATGATGGGGGGCTTGCCGCCGTTGGACGCGCCGCAGCCGCGTTCGGTCAGGATTCCCTGCCGGAGCAGATTTTCCACCAGCACCGAAACCGCAGGGCGGCTGAGGCGCATCGCCCGGGCGAGTTCCGCCCGCGAAAGCGTTCCTCTGCGTAACAGCAGCCGGAGCAGTTTGTCGGATGAGGTGGGCATGATCCGGATCTTCTCTTTCTTTGTTAATTTTATTTACAAAGAATAGTATACAACAAAAAAACTTTTTTCCAAGCCTTGATCCGTTTTTTTTTCCGGGAAAGATCTTGAAAAGTTCGTCCTGGAGTTTCTGAAAAGGAAAGAGACGGCAGAGAGGAAGTCCGGGGAAAATGGAATTTCCGTCCCCTGAGGTTCAGACGAATTTCTGAAGCCGCCATGGGCAGTGACGGCAGATCGGAAGTTGCTCTTCCGCCACCGCGTTACGGAAAGCGACCGCTCCGGGAGAGTTGAAAATCATTTCAAGTGATCCATCACAGATGTTGCCGGCCGTGAAACCGAAGTAGTCGGTACAGAAGCCGATTGCCCCGTCATGCCGGATGTGGACCCGGTGTTCCGGCGCGGAACAGGCTGGCGTACCGGCATGATCAGGGTAGAGGTGCGGGGTGAAGCGGACCGGGACCGGATAGTGTTCCTGTGCAACTTGGAGTACCCCTTCACGCAGCATCGTGAGATAGTCGCGGTCGTCGTCTCGTCGCCACGCTTCAAGTTCCGGGTAGTCGCAACCGAAAATGCGACGGCTGAAGTCGCGGTAGGCGGCGATCTCCGGCCCGGTGAGGTACATCAGCTGCTGCAGGACAATCTCATCCGGACCCAGTTCCGCCAACTGATGCGGCAACTGCGCCATCCGGTCGACATTCGCATCGGAGATGGTACAGAGGAACACCAGTTTGCCGCGCCGCCTTTTCAGCAGCGGCAGATTGCGCCGGACCCGTTCGAAGACTCCGGCGCCACGTACCGCATCGTGCGCTGCGCCGAATCCGTCAAGCGAAACGTGAATCGTATCGAGGCATTCGCACAATGTATCGCTGTGGTGGTCGATCAAGGTACCGTTCGTGACGATCTCCAGTTCGAAACCGTCATGGTACAGCTGCTCCGCGAGCGTATCGAATCCGCTGTACAGCAGGGGTTCGCCGCCCCAGAGCGCGATTTTTGCCGTCCGTCCGGACGCTGCCGCCGCCTGTTTCAGCTCTGCTGCCGTGCGCAGCCAGACCGGGAGGGGGAGTTCGCACTGCTCCGCGGCCAGCATGCCCCGGCTCTGGCCGCAGAAACGGCAGGCGAGGTTGCAGCGGCCGGTCAGCTGAAAATGCGCAGTGTGAAGACGGCAAGTCACAAGATCACTGTTCCCCGAAGTAACTGCGTTCCATCAGGATCTTTTCGACAAGGTCGATCTGGGTTGCCATCAGCGGTGCCGAATAGAGCGCCCGCCGTCCGGCGATGCCGCCTTTTTCCATCGCTTCTCCGAGCAGTCGATTGGCGCTCTTGAGATCGTCGAGTGTTTCCCGGACGTTGAACCGGCCGGGAGACGTCGGCAGCGGCGGCCAGCGCGAATCCGAGACATAGGCGCTCGCAACGGCTTTCCAGGCTCTTTCAAGTTCCGGTGTGCGGCAGCCGAACCTTCTTTCCAGCGTGATGATACCGTCGACGATCGAACGACAGACCGGGTCGAGAATGCGGGAGTACTCGGTGTTCGCCCAGGCCTTCGCCGTGCCGCCGTGCCATGCGGCTCCGTTTTCGATGTTCTCGATCAGGTCGTTCGGAATCACGGTGTGGGCGGTGCGGAGCACTTCCGCGGGCGTGGAGAGCTCATAGCCGATCTCCTCCGCCATTGCGAGCAGTTCGCGGAATCGGCCGATACTGCCCGGTTCCGGTTCGAAAAAGCGCGCCTGATTGAATTGTTTCACATAGAAGTAGGCGCTGCTGCCGATGTATTCGGCATCTTCGGCGTAGGGCATGATGAAACTGCCGGTCGCCGCGATCCGGGGCAGCCAACTCTGAAGCATCCGGCGGATCTCATCGAGAGTCACCGGCGTGTCGCGCATGCCTTCGGTCGCCCCCATCAGGTACCAGAGCATCGGATTGGCCATGCAGTCACTGCGGAAAATCAGCTGCAACCCGTTCGGCGCGACCGACGGGTTGGTCAGATAACGCAGAAAATCCGGCTTGTTCTCGATGAATTTCTCGATTTTGAAGAGATGATTCTTGTTGCTGTGCCCCTGAACGTCATACCGGAGTCCGGTCGCCTCCCGGATCTCGGGAAAGGAGAGCAGAAAACTGTCGGCATCCATCACCAGCGACTTGAAGCCTGCTTCCCGGTAGAGCTCCGGCAGATGTCCGGCCCATCCGCACTCCGGATTCCAGCCGGTTTCGGGGCGGATCCCGGTGTATTTCTCCCAGGCGTCGAGGCCATGTTTCAGGGTATCCAGCGCGACTTCCGGTGGAATGTTCGCAAGCATCACATGGATGAAAGGTGAACCGATCGGTTCGATCCGGCCTGCGGAGACGAGTTCTTTCAGCAGCGCCAGTACCTGTGGTGTTTCGTCATGCATCACTTCGAGCGTGCGGCCGCTGGCTTCAAAAGCGATTTTCGCACCGCTGTCGCGAACCAGCTCGAACAGCGGGCGATAGCAGTTTTCGCAGACCCAACTCCGTTTTTCGGGAGGGAGCTGGGAGTACTGAATGTTCGCGTGCGGCATGAAGATGACACGTGCTTTTCCGGTTGACATGGGCTGGGTTCTCCTGCTGAATGGTGTGGAATTTAGAGTTCAAGTAGACGGCAACTGTGCGCAGGCACGTCTGCCGCTCCGTGAATGCATTCGATCTTCCGTTCGAAATCCTCGAAATTGAAGAGGCCTAGAATCCGTTTCCCCGTGAGGCGATGGGTTGCGAGCCAGACTTCGGGCCGGGTATGCTTGAGGCGATCGAGAGGACGGCACTCGAAGGCGTCCGGTTCCGCGAGCAGCCGCCGGGACAGTGCCGCCCGCTCCGGGGAGAGCGTTTCGAAACGGTCGGAAAGGAGCAGCAGTCCACCGGTCAAACGGATCGCTTCGGTCCACAACTCCACTTCGTTCGCGGTGAGGCTGGTGTTGTCGCTCCGGGCGATGTGCGTGTCAGGGTCATTCAACCAGACCCTGTGGTTCAGGTAGGCGCGGTTGATGACGTTGCGGCAGACATTCGGCACAGTCGGCGCCTCGTCGCAGCAATGTCCTTCTCCCCGCCAGTATGGTGTGATGTCGGTCGATGTTCTCTCCCCGTCAACCAGTCCGGCAACCGGACCGAGCGGTGCGGTGCAGCCGAGGAGAAATCCGTCCTCGCCGAATCCCTCCCGGATCGCCGCCAACCCGCGCCGCAGCGCCTGTGCCCGGGTCGCTTTACGGTCGAAGAGAACCCCGTCGCGCACACTGGAGGCGAGCATCAGGAAATCCAGTTTCAGGTATTCGAAACCGAGTTTGCGTACCTGCCGGAAGAGGTCGCGGAAATGCTGTTGCACTCCCGGATGGGTTCCGTCGAGCACTGCCACGCGTCCGCTGCGCCACTGGAAGGGAAAGCAGATCTCTCCTGCCGGATTGTGGATCAGCCATTCGGGATGTTCCGAGAAAAGCACTGCCGATTCCTCGACCATGAAGGGGCCGAACCAGAGCGCCGGTTTGAAACCGGCCGCCCGGATCCGGGTGGCAAGCGCTCCGAGTCCGTGCGGAAACTTCCGATTGGTCACGAGCCAGTCCCCGAGTGCCGACTGGTATCCGTCGTCGAGCTGGATGTATTCCAGCGGATACTCTTCCCGGTGACGTGCGAGCCAGTCGATGTTTTCATGGATGTCTTTTTCGGTCACCGCGTCGAAGTAGTAGTACCAGCTGCACCAGCCGGTTGGAACCCCGGGGCGGCCGAGTCGGGCGTGCATGCGTTCGCCCCAGAGTTCCGCGTAGGTTTCGAGGAGCTTTTCGGTATCGGTTCCGGCGAGGAAGAGGATCTCTTCGGAACTCACCGTCTCGCCGGGGTCCACCGCCCGGCCGTCCCCGCCGGAGATGATCGAAAGTTCTGAGACTCCGTGATCATCCAGCCGGAGCGTGAAACGCCCGGACTGGTCCGCGGTGGTGATGAAACCGATCAACAGTCCGGTTTCTCTTTCCGCATCGGCGATGAGAAGTACGTTTTCCGCCCGGAAGCGGTCGGGGGCGCTGCGATCGTAGTCCCCCGGTTCGGCAACCGCGAAGCGGAGGTATTCCGGGTCGAACTCGAAGTCGAAATCTCCCCGCCGTCTGGCGCCGCACGGCGTCGCCATCGTCCAGCCGCCGAGATAAAGCCGGACCCGGTCTCCGGGCAGATCGAGAAAATCTCCCCTGCGACCACTCTGCCGATAACGGAACCCGTCGAGACGAAATCCCTCCCCCCCGTTCTCAAGTGTCAGGCGCCGGGTGATGCCGCCGGGAGTGGCCGTTCGGGTTTCGATGAGACGGATCCCGCGCCGGGCACAGGCTGCCTGGTCGAGCCATTTTCCATCGATTCCGAGTTCCGGTGTCAGCGCGGCGCAGAACACCTTGCCGTCGATCTCGATCACCGGACACCCCCGGCCCGGAGAAAGGCAAGGCTGCGGCGCATTCCATCCTCGACATCCCCGGTGATCTCATATTCGATCAATGCCGGCCCGTCATAGTCGGTCAGAGTTTTGAGGAGTTCCGGCCAGTTGAGGCGACCTTCCCCGCAGGCCGCCGGCAGAACCCCGCCCGGTACGCTCCGGAAATCCTTCAGGTGAACATACCGGATCGCCTCGCGGAAACGCCGGTAGAAGGCCGTCGGATCGGCGGCTCCGACCGCGGCGAGGTTGGCCGGATCGAAATTGATGCTGACTCCGGTTTTCAGCATCTCCTGCCAGCAGTCGGCACGGGTACTGACGCTGGCGTAATGGACATGAACGCCGTTTTCTTTGACGGTGACGCCGCCGTGGGTTTCCACCGCGAGCAGCACCCCGCATTTTTCCGCGTGCTCTGCGACACATCTGAGAGCATCGAGCAATGTGGTGAACCGATCGCCGTGGACTACGCTGTCGGAAGAGAACCCGGCGAAGATCCGCAGTCGCTTCACACCGAGTTCCGCTGCGATGTCGATCACGCGCCGGACTTTCGTGACTTCCTCGTCAACGGTGTCTCCGGTAAAATCGTTTCCGGTACAGGCGCACTCGAGTCGGATCTGATGCCGCTTAAAGATGTTACGGACGTTTTCAAGTTGCTCCGGACCCGCGTCCAGCTGGAGGTAATCACGCTCATACCCGGCGATGGAAAGCTCCAGCAGCTCGAGTCCCATGGAGGCGGTGAGTTCCGCCTGCCGTTCCAGCGGGGTTTCACGCAATCCCCAGGCGGCGTTGCCGAGTTGCATCATCACAGGTCCCTCCAGTCAAAGAGAATCTTGAATACATCGCTGCCGTGTTTCGACTGGTATGCGAATGCCTCCTTTGCCTTGCCTGCGGGCCACACTTCGATCGGCAGGTGTTTCGTGGTGAACTTCCCTTCGCTCATCCAGGCGAGGATCTGCGGCTTGCCTTTCCATTTGATTGCGCAGGTCATCGACATATTGACGTTCTTGACGAACCAGCGGTGATAGTGGTCGAACACCAGTTTTTCCGGATAGTCGCCGTTGAGGTGGATGTGTCCCGGCTCATCATCGTCTCCCCAGCCGCCATCCTTGATATAGCGGTGGAGTACCCCGGGGACTTCCGGATTTCCGGAGCATTCGATGATCTTGTCCGCTTTTTTGCCGCCGGTGATGTCGAGAAGCTTTCGGATTCCCTCCTCTCCGAAGGGAATCACATGATCGGCGTACTTTTCGGCGATTGCACGCCGGAAGGGATTCGGTTCGACCGAGATGACCGTGATTCCAGGGCATTTGATCTTCAGAATCTGCACCGCGCTCAACCCGACCATGCCGGCACCGAATACGAGGACAGTGTCGGTCGGACGCAGCTGGAAACGCTCAATTCCCTTCAACGGTACACAGGCGAGATAGGCGAGTACCGCGTCGGCATCGGAGACGTTGTCGGGTACTTTGCAGAGCGGGTCTCCGGCACCGCCGGCATTGTCGGCGTCCTTGTGAACCAGCAGGGTGCCGCCGCCCCAGGCTGCGCAGCAGTCCTGGTATTTGCGACATTCGTTGATCATCACCCGGTCGCCTTTGTGCAGCCCCGGCGCATAGGAACCTTCTTCAACCACGACGCCCATGTTCTCGTAACCGGGCACCAGCGGGTAGTAACACTGTTCCGGATGTTGCAGCCCGTGGTAGGTTTTCATGTCGGTTCCGGTACTGATGGCGCTCATCATGGTCCGGCAGACGACGGTATCGGCCCGTTTCGGGGTCAACGTGACTTCGCGGAAGGCGGCTTCTCCCGGTCGTTCGATCACGGTGGCCGGTGTTTTTACATTCGACATGGTGATGGTTCTCCTGTTTTCTGGCGTGAATGGTTTCCGGGATTCATTATACGATAACACGGCGGGTCTGTCAATGCATTTTCCGGAAGAAAATGGAAATATGATGGTTCCACCATGGTTTTATATTGCATTTTCTCCCGATGGTGGTATGGTTTTATAGCGGAAGTGACGTTATCGGAGGATTCGGGATGAAAGAGTGCAAACAACCCGCGATTGCGGCGGAACTGCGACGGCGGATTACCGATGGACTCTATACGGGGCTTCTGCCTTCGTCGCGGGAACTGGCGACGGAGTTTGGTGTCAATTTCAAGACGATCGACAAGGCGGTGGCACGACTGGTGGCCGAGGGAATGCTGGAACGGCGGAGGCGGGCCGGAACCCGGGTGGCCGCCGCTCCGGGAGGATTCCGGCCCGACGGGCGGTTGATCGAGGTGATATTTGAGGGATTTCCGTCGATTTTCAACCATCCGTTCTGGGGGGAGATCTGGTCCGGGCTGGTCGGCGGACTTGCCGCCGGCGGTTTTCGGCCGGTGTTGAACATGCTCGAGTCTGACTGCGAAACCGGGCTGCTCAGGTTGGACGGATTCTCGATGATCCGGGCGAGCGGCCGGGTGGTGCTCGGCATCGGGGAAAAACGGCTGCTGGACCGTGTCGCGGCGGAACGGGTTCCTTTCATCACCGCGTGTGATCCGGTCTTTGACGCGGCGGTTCCGCAGGTGGTTTTCGATTTTGAGCGCGGGATTCGTGACGCGGTCGATTTTCTGGCCTCGCACGGCTGCCGCCGGATCGCTTTCATCGGTCAGGCTCAGAGCTATACCGATCCCGGCGTCTTGCGGAAATTCGACGCCTATCGCAGAGCGATTCAGAATTATTTCCAGCTGGATCCGGCTCTGGTTGGCCATGTCCGGCCGTTGGCGGGCAGCGGGCGCGATGCTTTGGCCCGGGTACTGGAGCGGACTACCCCGGATGCGCTGCTGGCCGCCTATGATCACCAGCTACCCGGTCTGCTGAAGTTACTTGCAGAACGTGGCATCGATATTCCGGTCGTCGGATGCGATGGATTGGATCTGCCCGGTCTACCTTCACCGCGGCCGGTTGTCGTTGCTCCGCGGCGCCGTTGCGGGGAACTGGTCGCGGAACGGTTGATCGCTGCGATTACCGGAGGGGGCAAAGTGAGATCGGCTGCGCTTCCTGCCGTGTTTCGTCATTGACTGGAGAAGGGGAGCCCGCAAAGGGACATCGTGAACGAATTTCCTCTGGACGTAACCTGCCGGTACAGAGGGAAGCAACGCGCACGAATGATATTGATAATATATGATATGGGGTTGAGGCCAGGGGGAAAATACGATATGGGATTTTCTCCGTTCCGATGTGAGCCCATCCGGCTTGCCCGGTTTCCTCCCCCGCAGTTGATTTTTTCTGATGATTCCGGAGAGTTTCCATATGGTTTCGATCCTGGATATCCGGAAGGAAAACTGCCGGCGGAGAGAGTAGTGACGCTAATGAAACGGCGCAGAGAACAGCGATTCTCTTGTTTTTTTACTTTATCTTGCTCCGCGGCACCGCACTACTTCGAGCAGAGTACGAAAGAGAATATGGATATCCAGCCAGATGGACCAGTTGATGATGTAATACATGTCAAGCGTTACCCGGCGATCGTAGCAATTGTCGCTGCGTCCGGATACCTGCCACAACCCGGTAATGCCCGGTTTGACACGGGAAAAGACATTGTAATTGTCTCCATAATAACTCTTTTCCTCTTCGACGATCGGACGGGGGCCGATCATTGCCATCTCTCCGAGCAGCACGTTGAAGAGCTGGGGCAACTCGTCCAGGCTGGTTTTGCGCAGGTAACGTCCGAGCGGCGTGACCCGCGGGTCGTTGTCGAGCTTGAATTTGAGTCGCCACTGGCGACCGAACTCAGGATTCTCCTCGAGCAGCTTCTCAAGTCGGTCGTCGGCGTCGCGGTACATCGTTCGGAACTTCCAGACCTGGAGTGGGCGGCCGTGAAGACCGAGGCGCCTGGCCCGATAGAAGATCGGCCCCGGGCTGGAACATTTTACCAGCAGCGCCAGCAGCAGGAAGAGCGGCCACAACAGCAACAGTCCGCAGAAAGAGAGAAAGATCTCCAGCAGGGATTTCAGAATCCGTGGTCCAGGAAGCAGCAGTTGATTGCGCAGTTCCAGACCGGCAAAACCCTGCAGGTTGGTCGGGTAGGACCAGGAGATCGGAAAGATCTGATTGTCCGGGATGATGGTCAGATGAGTGAAGTAACGCATGTAGTCGTGCAGCCAGCTCTGGGTAACCTGCAACGGCAGACAACAGACCAGATAATGGATCTGCCCGGCCTCCTTCGCGCAGGGGATCGCATCTTTCAGACCGCCGAGACGCATGCCTTTGAACCGGGTGTTTGCGAGCCGGTTCGGGTTGTCGTCCAGGAACCCGACTACCTGGAAGCCGAAATGGAAATCGTCGTCGAGGTCTTCCGCAAGCTGCTGGCCGGTCCGCCCGGCTCCTGCGATCAGAATCCGGATCTGGCCGATCCCGAGTTTTTTCATCAGAATCCGGGTCAGGTTGCGCAGCGGCATGATCAGCATGCAACTGATCATCCAGCTGATCAGGACCACTGCGCGCGAATACTCGTGAGTGTGACGCGACAACAGAAGGTAGGAGAGCAACAGCAGATAGGTCAGGGAGACGGAAAAGAACAACCGGCGGATTTCTTCGACCGGCGGCAGCGCGTTTCCCGGGTAGAAGAAGTTGCCGTGATAGAGCCGGATGAAACCGTTACAGCACAGAAAGAGCGGCAGCACCGGCCAGAGCCTGCAGTAGATTTTGAGAGGATACTCTCCTCCGAAATATTGATAGATGGCTGCCGTCGCCATCCAGATGCCGGCCATGCCCAGGAGGTCTGTCAGGGCGAGGAGAATTACCCGGATTCTCGCAGCAGTCATTTTTCACTCCCCTCCCGGTTGGGTATCCTCAGACTTTCCCAGAGGACATAACGTTTGCCGCATTCTTCAAAAGATGCGATCGCCTTATATCCGTGGTAAACCGGAATCGGGGCTGAAACCGGGAGCTCATCGGCGAGGTAATCTGCGTCGATTTGACGCAGATATGCTTCTCGTGGTGTCAGCAGAAGTGTTTCGCCTCCAGCAAGATATCCCAGTTCCGGCAGCTCGCGGCAGACGACCAGAGGCCGTCGGAACGTTCTGTATTCAAAATGTTTCTGCGGAACGATTCCGCTGCGCTTCGGACCGTGGTATTCGCGACGCAACCGCCCGCTCCATTTCAGCACGGCCATGCGGCCGGGAGCATGGGTGTCGGAAAAACGTTGTTTGAGCTGAGGGGCCAGCGCGTCACAATAGAGTCCGATCCCCAGCGCGATGCAACACAGGGCGAAGACCTTGCGTCCAGACGGCTGCGGCAGTCGCCTGAGGAACTCTTTGTACAACCATTCGAGAAAAAGCGCGGACCAGCCGAACGCAAGGGGCGCAGCCGGAAGCAGATATCGGCGTGACACGAAAAGACGACGGTCGAAGATCAGAATCTGGGCGATCAGCAGCAGCGTGTGTCCGGCCAGTGCCGCCAGCAACAGCGTTTCCGACGGGGTCCACTCCCGGCGGCGGAACCGCAACACGATCACCAGCAGTGCGGGAATGAAAAATACCGGATAAAGCCCTTTGAAGAGCGACATGCAGAATTCTTCGATAAGCTGAACGTTTGACGGTGCCGGCGGAGGTGGCGGAGCAGGTTCGGGGGGAGGTGGCAGGGAAGGGGAGGATGGAGCAAGCTGCGACGCGGTTTTTCCTGGAACCTTCGTCGCGGGAGCAGACTCCTGCGCTTTCCCAACGGGAGAACCGCCAAACAGATACGGCGGAATCAGGCTGGAAGCGATCAGAGCGAAACGTGCACTCGGAACAGGGTACCCCGTACTCCGGTAATTTCCATACAGCAGAGGTGCAAGCAGCAGAAGAATCATACCCGCAGCGGCACAGCTCCGGTACGGAACGGCACGGAAACGCCGCAACTCAAGGATCAACGCCGCGAGCCAGAGACAGCCCGCGATCAGCACGCTGTCGTCCCGGATCGCCATCATCCAGGCGGAGGCGACTCCGAGCATCAGATAGCCGCGCCACCGCTGTCTTTCCTGATAGATGACGAGCAGGGCGTATACAGCCCAGAGGAAGCCAAAGGTCTTTGCGCTTTCGCGCAATCCGGCTGAGGCGAGCCGCAGCAGATAGGAACAGAAGAGAAATAAAATGCAGCCGATCCACGCGGTTCTCTCCTGAAAGACACGCCGGAAGAGCGCATACAACGGGAATACGGTCACCGCCATGCAGAACATGCTGGCCAGTTTTGCGGCCAGAAATCCATTGCAGTCGAACAACCACGCGATTCCCCCCGCAAGCAGGGGAAAGAGCGGGGGAATCCGGGGATGAAACGCAAAATCCCACTCCCCGGCAGCAATCGCGTCGGCCATCGGCGCATAGCGGCATAGAACATCGCGTTGCGGCAGATCCGTCAGGATGATGATCGGCAGCAGAAGCACCACTGCCGCTCCGGCCAGCAGCCAGGGCGTACGCAGCGGGTGGTTGTCGATATTCATCAATGTTTCTCCAGAATCCTTGGTTACAGGGGAGAGAACCATGCGACGGGGACATTCCCAGACGGTTTGCAATCGGTGATCGGCCTGTTTGCGGAATGGAGACATCCATCTCCGGACGTGCGACACAATCCCTTTCTGCGTCGGAATATCAACTGCAATCCCTGTTCTGCGTTCCTTCCCATATTTATATAGTATAGCGGCGAATTGGCGATTTTCAATAGGATGTGGTTTTTTTTTGAGGAACAGAATCGAGTCTGAGCATTGTGTCGGAAAGAAAGTTGTGTCAAAAAACTTGTTTATTTTTATTTTTTGTCATTGACTTTTGAAGAAACGCTTGATATAGTTAGTAACAGGTCGGGTCGGTTTTTTCAAAAAAAATATGTTTTTTTCACCCTGCGTGTCAGTGCACGGTGAGTTGAAGCACGAGAAATGAAAAAGCCCGGGCTGTCAGAAAGTTCGATAAAATCAAAGGGTGTATGTTGAGAAAAAACCCGGGAAAACGGTTGCTGTGAATACGGCGGCAGGCTTCCTGTGGTGTTTTTTGCGCTCTGGAGTCCGGTGTGTGCTCCGGGCGGAGAAAAAGATGTGTTGTGGTAGGAATTTGGGAAATTTTATTGATGCATATTGAAAGGTTTGAGTGATGATGGGCTTCAAGGGTGCCATGCTCCGGCTCGTTGCCGTCTGTTCGCTGTGCAATTGCGTGTGGGCCGGGGAGGAGGCCGAGGCTTTTCTGAAGAGCGCGATTCAGAACAACTTCCCCGAGAGTCAGGTTTCGACGCTTGAGGATGTTGTCTCGGTTCTGAAGAAAGGGGCCGCTGAGAATAATCCCGCCGCACTGGCTTATCTTGGTTATTGTTACAGCAACGGTCTGGGGGTCAAGCAGGATTACGCGCAGGCTTATCAGAATTACCGCAAGGCTGCCGATGCGAAAAATGCGTTCGGTGAGTTCTGGGCGGGTTTCATGCTTTTCAAGGGGCTTGGTGTCAAGCAGAATATTCCTGAGGCGGTGGCTTTTCTGGAGCGCGCGGCTGCGGCAGACAACTCCGATGCCCTTCTGCTGCTGGCGGTCATCTACCACGATGGGCAGGGCGTCCGACAGGACGATGATCTGGCGTTGCGTTATCTGCTTCGTTCGGCGCGGCTCGGCAATGCTTCCGCCGAATACATGATCGGGACCTGGTTCCGCGACGGGATTTCGATGCGGCGCGATTATGCGGAGGCGATCAAGTGGTTCCGGCGCGCCGCCGACTCCGACAATACCTATGCTCTGGCCGCGTTGGGAGAGTGCTATCTCAACGGTTACGAGGTTGAACGTGATGTGGAGAAGGCTCTTTCCCTGATCCGGCGTGCGGTTGATCGCGGCAACGCGCAGGCGATGGTGCTGTTGGGCGACTGCTGTTTCAAGGGTGACGGCGTGCCGGAAGACAAGGCAAAAGCTCTGGAATATTACAACCGTGCCGCCGCCGCTGACAGTCCGCTTGCTTATCTGGCGCTTGCCAGATACTACTCCGCCGATTCCGCCAAATCGCTTGAGTACCTGAAGAAGGCGGCCGAACTCGGCAGCGTTGAAGCTGTGACGCTGCTCGGTGAGCACTATGTGCAAACGCCCGGCAGTGTGAGTGAAGGCGTAAAATACCTGCAGCGTGCGGCTGAGCGCGGGAATCTTTCGGCGCAGTGCCGGCTGGGAAGGCTCTACCTTACCGGTGCGGAAGGGGTTGCCGTGGATCGGGCGAAGGCGTTTCAGTGGTTTTCCAGGGCTGCCGAGGCGGGAAGTTCCGAGGGGCAGTATTTCCTTGCTCTCTGCTATCAGAAAGGGTATGGGACTGAGGTCAATCCGGTACTGGCGGCGCAGTCCGCCAGACGTTCCGCCGAGAGTGGCGACAGCTACGGGCAGTTGCTTTATGCGATGTTCTGCCAGCAGGGATATGGCGTTGAGCAGAACAGTCAGGAGGCGGTGGAGTGGTTGACAGCCGCCGCCGAACAGGGCAATCGTGCGGCGGAACTCTCTCTGGGAGACTTTCTGCTGAATGGAATCGGTGTTGAAAACGCCGATGCGGAGAAAGGTGTGGCGATGCTTCGCCGTGCTGCCGAGGCGAATGATCCGGAAGCGCAGTATCTGCTCGGCAAGATCTATTCCGACGGTGTTCTGGTTCCTCAGGATTACAAGGAGGGGTTCCGGTGGCTGGAGGCCGCCGGCAAGGCCGGTAATGCGAAAGCGCTGCACATGCTAGGTCTCTACAGCCGCAATGGTCTCGGGGATGTGCCGAAGGATACCGCAAAAATGCTGGAATACTTCCGGCAGGCTGAAAAACAGAATAACGGTGATGCGATCGCGTGGCTCGGTAAATGTTACTTTGAGGGAACCGGCGTCGACCGCAACATCGATACTGCCGTCGGGTATTTCCGCCGTGCTGCTGAACTCGGGAATGCCGAGGGGCAGTTCTGGATGGGGCTTTGTGAGTTGAAGGGAATCGGAGTCCCCCGGAATCCGGCGAAGGCGTTTGAATCCTTCAAGCGTTCGGCTGCGCAGAACAACGTCAACGGTTGCTTCTATCTCGGGCTCTGTTACAAGGATGGAGATGGTACCACCTCCAGTTTTGAACAGGCTTTCCACTATATCCGGATTGCCGCCGAGCTTGGGAATGCCGAGGCGATGTATCAGCTCGGGCTGATGTATGAGAACGGGATCGGCACGAAGCTCGACTATCAGAAAGCCTTCTCCTGGTACGAAAAGTCGGCGGCCAAGAAGAACCCCTACGGGCTTTACGCTCTTGCCGGCTGTTATGAGAACGGCCGCGGCGTGATGAAGAATCCGCAGACCGCTCTCGCCTTTTTCCGCGAGTCTGCGTTGCTCGGGAACAAGTATGCGCAATTCCGGCTCGGGAATTGTTATGAGCAGGGAATTGGAACCGAGCCGGATGTATATGAGGCTCTCGCATGGTATGAGAAGTCGGCACAGAATGGTTTTGAGTTGGCGAAAGACAAGGTGTCGGCGCTTGAAAAGATGCAGCGTGAATTGGCGCTCTGACGTGAATATCCAGAATTGAATCTGAAAAAATAACAACAACAGTGACAATACATTATCCAAGCCAGAAGGAAGTAAGATGATGAAGAAAACAAATTCAGTGCTGTTCGGAATCGGATGCGTCGGAGCCGTCGCCGGCATGCTGGCCATGAGTGGCTGCAAGTCCTATGAGGACTACCGGCAGGAACGGGCTGAATATGCGATGAAGCATTTCAATGCCGCCCAGTATCGCGATATGATGGACGGCAAGAAGATGGGGCTTATCGAGTGCATCGAAATGGCGATGAAGCACAATCTTGACCTCAAGGTGATGAGCCTTGAGGAGAGTGTCGCTCATGAGATGAAGACGGCCGAGATGCTCGGTATGCTGCCGGAGTTGAATGTTTCCAATACCTTCACCGATCGCAGCAACGTTCCGGCGTCGAGCAGTGAAAAGGTTGGAGAGGGTGGTTTGACCTATGGTTACAGCACCAGCCAGGATCGGGCATTGAACTATCTCAATGTGGATCTTGCGCTGAGCGTTCTGGACTTCGGTCTGGCGTTTTTCAACACGCAGCAGGCCGAGGACCGTGCGATGATGCGCGAATTGCGGACCAAGCGCGCCGGTCAGAACCTGACGCTCGATGTTGTCAAAAGTTACTTCCAGGTTGCCGCTGCGCAGAAGGCGATCCGGATCACCACGTCACTGCTTGAGGATTGCCGGAATCGCTACGCGCTGATCGAAAAATTGAGCAAGGCCCGTGAGATCGATCCCTTCCGCGCCTTTGATGAAACCCGTCGTTTCGTCGAGATGGAGAAGCGTCTGACCAACTATATCCGCAGTTATGAGAACAGCTGCGTCGAGTTGCGTTCGCAGCTCGGGCTTTATCCCTCGGGCAAGATCCTCGTCGAGGATTCCTATTTGAATCAGGTGCCGGATTTTGACCTGCCGAACATCGAGCTGATGGAGCAGATTGCTCTGCTTGAGCGTCCTGAACTGTATGAAATCGACATGCAGAAGCACATCAATGTGCTTGAATGCCGCAAGA
Organism: uncultured Victivallis sp.; assembly: GCA_944389895.1. Lineage (GTDB taxonomy): Bacteria > Verrucomicrobiota > Lentisphaeria > Victivallales > Victivallaceae > Victivallis. The sequence goes on along the minus strand of CALXOA010000119.1, from coordinate 39,347 downwards.
CGATCCTGATGATGTTCCCGAACGTTCGGATCTACACGGACTTCACGAACAGCACCAACAGCTTCCTCTATCATTCGAGCTGGTGGGAACTCGGCATTCGCGCCGCCTACAATCTCCTGAAATTGCCCCAGCATATCGCCCGCTACCAGGCCTACAGCAGCCAGGTCGACGCCGAAGAGGCCCGTACCTTTGCGCAGGCTGTGGGTGTGATGGCGCAGGTCCGTATCGCTCATGCGAACCTGATGGCGACCAAGGAGCGCTTCCAGATCGATGACAAGGTGTTCACCACTTACAGCAACAATCTCAAGGCCGCCACCGCCAGCAAGGATATCACCGGGGCGCTCTCCTCTCTGGAACTTGATCACATGCGTCTGGTCACCGCCGAGACTGAGATTGAGCGTCTGTTGACGCTGGGGAACTACTACGTTGCCTATTACCGGTTGCTGAACACCCTCGGGCTGCGCAGCATCGACTCCAAGACGCTGGGCGGTCTCAAGGAGGAGCTGGCTGCAGCAAAGCGTCGTGCTCAGGTTGAAATCGCCAAGGCGCAGGCTGAGTACGACGAGAGCCGCGCGGCGCGCATGGCCGCTGCCAGCACCGAGTTCAAGGAACTCGAGACCAAGGTTGTCAATCAGCCTCTGACCAGCTTCAACGACGTCGATTTCATTGCGATCTACAGTTCCAGTCCGGAGAAGGTTTCCGACGTGCTGAACAAGACGAATCGCTAAGTTTCCGGAGGAGGAGACCATGAGCAGAAAACACATTGATATTTTCAAGCTGGAAGACCGCGTCCTGTTCGACGCGGCCGGCGCAGCTGAGATAGTCGATGCCGCCGAACAGGCGGCACAGGGGCAGGTTTCCGAATCGGATGCCCAGGCCGCAGAGGAGCGTGACGCGTTGAAAAATGCGCCGCCGGAGAATCCGGTCGCCGGAGCAACGGGGGGAGGCGGCCGGCCCGCCGCCCCGGTTGAACCGGAAAAAGTTTCCGACATCGACGCCGCTGTCGATGCGATCATCGAGGGCGAAATCGCCCAGCCGGAAGCCGCTGATTCAGGGGCTCCGGCTGATGCTGTTTCCGGTGATGTCGACGCTGCCGACTATGATGCCGATGCTGCGGTCGATCATGCCGGTGACATGACTCCCGACAGTGCGGATGTGGATCAGATGGTCGCCGATGCCGACGGCGGGCATGACATCGACGGGGATATCGACGACTTCGTCAATGTGGACGCCGACGCCGATGCTGATGCCGGGCAGGATCATGTTGCGCTTGATGGCTCGGTGGCGTTTGTCGATGCCTTTGCGCCGGTGGTTGAGGAGTCTCCCCGCGAGTTGGTCATCATCAATTCGAGTGTGCTGAATCCGGAGAAGATCATCGATTCTCTTGCTGACAACACCGATGTGTTGATTCTCAAGGACGGGCAGGATGCTCTCGACCAGATCAACGACTATCTGGATGCCAATCCTGATGTCAAGTATGGTGCGTTGCATATCGTTTCCCATGGGAACGCGGGTTATTTCGTGTTGAACGGCGAGGTGATCGATGCGGAATCGGTCGCGAGTGATCCGGCCAGCTGGGCCAACATCGGTCAGCATCTGACCGATGACGGCGATATCATGATCTACGGCTGTAATGTCGCCGGAAACCTTGATGGGCAGATGTTGATCTCGAACATCGCTCAATTGACGGGCGCTGATGTTGCAGCTTCGGTTGATGATACCGGTTCCCGCGGCGACTGGGATCTGGAGTACAGTGTCGGTGTAATCGATGTCGACTCGATCTATGCTCACGATTATGAGTATACCTTGACCGGGTATAACGTAACTGAGGCCGCTGCTGAAAACAAGGAAGGGACGTTGCTCTGGGCATTCGGGCAGGCGCATTCCGGAGATGAGATTATTCTTTCAGTCGATGCAGCAGCGAAAGGGAACATCAACTTCAATGGTGATCTCACTCTCAGCAGCAAGGACGGTTCTTTTTCCGCCACGTTCTCCGATGGTGCGCTGACGGTGACCAACGGGACGTTCACCATCTCCAGCAATACGACTGTTGTGATCAACTCCGGTGCCAGCTTCAGCGGCGACATGGTAAATTACGGAACCGTCACCCTTTCCGGTTCAATTGCCAGCGGCAGTACGATCTGGAGCAGTGGTAAGTTTGAAATCTCCAATGCCAATGCCGCAATTCAGGCTGACGTGACCAACTACGGAACGATCAATGCCAACGGTGGTCAGTGGGCTGAGATCGAAAATTACGGGAGTTTCAACCTGAACAGCTCCAGTGTCCGTTGGACCAGTTTCGATAACTCCGGGACATTGGCCGTCAATGTTTACTACAGCAGATTGAACGCTTCGAATTTCACCAATTCCAGCTATGGTGAGCTGCTGGTTAACTCCGACGTTGTACTTTCCGATGTGATGACGCTGGGTGGGACCGTAACGGTTGAAACCGGCGGTACATTGTCGATTCTGACGCAGGGCAGCGCCACATCCAATACTTCTCACACCGGCGGTGTGGAGTTGAATCATCTGGTCAACAACGGTACGGTCTCCGTGGGATCCGGAGCGCTTCTGCATGCCGGCCGGTTGACCAACACCGCTTCTCTCAACGTGAGTGAAGATGGAACACTTTCTCTGGCGGACAATGTTTCCGGCCCGATTGGAGGAACCGTTCTCGTGTACGGCGGTAATCTGTATTGTGCCAGTTCGCTTGCCTTCTCCAATCTGGAGCGCTGGTACAAGGTGGATTCCGACACGACGCTTTCGGATTACCTCGCGGATCACGGACTGGTTTTTACAGACAATCTGAATTTCTTCATCACCGACAATGCGACCATGACGCTTGACGTGATGTATGCTGATTCGGAATATTCCTATGAGGTGCGCACTGGTTCCACGCTGATTGTCGCGGTGGCGAGTGAGATCGGTTCTCTTGAGGTTCAGGGAACGGTCTCAGTTACAGCTCCCCGGCTGGATATCACCGGTGCGGGCAGCGGTTCCGGTGAGATGAATGCTGATGGGCTTGTGGTTTACCACCAGAGCGGCTATGTCATCGGTGGTGCCTATAACGGAGGCCTGAGTCTGATCGGTTCATCCATGTGGATTTATGATGATCTAACCGTCTCCGGGATTTTCACGGCGAAGAGCACGACCGGCAGCGTCAGTGTTTCTATCGGAAGTGACGCAACATTAACCATTCTCGGGCAGGTCGCGGATGCGTATACGACCACTTATAGTGTTCAGGGAACGATGAATGTTGAGACGCAGGCCGTCAAAGTGGCATTCTCCGGAAGTATCTATGTGGGGCAATACGGCAGGTTGAATCTGGCGGCGGAGTATCTCTCCTGCAACGGATATGTCGGACTCAACGCAGGTTACGGTGCGATCAACATCACCGGCGATTATACCGAGTTCACCGCCGGATTTTCGGATGCGGCATCCTGGTATAATTATTCAGGGTACATCACCGCGGCCGATGCCGCCGGGTTGCATGAGACCGGCTATCAGGTGGCCAGCAGCATTTCCAGTTACAAGGGGACCGTCACGATCGACACGACCGGGGAGGTCGTCTTCTCCGGCAGCCATGAGGTGGTGATCGTCAATGAGTTCAACATTGTTGCCGCCGGCAAGGTCACGTTCAATGCCACGCTGGCGGTTGCCGCCGGAAACTTCACGGTTTCCAGGGATGTCGTGGAACTTTATTTCAATGACGTTTACGTGTCCACCCAGTATCGCACCAGCCGTGAAACTCATTTTGACATCTCCGCGCAGGATACGGTGTTCAACGGCACGTTCAACCTCTATGCGATCAGTCCGCGCAATTACAGCAGTGACGGCACCAATGACGCCGGCGAGTATATCTGGAATCGTTATACGGATTATTTCTCCGGAGTCGACTCCTCCGGGAATAAGGCCATCGTTCTTTCTGCAGCTTCACAATATCAGTACGCCTATGCACTCTTTGACGGCGACAAGGTGACGTTCAACAGTTCCGTTTCGCTCTCTTCTGCCTATGGGATGGCGACCTTTACCAACCAGGCTGGTGCGATGACCTTCAACGGCAGCGTGACCAACGACGCGAGCGGAAGGACCCCGGGGGACGGCGGATCGGCGGCGCTCCAGGCGAGTGGAGGTACTTTGACGGTTGGTTATATGGTCAATTACAGCTACTTCTATCTGGGAGACAATACCACCGTCAATGGTGCTGTGACCAATACCGCGACGAATATTACCAACTACAATCGCCAGGATCCGTTTGCCTACTTCACGATCGGCAGCAACAACAATTTCTCGACCTCGAGCTCATTTTCCAACAACGGGTCGTACCTGTTTGTCGCGGTTGATGTGCTTGGTGGCGGGAACAACTTCTCTGGAACCTTCACCAACACTGCGACCCTGAGCGTCAACCCCGGGCCGGATGCCGCGGCGCGGAACGTGTTCGAAAACCTGATCAACAACGGGACCGGCGAAGTCACGTTCGCCAATTCCGGTGATGCCGCCGTGAACATCACCAACGCGGCGAAATTGACGGTGGCGGATACTTCCGACGGGATTCAGTTCACCGGGTTGAGCAACTCGGGGAATGCGTCGATTCTGGCCGATGTGAACTTCCTGCGGGAGGATTTCGGCACCGGAGTCGTGAACAACTCCGGCACACTCTTCATCAACGGCGTGTTGAATTCGGAGCTTTCCCTCTCCAACAGCGGTACGACCACGATCGCCGGCGCCGGCAGTCTGGTGCAGGGAGACATCTCCAACACCGGCACCTTCAACTTCAATGCCAACGCCACCATCGAGGGCGAGGTCAGTAACAGCGGTTTGCTGAACGTCAACGCCGGTGCCACCGGAATGGTGTTTTCAAGTTTGATCAATGCCGCCTCCGGGACCGTCCAGTTGAACGCCCGGAGTACGCTCAACAGCGTCACCAACTCCGGCAGCGTGACCATCAACGCCCCGGCACAAGACACGGTCATCGGCTATCTGGACAACAAGGCGGGTGCGAGTGTCATCGCCACGGCCGGGATCATCTTCGGGCTCGACGGCTTTGAAAGCGGCGTGGAAAACGCCGGAACGATCACCATTGCCAATTCGGTTTCCTGCGTCAACGGCGCCACGTTCATCAACTATCAGAGCGGTATTCTTTATCTGAATCAGACGCTTGATCCGAATCAGCATGAAAACCGCCTGGATATCACCAATGAAGGCCGCGTTGAAGTTTCCGGAACCGTCCATCTCGGTGAGGTGACCAACGCTTCCGGCGCCACGATCCGGTTGACGACCGAATCGTCGATGCTCTGCTTCGACGGTACGCTGGAAAACAACGGTGCGATCACCGGAACCGGTTCGGTTGTCTTCCGCGGTGAAACTGCCGGTACCGGTTACCTTGCACTGGCCGGTGCCCGCAGCACCATCACATACGATGCCGCCAGCGAGGTTTCGCAGCAGTTCTTCGCCACGGATGCGGCGGGGAATTACAATTACAATGCGCAGGTCATCATTCAGGGGCAGTATGGTGAGGTCCATATCGATCGAGACATGGTCTTCAACCGGGGCCTTGTGCTGAATGGCGGAAATCTGGTGGTGGATGCCGGGTATGTATTCAATGCCACGTCGGTTACGTTGACCGCCGGTACTTTGACCATTCAGAACGGGGCGACTTTCCGGTCTGAGGACGATCTGGTCTTCGATACCGCGATCACTCTGGTCAATGACGGCATTGTTCAACTGCTGGATGGAAAGTCGGTCACGTTTGCCGGCGAAACCTCCGGCAGTGGAAGCCTGCTGATGAGTGGCGGGGACATCACCTACTCCTCCACATCGGCCGAGCAGTATCTTTACGCGACGGTGGGTGAGTTCGGTGAGGTGACTCTGTCCGGCGGTACGAAGGTTGTCGGCTTCGACATGAACATGTCAAGCCTGGTCAACAACGGTGCGGACATCCGGGTCCTTGCCGGGGTTACCCTGTCGCTGGGACAGGTTACCGGTGACGGTTCCGCCTACTCCATCTTCGTGGAGCGCGATGCCGCTTCCGGCAGTTATGGTACATTGAAGCTGGGCAGCGAGTCGGCGGCGGTCGGTACCATCAACAACAGTGGTCTGGTTGACCTTACGGTTGCTGCCGGAAAGAGTGTGACGGCCCAGGGGATCGTCAATGCGGCGACCGGAACGTTCCAGGCCAATGTTGCCGGCGCATTCGACGTTACCGGCGACGGCAGCAATGCCGGTACCCTGTCGTTGGTGACGACGGGTAGCGGCAGCGTCAACCTCGACGGTTCGATCGACAATTCGGGGCTTTTGGGATTGAGCGGCGCAGCCGGGAGCATTGCGGTTTCCGGCCTGGTCAATACCGGGACCGTGAATGCCTCAACCGGTGTTTTCACGACGGTTGACAACCAGGCGACGTTCAATGTGAACGCCAATGATATTGTTCTCGGTGCTTTCTCCAATACCGGGGCTTTGAATTTCAATACCGATTTCAGCATCGGTGATGGTACGTTTGACTATTCCACCACCCCGGTGGAGATCGGCGGGACCGTCACCGTGGCGGCGGGCAGGACGCTGACGGTGGCAAGTTCCCACCAGATCCGTTTCGTCGACACTGTGAACGTTGGTGAAAACAGTCGTTTTGTGGTTAATTCCGTCGGTACCTACGATGCTTCAGCAGTCGCGCTCACCGGTGGCGGTGTATATGTTGAGACTATGAACAATCAGGGCGAAGTGGAGGTCCATTACATCGGAACTGCTGCCGCCACCGAGGCTGTTCTCCAGATCAACAACGTCGCGCTGAATACCGGGCGTCTCACCGCGTTGACAAATGGAGTCCTGCTGCTTTCTCAGGCGTCTTCGGTGCCGGGTGAGGTTTATGCCCAGGACGGCAAAGTGTATTTCCTGGGAGACATTCCCGATCTGAGCATCTGGCTGACCGTTACAGGCAATGCCAGCGTCAGTTCCTATGAGTTCATGTACTCTGATCTCTACACCGGAAAATACGGGTTCCTGGTAACCAGCGGCAGCAGTCTGACGGTGGATACCGCCAAGGCCAGCGATTCGCAGCTCAAGTACGATGTCAAGGAAGGTGGAACGTTGATCTTCGATGTCGACTGCAACGTCCTCGGCTCGGTTGCCCTGGCCGGAACACTGCTTGTCAACAACGGTTCCAATGTGACCTTGACCGGCGTGACTTCCGGGACCGGCAGCGTTACCGCCAACGGTAAAGTCACCTATGCGGCGAGCAATTCGGCCGGGTTCGGCGGCACCTACAATGCCGGGCTGGCTGTGAGCGGCAGCAATGTGAAATTCAGTGGCGCCGTGAAGGCGACGGATGTTTCGGTTTCCGGCAGCAATGTGAACTTCGCCGATGCCGTGGATGCGGGAGATGTTTCGGTCTCCGGCAGCAACGTGACTTTCGGCGGCACCGTGGATGCGGGTGATGTTTCGGTTGTCGGCAATGATGTGAGTTTCAACGATGCCGTGACCGCGGGTGATGTATTGATCACCGGCAACAACGCAGAGTTCGGCGGCGCCGTGAGCGCGGCGGATGTTGCGGTTGACGGCAGCGCCGAGTTTGCCGGAGATGTGAGTGCGGCGGATGTTACGGTGGATGGCAGTGCCGAGTTCAACGGCGCCATGACCGCCACCGGGTCGCTCTCCGGAGCGGGGAACGTTGTCTTCGACGGCGCCGTTTCCGCCGCCGGTGGTGCGAATATGGGGGCCGGAAGTCTGGTAACTTATAATGCCGGAGCGACAGAGGTCATCGATGGGACTTACGATTCATTGACATTGAATGGTCCGCATACCGCTCAGAATGTCACGGTCAACGCCGAGGCGACGATCAACGGAGAGGTCGACAGCTCCGGGACGTTGCTGTTCGGGGCTTCCGGGAACGTTGTTCAAGGGGCCGACGGGTGGATCAACTCCACGGGCAGAGTGGAATATGCCGGCCGCGGCGACGTCGTTTCCGGCACCTACCAGACGCTGGTGGTCAGCGGTTCCGATCAGACTGCCGGTGATGTGACGATTGAAGGTTCTCTGCTCTATACCGGTTCAGGGCTGGAGGTCGATGGTATTCTGACCAACAACGGGCAGGTTGTGCTGGAAGAAGCAGGCAATTCGGCCAATTTCAATAACAGCGTGTTCAACAACGGGTTGTTCCAGGTGAACAATGACGGCAATCGTTTCACCGGAACGTTTGTGAACAATGACCGGCTCGAGGTCGCCGGGGATGACAACATCTTTGCCCGGGTAACCAACAACGGGCAGTTCACGTTGAGCGGTGATCACAACTTCTTCTCGGAAGTTTACAACCAGAAGGATTTCTCGATCACCGGTGACAGCAATCGGATTGTCGCGCTGACCAACATCAGCACCACCCGTATTGACGGGGACGATAATTCGTTCGGGTCAATCACCAACTCCGGTAACGGCGTCATCTGGAAGAACGGTCAGATGTGGATGGTCTCCGGTGTCGGTGCCGTTGGTGACGGTTTCCCGAGCCAGTGGAACCTGAACTTCTCGTCGCTGGCGGAGGTGCTGGGGAACGAGTTGCGTGCGGCGGAACTGGAAGAGTTGTTCAATCAGGAGGGTCCGGGTATCTTCCGGCGTCGGGTTTCCACGTTCGAGAACACGGTGACCGACATTACGGATGCGCTGGAGGGCACGGTCAACTATGTTGATCCCGAGATGACCTACGACGAGGCGATCTTCGACGGAGCCGACTTCCAGGATGAGGACTACAGCGATGTGATGGACATCGCAGATATCTTCTCCGACCAGTTGAGCGCGGCCATCGAGGAGATGGTTGCGGTCTAGCCGGGGGAGAATGCTCCGGCAGTGAGAGCAGGAGTGAATGAAAAGGATTCTTTCTTCTATGTTGCTGGCCGTCTCCGCCGTTCTGGCGGCGGAGACGAGGCCGGTAAAGGTGGTGCTGTTCCCGTTTCGCGAAGCGGAAATTGTCTCGAAGATAGACGGTACTGTGCAGGCCTACCGGTTTCGGATCGGGGAACCGTTCAAAGCCGGTGATACGCTCATCTCAATCGACGACACCCGTTACAAGATCGAAGTGGAGCGCGGGGAGGCCAAAGTGGCTGAAGCCCGGATTCAGGCGGATTTTGCCGACGAGTCGTATCGGGCGCAGTTGAAGCTTTTCCAGCAGGATTTCCAGAGCAAGCTTGAGATTTCACGCCGAAAGGCCGAGGTAGACGGGCTGGTTGCCCGGGTGAAGATTGCCGAAGCCGACTGCGCCGAGGCGCGGCTGTTGTTGAGTTATTGTCTGATCAAAGCCCCCTTTGACGGTAAGATCGAAGCGGTCCTCTGTCGCGAATACGAGAACGTCCGGGCCGGGCAGCCGCTGTTGAAGATCATCGATGACAATACCCTCCTTGCGGTAATGAACGTACCGCTGGCTACAATGGCCCCCGTCGGGACCGAGGTCCGGTTCCTGTTTCAGGATGGTACCATTCCGGCGTCCGGGCAGGTTTTTGAGATTTCGCCCCGGGCGGACCACCGTTCCGGCACGATTGAAATCAAAGTGAAGATCGCCAATCCGGAGGGGAAACTGACGCCGGGAATGACCGGTGTTCTCGTTTCCGGCAAGGCGGAAGCCGGGGCTGCCGACGATGGAGAGTAACCGGGTCAACGAATGGAGTGCCCGGCTCAAGGCCTTCGGCATGATCGTCAAGCTGGGGCATGATGTTTTCAACGCCCCGGATTTCAATGTTGCCGGCGGTATCGCCGTGAACAGCTCCCGCGCATTGCTGAAATACAAAAGTTCGGCCCTGCTTGAACTGTCCGGCGGGAAGGCGCGGATCGTCGCCCAGTATGCGCAGTTGAACGTCAATCCCCATTCCGATGTGGCTCACCAGCAGGTGACTCTTTGCGAGCATCTTGAGTTTGAGCCGAATCCACGGGTGCTTAAACTGGCGGATATCGGTTCTCTCGATGATGAGACCGGTGGAGCTTTGTCTCAGCTGCTGGAGGGCAACGGACAGTTGATGGCGGTGCGGCTTGAGCCTCCGGCATTCCTCGGAAAGGTCGATTTCCGGTTGATCTGGCTGATTGAGTTTCCGGACGAGATCCCGGGGTATGCCGCCAACGCGGTCGGCATCTTGATGCACAACTATGCCAACGCTCTTTACTGTCATCGCTGTTGCCGGGTGCCGACCCAGGTACGTCTCAGGCGTCATTTTTCGCCGAAGCGTACCGCGCTCTACTTTGTGTTGCTGGTCATTGCCGCATTGATGTTTTTTCCCGTCCAGGATACCGTCAACACCGAGTTTACCTTGAAGGCGCCGGAGACGGTCAGTACCTATGCCTGGTTTGACGGCCCGATTGCGAAGTGTTACCGGCAGGACGGGGATCTGGTCAAGGCGGGAGAGGTGATCGCCGAGTACGATACCAGCCAGCTGGAGTTCCGGTTGGCCAACGCGGAGAGTGAGGTCGGCGAGATCGAAAAAGAGTGTGAGTTGGAGACGGCCGCCGCCTTCAGCGATCGTGAACGGCTCGGCAAGGTGCAACTGATCGAGGCGCGGCTGGAGGGAGCGCGCGTGGCGGTTGAGGAGGCACGATGGTATCTCGAACACTCGAAGCTGACCGCTCCGATCGACGGTGTGCTGGCTCTGGCGGACGGTCGGGCCGAACAACTGGTCAACAAGGCGGTGCGGACGGGTGATCGGATTTTCGATGTCTACGGCGGCAGAGGGGTGGTCGCCGAGATCCGGGTGGATGAGCGTGACAGTTCCATTCTGCTCAACTCGCCGGAGGCGACGCTGTTTCTCTATACGCAGCCGGATCGGGCGCTGGAGGCGCAGATTACCGATATCCGGCAGTATCCGGAGCTGACAGAACAGCGCACTTACTGTTACAAGGTGCGGGCGACGCTCAAGGATGAGATCGAAGCGCGTTACGGGATGCGCGGCATCGCCAAGTTGCGCGGCGGCCGGGTGTCTCTCGGCTACTACCTTTTCAAGAATCTGGTCATTTACCTGCGGTGGATTTAAAGTGAATGTCAGGACTGGCACGCTCCGGCAGGATATCGAATTGATCCGCCCCGGGATTCACGGGAACTATGCAATGCTCTTTGACCCGGTGGCCGAAAGCTATTACCGGATCAGTCCACATACCGCCCTGATCATCAGCCGCCTGGATCGTGACTATGAACTGGGGGAGTTTCAGGCCCGGCTACTCAAAAACGGGCTGGAGGTTTCTGAAGAGGAGCTGCTCGAGCTGATCGCGTTTCTGCAGCAGAACAATCTGTTGGCGCCGGAGTACGGGCAGTATGAGCGCAGGGTGGAACAACAGAAGCGGGCCAGGCAGCAGACGATGCTGTTGCGTTTTGCATCCGCTTACATGTTTTTCAGACTGCCGCCGTGGCGGCCGGAACGGTTTCTGAAACTGATCGGGCCATATGTCGGCTTCATGGCGCAACGCTGGTTTCTGACGCTGCTGCTGATTCCCGCGCTGATCGGTTATCTGCTGGCGATCCGTGACTTCGGTACCGTGCGCGACATGTTTGTCGATTCGCTGTCGTGGGCGGGGCTGGCAAAATATTTCGCTGCAATCGTCTTTCTGAAGGTGGTACATGAGTCCTCCCATGCGTTGGCTTCGATCCATTTCAAGTGCCGGATCCGGGCGATCGGGTTGAGCTTCATCGTTTTCTATCCCAGATTGTTCACCGATACCACAGACAGCTGGAGGCTGCCGCGGGGGCAGCGACTGCTGATCGATGCCGGCGGTCTGATCGGCGAACTTCTGGTCGGCGGCATCGCCGCGTTGATCTGGTACTACCAGCCGCCGGGGATTCTGAAGTCAACGATGTTCTATGTCTTCGCGGTCAGTACGATCAGCACACTGCTGGTCAACGGTAATCCTCTGATCCGTTATGACGGTTACTATATTCTGTGCGATCTGCTGAACGTCGAAAATCTGATGATGCGCTCCTCGGAGTATGTCAAGCAGCTCTGGCGCTACTACTTTTTTCACCTCGGTACGCCGCCGCAGGAGCGGCGCGGCTGGCTGCTCTGCCTTTTCGGAATCGCATCGTTTTTCTACCGGATTTTGTTGTATACCTCGATCATCATGATCATCTACCACAGTTTCGTCCGGGCGGTGGCGGTTGTGTTGTTGCTGTTGGAGGTCTATACGATTTTTCTCTACCCGATGTATCGGGAGTTTCTGACGGTCCGCGCTCTGTCGAAACGGTCCGGCGCACGTGCGAACTGGTTCTTCGGCATTGCGGTACTGCTGGTGATCGGAGGCGTGCTCTTCTTTCCGCTCTCGTGGAACGTCACGCTGCCCGGGGAGGTCCGGCCGGAAACACATGAACTGATTACTGTGACGGAAGCGGGATTTTTGACGTCGAAGCTTTCGAGCAATCCGCGCCAGGTGTCGGAAGGGGAGCTGCTGTTTGCACTGGAAGCGCCGATTTTCGATTTCAGAGTCCGGAAACTTGAGAATGTTCTTGCTCAGGATGAATTGCTCTTCGATCTTCAGCAGTCCGACCGCAAAACCTTCGGCGACAGTCTGCTGACGCTTGAGAAGATCAAAAGTGACCGGCGCGGCCTCGCGGAACTCGAGCGCCGTCGCGAGGAGCGGGAGGTCCTCAGCAGACACAATGCGATGTTTGTGCCGAACCTCGGAGAACTTTCGAAAGGGGCGTTTCTGCCCGCCGGGGCGGTGGTCGGGGAGCTCTTCGCCGCGGAGAAGGTGGTTCATGCCTACGCGACCGACCGTGAGATCCGCAAGCTGGCTCCCGGGCAGCCGGTGGAGATTCTCTTCACCGATCGTCTGGACAAGGCACGGGGAAGGATTCGCTCCGTCAATCCGATTCCGGCTGTTTTGCGCAACTCCCCGTTGCTTCAACATTTCGGAGGGGAGATCCCCGTCTACATCGATGAGAAGAAGCCCGGCGAATACCATTCCGTGTTGGCGATGTACCGGGTTGAAATCGAGTTTGATGCCCCGACCGACATTCAGATGGGCCGTACCGTCCGGGCTCGTGTGCTCCACCGTGAAGTCCTGGCCAAAGAGTTGTTGCGGATGTTGCTTTCAGCATTCCGCCGCGAGTTTTAAAGCATCCCCTGCGTGATTTCCGAACTTTTCGCATCTGCTTAAAAAAAATCTTTCAAATTCTTTCAAAAACTTGCAAATTTGAAAAAATGTGATTAAATTAATTCAATATGATGCAGAAGATCAACAATTCACGAAAATTGCTTTCTCCGGAACGCGAGGAGTTGATTCTCGCCGCCCTCGGCGACGGCGTGCGGACTATCGCTGAACTTGCGAATGAACTGCAGGTTTCCGAGGCGACGGTTCGTCGTGATCTGCAGAGTCTGGAGTCGCAGGGCAAAGCACAGCGTGTGCACGGCGGTGCGGTCAGGGTCGAGGGGGGGCGTGGAGAACCGTTGTTTCACGAGAAAACCACGTTGCGTACCGCCGACAAGGAGCGGATTGCTGAACGTGCCCTTGCTCTGATTGACGATGACGACTCGATCTATCTTGACGGCGGCAGTACGGTTCTGGCGCTGGCACGTAAACTTTCCGCCCGGCGGCGCCTCACGGTGGTGACCAATTCTCTGATGGCGGCGGCGGAGTTGATGGAGTCCGGTCATCGGTTGATTCTGCTCGGTGGTGAGTTCCGCCCGATTTCGCGTACTCTGGTCGGTACGCTGACCGCCCCGATCGGAGAGGCTCTCAATATCGGCAAGGCTTTTTTCGGAACGATCGGCCTGACTGCGGCCGGCTTGTCCACCACCGATCCCGGCGAGGCATACACCAAGAAATTGATTCTCGACCGGGCGGCCGAGGCGATTCTGCTGGCGGATTCCGGGAAATTCGGGAGGGCGTCCCTGGTCGACTCCGGAACGCTCGACCGGCTCGATGTGGTGATCACGGATTCCGGGGCACCGGCGGAACTGGTGAAGCTGCTCCGGAAAAACAAGATTGAAGTTTATATGGTATAGTTCAACGCGGAAAAAGTATTTTCCAACCAAAACTCCAAATAAGGGAAAAGAGAAATGGCCAACAATTACTTCAGCGATCGCGGTCCGAACTTCGAAAAGACCACAATCAAACTCAAGAGCATTCCTGCCTACACCTACGACAAGAGCGTTGCCGAGGAGTACAAGGCGAAAAAGCTGACCAAGGCCACTGCCGCGGAACTCTACGAGTCGATGCTGGTGATTCGCGAATTTGAAGATATGATCAACAAGTGCCGTACCGGCGCTTATGAAGTCATCAGCGATTATGACTACCGCGGACCGACCCATTTGTCGATCGGGCAGGAGGCGACCGCTTCCGGTGTCTGTTCGGAACTGGCGATCACCGATCTGATCACCAGCACCCACCGCGGTCACGGCGATTCGATCGCCAAGGGATTCCATGCGATCAAGCGGATGACCGAGGCCGAGCTCAAGGCGCGTTGTCCGGAATTTTCGAATCTCTCCGGCGAGGAGTTGCGCGAGGCGGTCATGGAAGATCACATCTTCCGTACCATCGCCGAACTCTTCGGCAAGGAGGAAGGGTACGGCAAGGGGCGCGGCGGCGGTATGCACATCGCGGACTTCCGGGTCGGACACCTCGGCGCAAACGCCATCGTCGGCGGCGGCATTCCAATTGCGACCGGCGCGGCGATGACCTGTCGTATTGACGACAAGATGAAGGGCCGTGTGGTCTGTTCCTTCGCCGGTGACGGCGCCTACTCCAACGGTGTGGTGCTTGAAGCTCTGAACTGGGCCAGCCAGGACCAGTTCAACGGCCCGCTTGCCCGGACCAAATTCGGATTGCCGATCATCTATTGCCTGATCAACAACCACTACGGAATGACCGGCCGTGCGGACGGCGAGGTCACCGGTGTCGATCATCTCGCTCGTCGTGCCGCCGGTTTCGATAACGACAATATGCATGCTGAAGTGGTCAACGGCATGGACATCATGGCGGTTCGCGATGCGATCGCCCGCGCCAAGGCGATCTGCGCCCGGGGTGAGGGGCCGGTTCTGCTCGAGTTCGACACCTATCGCTATTACGGGCACTCACTCTCCGACCCGCGCAACGAATATCGTACCCGTGAGGAGGAGGCGCGCTGGAAGGCCGTCGATCCGATTGAGACTTTCCGGGCGAAGCTGCTCGAGGCAAAAGTTCTGACCGCCAAGGAACTTGATGCGATTCAGGAGAAGGTCGCGGCCCGCAACGCCCGCGCCGCCCGCCGTGCCGCCGATGCCGCCGACCCGGATCCGGCAGACGTGATCAAATATATGTACACCGACACCGACAGTTCGGAAGTGCCTGCGGAGTACCGCGAGGTTACCGTCGATGATCCGGCGCCGCGGGCCAAGCGTGACGCCAACGGTATGGCCACTTATAAGGATGCGATCAAGGAAGGTATCGTCGAGGAGATGCTCCGCGACAAGCGGGTGGTTCTCTTCGGTGAGGATGTCGCCGAATACGGCGGCGCCTTCAAGCTTTCGAAGGGGCTGCTCGATGCCTTCGGCCGCGATCGTGTCTTCAACACTCCGATCTCCGAAGCGTGCATCTGCGGAGCCGCGGTCGGTATGGCGATGACCGGTTATCGCCCGATTGCCGAACTGATGTATATGGATTTCGCGCTGATGTCCTCCGACCAGATCTCCAACCAGGCGGCGAAGTGGCATTACATGACCGGCGCTTCGACTGAGGTTCCGCTGGTGATCCGTTGCAGCGTTGGCGGCGGCAAGGGGTACGGTGGGCAGCACTCACAGTCGCTCGAGTCGATGTTCGCTCACATCCCCGGTACTTACGTTGCCTATCCGTCGAATCCCTACGATGCCAAGGGTATGATCAAGACCGCGATCCGGACCAACAACCCGGTCGTCTTTGTCGAAGGGCAGCTGCTCTACAACGTCAAGGGGGTGGTCCCCGAAGAGGACTACACGGTTCCCTTCGGTGTCGCGAATGTTGTCCGCGAAGGATCTGATGTCACGCTGGTGGTCTGGGGTCCGGCGGTTGCCGACGCCCTGAAGGCCGCCGACATGCTCGCAGCGGAGGGGATTTCCGCTGAAGTGATCGACCCGCGCACCCTGGTGCCTTTTGACTGGGAGACCGTCTTTGCCTCGGTTCGCAAGACCGGGCGCTGCGTGGCGATCAGCCAGTGTGTCGATATCGGCAGCTTCACCGGCGAGATTGTTTCGCAGGTTACCGCGAATTGTTTCGACGACCTCGACGCCCCGGTGCTCAAGGTCGGAGCGAAGAACGGTATTGCTCCGCAGGCGGCATCGCTTGAGAAGGCGTTCCTGCCGCATGCCGAGGATATTGTCGCTGCGGTCAAGAAACTTTACTAATCTGATTGAGGTAGTACCATGGCTACAAGAATACCGGTTCCCAAGCTCGGTCAATCCGAGGAGACCGTGACCATCGCTTCGTGGCGGGTCAAAGAGGGTGATCAGATCAAGAAGGGCGACGTGCTTTTCGAGGTGGAAACCGACAAGGCGGTGCTCGAAGTCGAATCGCAGTTCGAGGGTACCATCCTGAAGATCGTGACTCCGGTCGGCGTCGAAGTGCCGGTCATGACCACGACTGCCGCCATCGTCGGTGAACCCGGCGAAGCGATTCCTGCGGACATGCTCAGCGCCGCACCGGCTCCTGCCGCTGCGCCGGCTGCTCCTGCCGCCCCGGCTCCGGCAGCCGCCTCTGCCGCCCCGGCTCCCGCCGCTGCACCGAAGGCCGCTGCCCCGGCCCCGGCGGCCGCTCCGGTTGCCGCTCCGGTTCCGGCGGCGGCTCCGAAGGCAGCCGCCCCTGCCACCCCGGCGAAGAAGGCGATCTCGCCGCGTGCCCGGAAATTTGCCCGGGAGTATCTGATCAACCTTGAGAAAGTTCCCGCCGCCGGAACCCGCGTGACCGAGCAGGATGTCAGGAACTATCTCGCCTCGATCGATTATGACGGACGCAAAATCACCCCGGTTGCCCTGAACCTTGCCCGTGAGGCGAAACTTGAGATGGTTGAACTCGAAGGCTCCGGCGACGGCGGGCGGATTACGGTTGCTGATGTGAAGGCTGCGATCGCGGAGCGGCCGCAACCTTTCAACACGATGCGCAGGATCATCGCGCAGCGGCTGACTCAGTCGAAACAGACGATTCCCCACTTCTATGTGACGGTTTCGATCGATCTCACCGACCTGATGGCCAAACGCAAGGTCCTCAAAGCGGAGGGGATGAATCTCTCGGTCAACGTTTTTGTGATCAAGGCGGTGGCTCTGGCGCTGAAGGAGTTCCCGCTGGTCAACTCCTTCTGCGACGGCAATTCGGTGTCCCGGAAGTCGAAGGTCAACATCGGGATGGCGGTCTCGGTCGACAACGGGCTGGTTGTGCCGGTGATCAACAATGCCGATCGCAAGGGACTGGATGAGATTCAGGCTGAATCCGCCGAACTGGCCGAAAAGGCCCGTTCCGGCAAATTGACGCCTGATGAAATGAAGGGCGGTACTTTCACGATTTCCAACATGGGGATGATGAATGTCGAAGCCTTCGGTGCGATCATCAATCCGGGCGAAAGTGCGATTCTTGCGGTGGCGAGTTCAACTCCGACTCCGGTTGTCCGCGACGGGGAGATTGTCATCCGCGACATGATGAAAGTTACGCTCTCGTGCGATCATCGCGTGGTTGATGGCGCAATGGGCGCGGCTTTCGCAAATGCGGTCAAAGCGAAACTCGAGGATACTGTCCTCTGGGATTCGCTGGTTTGACGGTTTGAGAAAACATGACCAATCCCTGCTCTCCGGAAACGGGGCGCAGGGATTTTTTTCGTCTCCGGAATCAGGCGGAGATATTTTCTGACGGAAGAACAATAAGAGAGGTGCCGAAAGCGTTAATCAGTACGATGGCGCACACTTCGAATGAACGGAGTCGCCTGTTGCGGAAAATATGAGGTTTCAGATGATGAAAAGAACGTTACTGTACTGTTGTCCGGCCGCATTTCTTGCTTTGACGCTCGGTGCGGTTCCCGCTCCGGCTGTCGAAAAGGAAGCGGCTCCGCCGCCGCCACTCCAGCAGCCTGTTCCCCCGGCGGATGCTCCGAAGCCCGTTCCCCCGGCTGGAGATCCGAAACCCGTTCCGCCGCATCTCCGCCGTGATCGTTCCGCTGGTCCGGCGCGTCCTGACCTGCGGCGTGCTCCGGCTCCGGAACGGCGTGGAGCTCCGGAAAGAGCGCCGCGATTTGCGGGGCTGCCGCCGATGCCCCCGATGATGAGTGAGGATGACGCGGCTAAATTTGCTGAACTCAATGCCGATGTGCTCGATGCGCTCGGGGATTATTACGATGGTGCAACCGATTCCGCATGTGAGCATCTCGAAACCTGCGTGGGGGCGCTGGTTGACGCCCGGCTGAAGTTCGAGGTGGATCGTGCGGAGAAGGCGTTGGAACGTGCAAAAGCCGCATTGAAACAGCGTGACAAACTGGTTGAACGCCAGCTCAAACTGTTGCTGCGTGGAGATCGGGCCGGGCAGCATGAACGAATGGCCCCGGCTCCCGAGGCGCGGCGTGCTCCGGCTCCCGAGGCGCGGCGTGCTCCGGCTCCCGGGAAACGGCGTGCTCCGGCTGAAATGCGGCAGGAGCGCCGTCGGTTTGAAGCGATTCTGTTCACCGAGGATGAGGGAATCGAATTGCTGACGCTCCGCAATGAGCTCCGCAAACTTGATCCCGGCTCGGAAGAGGCGAAAAAGACCGTTGGTGAACTTGCTGAACTTTTCCGGAAATCGCTCGTGCATGTCCGCGCCGACCTTGAGAAAGCGAAAGCGGAAAACCGGCCGACCGCTGACTTTGAACGTGCCGAAGCGTTTCTGACCCGGCAGCTTGAACAGTGCTCCGATCCTGTGAAGTATGCCGAGCGTACCCGGCGCGGTCCGAATCGCGGCAACCGCCCCGGGGAAAAACGGCCGTAAAGGGGAATCCCCGCTGACGGCAGCCGAAGGTTGTTGCACTCCCCGGTTCTTCGGAAGCGGGGAGTTTTCGTATCGTCGATTCCGGCTGGAAGGCTGATTCTTTCCGATGCCGCAGCTGTCCCGTCACGGGTGGCACACGATGGCACAGTTGTGACAAAGTGGCACAGTGTCTGTGTGACATCTGCTCTTCATGGCGCGGATTTCCGCCTTTTCTGCGTTGAAAAGCCGTATTCCCTCCAGTTGGCACGCTGCTTGCTTAAAGGAACAGCGTGATTGTTAAAAATCAGAAGAATTTCAACTGGAGGATTTCATCATGAGCAAAATTCTGGGGATAGACCTCGGCACGACGAACAGCTGCATGGCTGTGATGGATCATGGCGAGTACAAGATTATTCCGAATGCGGAAGGCAACCGCACAACTCCGTCGATCGTTGCGTTCACCAAATCCGGTGAGCGTCTGGTCGGCCAGACCGCGAAACGGCAGGCGGTCACCAACCCGAAGAACACCATCTTCTCGATCAAGCGTCTGATGGGGCGTAAATATGCTGAAGTCAGACGGGAACAGGAGCTGGTGCCCTACGAAATCGTAGAAGCTCCCAACGGTGATGCCCACGTGAAGGTCGGCGATCACACCTATTCCCCGCCGGAGATCTCGGCGATGATTCTGCAGAAGCTGAAAGCCGATGCGGAGGCCTATCTGGGCGAAACCATCACTCAGGCGGTCATCACCGTTCCGGCATACTTCAACGACAGTCAGCGGCAGGCAACCAAGGATGCCGGCAAGATTGCCGGTTTGGAAGTCCTCCGCATCATCAATGAGCCGACTGCCGCTGCGCTGGCTTACGGTCTCGACAAGAAGACCGATGAGACTGTTGCGGTCTACGACCTCGGCGGCGGCACGTTCGATATCTCGATTCTGGAGATCGGCGACGGCGTGTTCGAAGTGAAGGCGACCAACGGTGATACCCACCTCGGCGGCGATGACTTCGACCAGGCGATCATCGGTTACCTTGCCGATGAGTTCCAGAAGGAGAACGGTGTCGATCTTCGCAAGGATCCGCAGGCGCTGCAGCGTCTCAAGGAAGCTGCAGAGAAGGCGAAGTGCGAGCTGTCGAGCAGCATGAGCACCGACATCAATCTGCCCTTCATCACGATGAACCAGGACGGGCCGGTGCATATGAATCTGACGCTGACCCGTGCCCAGCTTGAGAAACTCTGCGATCCGCTTCTGGAGCGCACTCAGGTGCCGTGTGAGAACTGCATGCGTGATGCCGGAGTGAGCAAGAGCCAGATCCGGGAGGTCATCCTGGTCGGTGGTATGACCCGTATGCCCAAGGTGCAGGAGACCGCGAAGGCAACCTTCGACAAGGAGCCCCACAAGGGGGTCAATCCCGACGAGGTGGTGGCCGCAGGTGCCGCGATTCAGGGCGGTGTTCTCGGCGGGCAGGTCAATGATGTATTGCTGCTTGATGTGACTCCGCTTTCGCTCGGCATCGAGACCATGGGCGGCATCATGACCCGGCTGATTGAGCGCAACACGACGATTCCGACCAAGAAGAGTGAAATCTTCAGCACGGCCAGTGACAATCAGCCCGCCGTGGATGTTCATGTGCTGCAGGGTGAACGGGAAATGGCCCGCGACAACAAGTCGATCGGTCGTTTCAAACTTGACGGTATTGCTCCGGCTCCGCGCGGTGTGCCGCAGATCGAGGTCACCTTCGACATTGACGCCAACGGGATTCTGCATGTGACCGCCAAGGATCTCGGTACCGGGAAGGAGCAGAAGATCACGATTACCGCATCGAGCGGTCTTTCGGATGCTGAGATCGAACGCATGGTCAATGAGGCCAAGGCGCATGCCGCCGATGACAAGGCTGCCAAGGACAAGATCGAGACCAAGAACAAGGCTGATTCGATGGTCTACCAGACCGAAAAGCAGCTCAAGGAGCATGGAGGCAAGCTCCCGGCTGATGTCAAGGGGCAGATCGAGAGCGGTATCGCAAAGCTCAAGAAACAGATTGAGGCGGACGATACCGAGGCGATGAAGGCAACGATGCAGGAACTGGAACAGTTGCTGATGAAGCTCGGCGAGGCGGTCTACGCCCAGCAGCAACAGCAGCAACAGCAGCCCGGTGGTGGTGCTCCGAATGCCGGAGCCGGACCGCAGCAGGGAAAGGGCAACGATGACGGCGTCGTGGATGCCGAAGTCGTCGATGACAAATAAAACTACTCCGCTACATAGCAGTAGGAGAGTAAATTTGAAGAGCCCCGCCCGGGAAGGCTCCCGGGCGGGGGATTTCGGGTGTGAATCAGAAAAAAAGGACTGACGATACGTCGTCTTTCAACAATAACCCAAAGGAGTTTTCCAAAATGTCGAATGTCAACATCAAGCCGCTCGGCGACCGCGTTCTGCTCGAGATCTGCGAGAACCATGACCAGATGAAGGGGGGCATTCTGATCCCCGACAGTGCCAAGGAAAAACCGCAGGAGTACAAAGTGATCGCCCTCGGTACCGGCAAGAACGACGACAAGGGGAACAAGATTCCGTTCGACGTCAAGGTCGGTGATATCGTTCTGACCAGCCGTTACGGCGGCAGTGAGGTCAAGGTCGACGACAAGGAGTACAAGGTTGTCAACCAGGACGACATCCTTGCCATCATCGGCTGAAGAGCGAAAGTTTTCAGAATCGTTTCAAGATAAAGTTAAGGAGTTTCAATTATTATGGCTAAACAGCTTGTCTTTTCCGAAGAGGCCCGTCGCGGCATTCTCGAAGGCGTGACTCTGCTCTCCAAGGCGGTCAAGGCCACTCTCGGGCCGAAGGGCCGCAATGTCGTTCTCGACAAGAAGTTCGGTGCCCCGACCATCACCAAGGACGGCGTCACCGTCGCCAAGGAAATCGAACTGAAGTGCCCCTATGCCAACATGGGTGCTCAGATGGTCAAGGAAGTCGCCAGCAAGACCAATGACGTTGCCGGCGACGGTACCACCACCGCGACTGTGCTGGCCGAAGCGATCTATCGCGAAGGACTGAAGAACGTTACCGCCGGTTCCAACCCGATGGAACTCAAGCGGGGCATCGAAAAGGCCGTTGAGGCCGTCGTCGCTGAAATCGCCAAGATGAGCACCAAGGTCGGCGGCGACATGATCGCTCAGGTCGCTTCCATCTCCGCCAACAGCGATATGACCATCGGCAACATCATCGCGGAAGCGATGGCCAAGGTCGGCCAGGAGGGTACCATCACCGTCGAAGAGGCCAAGACGCTTGAAACCACGCTCGACGTGGTCGAAGGTATGCAGTTCGACAAGGGATATCTGTCGCCTTACTTCGCAACCAACACCGAGGCGATGGAGGCTGTCCTCGAGGATGCCTATCTGTTGATCCACGAAAAGAAGATCAGCAATCTCAATGACATGCTCCCGCTGCTGCAGGCGGTTGCCAAGGAAGGAAAACCGTTGCTGATCATCGCTGAAGATGTCGAAGGCGAAGCGCTTGCGACGCTGGTCATCAACAGCATGCGTGGCATCCTGAAGGTCTGCGCGGTCAAGGCGCCGGGCTTCGGCGATCGCCGCAAGGCGATGCTGCAGGACATTGCGATCCTGACCGGCGGCACCTGCATCACCGAAGATCTCGGGATCAAGCTGGAGAATGTCACCATCGATCAGCTCGGCAAGGCCAAACGTGTCACCGTGACCAAGGAGAATACCACGATCGTCGAAGGCGCCGGCACCCAGGCCGCGATCATGGGTCGTGTTGCCCAGATCCGCCGTGAGATCGAGGAGACCACCAGCGACTACGACCGCGAGAAGCTCCAGGAGCGTCTCGCCAAGCTCGCCGGCGGCGTGGCCGTGATCAACGTCGGTGCTGCCACCGAGGTTGAAATGAAGGAGAAGAAGGACCGGGTTGACGATGCGTTGCACGCTACCCGCGCCGCGGTTGAGGAAGGTATCGTCGCCGGCGGCGGCGTTGCATTGATCCGCGCTGCGAAGGCGATCAAGGATCTGAAGCTCTCCGGCGACGAAGCCACCGGTGCCGCGATCGTTGAACGCGCCATTGAGGAGCCGCTTCGTCAGCTGGCCGCCAATGGCGGTTATGAGGGCAGCGTCGTGGTTCAGCGGATCAAGGAGCTCAAGGGGAATGACGGTTTCAACGTCGCGACCGGCGAGTACGAGGATATGCTCAAGGCCGGTATCATCGATCCGGCCAAGGTGACTCGTTCCGCGTTGCAGAACGCGGCCTCGATTGCCAGCTTGCTGCTGACCACCGAGTGCCTGATCACCGACATCAAGGAGGAGAAGGAACCTGCGCCTCCGGCCGGCGGCATGGGCGGCATGGGCGGCATGGGCGGCATGGGCGGCATGATGTAATTCATCCACGTCCGGGATCTACCCGGGGTATTGTGCCTCCGGGAGATTCTTTCTCCAGGAGAAGCGGCGGTCGTTCCCGAGCGGGATACCGCCGCTTTTTTATTTCAGCAATGAGTTTACCGCTTGACAATCCGCCTTTTCCGGTGGTATTTTAAAACCATGCAGCATCAATCGACATTTCTGGTGACCGGCGGGGCCGGTTTCATCGGCTCCAATCTGGCCGAAGCGTTGCTTGCGGCCGGGCATCGTGTGGTGGTCCTGGACAACTTCTCGACCGGAAAGCGGGAGAATCTCGCCGCTTTTGCCGGACATCCGGCATTCACTCTGATCGAGGGGGATATCCGCGATTTCTCCAGCTGTCGTGCCGCCTGCGCCGGTGTCGATTACGTGCTTCATCATGCTGCGCTTGGTTCGGTGCCGCGTTCGGTAGCGGATCCGGCAACCAGTAATGATGTCAACGTCGGCGGTTTTGTCAACATGCTTGCCGCCGCCAGGGAGAGCGGGGTCCGGCGTTTCATCTATGCATCAAGCTCTTCGGTTTACGGGGATGAGCCGACGTTGCCCAAGGTGGAGGAGCGGACCGGATGTGCCTTGTCTCCCTATGCGGTGTCTAAACAGGCTGGTGAACTTTATGCCGCGAATTTCAGTACATTGTACGGGCTTGAGACGATCGGTCTGCGGTATTTCAATGTATTCGGGCCACGACAGGACAGTACGAGTGGTTATGCCGCGGTCATTCCGAAGTTTGCTGCGGCATTGCTGCATCATGTCGCACCGACTATCAATGGAGACGGTTCCGCTTCGCGTGACTTTACTTTTGTGGCGAATGTGATCCGGGCGAACCTGCTGGCGACATTTGCGTCCTCCTGCCGGGATCGGGTTTTCAACATCGCCTGTGGCGGACGAATTACGCTCAATGAACTCTTTTTCGCGTTGCGGGGAGAGTTGGCTGCCTGTGATCCGGTGATTGCCGGGATTCAGCCCCAGTATGGTCCGGCACGGGTCGGGGATATTCCTCACTCGCTTGCGGATATATCCCGGGCCAGACTTCAGCTCGGCTACGAACCGGCGGTATCCTTTGCGGAAGGGCTTCGACAGACCGCTCGATGGTTCTTTGAGGTTGCCGGAGACGCGGTTGTCTGAGATAGAAAGTTTTTGATACGCCGGTACGCGAATTGTAAATTGGTACTGTGGTGGTATATTAAGTTCCGTTGTGACAATTAACTTCAAACCTCAGGTAAGAGTATGAGGAAAATCATCGTTACCGGCGGAGCCGGGTTTATCGGATCCGCAGTGGTCCGCCACATTCTGAGCAATACCGATGACCGGGTCTGCGTGGTGGATAAGCTTACTTATGCAGGCAATCTGGAGTCCCTTGCAGAAGTCTCCGATTCTCCGAACTATCGTTTTGAAAAGGTGGATATCTGTGACGGTCCCGAACTGGATCGCGTTTTCCGCTCTTTCCAGCCTGATGCGGTGATGCATCTCGCCGCCGAATCCCATGTCGATCGGTCCATCGACGGTCCGGGCGAGTTTATCCGGACCAATGTGGTTGGAACCTATACATTGCTTGAAGCCGCACGCCGTTATTTCCGGACTCTTGATGAAGCGGGGCGGCGGGCATTCCGGTTTCATCACATTTCCACCGATGAGGTCTATGGTGATCTGAAGGGGCCGGGAGACTACTTCAGGGAGACTACCGCCTATGCTCCGAGTTCGCCTTACTCCGCGAGCAAGGCTGCAAGTGATCACCTGGTCCGGGCGTGGCTGCGCACTTTCGGGTTGCCGACACTGGTCACCAACTGTTCGAACAATTACGGGCCCTATCATTTCCCGGAAAAACTTATTCCGCTGATCATCCTGAATGCGCTCGACGGCAAGCCGTTGCCGATTTATGGCCGCGGCGAACAGATTCGAGACTGGCTTTTTGTCGAAGACCATGCGCGCGCTCTCTATCAGGTGGTTACCGAGGGTACGCCGGGCGAAACCTACAACATCGGCGGAAACAACGAGAAAACCAACCTTGAGGTGGTGAAGACTCTCTGCGGACTGCTTGATGAGCTGCGTCCGCGGCCGGATGGGAAATCCTATGCCGAGCAGATCACTTTCGTCACGGACCGTCCCGGTCACGATATGCGTTATGCGATTGACGCGAGCAAAATCCGTCGTGAACTCGGCTGGAAACCGCAGGAGACTTTTGAAAGCGGGATCCGTAAAACGGTTGAATGGTATCTTGCTCACCGTGACGACTGGTGCAAACATATCCTCGACGGATCCTATAAACTGGAACGGCTTGGCCTCGGGAGGTGAGGAATGAAAGGAATTGTTCTTGCCGGTGGCGCCGGTTCCAGGCTCCATCCGGTGACGCTCGGAATTTCCAAACAGTTGCTGCCGGTTTACGACAAGCCGATGATCTACTATCCATTATCGGCGTTGATGCTGGCGGGAATCCGTGATATTCTGGTGATTACCACCCCGGAGGACCAGAGTGGATTTATCCGTCTGCTTGGAGACGGCAGTCGTTTCGGGATCCGGCTCTCCTATGCGGTGCAGCCGAAGCCGGAAGGGTTGGCTCAGGCATTTCTGATCGGAAAGAAGTTCATCGGTTCCGACCGGGTTGCCCTGGTGCTCGGCGACAATATTTTCTACGGGGCGAAGTTGAGCGAAATTTTCCGCACTGCGGCGGCCCGTGAAACCGGCGCCACGGTATTCGGTTACTATGTGAACGATCCTGAACGTTTCGGTGTCGTCAGTTTCGATGAACACGGGCGCGCAACTTCGATTGAGGAAAAGCCGAAACAGCCGAAGTCCAACTATGCCGTCACCGGGATTTATTTTTACGACAACGATGTGGTAGATATCGCTGCCTCGGTGCGCCCTTCCGCCCGCGGTGAATTGGAGATTACCAGCGTGAATCAGGCTTACCTGGAGCGCGGGGATCTGAGGGTTGAAAGGCTCCGCCGGGGATATGCCTGGCTCGATACCGGAACTCATGACAGTCTGCTGGAAGCGGCAGATTTCATTCGAACGATCGAACGGCGGCAGGGGCTTCAGGTCGCCTGTCTCGAGGAGATCGCATTTGAAAACGGTTGGCTGGATGTCGGACAGGTGGTGGAAGCTGCACGTGATCTTGCCAAAACGGAATATGGGCAGTATCTGCTCAGATTGGTACAGGGGGATGCCCGATGAAGGTTATCGAAACAGAGATTCTCGGGGCGAAGATCATTGAGCCACGGGTTTTCGGTGATGCCCGGGGATATTTCTTTGAATCCTGGAACCGGCAGGCTTTCCGGGAGGCCGGAATAGATGTCGATTTCGTCCAGGATAACGAGTCGTTTTCAAGTTACGGTGTGCTGCGTGGACTGCACTATCAGATGGCGCCGTATACGCAGGCGAAACTGGTTCGGGTGGTTTCCGGAACCGTGCTTGACGTGATTGTCGATATTCGGCGTGGCTCACCCACCTTCGGCCGGCATATCGCGGTTGAACTCTCCGGGGAAAATAAGCGTCAGTTATTTGCCCCGCGTGGAATGGCACATGGATTCGCCGTTCTCTCTGAAACCGCGCAATTTCTCTACAAGTGCGACAATTTTTACGCACCTTCTTCTGAGCGCAGTATCCGTTTTGACGATCCGGCGCTCGGTATTGACTGGCGGATTCGCCCGGAAAAGTGGCTTCTTTCTGCGAAAGACCGTGATGGCGTTTTATTTGCCGAGGCGGATCTTCTCGATTTTGAAAAGGAGATAAGGTAATATGCGCATTTTGATTACCGGAGCGAACGGGATGTTCGGCAGGACGCTTCGGCATCTTCTCGCCGATCAATACACCCTCATTCCGACTGATCTGCCGGAAGGCGACATTACGGATGCGGCCGGTTTTGACCGGCTGGTTGCCGCCGAAGCACCTGACGTGGTGATTCATTGTGCCGCCATGACGGCGGTGGATTTGTGTGAATCCCAGCGGGAACTGGCTTTCAAACTCAATGCATTCGGCAGCGGAAATGTTGCGGCGGCCTGTCATCGACATCATGTGAAGCTGATTGCAATTTCGACCGATTACGTTTTTGACGGTGCCGGTGATCGGCCTTACAATGAGTTTGATCGGCCGACCGGCGGGGAAACGGTTTACGGGCAGAGCAAGTTTGCCGGGGAGGAGTTGATCCGGCGTCATGCCCCGAATCATCTGATCGCGCGTGTCTCATGGCTCTATGGCGCCGGCGGACCGAGTTTCGTTCATGCGATGCTCAAGCTTGCCGACGGCAGCCGTCCGGAGCTCAAAGTGGTTGACGATCAGCGCGGAAATCCGACCAGTACACTGGCGGCGGGACGAATGATTGCCCGATTGCTTGAACGCCCGGAACTGGTCGGCACGTTTCATCTGACCTGTGAAGGGGAGGCCTCCTGGTATGAGTTTGCCCGGGAGATCTTCCGGTTGAGACAGATCGATCAGAAAGTGGTCCCCTGCCGGACCGTGGAGTTTCCGCGTCCGGCGCCGCGCCCGGCCAATTCACGGCTCGATAAGCTGATGCTGCGTCTTGCCGGTCTTCCGCCGATGCCTGATTGGCGCGAGGCGTTGCGTGAGTTTCTGGCCGGTGACATTTGAGATCGTCGGGATACGGAGGGTGCGCTTTTCCCCAGTTGCTCTCCTATGCCCGGTCGGAGAATCGCAGAGGGGCGGATGGTTTTTATGGCTGTTTCCCCCGCATGTCCATGGAGGAGGCAATGGGACGTTGTTTTCTGCTCGGTACCGATTGGTGGACCGACTGTGACGATGTGATGGCTGTCAGGATTCTTACCCGGGCGCATCGGGAGAACCGGATCCGATTGCTCGGTTGTATTCTGAATGCCTGTATGGAATACTCCGTGGCGTCGCTGAGTGCATTTCTGCGCAGCGAGGGGGTTCGAGGCGTTCCGCTCGGGCTCGATCGTGCTGCGACTGATTTCGGAGGTGTTCCTCCTTATCAGAAGCGCCTGGCGCAGCTGCCGTCGGATTGTCCAGACAACTCTTACGCGGAGGAGCCGGTCGGACTTTATCGTCGCATTCTGGCTGCCGCGGAGGAGCCGGTGGAGCTGATCGAGATCGGTTATCCGCAGGTGTTGGCGGCATTGCTGAACAGCGGTCCGGATCGTTATTCCGCCCTTGACGGCGTGGCCCTGGTCCGGCGCAAAGTCGGTGAACTCTGGATCATGGCTGGTAAGTGGGATGAGCCGGCCGGAGGAAAAGAGAATAATTTTGCCCGCAACCGGCGCGCTTCCGTTGCGGCGGCTGAGCTCTGCCGCCGCTGGCCGACCCGGATCACCTTCCTGGGCTGGGAAGTCGGCGCCACGGTCATTGCGGGAAGCAGGTTGCCTGAGGGGGATGTGCTGAAGCAGGCGATGTGTGACCATGGTTCGGTATCGGGACGTTCTTCCTGGGATCCGATGCTGGTGCTGCTTGCTCTCGCCGGCTCACCGGAGGCCGCCGGATATCGTGCGGTGCGTGGAGTTGCTTCGGTCGATCCCGAGAGTGGAGCAAACTTTTTCTCGCCGTCTGCCGATGGCCCGCATCGTTACGTCACCAAACTTTATCCCGACTCCTTTTATGCGGAAAAAGTCGATCGCGCTCTGTGTTCCTGACGGCGGGATGGTATTTCCGTGGAGGGGAGTTTTTTTTCAAAAAAAACCGTGAAGCGGTTTTCATCGCTTCACGGTTGAATTTTACCTGATATTACGCAATCAGGCCTTTTTTCGGCTGAAGAGTCGTACCGTCGCCTCCGCGATCCTCTGGAATGCGGCATAGAGACACGGGATGAACATCATGCCGATGATGGATGCCATCAGCATTCCCCAGAATGTCGTGATTCCGATTGCCTGACGGCTTCCTGCGCCGGCACCGGAGGCGAATACCATCGGGAATACGCCGATCACGAAGGAGAGTGCGGTCATCATCACCGAACGGAAACGCAACCGCATGCCATTCAATGCCGCATCCGGGATCGAGACTCCGGCGTCACGTTCCTGCTTGGAATATTCAGCCATCAGGATTGCACTTTTTGCGGTCAGACCGACCAGCATCAACAGTCCGAGCTGACAGTAGATGTTCAAGCTCATTCCGAATGCCCAGAGCGCGAGCAGTCCTCCGAGTGTTGCAGTCCCGGCCGACAAGATCACCGAAATCGGCATTGTCCAGCTTTCATACTGGGCGACCAGGAAGAGATAGGCGAAGGTCAGCGCCAGCAACAGCAGGAAGAGGATCATCCCTTCATTCTGACTTTCCTGATAACTCATATCGGTCCAGCTGAGCTGATAGTCGTTCGAGAACTCCTTGTTCACGATTCCCTGGACAAGATCCATCATCTGACCGGAACTGAAGAACTGCACTCCCTGTGTATTTACACTGGCCGACGGGAACATGTTGAAACGTTCCGTCTGACGCGGTCCAAGCGTCCAGCGGACTGTCGCAAGGGCATCGAGCGGGACGAGCGCACCCGTACTGCTTGGAACGTAGAGTTGGCTTATAATGTTCAGATTTCGGCGGAAATCCTCCGCGGACTGCATTTTGACCTGATAGGTTTTGCCGTACTTGTTGAAGTCATTGATGTAGATCGAACCGAGCTGGCTCTGCAGGGTGTTGAAAATGGAGCTGATCGGAACCTTCATCACTTCAGCCTTGTCCCGGTCGATGTCGAGATGAAGCATCGGCGTATTGGCGTCGAAGGAGGTGAAGGCGTAAATCGCCTTGCCGGTCTGCATGATCTTCCCGAGCAGATTCTGGGTTGCCTGCGAAAGTTCCTGCGAGGTCTGATCGCCGGTTGCCTGGAAGGCGAAGGAGACGCCGCCCGTTGCTCCCAGACCCGGAATCGCCGGCGGGGCAAACGCGGTGACCTGTGCGTCCGGAAGTACCTTGCAGCGCTCGGTGATCAGCTGCTGGATCGCCTTGATCTGCAACTCGGGCGTTTTACGCAAACTCCAGTTGTCCAGCGTCACAATCACCATGCCGAGGTTTTCTCCCTGTCCGGCGGTCATACTGCGGCCAGGAACGGAAATCACGTGATCCACGCCGGGAATCTGTCTGGCGATCTCCGTCACTTCCGAAAGCGCTGCTTCAGTCCGCGGCAGCGAGGCTCCGGGCGGCAGAATCACTTCACAGAAGAGAGCACCCTTATCCTCTTCCGGCAGGAATGCCCCCGGCAATTTCTGGTAGATGAAATAGTTGGCCGACAGGATTGCTCCGAAAAGAATGAGTGTCAGCACTCCCCGGCGAACCAGCAGATTGGCAAACGCGAGGTATCCGTTCCGGGTCCAGTTCAGACCGATGTTGAACCAGCGATAGAAACCGCGCGGTTCGCTCTGCGGCCGCAGCACGATTGCGCAGAGGGCCGGCGAGAGTGTCAAGGCGTTTACCGTCGACAAAATCAATGCGATACACATCGTGATGGCGAACTGCATGTAGATTTTTCCGACCATTCCGCCGTAGAAGGCGATCGGGGCGTAGACCGCCACCACCACCAGTGTGGTTGCGATCAGAGCACCGGTCAACTGCTCCATTGTCTTCATTGCGGCATCAAAGGGGGAAAGGTGTTCCTCCTGGATCAGTCGTACGCAGCTTTCGGTGACGCAGATGGCGTCGTCCACCACCGAGCCGATCACCAGGATCAGCGCGAACATCGACAGCGTGTTGATGCTTATGTTGAAGGCGTAGAGGAAGATGAACGTACCGATCAGTGAGACCGGAATTGTTACCGAAGGCACAATCGTCGCCCGCCAGTCCTGCAGAAAGAGCCAGGTGATGCCGACCACGAGTGCGAATGTCATCAGCAGAGTCATCACGATCTCCTCCATCGTGACCCGCACAAATTCGGTTGAATCGTATCCCAGGGTCCATTCCATGCCTTCCGGAAAGTTCTTTTCGAGATTCGTCAGCTCTTTCTTGACGTTTTTCAGAACTTCAAGGGCATTGGCGTCGCTGAGCTTGAAGATCGCCAGCGGCACACACGGGCGTTCGTCGAAATAGGCGGTACCGGTATAGTTCTCGGATCCGAGTTCCACCCGGGCTACATCCCGCAGGCGGACGATCCGTCCGTCATCGCCGGTTTTGAGAATGATGTTTTCAAATTCGGCCGGTTCCTGCAGACGCCCCTTGGTATCGACCTTGAACTGCATGTAATTGCTGGCAAACTCCGTTCCGACCGACCCGGTGGCCGCCTGCACATTCTGGCTCGATACCGCATCCGAAATGTCGGAACTGGTGATCCCGAGGGCACGCATTTTATTCGGGTCCATCCAGATACGCATGCTGTAGGTCATATCGGTGAACACGATCGCCTGGCCGACGCCGTCGATACGGGAGATGGCGTCACGCATGTGAATGCTTGCGTAGTTACTGATGTAGAGCGGCGTGTGTTCCGGATTGGAACTGGTGATCGCGATCATTCCGAGGATGTCGCTGGAACGTTTGTATACCGTTACTCCGTTGCTGACCACTTCGGTCGGCAGCGAGTGTTCGGCACGTTTGACCGCATTGTTGACGTTGACGTAAGCCATGTCATCGTCGGCGTCAGATTGGAATGTCAGCGTCAGCGTATAGTTGCCGGAGTTGTCGGAGGTCGAGGAGTAATAAACCATGTCCTCGATTCCGTTGACTTCGGCTTCCAGGGGCGCTGCGACCGTGTCGGCGATCACCTGGGCGCTGGCGCCAGGATAGGCGGCGATCACCACGATGGTCGGGGGGGAAATTTCCGGATATTCCGCGATCGGCAGTTTGTACATGCAGACCGCACCCGACAGGATGAAGAACAGTGAAATGACGATCGCAAATTTCGGTCGCCGGATGAAAAATGCTGAAAACATGGAGCGTCCCTCCTCCGGTTATTTCTCGGCGGGGGTTGCCGGGTTTACGGTTCCTCCGGGAGACGCTTTGTGGAGTCCGCCCGTGATGACCTTCTCGCCGGCCGACAACCCCGAGGTGACGATTTGGCGGTCATAAACCTGATTGCCGACGGTGATCTGACGTTTCTCCACCTTGTTGTCTTTATCGACGACGTAGACGAAGTAATTTTTACCGTCGTTCATCAGTGCCGCGACATTGACCGACGGCAGCGGTTTTTCAAATTTTTCGGTGAATTTTACCGTCACATAGCCACCCGGAATCAACTCCATTTCCGGATTCGGAGCTTCAAATTGAAGCATCAGGGTGCCGGTTGCCGAGTCGACCTGGTTGTCGATGAAGTCCAGCTTCGCTTCCTGCTTGAACTCCTTGCCGTCCGCACGGAAGATCTCCAGCTGCGGAGCTGATTTCCCGTCGGTGCCGAAGTGACGGAAGAAATCCGCTTCACTCATCGAAAACTTGATCTTGATCGGATCATAGCGGACGATGGTTGCCAGGGTCCCCTTTTCCGGGGTGATATAGTTTCCTTCGCTGTAGATGTTGGATCCGATCCGTCCCGAAAGCGGCGAGAGGATTTTTGTATAGGAAAGGTCGTTTTCTGCAAGCGTCAGGTTTGCCTCCGCTTCCTGAATTTTCGCTTCGTCATACCTCAGATTGCGCAGCGCGTTGTCATAGGTGCTTTTGGCGGTCGCATTGGTTTCGAACAGTTTGCGGTAACGTTCGAACTCCTGTTTCGCATAGTCGTAGTCCGCCTTGGTCTGGGCCAGAACCGACTTTGCGGACCGGACATTCGCCTCGTAGATCGTATCTTCGATCTCGAAAAGCGGATCGCCGGCCTTGACCATACTGCCTTCCTTGAACGCCTTTTTTTCCAGTGTGCCCGAGACCCGCGCCACAATATCGACCGTGTCGTCCGCCCGGAGTGTCCCCACGTAGGTTTTGGGCTCACTCTGATCGATCAGTGTCACTTCCTCCACCCGGACGGACGGAATTGTCTTCTCCGGTCCCGCCGCCGTTGCGACACTCAGGCAGGCCGCCGTTGTCAGCAGAACACCGGCAAATGATTTTCCTGAACAAAGATTCATTTTGGATTCCCCTCGCAGTTATATTTTCCCGGATCCTTGATGTTGAAACTCCAAGCAAACAATTTTGACAAAAGAACAAAAAAGCCTTTTCCTTAATTTCCCTCCGAAATCATGATTGCCGGGTGATCCGCGGTTAACCGATGGATTCCCCGATCCGTTTGCTCAGCCGGAGATACGCGGCAAGCTCTTCATCCGTCAACCGGCTTCGGAGTTGCAGATTTGCTTTGCGCGCCTCCCGGATCACCGTCGGCTGAAGCGTTTTGGCCTTGGCGGTCAGTACGATTTTCTTGAGCCTCGCGTCGCTGGGGACTCCCACCCGCTCGATGAAACCATGCTGTTCAAGCAGCTTCAGAATACCGGTTGCGGTTGAGCGACGGATTTCAAACTCCTCCTCGATGTCCCGTTGATAAATGTCCTGCCACTGGGAGACAATGAAAATGAAACAGAGCACGTGCCCCTGTGTTCCGGTCAACCCGAGCTGTACCACATTCCGGTCGCAGAAACGCCGGACTCGCTTGGCCAGCATGTTGATTGCGCCGAGCAGCGCAAATTCCGGAGTCCTCATTCCTCAATAGTTCCCATGTTTTATGTTAGTTTCCGAACAATAATATATTACGGGAATCCTGAATTTTCAATCAGGCAATCCGAAAAATTCGTTTTTTTTTATCATCCGGGGCGGAAGGTACGGCCGCGGCATGAGGTTCCGCTCGATGAACGGAGGGCGGAACAGAGTTCTGCACAGGCTGGAACCGGCGGAGCCCGGTGATCGGTCCCGGCAGAGAAAAGGAGAAAACGCCGGCAACGGAGCCGGGGGATTACTCAAGCATGTCCTTTTCCCGATAGTACTTCAGGTGGAAGGGATTGGTGATCCACTCCGCAGGAATCTTCCGGCCGGAGCGCTTGCGTTCATCGATCTGTTTCTGGAGTTGTTCGCGGTGTTCCCATTCGCGTCTTGCCGCCGGATTGGCTTCACAGGAGAGAAGGATCTCGCGGTTGTAGCGGGATTCGGCAAGCCGGAGTGCTTCCTCCAGATTGCAGCGACCGTTGAAATAGCGGGTCAGGGCGTCACGCAACCAGTCTGTGGTACCGGCTTTCACAAAGGGAGAAAAGGGACGGGGAATCGCGATGGTCTGTGCCCATTCGAACTCACGTTCATGACAATCGCCTTCATTGGGATATTTTTCGCGGATCCTGGGAATCTCCGCCGCCGCAACTGCGGGGTTGGGCGGCAGTCCATCGGCTCCTTCGAGGATGTGCCGGTTATATTCCTCATCGGAGAGAAATTCGAAAAACAGCCGTGCAAGTTCCGGATTGCCGCTGCCCCGATAGAGAACGGCTGCCCGGACCGTCAGGGGCAGATTCTTGAACTCGTATGCCGGCATCCGGCAGAGTGTGAGATTGATCCGGCGGCTGAATTCGCGGAAACGGATCAGGCAGTAACGTCCCATCACGATGGTGGCGTATTTCCCGGCGAGAAAGTTGGAGTAATCGCCCCCGCCGTAACCGGCGTCGGTGTTCATCGACGCCACCTCTGCCGCCGTCGGCGCGAGATGATCCTCGTAGGTCCATTTCCGGAAACGCCGGAAGGCATCACGGAAAGCCTCATTGTCTATTTCCGCCCGGGTCTGTGTCTCATTGTAGAGATCCGTACCGCGGCTGCGGACCAGGCTGGTCAGCATCATGATCCCCCAGTCGCTGTCAAGCGACATGGTGAAGAAAACATCCTGACGGGCACGTCCGGCGTTTGCCCGTCTGACAAATTCGCAACCGATCGCCTCGAATTGATCGGGCGTCCAGTTGTCCGGGGGGGGCTTCATTCCGTATGTGGCGAAGGTATCCGCATTGATCCACATTGCAAAAGCGGCCGCATTGCACGGGTAACCGTATTGGCGGCCGTTGCGACTGAGCAGCGCGGCGAGTCCGGGATAGGTGTTTTCGAGACCGAAGCCTCCCTGTTTCGCAATATCGGTGATGTCGGTGAGGACGCCGAGGCCGGCATATCCGGGTACGTCCGGCGTGTCGAAAATATCGCCCGCCATTCCGGAGACCGCCTGGATCAGGGTGCTCTGATTTTCCGCGGTATCGAGGGTCATCCGGCAGGCGGGACCGCCTGATTTTGAAAGATGCCCGTTGCGGATCAGCCACTTGTGAAAAAGGTCGATCTGTTCGTAACGCTGCGGATTCGGATCGCTGCGCCATGCGATCACCGGAACATCGGCCCGGCGACGCTCGGCGGTCAGCATGGTGTAGCACGATGCTGCGATCAGAAGCCCCAGAAGGATGAGAAAGAGTCGTTTCATCTTCCCCCGTTCCGGTCTGCCTCGGAAGCAAGGAGGAGTACCGCGCCGTCGCTGCCGTTGATTTCAAGAGTACCGTTGTCGTCCGCAAAACGGCCGCGGAGGATTTCGGAGATCCGGAGTCCGGGGGCAAGCTCGGGCCGCAGACGGATCGTATCGGGATGATGGTTGACCAGTACTGCAATGTCCGGTTGCGGGCCGTCGCCGTGTTCGGTTACGGTGACGAGAGGATCCGGAGAATGTACTGCCCGTTTTTGAAGTGCCCTGGCTGCGATCCGCCGGTAGAGGGAATGGTACGGCATTTTTTCCGGAGCGGAAAACACGCCGGCGTTTTCCGCAAGGTAACGTTCCAGGGGCAGTGTGAGCAGGAACAGTTCCCCGCTGCCGCAGGTCCGGCGGAAAAAACAGGCGTTCCCGTCGGTATCTGCGGCCAGTTGTTCCGCCCCCGCCGATTCGAGATTGAGTCGCGTTTCATACCCGATCGGCAGTTCTGATTCGCCGAGGCGGAGCCGGGCGATGCCGGAACGCTGTTCCCGACTGTGACTCTGGACTCCGAGCGCGTCATCGAACGGACTGAGCAGGGCGGTGTCGATCGAGAGAGAAACGGTTGCTCCGGCATCGGCCCGCCGGAGGAGCTCGAACCAGAGGCTTCGATTCACGCCGTCCTGTCCGCAGAGCCCGGGGACCAGATAGAGATCCGCATCGCGCAGCGGTTCGGACCAGTACTGGAATTCGAGATCGAAACCGGCCTGTTTTGCGAGCAGCCATGCCGACCAGGCATTGCCCCAGGCATCCTGATTGCCGGAGAGGAGGCAGACGGCATTTCGCCGGAAGTGCGGCAGCCTGTCGAACGGCAGCGAACGCAGGAACCGTGCGAATCCGGTCAACTCCGCCGCCGCCGGCTTCGCTTTGCCGTCGTTGCGGAAAAGTCCGAGTTCGCGCTCGACGGCGTGCCAGTCGTAGGGCGGATGCTGCAGATGGAGCTGATCGAAGGCACACCACCAGAGAAATCCGGGGCAGTCGTGGGCCCAGAGGTTGAAAAGCGCCATTCGCAGATAACGGCATTTCTCCGACTCCCCGGCAACCATTGAGTTCAGGGTGCCGATCTCTTCCGCGAAACAGGGGCGTCCGCCGATATCGGCGTAGAAGCGGCTTTCACACGCCGCATGGAATGCGTTGCGGAATCCGGTCAGGGGGTCGCGTGCCGCGTGCGGAGTGAAGATCGGATAGGGGTGCGTGGTGAGCACATCGAAGAGTTCGCCCATGTCGCCGATGGTCCATGCTTTTCCCTCGAACCGCCGGTCGGCGGCCGGTACCAGGCTGTGCATCCCGGCCATGACCGGGCGGGTCGGATCGGCGCTCCGGATTGCCGAACTGATTGTGTTGCACCACAGCCAGCTCGCATGGCGGTCGGCCTCTCCGAGACAGTTGCACTCATTGCCGGGCTCCCAGGCGATGATTGCGGGGTGGTCTTTCATCGCGTCGACGAAACAGCGCACGAAACGGGTCTGCCAGCGGATGACCAAAGGATCGGTGAGCAGATTCCGATTGGTGAACGCTTCCGGTGCGAACATGCGGCCGCTCATCCAGCCGGTGATCAGGCCGACGACGAGTCGCAGATCGAGATCCGCGGCGATGTCCGCGAGTCGGCGGAAACGTTCCAGCATCACCGAATCCATTCCGGCTCGGCCGGCCGGGGTATCCGGGGGTGTTTTCCCATCTGCCATCGTGATTTCATAAGGACGGTTGCGCTCGGTGCAGAGCAGCTCGAGCGGCTGGAAGTCGGGCCAGAGTGGAAACACCCGTATCACCTCGAGTCCCAGTGCGGCGAGTTTCTCGAAATCGGAACGGATGACCTCTTCTTTCCACTCCCGCCACATTGCGGTGCCGGCGTGGGAGGCCCAGTAGTTGCAGCCGATGGTGAAGGAACCGGATTCGAAACACATGGAATTGTCTCCTCCTACTCCGTCACCGGCTTTTCCACCGAAAAGGTCAGATCGGCCGGTTCTGTTCCCTGCAGGGTGGTGAGCCGGGCGATGAAACACCAGTCGAGGCCGCCGTTGGAGACCTTGAGCAGCAGCGTGTTCCACCCGGAGTGAAGCCGGATCGGGACCGCGTCCTCGTCGGCCTTCACCGAACGGACCGCTTCGTGCCGGAATACCTCCTTGCCGTTGACCCATGCGGCGATTCCGTCGTCACTGCCGACGCGCAGGATGCAGCTCTGGTCACTCGGACTTTTGATTCGCACGAAGGCATAGGCGATTGAACGGTCAGCCCGGATTCCGGCGGCCCTGAAATCGACCGCTTCCGGCGGAGGATAGGCATTGGAGGCTTTGCGCAGTTCGGGCGTGTAGCGACTCCAGACACATTCGCCGATCCGTTCGCCTGCGACAGGATTCAATCCGGCTTCCCCGCCGGGGCCTCCGGCCAGCAGTTGCGGCGCGGCGAAGGGGCCGGCCACCAGCCAGGTGCGGAGATAACCGCTCTGTTCGGTCGGGGGAAATTCGGTTTTCACGGCGATCCGGGCCGTGGCGGAATTGATTCGCCAGCCATCGTTGAATTCAAAGGCGAAATCGATGGCGCGGTTGCCGAGACTCGCAGCGGGGTCCGCACAGAGTCGTCCGCGCAGCGTTTTGCCGGCTCCGGGGGCAAGCCGGAAGAACTCACTCTGACCCGGAAGTTCCAGTTTGATTCCCGGTGCGCCGGAAACGAGAAGTTTTCCGGCCAGCTCGCTTGACAACGGGTTGTTGAGTTCGAGTTCGAACTCCGTCGTGGCTCCGGGGCGTAGCGTGACCATTGCCGGCTGGACCGAGGCCACGGGCAGCAACTCGAAGTCGCCGGTCACATAGCAGGGAGAGCCGCCGACGGTCAGCGCGGCGATTTCACCGGCCGGAATCCGGCGCGTCTCGGCCCCCATGATATCGTAAATGGCGACTTCTTCCCTGGTCTTCAGGACGATGCCGCAATCGGCGGCGGTACTCCAGAGTACGCCGACCGGATGCCCGTTCTTTTCGTAACCGATCCGGTAAAGGCTGTTGGCGATCTCCTCTCCGGTGAACTTCGCGTCGCGCAGGAAATGGACCATCACATTGAAGGCGACATAAGCGGGCAGCGGCGTCTTGTCGGCGTGGCAGATCGCCATGTTCTCCTCCCCGTTGACCCGGTTGCGGAACTCATACCAGAAGAGCCGTTTGATCGAGGGGATCATCATCGCATGGTAACGCACCAGATATTCCGCCTGCTGTTCCGGCGTGACCGTCAGCATGTTGCTGCCGCGGATGGCCCAGCCGAACTCGGTGCTGTACAGCGGCTTGTCAATCTGGAACTCCCGCATTGCCCGAAGCAGTTCGTCACGTTCGAAATAAGGAGTCCCGGCGCCGGCGGAGAGATCCCAGGCGGCGAGGGTATTGTCCGGCGATTCTGGCGTCACGTTGTGACGATAGGGGTGATAACTGATCGCATCGAGGTAATTGAGCGCTCCGAAGCGCCCCATGGTACGCACGTAGTTCGGATCGGTCATCGCCATTCCGGGCGCGATGACGGCAGCAGCCGGATCCGCGGCTTTGATCGCCTCATAGGCGAGGCGGACCAGTTCGCAGAGTTTTTCGGGGGTGCCGCGCCAGAAGCCGCCGCCGATTCCGTGGTTCGGTTCATTCCAGATTTCGTATTCGGTAATCTCCCCCCTGTATCGGGCCGCCGCAGCCGCGATGAACTTCTTCCATGGCGCGGTATCGTCGGGAGCGTAGTAGATCTTGTTCCATTCGCTCGTTTCAGAGGCGGCGGACTTGCGGGTGTTCCAGTGCGGAACGGTGATCATGATCGGGAAAATCCG
>CALXOA010000118.1 GCA_944389895.1 uncultured Victivallis sp. | reverse complement strand
TGGGTTGATATGCTTTGTTGCTGATCCGGTCGGGTCGGCATGGGGGGGCGGTTGTATTTTTCTGTAAAGCAGTTCCCGTTTTGTGGAAGGGAGGTTCTGTCATTATCAAAAACATCATTCTGGTCGGGGTCGGGGGGCAGGGGATCCTGTTGGCGGCCCGGATTGTGGCGGCTGCGGCCGTGAGAGCCGGTTTTGACGTCACCACCAATGAAATTCACGGGATGGCGCAACGGGGAGGCTCGGTTACGGCACAGATCCGTTACGGTGAGGAGGTCTATTCCCCTCTGATTCTGGAAGGTACGGCCGATGTGCTTGGTGCTCTGGAGGCGGTGGAGGCGCTCCGTTATGCATCGAGCCTGCGCCCCGGGGCATTGGCGGTGGTTTCCCGGCAGGCGATCATTCCTGTCACTGTTTCCAGCGGGCAGGCGAAATATCCCGAGGATATCGGAGATCGGCTCCAGGTCACGTTTCAGCGCCTCAAATACCTCGACTGTACGGGTTTGGCCGAGGAGAAATTCGGGAATGGACGGGTGGCGAACCTGATTCTGCTCGGAGCGCTCTCCAACGGTCTCGATCTGCCCGGAGAGGCGTGGCATGGGGCGATCGGCGAGTGTGTGAAGCCCTGTTTCGTCGAACTCAACCGTAACGCTTTCGAATATGGGAGAACCCTGTGATGATGGAGGAAATCAGATTTTTCAATCCCGCAGCCGAAACGATGTCGGCCGATGAACTCCGGGAGCTGCGCAATACCCGGCTTCGCAACATGGTTCGCCACGTATCTGCGAACAACCGTTTTTTCGCGGAACGTTTTTCCGCTGCCGGTGTCGATGTCGATGATTTTGCCGGTCTGGATGACCTCGCGAAGTTGCCCTTCATGGCCAAGGAGGATTTTCGGCGCGAGTATCCGCTCGGGATGTGTTGTGTCGACAAGGCGGATCTGGCGGAGATGCACATGTCGTCGGGTTCAACCGGTACCCCGGTGGTGATGCCTTACACGGCCGCCGATCTCGAACAGTGGGCTGAGTGCATGGCACGTTGCTATGCGATGGCCGGAGCTCAGCCGTATGACATCTGCCAGATCACGCCCGGGCTCGGCCTTTTCAACGGCGGTTTCGGTTGTTACCACGGTGCCCGCAAGTACGGCATGTTCATCGTGCCGTGCGGCCCCGGCAATACGGTGCGTCAGATCAAGCTGGCGCGCGATTTCGGAACCACGGTACTGACCGGTGTGGTCTCCTACGGGGTCAGGATCATGGAGGTGATGGAACAGGAGGGGGCTTCGCTGCCCGATCTGCGGATCGGAATTTTCGGAGCGGAGACCTTCTCCGACGCGATGAAGGAGCGGCTGCGCCGCGGTTTCGGAATCGAGGTATTCGATATCTACGGCATGACCGAGACCGGCGGCATCGGTACTCTCGGCATGGACTGCCGGGCTCACTCCGGCATCCATGTGTGGGAGGATCAGTACATTGTCGAGGTGGTTGATCCGGACACCGGCCGCTGTGTTGCCGATGGAGAAGAGGGGGAGCTGGTCGTCACCTCACTGACCCGTGAAGCGCTGCCGGTGATCCGGTTCCGCACCGGGGACCTGACCCGGATCGTGTCCCGCGAACGCTGTGCCTGCGGACGGACTCATCTCAGGATCGCCGGAATTACCGGTCGGGTGGATGACATGCTGATCATCAAGGGGGTGAATTTTTTCCCGAAGCAGATCGAACAGTCTCTTTTCAAAATTCCCGGAGTCCTGCCGAATTATCAGATCATCATCGAAGAGGAACACGGGATCCGGAATCTGCACATCAATGTTGAGGCGGAGCCCGGTGTGACCGGTTACATGATTGAAAAGCAACTCAAGGAGGATCTCGGCTTCTCCCCTGACGGAGATGTCTATGCTCCGGGTACTCTGCCGCGCCAGGAGGGAAAGGCGAAGCGGGTGTTCCGCCGCACTGCTGACGGAGGTCTCAAATGAAGGAACTGCTCTCCGGCAACGAAGCGATCGCACGCGGTGCATGGGAGGCCGGAGTCAAGGTCGCCGCCGGTTATCCCGGCACGCCTTCGACTGAAATCCTCGAGAATCTGGTCCGGTTCAAGCCGGATGTCTACTGTGAATGGGCTCCGAATGAAAAAGTGGCACTGGAGGTTGCCGCCGGTGCCGCGTTGACCGGAGTACGAACGCTGGTTACGATGAAACATGTCGGACTCAACGTTGCAGCCGATCCGCTGATGACACTCTCTTATATCGGGATTGTCGGAGGAATGGTGGTGGTCGTTGCCGACGACCCCGGCATGCATTCGT
The DNA here is from genome assembly GCA_944389895.1 of uncultured Victivallis sp. Lineage (GTDB taxonomy): Bacteria > Verrucomicrobiota > Lentisphaeria > Victivallales > Victivallaceae > Victivallis. The sequence continues at coordinate 99,244 of CALXOA010000118.1, read as the reverse complement.
CGCAGACCGAACAGGATACCCGGCAGTACGCCCGGCTGGCCAAAGTTCCCGTGATCGAACCCGGCCGTGCACGGGAAGCGATTCCCTTTGTGAAGCATGCATTTGAAATTTCCGAGAAGTACCGTTGCCCGGTGATCCTGCGTTCGACCACCGGGGTCAGCCATTCGCGTGCGCTGGCCGAGACCGGACCGAGAATGGTTTCCGGTGCGGCTGAGTTCAAGGCGAATCCTCCGCAGTTTGTACCGATTCCGCTCTGGGGCAGAAAGTTGCGTGTCAAGGTTGAAGAACGGATCGCGGCGCAGGCGGAGGAGGCCGCCGCGAGTCCGCTCAACCGGGTGTTGCAGGGAGACGGCTCCGGGACGTTCGGGATCATCTCCTCCGGATTGACCGCGTTGCATTGCCGGGATCTTTTCCCTGAGGCGGATATCCTGAAGCTCGGCTGGTCGTGGCCTTTCCCGGATGCGTTGTTGAATACCTTTGCCGCCGGGCATCGGCGAATCGCGGTGATCGAGGAAGCGGATCCGATTCTGGAGGAACATGTGAAGTCGCTCGGAATTTCGTGTGACGGCAAGAATGTCGTGCCGCGTACCGGGGAATTGACGCCGTTGCGGCTTGCCGAAGTGCGGTCGAAGCTGCTCGGGGTTCCGTTCCAGCCACCCGCGCCGCCGCCGGAGGATCTGCCGGGGCGTCCGCCGATTCTCTGTGCCGGTTGTCCGCATCGCGGCATATTCTATGCGCTCTCCCGCTTCGACGTGATCGTGACCGGCGATATCGGTTGTTACAGTCTCGGAGTTTTCCCGCCGTTGTCGCGCACCGATGTGATTCTCTGTATGGGCGGCGGTTTTTCCATGTCGCAGGGGATGGTCAAAGCTGGAGAAAAGAGGCCGGTGGTGGGGATTGTCGGCGATTCGACCTTCTTCCACTCCGGTATCACCGGGTTGCTCGACATTGTTTATAATCGCGGCAACTCGACGCTGGTGGTGGTTGACAACCGGACCACTGCGATGACCGGACATCAGGATCACCCGGGTACCGGCATGACCCTGATGGGGGAACCGACTGCGTCCGCTTCGATTGAGAAAATTGCCGCAGCGTGCGGTATGAAACGGATCCGGGTGGTCGATCCCTATAAACTCGACGAGGTGATGGAAGCTTTCCGGGAAGAACTTGCTGTTGCCGAACCTTCGCTGATCATCTCACGGGCGCCGTGCCTGTTGAAAGAGCGCCGACCGGTCGGAGCGGTGCTGAAGATCGATACGGACCGCTGCAGGAACTGCAAGGCCTGCCTGAAGCTCGGCTGCCCGGCGATCGAATCGGCAGGCGGAGAGAAACCGTCGATCAGCCACCAGTTGTGCGCCGGATGTGGCTTGTGCGGCCAGGTGTGCCGTTTCGGTGCGATCGGGGAGTGAGAGGTACCGCGGAAATTGTGCGGTGTGGCGGAGAAATGCAATCTCTGACCGGCCGGAACTGTCCACAGACAGGCCGAAAGACGGATGAAGTTTCAGAATGTGGGGCTTCTGTGGCGGGAATTTTCTGCAGTGTGCAGGGCAGGTGCGGATCCGTGGAGTGTGTGACTCCGCTTAATCCGCTCGATTCTCCGCTTTCTCATGACGTGGGGCAATCCCGAAACGCTGCTTGTAGGCCCGCGACAGATGAAAGCCGCTGCTGAAACCGGTCAGCGAGGCGATTTGATCGAGGGTGAGACCGGATTCCAGCAGACTTGCCGCCTGATCGAGCCGCAGTTCCATACGACGCTGCATGATGGTTCGTCCCGTCAGTTCCCGGTAACAGTGCGACAGGGTTGAGACCGAAATGCCAAGTTCCGCGGCAAGCCAGGTACGGGAACATGGTTCTGCAAGATGGGCGAAGAGCAGCCGGTCGACCCGGCGGACCAGGTCCTCTTCGCTGCTCCCGTTTTTTCCGGGGTAAGCCAATTGATGCGGTTCTCCGGTTCGTACCGCACCGCGCCAGCAGCTCAGAATTTCATAAAGCAGCAGTTGAGCATCCCAGAAGGAGGCGTCGCCGTCGAGCATTCCGCGCTGTGCCGCTCTGGTAATCCGGTCACAGACCCGGCGGTCGGCGTCGTAAAGCCGGAGGTAACGCTCCCCGGGTTGGAACAGTTCATCCAGTCCGGCATATTCTCCGCCGCTGAACATGATGAATACGTTTGCCCGCTCTTCTTCGACAGCGTGTCGCTCCTCAAAACAGGTGTAGGGTTTGTAAAGATACAGCTCCAGCGGCCGGCGTGGATGCCAGTCGTTTTCCGGCGGAACTCGCATCAACACCTCGCCCGGCAGAGTCGTTGCGTCGATCAGCCAGAAAGGAAGTTCTATCCTGCGCTCCCGCGGTCGTGCCAATCCCGGCTGATAACGTGCCCGTGCCCGCCGGATTACCGGCATCTGCCAGCTTTTCGTCTCCGCCCAGATGTGATTGTAGTAAAAAAATTTCATTTTGCACGATTATATATGAATAATGCACTTTGTTCTATTGGCTGCTCCTTTCATTTCTGGTATAATATACATGGCACGAGATAATATGCAAGACGTGGAGAAATGAAGTATCGTCCCGATTTTCAACAAAGAGGGACCATCAGAATCACTTCAAATAATGGTACACCCATTGAAAATCCATGAGAAACAGTTTGCGGACAATACCGGAGCGTGGGAGGACTGCCGGGAAAGCATGAACATGGTCGGTGATACCGCTAACGGCGCCGGGAATGATATGTTTTTACGAGAGATTGAAAAATCCATCGTACCGTAATCCTGCACAAAAGGAAAAATGATGATGAAAAGAGCATGCGGATTTCCAAATTTACATTGATTGAGTTGCTCGTTGTAATTGCCATTATCGCGATCCTGGCGTCAATGTTGCTGCCGGCGCTGAATCAGGCGCGCGCTCATGCGCAGAAGATCACCTGTACCGCCAATCTGAAACAGCTCACCTCCGCAATGCTGATATACGCCGACAGCAATGACGGTGTTCTGCAGATCCAGGACTGGATGACGGCATCCGCATTCCGACAGCTGGTTTCCGCCCCGAATGCGGACGAATGGAGTACTGTTTATCAACCGGGCATCCTCTGTCCCAACTCCGGCGCGGTGCTCGAGGGAATCAACAAGATGGAACGTTCCTACGGCATCAATGCCCACGGCCACCTCGCTGCCGATGATAATTACATAATTACCGGCGGCCTGACGACCGATCGGAAGAAGAATCTCTACACCCTCTCCCGCGTCAAGAGCGCCAGCCAGAAATTCATGCTGATGGATGCGGTCAACTGGTGGGTCAGCACCGGCGGCAGCAATCCGGCAAACTACCGTATCAATGGGGAAAAGGATCCAAGTGGCAACATGTACCTTGCGTACCGTCACAACGGGGAATCGGCGAACTTCGGTTTCTTCGACGGTCACGCCGGTTCCCTCGTCGCCAACGCGGCAACCTATATTATCGAAGCCAACCGTTATCACTGGCCCGTCTATATCAAATAATTCCGGTAGGAACAGAAATCTATGTGAATGAAAAAATTATTGCTCGCCGGTTTCGCACGTAACGGCAAGGTTTTGGGGGATGGGAAAACTCAGAATCCGCGGTGAGCGGGAATGACTCCGACCATCGGGTAGGGTGGCTGTCCGGGACGACACCGAAAAGTGTCGTTTCCCGGTTGGAGAAATCTGGGTTTTCATAGAGGATAAGTGACACTCCGGTTTTTCCGGAAATGTCTTAACCGGAATGGGGTTGAATAAAGGAGGAAACTGTTGCTGCCGCATGGAGATCCGTGCGCATCAAACCGTATTCTTCACTTCTGGAGGGAAGGTTGCACCCGTTAGACCACCGGGAACAGGCATGTTTGACGAAAAAGGATGATGTCACTTATGAAAACACTGGTACACTGTATTGCATGGGAAAATGTCGCGGACACGGATTACACTCCGGTACTGGAAATGTTCGCGGCGGAAAATGTTCATGATATTGTTGCCAATCCGGCGTGGGCGCTGCGGGATCCGGAGTGGTTCGAAGCACTTTACCGGAAACTGGCGGACTGCGGTTTCAGAACTCCGGCCTGTCACGGGTTGTGGGGAAATGAGTATGACCTCTCCTGCGCCTCCGGGAACGGGATGGCCGCTCATAAGGAGTTTCTGGAAAGGCTCGCCGGTCGTGGCGTAAGAACTTACGCCATTCATCCCGGAGGCCGCTATTCTGCTCCCGGTGGGGATCGTACCGAATGGGAAAATATCCGGCGGAATATCGAAGCGTTGCTTCCGGTTGCTGAAAAATGCAATATCATTCTGGCTTTTGAAAACAGCATCTACGAGCTGTCGCGGGATCTTGAGATGGTTCGGAGTGTGCTCGATGAGTTTCATCATCCCCTCTTCCGGATCTGCTTCGATACCGGGCATGCCCATGCCGGCCCGGGGTTTGCCGAATCCTTCCGTTATCTCAAACCGGATGTTGTGACCTGCCACCTGCATGACAACTACGGAACCGGGGATAATCACAATCCTCCCGGTGACGGTAACATCGACTGGAAGGTCCTTGTTTCCGAGCTGAAAAGCTGTCCCGCCCTTCTGCATGCCGAGACCGAAAGTTCCGACTGGAGCATTGAAGCCTGGCGCAAGTTCAAAGCCGTATGGGAACAGGAGTGACCATGGAACAGGGGATTCTTCTGCTGATTGCGACAGGACTGTCCTGGGTCATCATCGGCATTGTCATCAGCCGCTCTTCCGCAAAGGGCTGGAATCTGGATCGGATCCAGGCCGGCGCGGCACTTCTGATTTTGCTGGGCAGTTTCATACTGTTCCCGTTCCTGGCCGGGGCGGAAGCGGTACCGCCTTCTCCATCTGTCGTCATCTCGCTTCTCTTTGCGGGGATCGCGAACTATATGGCGTTTCTGATGATGAACCGGGCGATGAAATCGGGCCATAACGGAATTGTCTGGAGTCTGGTTCAGTCCGCGCTGATCTGGCCGTTCCTGATGGGGATACTGTTTTTCGGCGTGGAGTGCACGTTGTCCCGGATTTGCGGAGTGTTGCTGATCCTGGCCGGCATCCTTGTTGCCGGATTGGTCAGAAACGGTTCCGTCGGAGGCTGGAAAGAGTGGCTCCCCGCAGCGCTGGCAGCATTTGCGCTCGCGGGACTTTCGCAGTGTCTGGCCAATCTTCCCTCCTATCTCGGGGGAGGGGAGTTCAGCAGTGTCGCAAAAGCGGCCGCGCTTCAACTTGGAACGCTGGTGGCTTTTGGTGTGCTGCTGTGCCTGCGCCGGACGAGACCAAAGGAAAAAACCGCATGGATGCCGATTCTGGCTCTGGCGGGAGCAACGGTGATCCCGCAGTACTTTCTTTTTTACCGCGGACTTGATCTGCTGGCGGCACAGGGGGCGGGGGCGATCGGCTACCCGATTGTACTCGGATCGTGCATTGCGGGATTTTCCCTCTACAGTGCGTTCATTCTGCACGAAAGGGTGACTGCGGCATCCGCGGGAAGCATTTTCTTCTGTCTGGTCGGAATCGTAATCATTGCATGTTGAGCCGGGAGAGGAAGGTGGCTGACTGGAGAACGGCGGTTCCGCCGGGCGTCGGTGTCGTCGGGCGCTCAATGGAATAACTGAGATGAGATACGCAATCGTCTGCGGTGTTTGGAATGTGGCCGGAGCAGAGCATCTCCGGGAGAGGTACTGCCGTGTTCGCCGGCTCCGTCTGGTGGGGGGATTCTTTTTTGAAGGTACCGGGCTGAAATACTCTCCATTCCGGCAGATCCCCGGCCTTCGTTGTTGAGGATCGACGATGATTTTCACCCCTGTGGTCACGGTGAGGCGCTCGCCTTTCTGGCCAGCCGGGGATTGCCGGTACGGGGGGGATTGGACCGATATCCGATTATTTACGGAATGAACCGCGAATGGATGGATGCGACGGTGCAGGATCTTTCACGGGATTCGTTTCCCTAAGGCCGATTCCCGGTGAAGTCGGGAACAACCTCCCTCGCATGGTGGAGAGGGGCGCTGAAGGTGTTCTGCAACCGATGCAGCTGACGGTATTGCGTCTCCCATTGCGAGAGGTACACCTTCCGCCCTCTTCCATGCGCCGGACGGGGCGTCGGAGCCGCTGGAATCCAATCACCCTTTCACGGCTCCCGCCTGAATCCCCTTGACCAGATGTTTCTGGAACACCAGAAACACGAGGACCATCGGCAGCATGGTCATGACGGCGGCCGCCATCAGCAGCGGAATTTCCTGACCCTGGGAGTTGTTGAAGAAGAGCAGCCCGACCGGAAGTGTGTAATTGTGCGGGGATTTCAACATCACCAGCGGCCAGAAGAAGCTGTTGTAATTCCCGACGAAGGTAAAGATGGCCAGCGAGATCACTCCCGGTCTGGAGAGCGGCAGAATGATCTCCCAGAAGAGCTGCCATTTGCTCGCTCCGTCGATTTCCGCCGCCTCGTCGATCGCTTTCGGCAGCCCCAGCATGAATTGGCGCAGCAGAAACGTTCCGAAGGCGGTGAATGAACTCGGCAGAATCAGTCCGAGCAGCGAGTCGGTCAGTCTCAGGGTCACCATCAACTGGTAGTTCGGAATCATCATCACAAGCCCCGGCAGCATGGTCGTACCCATGTAGAGCAGGAAGAGCCTGTCGCGTCCCGGCCACTCCAGACGGGAGAAACTGAATGCCGCGAAACTGCTGGTCAACACCTGAAGCAGAGTGACCGAGGCCGTGACGAAGAGAGAGTTCCAGTACCAGCCCGCAAAGGAGATCTCCCTGATCGATAGAACCTTTGCGTAGTTGTTGACCGGCGATGACGGTACCCATTGCGAGGACGCCATCTCGGCAAGGGGCTTGAAACTGCACAATACCATCCAGACAAACGGCAGCAGCAGAAGTACGCCGATCAGCGCCAGCATGGCATGAAAGAGACAGGGGCGCACCTGCCGGTGAAGCTCAGTCATTGACATAACGGTTCCCCACTTTCCAGTTGAACAAGGTCAGAAGCATGATCATTGTGAACATGACCCAGGAGATCGCCGAGGCGTAACCGAGGTGGCCGTTCTCGAAACCTTCGGTGTAAATGTAGTAGGCCAGAGTTGTGGTGGAACCGGCCGGGCCTCCCTCCGTCATCGCCCGCGCGGATTCAAAACCGCCCTGAAACCCGTAAATCACCGACATGATGAAAATGAAGAATGTGACAGGCATCAGCTGCGGCCAGATGATGTGCCGGAAACGCTGGATCAGCCCGGCTCCATCCACTTCGGCCGCCTCTTCCAGTTCGGCCGGGATTCCGGACAGTGCGGCGAGGTAGAGCAGCATGTTGTTTGAGGCGACCGCCATCCAGAATCCCATCAGCATCAGCGACGGTTTCGCCCAGTGGTAGTCGGTCAGCCATCCCGGCGGCTGCAGGCCCTGCGGGGCTCCGGCCGCCTCCGGCAGGTGAAACAGTACTTCGGCGATTCCCCAGAGGAGCATCAGTCCGGTGCCGCCGAGGAGCATCCGGAAGATCGCCCCGTCAATTCCCCGGGTGTTTGCCGGCGGACGGGGCAGAATACGTCGCTGCAGGATTTCCCGCAGCAGGATGGCTCCGGCCGAAATACCTGCTGCAACCCCCCAGGCGAAATGGGTCGAATACAGACAGAAGATGAGGCAGAAGGCCACCAGGACACCTCCTCCGGCAATCAGGGCGATTCCGCCGATTTCCCCCTCTCTGCGGAGTGAAACGAGCCAACCGGCACACCCCATTGCACCGGCGACGAATGCGGCGAGCAGCAACACTCCGGCCGTGTTCCAGACTCCGGGGGGGCAGAAGCGTACCAGCGTCGTCGCGTGTTCCAGTACCGGAGTGAGCGCCTGGTTGATCGGGCCGTTGACCGGACTGTAGATCTTGCTCCAGAGGATGTAGACCGCAATTCCCGCGGTGAAATGCGGCAGGTAGAAGATCGTCCGGTAGTTCCCGCCGCCCAGAGCGCCGCCGCCGAGGTAGATCAATCCTCCGATTCCGACCAGAATCAGCGTCAGGACCGAGAGCGGTCTGCCTGCCGAAAGCTGCAACGTCATGCCGATTGCCAGAAGGAGTCCGAGTATTCCGACCGTCCACCCCATGGTACGCCTGGAGAGGGGGCGGCAGCGGAAGATCAGCATCGCCGTCAGCAGGCTCAGCGCCATATTCACCGGAATCCCCAGCATCAGATATACCGTGTTGAACAGATATTTGTAGAACAACGGATCGGAGAACAGCCGGACGAAGTTGTCAAAGCCGACCCACTCCGGCCGCTCCTGTCTGAACATGTTGTGGTATCTCACATCCCAGTCGGTGAAGGCCATCAGCAGACTTACCGCGAGCGGGAAGAGGGAAAACAGCACGAACCCGGTCAGATTCGGCATCAGAAACGCCATCCCGATCCGGAAATTTCGATTGCGAAACAGGTTGTTCTTCATTTCTCCAGCAATCCTCTGGCCTGATAGTATTGGAGGTAAAACGGGTTTTCAATCCAGTGCGCCGGAATCTTCCGGCCGGATTTCACTCTCTTCCGGATTTCCGCCTGCCTTTCCCGGAGAAGGTTGTAATGAGCCGCCAGATCCGGACGCCGGGCGTGGGAGGCTGCGATCTCCTGATCGATCCTCCGTGCGGTGTCCGCGAGTGCGCCGTCAAGCGTCTTGCGATCGTTCATAAATTCATCCAGCCCCATGCGGAAGAGCCGCGTTACCGTCGACGGCAGTACAAACGGCGACATGCTCAGCGCTATGCCGTGGTCGCGCAGCTCGTCGGCGAATACCGGATGGACTTTCCATTCATTGGGGTGGGCGGGCGGTTTGCGGTACTCTTCTGATTCGGTGTAACGCAGAAGCGGCGGCCCGCTGTCGCCGTCTTCGATGATCTCCCGGTTGTAACGATCGGAGGCGAGGTAGCGCAGAAAGAGTTCCGCCAGCTCCGGATGGCGGCTGCCCCGGTAGATTCCCACCGTGGCGCCCCCCGCCAATGCCACCGGAAATGTTCCGTAAGGAACCGGAACGGCAGCCAGTTCCAATTCTCCGATTTTTCGAAACCTTGTGATGATCCAGCTGCCGGATTGGACCATTCCGAGCCGTTTCTCGACAAAGAGTTCGATCGCGATGCTCCCCCAGCCGCCGCCGGAGGTGGCAAATGACGCATAGTCGGCCCCGCTCGGAATGATGCGGTCTTCACGGATCCACTGGTATTTCAACGTGAAGGCCTTGCGGAAGGGGTCGCTGTCGACGCCGCTGCCGCTGAGGGTTTCATCGAGCCAGTCCCCCCCGAAGGAACGTGCCAGATTCAGCGTATCGATGTCATCGCAGAAGAACACGTCGTTTCTTCCCGCTTTCCGGGCGGCGGCGACGAAGGCGCGACCGCACCGGGTGAACTCTTCGACCGTCCATGTCCCCTGCGGTACCGGAACTCCCAGCTCACGGAACGCAACCGGATTGACCCAGAGCGCCGTTGCGCCGCTTCCACGGAAAAATCCGTACTGCCGGTCGTTGAACATAGCCAGTTCCCGGATGGAGGCCGGGACGCCGGCAAGTCCGTAACCTCCCGCTTCCGCCCGGTCGGTGAGATCCTCAACAATTCCCGCTTCGGCGAGGAACTGCAACTGTCCGCTGTAGGTGTCCAGCAAATCTCCCGCCGTTCCGGAGACCCCGTGAATGAGTTTCTTTTCAATCGTAGGATTGTCCGCATCGATCACCAGTTCGGTCAGCGGTACTGCAACTTCAAATGGAAACTGCGGATTTCCTTCCCACAACTCCGGAATTTCCGGATGGCTGAGCGAGATGGCACGGCGGATCTCATCGCTGAACGACCGGGCGCGGAACCGGGCCAGCTCCGTTGAGTCGGCGATGCGGTGAATCGTGGCGTTTCCCGATTCGATCTGCCAGACATGAAACTGTCTGACCTGGGAGATCCGGGCCGGAGCCCGGTCGGTGACATAACGGATCACCGGCAGGGCGTTGGCCTGATCCGGACGCAGAAGCCAGGTCAGAATCCCGGCTGAGATCAGCACCAGTGTCGCAATCAGAAAGAACCACTTCATTTGGATGCCTTTTCCCAGCGTACCAGCATGCGGGACTTCACTTCCGGCAGTTGGATGGACAACACCCCGTCACGGCAATGTTCCACACTGCTCGAAGAGACCGCTCCACTTCGCGGATCGACCGCTTCAACACGGTATTCCCCGGTGGCCATGCCGGGCAGTTCCAGCCGGACGTTGCGCAACGGAACCTCACCGGGAATCTCCAGCAGTTTGTTGAATACGTTGTAGGAACTGTTGATCAGGTAGAGAAAGCCGGAGTCCGTCGAGGCGAGTGCGTTGACCGCGAGAAGTTCTGCGGGAGTCCGTACTTTGAGCAGAAACAGAAATTCGTGAATCGAAACCCAGTCGCTCTCCGGATTTTCCAGATCGACGGTCAGTTCATGTTTCCCTGGCGGCACGGAAACCGTCGTGAAACGGTCGCGGCCCTTCAACTCGCGCCGGCCATTGAGGTAGGCGGTCTCCGCCGCCTTTTTCCCGTCAACGGCAATCGTCAGAAGATTGTCTCCGGCTCCGTAACTGCCGGCGTTGACGACAAACTCCCCGCCGTTGACGTTGTCCCATTCGAAGATCGTCGGATTGCGCCATGCGATGCGGTCTGCCCGCCTGCCGTAGACTTTCAGGTTGAGACCGCGCAGAAGGTGTCCGGGGGAACTGTCGGAAAAATCGATCCGGAAACGGTTCGTCTGCGCCCGGACTCCCCATACCGGGACGTCTCCGTAGGCCCGCGCGGTCACGATGCGGCGCACTCCGTCACGCAGTTCCCCTTCCGCGGAACGGATTTCGACCCGTTGGGTTTTCCAGACTTTCTCATTGAGTCGCATGGATTCGGCGAAGGCGGCCGGGGCGCGGTAGAGGTCCCAGCAGTTGCGCCGCTCCGTCGGAACATGCCCCCAGACCATGACTCCGGCAAGTTGCTTGCAGAGCCCCTGATAGATGCTGTCGAGCGTGGTTTCTTCGAAATGGTCGGCCAGAAAATAGCACTCCTGCTCCACATTCGGCATTCCCGGCATCCGGGTCAGAAAGGTGGTGAAATAATCCTTGCTCTTTTCCGACCCGACACTGTAGTTTGCACCGTAGAGAATCGGGCGGCTTCCGTCGACGACGGCGTGGACGTAGTCGCGCATGGTCTTGATCCAGGCGGCATGGCGCGGTTGTGTATCGTGCATGTCGTTCCAGGCGTTGATCGCCCAGAGTGAAGTGCTGTAACCCCATCGCGCGAGGATGTAACGGAGCCGTTTCTGGTAGGCCCTGATGGCGCCCGGATGCTCAAAAAGTTCCTCGGGGGTGGCGACGAAACCGCCGTTTTCAAGGTTATATGGGTTGAACTTCCAGTTGCATTCTCCCCCGCTTGCGAAAGTTTCGTCGTTATCCTCGGTCACGAGCATGATCCGCAGATTCTGCGCCTCGGCCATCTCGAAAATGCGATCGACTTCACCGGAGATCATCTGGTTGAATACGGTCAGCCCCTGCCACTGGCTCCAGCAGTTGTCGGAGTGGCGGGCGATGGCGGGAAGCCACTCCAGCCAGGCGTAGTGACAGAGCCAGATCCGGGTGGCGTTCATCTTTCCGGCCGCACGGCGGAAATAGTAGTCGTAGGTCGGTTCCCCGGGATCTTCAAAACGGGTCCAGGGAATGTTGGTCCCGCATGCCCAGAAGAGGGAACCGTCCCCGGTGTTCTCGAAAAATTCCGGATTCCGGGAGGCAATGGTGACGAAACCCTTGCCCCGTGCCGGGCGGGCCTCGAAGGTCATTTCTCCGCTTTCGATCTTCCGGCCGGTACGGTCAACCGCCCGGAGTTTCAGAGTGTGGCGGCCCGGCAACGTCGGTGTGTAGCGGAATTTCCACCCTTTTTGCCCGGTTGCAATGTAGTTGCATCCGGAGGTCAGCCGGGTTTTTCCGTCCTTCGAGGGGAAGTCCGCATAGAAGAAGCACGGCAGGGTCATCTGCCTGCCGTCCGGTCTCCCGACGACAGCGTCTACGGCGATGTCGTCGGGATCAAAAGGGTTTTCGTAATTCGCCTCCAGGTCAAAGGCGAGTTCATAGCGGGAGAAGAGTTCCGCTCTCTCCGGTGCGGCGATATCGGCGAAGGCGAATTTGTCGCTCTTCCGGATCCACATCTTCCGCAGCCGTTCCGCCCGCTGAAGTACCGTTTCCGCTGGGACGGTGGTTTCGAGTTCCGGCGCGGTGATTTCACCTGTCCCGTAGACGGAAAAGGTGAGCTTCAACGCCTCGGTTTCCGGATCGTAGTCCGCCGCCGGAAGAACGAGGGAAAGCTTCTGAAATTCCTGGGAGGGCAGCAGGATTGCGCCGCTGCGGGAAACCGGTCCCTGCCATTTCCAGCCGGCCCTGAGATACCTGGTGTAACCGGCGACCAGCACCGCAGGGCGTTCGGATGCATTCCGTGCCCGGCAGGAGAATATGCACGGTGCGCCGGCAGGAGCTTCCACCGCGACGTTGAGGGTGGCCCCTCCCGCGCCTGACACGCAGAGAGAGCGGCTCTCCGCATTGACCCCGGCTTTGTTGAGATGCCACTTCTCGGAGAAATCCGTATTGGCGAGGCCGACGCGACGAAGTTCCCCCTCCGGAAATTCCCGGACCGGTTCCAGCCAGAGCGCCCCCAGTTCCACCGGAGTCTTTCCGGTGTTTGTAATGATGAATTTCAACCGTTCGGCAGCAGGATTAAATTCGAGTGCCGGAGAGGTTGTTTCAACGATTTTCCACTCGTTTCCGCCTTCCACGGTGATTCGGGCGGGAGTCTCGCGCAGCCATTTCCAACTGGTGTCGAACACGACAAAACGTGCATTGATCTCTCCCGGTTCTCCGGCTCTGACTGCGGCCTGGAAACGGCATGGCGTTCCGGGGGCGGCGGAGAGCATCTGGGCTGCGGATCCTCCCGCGTTCAGAAGAAAACCTGTTTCAGGAAGAGCCTGTGCTTTTGCGTTCAACTGCCAGTTCTGGCTACCTCTGAGTTGAAAATTTTTCAGTACGGTTCCGTGCAGAACCCCTGCCATGCAGAGGCTCAACAGTGTGATGAGTAGAAAACGCATTCCATACCTCCTTGTTGTCTGGAATTGTCCTTCTGTCGTATTTTCCCGTCACCGCGACCGGGTATTTCCCGGTACTTCCAGCCGCGGCGGAGGAGAAAGGTGCGGAAGCTGATCCGGATCTTCCTATTGATTGTAGGTCCAGTACTCCGGAACCTCCTGCCAGTTCATATTCTGATGTTTCATCCAGAACTGGCTTTCCACGTGACCGTCCCAGCAGGCGGTGTTGAAGGTCAATCCGGGGTGCCGGATGGCGATCAATCCATTGCCCGGTGGTTCCGGCATACGCACCCCGTTTGCTGCAAAGTCCGTCTTTGTATTCCAGACGGAGGCTTTGAAATCCATGCCGTCGGTGTAACGGATTTTCCGGCTCGGGTTGCGCAATTGCGCCAGGGAGAAGATTCTCCAGCCGTCTTGAATGGAACAGCCGTGTTCGACCTGGCCGTAGGAACCCAGCAGTCCGGTCAAGGTGGTTCCTGCCTGCTGTCTCAGGAGCGCCTCGGGACAGAGGTTGCCCGGGGGAACCACCGTATCCCCGGTCCCGTAATATTTCAGAAATGCCAGATTGTGAGTCCATTTCTGAGCGTAACCGCTCTCCACGCACTGCGGCACCGGAGTCGAGTAGTCGCCAATGTAGAGCGAGTCGGCCAGAGCCAGCTGTTTCATATTGGAGATACAGTTCATCGTCCGTGCGCGGTTGCGCGCCTGATTCAGCGCAGGCAACAGCAATGCGGCGAGGATGGCGATGATCGCTATGACAACGAGCAACTCAATGAGGGTGAAAATGTTTTTTTTCATGGCAGCGTTTTTTCTCCTTTCATTCCGGTTGCTTTCAGTCGTGTTTCGATTTTGTGTCGCAGAGAGAGCAGCTGCTTTTCTCTCCCGGGATAGGTGGACCAGGTCAGTCGGCCGCCGGGCATGGAGCGATCGAGCAGTTGATCGGTTTCGGCGGCTCCGATTCGCGAGGAGAGCAGTTGCAGCAGGCGCCGATCCTGAAGCGCGTCGTGGAAATTTTCGTGACGCAGTGAATCCAGTGGCATGCCGGCGGTTCCCGGGTAGACCAGAAACGCGTCTCCGGCCGGAAACGCCATTCCCGCGCATACGTCACGGAAGGGGTCAATCGGAAATTTCGAGAAGCGCGAATAGTAGAAATTGAATCCCCAGTGCAGAAAACCATCCACCCGGTAGCGGTGAAACAGCATTCCCATCACCCGGTTGCGCGCCGACGGCATGTGGATGAAACGATTGGGAAAAACCGTCTGGGGCTGTCCGCAATAGTAAACCCAGCGTTCCGGCAATTCTTCCGTGGAGAAGTCGTCGAATTTCCGGAGCCCCGGTATCGGAATCGGCAGAAGCCCGTGCCGGAAAAATGCAACCGAGGAGAGCGCATCCAGCCGCTTGAATCCCGGCAGGAAGCGGTTGAGCAGTGAGGCCCCGTAAGCGTAGCGGGCGAGATCCTCTTCGTGCGGTTCGTCGGAAACGTGGAAATAGACATCCTTTTCGAGTTTTTCCGCTTCGAGAAAACGGCGCAGTTCCGGCAGCAGCGCCGCCAGAAAACTGGCGTAGCGGGGATCCTCCGCGGGAACATCCCAGCCGAAAATCCGGGTGGTTCGACCATCCGGGGTGACCGCCGTGATCTTCGGTGTCGCCCGCGCTCCCCACTGGGTGAAAAGATGTGACATCTCAAAGGCGGTAATGCCGCAGCGTCTCCCCATTTCGATCCACCGTTTCAGGCGTGAGAAATCGAAACGGTAATTCCCGGCGGCATCCCGGGATACGCCGACGAGCTGGACCGTCGGTCGTTCTCCGCCGACGGCGGTGTCGAGCGGCGGTGTAAAGAGCGGAGTCAGCAGCGTGTTCATGCCGTGTTCGACCGCATTGGTCAGAAAACGTTCCATGATACGCCAGTGTTTTTCTGAGAATACCTTCGTCTGATACCAGGTGGCGAGACAGTCCGCGTGGAACCAATGGGTGACCCGCATGGTCTGAGGCGGTAATTCGAACGGCAGAATTTCCAGCTGGAAGGGTTTTCCCCGAAAGAGGGCGTTTTCCCCGGGGGCGCCGATTTCAACGGCAGTCGGATAGATTCCCGCCGCCAGATCGAGCGGAATATCGATGGATATCCAGAGTGATTTCCAGATGTTTTCCGCGGAAACGACCGTGTTGCCCGGAAGGAGTTCGGTCAGAAGATCCGGATAGAAGCCGCAACGCTTTCCGATCACATTCGCATCGGTTTCCGGGATGAAGTCGACCGGCACCTCCTGAACCTGGCGCACCCGGAAGAGACCCGCGAGCGGAGAGAGAATCCGTACCGTCAGATCGCACCAGGGGCGGTCGCACCGATAGGCCACCTGAAAAGCGAAACGCTCCCCGCGCAGTGCACCCCCGCGATTGGTTTCCGGCGGTCGTTTCCCCCGGAGCACCTGAGTCAGACTGCTGCAATTTCGAATTTCAAGATTCATTGCAACTGCTCCCGGTTGAAACGGATATGGAGCACCGCAGCGTGGCGCGCCCCGAGATGAAGCGCCTCCCGGTCATCGATCGAAGCATCGCCGCTGCCCGCGGCGATGGTGAGTTCCTCCGGTTGCCGCGTGGTCAGAAGCCGGCTTTCCAGTGGTTTTTCCGCATGGTTGATCACCACCAGATAACCGGAGTCCGCGTCGATCGGATGCCAGGTCCTCTCTGCTTCCGTGCTCTGGATATCGACCGGGTGTTCCATCTTCGCACGTTCGGCGAGCAGACGGTAGAGCCGGGCGGCGGCACCGTTTTCGAGCGAATAGGTCGTGCGGCTGAGCGAACGCTCCACCGGCAGCGGGCAGAAGATCGCCTCTCCCCTGCCGTGCGGAGCCCCGACAATCGCCGGACTGCCATCCCCGAAGGTGCCGAAGAGGGTTCCTGCGAAGCGGAGGATTCCGGTTTTCCAGGGGCACTCCACCGTGAGCTGTGTGGAATCCGGCAGGATCAGAAGCTCCCTGTTGTCACGGGTCGGCAGCTTGACCATCTCCTGTATGCCGAACAGACGGCCCGACTCCAGCAGGGTTGCTCCATCGCCCGACCAGAAGAGTGTTGCCCCGGCGGCCACCGCCGCGGCCAGTTTACGGTAGGCGGGGACGGTACAGGGGGCATGGCCGCCGAATGAGGGCGCGATCAGGAGTTTGTATTTTTCCAGCGGAACGTCTGAATCGAGGGCCGCAAATTCCGGCTCGATGCCCGCCTGTTTGCAGAGGGCGTAGGCGGTGAGTGCAGTTGGAAAATCCTCGACAAGGTCTGAGACCAGAATCGCCGCATCCACCCTCCGTTCCGGCAACCGCGGAAGAGTTTTCAGCGTCTCCCGGAACCATTTCATTTCCTGGGCCGCCGGGCGGGGGGAGCCGTCGGCGCGGAAAAGGCCGAGTCCGTCATTCTCCATCAGCGCGTCGCGGTAGGGCAGGTCGCCGCTGCAGGTGAAATCACTGAAACACCACCAGAGGCACCCGGCGGCGCCGTTGGCCCAGAGGCTGTAGAGGCGCATCCGCAGATACTCGGCGCTCTCTCTCTCGGAAATGACGCTGGCGCCGAGCGAACCGGTTTCCTCGCACAGCGTCGGCCTCCGGCCGAGTGTCGCGTAATAGACGCTCTGCGCCGTCGCGTGAAGATTGCTCCGCAATGCAAGCGGACTCTCCTGAAAACATCCCGGGGTAAATTCCGGGTAGGGATGGGTGGTCAGGCAGTCAACCGCCTCGGCGCTCTCCCGGATGCCCCACGGGGATTTGCGGGAGGGATGGAGCTGCAATCCATGCATTCCTGACGCGATTTTTCCGGAGGGATCTCCCTGACGGATGGAGAGGGCCAGTGACTGCATCCAGACCCAGGCTGCTTCCGGGGTATCGCAGCGCGCGACGCAGTTCTGTTCATTGCCGAACTCCCAGTAGCGGATCGTCGGATTTCCGGCATACCGGGCTGTGAAATACCGGCAGTAGAGCATCTGATACTTCAGCATGAAGGGATCCGAGAAATAGTTCCGGCCATTGCGGAACATCGGTTCAAATAAAGTTCCGCTCATCCATGCGGTGAGCAGAGCGACGATCAACCGGAGGTTATTCCGGGAAGCGGTTTCAACCACACAGTCGAATTTTTTCAGCATGGCCGGATCGAGCAGCGCCGGGTTTTCGCGTGGCGAGGCGTTCCAGTCATCGCGCAGGGCAATGGCGCGGGGGGTGCCGTGTCCGCCGGGAAATTCCCGGATCGGCTGAAAATCGTCCCAGAGTACAAAAACCCGTACCGTGTCGCAGCCGAGAGCGCGGATTTCTCCGAACTCTTTCGTCAGCTCTTCCGGGTCGAACTCCCGATAGAAACGAACGCCGCTTTTGCGCGGCCAGTAGTTTACGCCGAGCATGAAGTCCGATTGTGTATTGATCATCAACGCGCCTCTTTTCAATCGCTGCTGTTGTTTGAAATCCTGCTTTAATTATACCTCGGAATCGTCTGTCCGACAAGAGGAGGCTATGACACAAAACGACACAAAATAAGCTGAAGTCGCTAACGGAAACTTGAAAAATGACGCAGGAAGGTCTATTTTGAGACGGTAATCGGGTGAACAGGAAAGAGGGGAGGACCCGGATGAGAAAGGTTTCTGTCCGTACCATCGCGGCCGGCCTCGGCATTTCTCCCTCTACGGTGGCACGGGCTCTTTCCGGCAGTATGCCGGTGGCGGAAGAGACCCGGCAGCGGGTTTTGAAGGCGGCGCGGGAGATGGGATATCGCCGGACCGTTGAACACAAGCGTTTTCTGCTGATCGTTTCGGATATTTTCTGCAGCGGCGCATATGACCGCAGCCTGATTCCGGAGATCATTTCCCAGTGTCTCCGGGTGCAGGCAGGGCTGCTGCTGGTGACGGAGTCCAATCTGGAGGAGTTGAAGGATATGCCGTTTGACGGACTTTTTTCGGTTTGTTACGGCAACCGGGTCAATCGTTTTCTGGCGGAGTCCTTCAACTGCCCGGTCGTCTGCTTCAACAATTACCAGTGCCATTGGGAGAACATCTATTCAGTCAATTCCGATGATGCCGGTGCAATCTCGGCCGCAGTCGAACACTTCCGACGGGCCGGTCATCGGCGGATCGGTCTGCTGGCGGTGGCAAGCCGTGATTTTTCGCATAAACGGCGCAAGAATCAATTTCTGGCGGCGATCGCCGAGAGACCGGAATTGACCGGATTTCTCTATGAAATCAGCCGCCAGAGCGATTACTGGGAAATCATACGCACTGCTGAGGCCGATGCTGTGACGGCACTGCTGCTGCCGCATGAGGGGTTCGATCTGCAACTTCTGAAAACTCTTTCCGTCGCCGGGAAGAAGGTTCCCCGTGACATCTCGTTGATCACCTGGGAAAATTCGTATATATCGCGCAATGTCGAACCGCCACTGACCACATTCGGGCAGAATTTTTCCGCGATGGCGCAACAGGGGGTTGATTTGATGATCTCCCTGTTGAACGCCCCGCGGCAGCAGGTTGCCGATGTTTCGGTGCCGTATCGTTTCTTTGACCGGCGGAGCGTCGGTGCTCCGCCGGCGGACTCTCAGCCCCGCATGTAAACTCCGAGTGCGGAGAGCCGGGAGCGCAGAGAGCCGATGTCGATCCGGCGCGGTTCGCAGCGTGATTCCGCCGCAATGGCGGCGGCGATTCCGGCGGCCTGTCCGGTGATGTAGCTTCCGGGAATCACCCGGAGTGATGCGTAAAGATGCCTGTCGGTGCTGACGCAACGGCCGCAGATCAGGACGTTGTTCAGTGCCGCGGGCAGCAGAATCCGGTAGGGAACTCCATAACTTTCTCCCCGCTTCATTTTGGTTGCCTGGAACAGGCGTTTGTGTTCTTCAAGTTCCTTCCGGCCGGGGCGCGGAGGATGGATGTCGGCGGAGAAATTGTAGCGTCCGATCTCATCCGGGAATGTTGCGCGTGCCTCGAAGTCTTTTACGTTCAAGACGTAATCTCCGATGATCCGGCGTCCTTCCCGGATGCCGAGCATGGAACCGGAACCGATGATTTCCGCATGTTCAAACCCCTTGATATGCTTCCGGTAGAAGCGTTCGTATTCCACAAGTCGTTTGCGGGCCCGTATCAGTGCCTGTGAGACCGATTCCACGCTGTAGGGGTTTACGTCAAATTCGTGGCTGACGTTTCCGGCGGCCGCGACGGTGGAGATTCTGGTCAGGCCGGTATGATGGTAGTCGGTCTGTTGCAGTTCTCCGGCTGCGAACGCCTTGTCGAGCAATGCAAGCATGTTGTCGTCATCATGGCCGAACGCTTTCCCTTCCAGATATTTCTTCCAGTCGAATCCGGCCCAGAGCGAACAGAGGGTCGATGGCATCCATTCGCCGTTCTCTCCGCCGGCGGCATACTCCGCTCCGGCCCACGAAGCAAGTATGCCGTCTCCGGTCCCGTCGATGTAGACCGCGGCTTCCACCGCGAACAGCCCTTCCACCGAAGCGAAGACGGCGGCTTTTACGTGTCCGGCTTCGTGTTCGACCGCACACAGGCGGCAGCCGTAGAGGACAACAGCTCCGGACTCCCCGAGCAGATCCTCGTAGATCAGCTTCAGATGTTCCGCATTGAGCGCTCCACCCGACTCGAAACCGTAAAGCTGCGCCCGCGCCTGAAGACGTTTGATCACTTCGGCTCCAAATCCACCGCAGAGAATCCGTTCTCCATCCGAGAAAGGCATGAGAATCGGTACTCTGCCTGCCGTACTCAACCCTCCCGGAAGAAAGCTGCTTTCGAGCAGCAGCACTTCCGCGCCCTGCCGCGCGGCACTGACCGCGGCGGCGATTCCGCCGGGCCCGGCACCGACGACCAGAACCTGGGGACGGTATTTCACCGGTATTTCGGAGTGGAAGGAAATCGTGGCAGCCATCGTAAACCTCCTTTGCTTTCATGGGTTCGATTCTGAATATAGCTGGGGGGAGAGGATTATTGTATTTCCAAAAAGATAATTTTTGTTTAAAATAACATCCTTGCAGTTGCATTCCGGATCGGAGGCGGTATATTCTCCGAAATATGGAAGCATTTTTCTCACTCTGGAATATTGAAAGAGAATCGTTTCCCGAGATGATCCGGCAATTCGAGAAACGATTCGGCTGTTACGTTGCATTGCACGATTTCACGGGAGACATTTCAGCGGTTCTGGCACCGGAATTGTCTGAGTTGCACCACACCAACCCGCATTGTGAATTGATCCGTTCGAAGTCAGAGGCTGACTATCGACTTTGCCTGGAGTGCGATGAAGAGAAGATCCGGTCGCGGATCTTTGCCCGGAACATGTTCTGGAAAGAGTGTCATGCCGGCTTTCGGGAGCTGGTGATTCCGGTCACGCAGTTTGATTCGGTCGTCGGGGTGCTTTTCGTGGGGATTTTCGCTCCGCTGGACACGCTGTCGCCGGTACAGGCGTCGTTGCCGGAGGCTCCGGAGGATCTGCCCGTGTTTGCATCGTTGCTGGCCGGTGAGTTGTGCCGTCTGCTCGAACGGGCTCCGGTTGCCGGCAGTTCCCCGTTGAAAAACCGGATCCGGGTCTGGTTCGTTCATCATTTCCGTGAGCCGGAAATCGGGAGAAGGGACCTTGCCGGAGCGATGAATCTTTCGGAATCCAGAATCTGTCAGGTCCTGCGGGAAGAATTTCATCGCACGTTTCCCGCTCTGCTGAATGATCACCGCCTCCATTGTGCCCGGCAGATTCTCGAACATTCGACGCTGCCGCTTGACGAGGTTGCGCGTTTCTCCGGATTCCGGAGCGCCAACTATCTGCACCGCAGTTTCAAGCGGCAGTTCCGAATGACTCCGACCGACTATCGGAAAAGAGTTTCCGGCGCGGAACCGGGCGTTGGAAAAGTTGTGTCCGCCGGGGAGGAGACGTTCAGACCAGCCAGGTGAAGTTCGTACAGTGGGCGTCGCACCGTTCCCCGGGCCGGAAGCTGTTCTTGTAGTTGATGCTCAATGTCACCTGAGCTCCCTGCCGGACTACCTTGAATACTGCGCGGTGGCGGCCTGCCGGAAGTTTCCGCATGTCGAGATTCAGATTCTCCGGAGTACGCCATGTCTCCAGATTGCTGCGCACCAGTTCGTGGCCGTCGAGCCAGAACACCAGCGGTCCGGAGTGCCCGATGCTGATTGCAAGTTCCATATCGATCGGGGTTTCGAACTCCGAGACCAGATAGAATACCGCCGGTCCCCGGCAGCCGAAGGCCGAATCGACCGGGATCAGGTCGTCGAAAGCGGCGATCCGCCCGTCCGGTCGGCGTTTCTCCGTGCCGGAGACGAGGGCCGCTTCATCCGGCAACGCCAGATCGAGCCCTGCGCGAAGATTGAGGTGGTAGTTGCGGATTGCCGTGCTTCTGTTCGGGAACTCCCCCTGCGGCAGATAGCTGCTGTAGTGCGCGCCGAAAAGATCCACCTGGGGGATGTTGTCGAAGTTGTCCAGACAGGGGCCGTAGACCCGATAGGGGACCGCTGCTGCGAATCCGAAGTCCCATTCGGAACCGTCCAGCTCGACATGGATCAGATTGGTGTCGGCGATCCTGGTCGGATCCGGATGGCGTACCGATACTGCGACTGTGCCGACGCCGCCGGCGGGAATGGCGACCGCGTCGGGATATTCCAGTTGCAGAGTATCGGAGCTGAGGTGCAAATTTCCGCGGAAGTCACGGCCGGAAAGATTCTCGATCAACAGGCGGCAACGGGCAGAACCGCCGGCTTCGATCACCGGGGCGGCATCATACTCGACCCGGAACCGGAAGGCCCGTTTCCGTTCCGGCAGCCGGAAGTTTTCGACCTCGGGCGGCAGGCCGGTGACTTTGAGTGAGCGGTTCCAGAATCGTTCGGCTTCCGCGGTCAGCCTGGCGATGTCGCTGGCGAGGCGTTCGATCCGGTCCGAGGGGCGGTTGAGTTCGAAGTTGGTGACGAATCCGGTATCGCTGACACCGTAGTCGCGTTGCAGTTTCTCCGCTCCGGCGACGATCCCGAGAACAGCCCCAGCGATTCCGCAGGTGCAGTCGGTGTCATATCCGCTGTTGAGTGCGATCAAAGTCGCCTGTTCGAGATCGCCGCGGCTCATTTTGAGGGCGGAGAGCGTGATTCCGATGTTCTGGAACATGTTGGTACAATCGGGATGGCCGTAGTGGCGGAGAACCTGTTCGCGAATCTTTCGCCAGTCGCTCTCCGTTTCGCACCATTCGAGGACGTCAAGAACCAGACGGGCCAGTTTCGAATCGGCCGGAATTTCTGCCAATCCGGCTGCGATCAGTTTGTCGATGTCGCTCTCGAGAAAGGCTGCCGCTTCGATCGCCGCGATGAACGACTCCGAATGAATCGATTCCGCGGAGTGGTCGATCTGCCCGTCGGCCCGGCAGATCCGGGCAGCCAGTGCCGGATCTCCGGCTGCGAGGCAGGCCCAGATCTCCGCACGGATGCAGCAGCCCATCCCTTCATGGTAATAGTGGTTGTTGTAGATCCCCGAGGTGGGCGGGTGGATGCCGCGCCGGTAGTTGCGTTTGAAGTAAGCGTATTCGCCCGGATTGTAGGGTACGTGGGCGAGGAACGCGGCTGCGAGATCATCGGAGTCGAAATCGAGTCCGAGCCGTTCAATCACGTTGAGCCACAGGATCTGAAGTTCCAGATCGTCATTCGGCAGCGCAATCCGCCAGAATCCCGGATCGAACTGGTAATGGAAAAGTTGTTTACACCCTTCCAGCGGGGCACCGATCGAACCGCAGACGCATTTCCCCAGCCAGCAACCGTACACCTTGTCGAAATATTGCCGATAATCCATAATACCCCTCCGAATACGGAAATTGTTCATCAATTGGTCATCGGCGTATTATATCACGAACGATGGGGAAAAAATTGTACGATCCGCCGGAATTTCTGCCCAGAACGATTTTTTTTGTGCGTTCCGATGGCGTGAACCGTGGCGGAGGGATATATTGGGAATATTTCGTAATAACCGATGAAGGAAACGCCGGATGCATCTCTATCGTCTGCTCGATTATTGTTCAAACGAACTGCCGCTGGCGGTCTGGCAGGTGAGATTTGTCGGGGCCGCTGCGAACTGCCGGGAGAATACCGAACACCGTCATGACTGTATGGAATTGATGTTCGTGACAAGCGGAACCGGCGTCTGCCGGATCAACGGCATCGCGTATCCCGTGTTGCGCGGCGACCTCTATGTGCTCAACCCCGAAGATGTTCACAGCTATGCGCTGGAACCGGAATGTGTATTCTACAATATCCTGTTTGACCCGATGCTCTTTGCCGCTGATCCGGAAATTTCCGGGCTGCTGGCGGAATGGAGCAGGGCCGGTGGTGGACCGAAGTTGTTTCACTTCGCTTCTGATGAGGTGGAACCTCTGGCCCTGCTGGCGGACAGACTGGCTGCTGAACTGGGGAAGAGGCGTCGCGGCCGGGATCTGATGGCCCGTTCCCTCTTCGGAGAATTTCTGGTTTGTCTGATTCGCGGAGGGGAGAGTGCGCCGCCCATGGTTGTTTCCGGCGAACAACCGGAAATCGCCTCCCGGGTTTTCGCGTATATCGACCGGCGTTTCTGCGAACGGGTGACGATCAGGGAGCTGGCGCGGGCGGCAGGGATGAGCCGTTCCGCATTCTGTACGGCATTCCGGCGCTGGACCGGCAGTTCCGCATTCGAATACATCGGGTGTCTGCGGGTTCGGAAAGCGCGCTCTCTTCTGGAGGATCCGTCGCTCTCGATCGGAGAAATCGCTCTGCGGCTCGGATATTGCGACAGTTGTCATTTTTCGCGGATGTTCCGGCGCCATGCCGGAGTTTCGCCGCGCGAATACCGCCGGACGGCTCTGGCGACCTTCCACGACAGATGAGCCGAACTGCTGTGGAACCTCCTTCGTGCCGCAGCGAACGTTCCGGGGATTTTCTCGCCGCCGGTTGAAATGAAGTACGGCGTGCGTTATATTGTCGGAACAATCGAATGATTCTGTTTGATCGGATCGGAGTAAAAAAATGAGTGTTTCGCAGGAGGGCAAGCCGCAGGGGATTTTCGCGCCGGAAGAACCCTTTTTCGTCGGTTGCAACTATTGGGCCGGCCATGCCGGAACCGCGATGTGGCGTCACTGGGATGCCGCGCAGGTTGAGTCCGATTTCAAGCGCCTGAGTGCCGGCGGAATCGGCGTGTTGCGGGTCTTTCCGCTCTGGCCGGATTTCCAGCCGCTCCGGCGCCATACCGGTTACGGACAGGGGTTTGTCGAAATGCGGTTCGGCGAGAATCCGCTGCCGGATACTCCGGCGGGCCGTGCGGGCGTCGATCCGGTGATGGTCGAGCGTTTCCGGACTCTGGCGGAACTGGCGGCCCGGTACGGCCTCAAACTGATTGTCGGACTGGTCACCGGCTGGATGTCCGGGCGGATGCATGTTCCGGAGGCGTTCGACGGGGTCAATGTGATCACCGACCCGACCGCAGTGAAGTGGCAGGTGCGGATGGTCCGTTTTCTGGTGCATGAACTCAGAAGCTGCGCGGCGATCGTCGCCTGGGACCTCGGCAATGAGTGCAACTGCATGGCTGATGTCTCTGCGAATCCGGACGCGGCGTGGACGTGGAGCATGGCGATCACCGCGGCGATCAAACTGGAAGATCGGACTCGTCCGGTGGTATCGGGAATGCATAGTCTGGTCTGCGAACCCCGTGGGAACGCCTGGGGGATTCTGGATCAGGCTGAAGTGACCGATGTATTGACCACTCATCCGTACCCGTTGTTCACTCCGCATTGCAACTACGAGCCGATCAACACAATGCGCAATGCGTTCCATGCGGTCGCCGAGACACTGCTCTACGGGGATGTCGGCCATGTCCCCGCCTTTGTCGAGGAGGCCGGTTCACTCGGCCCGTCACAATCGAGCGACGCCCGCGCGGGGAAATATATGAACAATCTCCTGTGGAACGGTTTTGCCCACAACTGTCGCGGAGTTCTCTGGTGGTGCGCCTTCGATCAGGATCGTCTCGAGCAGCCTCCCTATGACTGGGTCGGTATTGAGCGGGAACTTGGTCTGATCCGTTCCGACGGCGGGGCGAAGCCCGCTTTTGAGGCGATGGGGGCGTTTGCCCGGCTGCTCGACGAGTACAGGTTGCGTCGCTTGCCGCGCTTCCGGCGCGATGCGGTGTTGCTGCTGTCGTCGGATCAGGATTGCTGGGCTGCAGCTTTTTCCGGATTCATCCTCGCCAAACAGGCCGGGTTCGATGTTGAATTGCACAAGGCCGATCAGACGCTTGTCCCGTCGAAATTCTATCTCCTTCCTTCGGCCTCCGGGCATCGGGTTCTGCCGCGTCACTGCTGGCTGGCGTTGCTCGATGCCGTGAAGCATGGCGCGACGCTGCTGGTGACTGGAAACGATGCCGCGCTTCAGCCTTTCAACAGCCTCTTCGGGGTCGAGATCGACTACCGGATCCGCAACAGTGCGCTGGTCCGCTTGAAAGGGGAGGATTTCGATCTGGAGTGCACACCGCCATACCGGACGCGATTGATCTGCCGCACCGCCGAGGTGCTGGCAACCGACGCCGACGGTTCTCCGGTGTTCACCGCTCAATCATATGGAAAAGGGAAACTGCTCTTCATCGCAGTTCCGGTGGAGCTCCTGCTCGCCGATGCTCCTGGCGCGTTTCTGCCGGGGGCGAAACCCTTCCATAAACTCTACCAGATCGCGGCACGCCACGCCGGGGTGATGCGGCGGGTGACGCGGACCAATCCGGCATTGACGCTGACGGAACATCCGGTCGACGCCGACCACTTTCTGGTGATTGCGGTCAACAATACACCCGACGAAATCGCCGACGCGCTCACTCCCGCAGCCGATTGGGCGTTTGACCGGGTTGTGACCGGCGGCGTGATGGAGTGGGGTGTGCTGAAGGTCGCCGGAAATTCCGGCGCGGTTCTGGCTTACCGCCGGAATCGCTGACGAGTTGCCCTGTGCGATGAACGACAAGGGCAGGGGAATCGTCGCCGCCGTTGTAGCCGCGGCAACTTACGGCATGAATCCGTTGTTCACCCTCCCGCTCTACCGGGAGGGAATGGACGCCGATTCGGTGCTGTTCTATCGTTATGCGCTCGGAGTCGCGATGCTGGGGATTCTGATGAAGCGCCGTCGCGAATCCTTTGCCCTGCGGGGAGGAGAGATTCCGCCCCTTGTGGTCGCCGGGTTGCTGGTTTCCTTCTCCTCGCTGTTTCTCTTTCTCTCCTACCGGCACATGGATGCGGGAATCGCTTCGACGATTCTGTTTGTCTATCCGGTGATGGTCGCGGTGATCATGGCGGTTTGTTTCCGGGAGAAGGTGACTCCGGTCACTGTGTGCAGTATCCTTCTCGCACTGGCGGGGATCTCCTTGCTTTACCGGGGAGGAGACGGCGGTACCCTGAGTCTGACCGGGGTGGCTCTCGTACTGCTTTCTTCGCTCAGTTATGCGATCTACATTGTCGGTGTGAACAAGTCGATGCTTCGTGAGATGCCCGGCTGCCGCCTGACCTTCTATGCACTGCTCTTCGGATTGTCGGTCTACGTGGTTCGCCTGAGATTCTGCTTGGAACTTGATACGGTGCCGTCGTGGGCGGCATGGGGAAATCTGCTCGCGCTCGCCTTTTTCCCCACTGTGGTTTCTCTGGCCGGAACGGCGCTGGCAGTGCGTTGGATCGGGCCGACTCCCACGGCGATTCTCGGTGCGCTTGAACCGGTGACTGCGGTTTTTTTCGGCGTGACGGTATTCAAGGAACAATTGACATTGCGGCTGGTTGCCGGCATCGTGCTGGTCATTGCGGCGGTATTGCTGATTCTGGGAGGAAAGCAGATGACGGCATGGTGGAATGCCTGGTTTTTCCGCATGGCCAGCCGGCTGCGCCACCGTCGATCTTCCGGGGGGGGGAGCTGAAAAAGCCCGCCTTCCGTTGGTGTGGAAGGCGGGCGCTGTCGGAGACGGGGGATTACTTTTCAGCGGGCGCGGACTCCTCCGGGGCAGGAGACGCATTCTGCTGATCGTTCTTGAGCTTTCCGAGGTAGTCCGGCAGATCGAGCCCGGCCATTTCGGCGACGTCGTGCAGCGGCGGCAGGCTCTGAAGCATGCCGGAGAGGAAATTCGCCGTCGCGGTCTTGCCGTCGGCGTTCCTGCCGGAACCGCCGTCCCAGACGGTGACCTTGTCGATCCGGATGCTCTTGATCGCTTCGGTCTGGAGCTGGACGATGTCCTGGAGCTTTTCGATCAGCAGCATCTTGCCGGCGGCATCGGCATCGTTCTCGCAGGCGCTGATGATCTGCTTGTAACCTTCGCCTTTGGCTTTCAGAATCTCATAATTTCCGCGTGCTTCGGCTTCCAGTTTCGCATAGATGGCGTCGGCGATACCTTTCGCCTCGCGGCGTGCTTTTTCCGCTTCGGCATCCGCAGCAATTTCGATCTGCTGCTTCTGGATTTCGGCGGGGACGATCACTTCGGCCTTCTGCCGTTCCATTTCCATCCGGGCACGTGAAATCTGGGCGTCGGCTTCGGCTTCGAATTTCGCCTTCTCGATCTGGGCGGTTGCCACCTGACGGGCGGCCTCTGCGCGACGGAACGCCTCTGCTTCCTGTTCGGCACGGGTTGCATTGGACTGGGCGATTTCGATTGCGGAAATGTTTTCTCCCTGCGTAGCGGTCGAGTCCGCCTGCTTGACGGCAATACGCCGGTCACGTTCGGCATTTGCCTCCCCGGCCGCTGCGGCAGCATCCGCCTGCTTGACGGCAATACGCTGATCGCGTTCGGCCTGCGCTTCCCCGGCCGCTGCGGCGGCGTCCGCCTGTTTGACGGCGATGCGCTGATCGCGTTCGGCGTCGGCTTCTCCGGCCGCTGCGGCAGCTTCCGCCTGCTTGACGGCGATTCTTCTCTCACGGTCGGCATCTGCTTCGCCGCTGGCCGCTTCGGCTTCGGCCTTGGAGACGGCGATGCGCTCGAGTTTCTTGGCTTCGGCAGCACCGATGCTCCCTTTACGGGTTTCTTCGGCGACGTCGATCTTCGCTTTGTTGATCGCTCCGGCGGCGGCGCGCTGCCCGATGGCCGAGATGTAGCCGGATTCATCGGTGATGTCGGTGATGTTGACGTTGAGCAGTTCGAGGCCGAGCTTCTTGAGTTCTTCGGCGACGTTCGCTTCGACGGCGCGCAGGAAGGTTTCCCGGTCGGCGTTGATCTCCTCGATCATCATGGAGGCGATCACCAGACGCAACTGACCGAAGATGATGTCCTTGGCCAGCTCAGCGATCGCTTCCGGAGATTGGCCGAAGAGACGTTCTGCGGCGTTACCCATGATTTCGGGGCTGGTGCTGACGCCGACCGTGAAGATCGACGGTACGTTGATGCGGATGTTCTGTTTGCAGAGCGCATTGTCGAGGTTGACGGCGATCTGCAGCGGGCGCAGCGAGATGTAACCGTAGTCCTGGATGATCGGCCAGACGAACTTCGCGCCGCCGTGAATGCATTGCGCCGCCTTGGTTCCCCCGGTTCTTCCGTAGATGATCATAATCCGGTCGGATGGGCACTTGCGGTACCAGGTGACCAGCGAGATGAAGATCATCAACAGTACGAATGCGGCCAGTACGGCCAATACGACGATGGGCATTATGGTATTCTCCTTTGGTTGGGGTGATTGAAAAATGCTGTTCGTTCAGTCCCGTTTTCCGCCGGAAGAGTTTTCGCATCTCTCCGGCGAAACACTCAGTCGATCGGCTTGACGAGAAAGACTCCGCCGCCCAGATCGCTTTCGATCACGACATCGGTTCCGGTTTTGATTTCGGAATCGGCCCGGGCACTGATTTGCCGCGTCCGGTCGGGCAGGGTGACGGTCACCAGTCCGCCGGAGGCCCGCTCTCCCGGAATCGTCAGATAGACGGTACCGTTTCGGCCGATCAGGTCGGCGCTGCTGACGTTGCCGGATTGCTGCATCTTCAACAGCAGCGAGATGACCAGAGCGGTCAGGAACATCATCACAAGCCCGCAGAAGAAGGCGATGGCCAGGCCTCCCAGACCGAGATGGTTGAAGAAAAAACCGCCCCAGCCGAAGAAGGTTACGAATGCGACGATACTTTTGATCGAAAAGAAGTTGAGACCGTGAATGTCTGCGACATCATGCGCGTCGATCTGGAAATCCGCACCGTCACCGCCGTCAACATCGCCGTGCAGCCCGGCCATGCTCAGAACGAATTGCAACGCAAAAATCGCCGTTCCGAGAATTGCGATGAAAAGGTAGATGTTCCGGCTGTTGGTCACAAGGAAATCTCCGATGCTAGCGATCATTGACAGCTCCGTTTGGTTATATGGGTTGAACGACTCCGGTATCCGTCTATTTTAAGAGTATCACATCTGAGTATGATTTCAATATGGGAATGAGGCTGCAGACACAAAAAAACGAAATTTTTATTTCTACAGTCTCCGGGTGGGCCTCCGGCGGGGCCCCGGAAACGGCGCGGGGAATCCGCAATCCATGCCGGGATCGGGAACAGACTTCCCCGCCGCCGGTTATTTCGACTCCTGGTTTTTCTCAAGCGGATAGGGACCGAGACCGACCTCCTCGGGCGCGTAATTGAGCGGCCAGCGGCCATTCCGCGGTGGACGTGCGAACGTGTCCCGGACCGCCTCGTACATCTGGAACCCATATTCCCGGTTGGGTTCGGCGTAAGAACCTTCTCCCCATTCGTTGAGCGGAGCGAGCACCATCCGCCGGATACCGGTCCGATCGGAGAACTCCTTGGCATCGCGGCAGATCTGCCGGAACAGTTCCGGGGTGCGCCCGACGATTCCGGTTCCGGAGTTGAAGTGCCAGGGGTAATCGTTCCAACCGGTCGACAGATTGGGCAGGAAGGGCAGGATTCCGGTCTTGTGCAGCCGGTTCCACAGATCCTTGTTGGCGGCGGCCACGTCCCGGAAATCATAGCGGTAGGGCACCGGCGGATCGGAACCCGGGGCCATGTAGTGATAGATGCTGGTCATCTCAAACCCCTGAGTGCGGAGTTTCTGAATGGTCTTGGGGTCGGAACCGTTTTCCGGCCACTTCATCGCGATGAAAAAGATGCCCGGCAACCCTGCCTCACGGGCGAGTTTCTGAGACAATTCAAGCAATTTCTGGGCGCCGCCGGGGCCGAGATCGCGATCCATGTTGTCCGACTGCCAGTAGACGACCACCGGGCGGCCGTCGATCCGGTAATAGTAGGGTTTGTTGAAATAGTTTTCGATCCAGTAGTTCGTCACGGCGATCTGATCTTCGACGGAGTGGCTGCCCTGCGGCGTGTGGTTAGCCCACATGACCGCCCATTTGAGATATTTGTTGTAACGCGCCTTGTCGAAGGCTTTGATCCACTCCTCGTGGCTCCGGTTTCCCTTGTGCCAGTACCAGTCCACCAGCAGGAACGAGAAGCCGTTTTCGACCAGGTATTTGATCTGCCAGTCGACCACTTCCGGGTTGCCTTCGTCGTAATAACCGAGCAACGGGCGCCGTTCCGGAGCGGCTTCCCGGATCTGCGGCCAGCGTTGCGGAGGAGTCCAGCCGGGGAAATAGAGCGCCCCGATCTCGTAGTCGGTCCTGACCGGTTGCGGTTCCGGCACATAATCGGCTTTGGGCAGATTGAGCGAACGGGTAAATTCAATTTTGCCGCGCAGTGTGGTCACAGGAGCTCCTTCTCCACTGAGGTCGATCTGGAAATATCCGGAGACCGGCCGTTCGGCGCGAACCCGGATGACATGAGTCAGATAGCTCTGGGTCTTCACCGTCGGGATTTTCCGCCAGTTCTCCGGACCGGTTATCGTGACGCCCCGCGGCAGCCGCAGGGAACTGATCGAAAGTTCCGTCGCATCCCCGCCGCCGCGGTTGTGAAGGTGGAGGAAAAATTCCCGTTCGCTTCCGGGGTGGTTGATCGCCTCGGTCAATCCTGCCGAACGGAGATCCACCATCGGCGGTCCCTGCGGAGTGTCGCTCAATTCGAAACGGCGCAACGTTATTTGCGCCCCGGGATCATCGGCGAAGCGCATGAAGGTAGCGCTGCCCACTTGCGGTTTCCCGTCCTTATAGAGATCGATGTTGTAGATGTGAAATTCGCGATCCCCGATCAACTCGAACCACCGGCGGCCGTTGTTGAACATGATTCCGCCGGTCCCCTTCGCTTCGGTCTGCATTTCAAGAACCAGGTACCGTTTGGACCCGGGTTTGAACGCATTGTCCTTGAACGGGATCCCCTGCGGTGCATTCGGCATCCGCAGGGAGACCGTACCGTCGTTGTGTCTGCGTATGGAGAACGGTTCCTTGAAGAGTCCGCTCAAATGTGCTCTGAGGTTGTCATCCCTCTTTTCCGCCGCGGGGAGCTGCGGCAGAAAGAGGAGGGCGAGAAGGAGGGAAGGGATTCTCCGGAAACTCATTTTTTTCTCCAGATCGTATTGTTCTGTCAGTTCTGTTTCCTGTGAAATGTATCTCGTCGGAACGTGGAATACAAGCTGTCCTGCTGGTGAAAACAGGTATTTTCAGCTGCGGAGTGTTTCCGCGACGCACTCTTCCCGTGCCTTGAAAATCCGTGTTCGCGGTGTTATTTTTATAAGAACGGTTTCCGACAACGAATATCCAACAGGAGGGGATGGTACAATATGGCGGCACGAATCATCGACGGCAAGGCGATCGCCGGAATGGTCAATGAAGAGACCCGGTGCCGGGTGCGCAAACTGGCCGAAAAAGGGCGGACGCCGGGACTTGCGGTCGTACTGATCGGCGACGACCCCGCCTCTCAGGTCTACGTCAACTCCAAGGTCAGGAAATGCGCAGAGCTGGGGATCTATTCGGATCGGCGCGTATTGCCCGTCGATGCTTCGATGGATGATGTGCTTCGCCTGATTGAGGAACTCAATGCCGATCCGAAGGTGAACGGCATTCTTGTGCAGTCCCCGCCTCCGCCGCAGATCGACGAGGAACGCGTGATTGCCGCGATCGATCCGGATAAGGATGTCGATTGTTTTCACGAGCGTAACGTCGGCAAGTTGCTGATCGGAAAGACGGATGGTTTCCGGCCGTGTACCCCTTACGGTGTCTTGGTGCTGCTTGAGAAATCGGGGGTCGATCCGGCAGGAAAACATGCGGTGGTGATCGGGCGTTCGAACATCGTCGGCAAACCGCTGGCCGCGATGCTGATGCAGAAGGCGAAAGGGGCCAACGCGACCGTCACGGTCGTTCATTCCGGAACCCCCGACATTGCGAAGTTTACCCGTGACGCGGATATTCTGATTGCCGCGATCGGGAAACCGCAGTTCGTGACCGGTGACATGATTAAACCCGGAGCCGTGGTGATTGATGTCGGCATCAACCGGATACCGGATCCGGCGACCGGGAAGAATCGGCTGGTCGGTGATGTGAACTTTTCCGAGGCGGTTGAAGTCGCTTCCGCGATCACTCCGGTTCCCGGGGGGGTCGGTCCGATGACGATTGCAATTTTGATGAGCAACGCGGTGACCGCCTGTGAGCGGCGTATCCGGCGGGCCTGATCCCCGGAAACCGGGCTGTCGGATCATTTTCTGAACCTCCCTTGAAAGGATTCCCGATGGATTGGTCGATTCTGCTGAATCCGGTTCTTCTTGCCGTAGTGGTGCTGCTGGTGCTGGCGGCATTGCGGCTCAATGTTGTGTTCGCGCTGGTGATCGCCGCCGGGGTCGGCGGGATTCTGGGGGCGGTTTTTCTGGCCGGCGGCGGCGATACCCTGACCGGGTTGCAACTGCTGGCGGAGCGTCCACTTTCATCCAATCTGGAGTTTCTGGTCGGAGCTTTCAAATCCACGCTGGGGTCGTCCGGCAGTTTCATGACCAACCTCGATTACGGAGCCGGGCTGGCGATGCAGTATGTGATGCTCGGCACGTTTGCGATTGCGCTGAACCGTTCCGGATTGACGGAACTGATTGCACGGTGCCTTTTCCACTGGGTCGGGCGAAATGTCGGGCGCGGCAGTGTCGCGACGGTCAAGTACGGATTGATCGGGATCCTGACGCTGATTGCGATTTCGTCGCAGAATCTGATTCCGATGCACATCGCCTTCATCCCGGTGCTGATTCCGCCGCTGCTCGGCGTATTCGAGAAACTGCGGATGGACCGGCGGTTGATCGCCTGTGTGCTGACTTTCGGTCTGATCACCCCGTACATGGTCTGCCCGGTCGGTTTCGGCAAGATTTACATGCACAAGATTCTGGTCGGTACGATCAACGCCGCCGGAGGAGTCACGGTGACGCCGGAACAGACTCCGGCGGCGATGTTGATTCCGGCTCTGGGCATGTTGGCCGGCTATCTGATCGCAGTCTTTTTCAGCTATCGAAAGCCGCGTGACTACGCAATTCCGGTTACGGAAGCGGTTCAGCAGGGAATCCTTGAGGAACCGGTGGCGATCAAGCCATTCAACATTGCGATCGGAATTGTCGCGGTGGTGACGACACTGCTGATTCAGATTTTTCTGGATTCGCTGATCTTCGGTTCGCTGCTGGCGGTGCTGGTGTTCATCGCCGCCCGGATCATTTCGGTGCGCGACACGCAGGATCTGTTCGTCAAGGGGGTGGCGCTGATGGGCGGAATCGGTGTGGTGATGATTGCCGCCGCCGGTTTTGCCAGCGTGATGAAGGCGACAAAGGGCGTCGATCAACTGGTCGCGGTCGTTGCCGGAATGGCGGGGACGCTCGGAGCCGATGTTTCCGCCATGCTGTTGTTCAAGGGATGTGCGATTTTTCTGATGCTGCTTGTCGGATTGATCGTCACGATGGGAATCGGATCTTCGTTTTCGACGGTTCCGCTGCTGGCGACGATCTATGTGCCGATCTGCGTGACGCTCGGACTTTCTCCACTGGCGATCATTGCTGTGATCGGATCGGCGGGCGCGCTCGGTGACGCCGGATCGCCGGTTTCAGAGTCGGTGCTCGGACCGACCGCCGGGCTCAATGCGGACGGGCAGCACGACCACATCTATGACTCGACGATTCCGACCTTTCTGCACTACAATCTGCCGTTGCTGGCCGCCGGCTGGATAGCCGGAATGGTGCTGTAGTCTCAATCGGCCGGATTCTCCAGCCAGCGCTCCAGCTCGCCGAATACACTGCCGAGGTCGTCATAACGCAATGCGGCATAGCGGTCCAGCGGAGTCGGCTGTGCATTGACGATTACGATTTTTCCACCTCCGGCGCGGGTGGCCAGCGGCAATCCCGCCGCGGGTTGAACGGTCAGGCTGCTGCCGAGCACCAGAAGCAGTTCCGCGCGTTCCAGATCCCGGAATGCCTGATCGAGCAACGCCTCGTCGAGGGATTCTCCGTAGAATACGATGTCCGGCTTGATGATGCCGTGACATTCCGTACAGTGAGGTACTTTGCCGGCCAGCACTTCCGGTGCGATCTGCGCATAGCCGAACTCTCTGCCGCAACGCAGACAATGATGGTGGGCCGGACTGCCATGCACTTCCCACACCTTTCGGCTGCCCGCCTTCTGGTGCAGCAGGTCGATATTCTGGGTGTAGACGCCGGCGAGCATCCCCGCATCCTCCAGTTTCGCAAGGACGCGGTGGACAGAGGCCGGCTTGAAGTCGTCGAGGCGGTAGATGAACTCCTCCGCCCAGCGGTAGAAGAGGTTCGGATCCTCAAGAAAACAATCCAGCGACAGAATTTCCTCAACCTGTCTGCCGTTCCACGGCTGGAGATAGACACCGTTGGCTCCGCGGAAATCACGGATGCCGGAGAGGGTCGAGATGCCGGCTCCGGTGAAAGCAAACGTCCGGCGTGATTCCCGCAACAGTTGTTTGAGTTCTTCGTACATCTTCCGGCTCTCCTTTTTTTCTGTTTAACGGCGGATCCGCGGCCCCGGTTTCTTCCGGACGGAGAATCCGAAATGGCCGATACATCTGCCGAGTTCATAATAATGGCCATGTGCATATGCGAGCAATCCCGCTTTGTCCAGATGGAGCCGTCCTCCCGCGTCAAGCAGCGTTTCCGCCGCCTGAACCGCGACGATTTCAGCAAGGAAAAGGGTATGGCTGCCGAGCTCGAGTATCCGGCGCACCTCACACTCCAGACCGAGCGGACACTCCGCAACCAGCGGAGCGCTCACCCGGGTGCCGGGGAGCGGCGTCAGGTTCCGCTCCGCGAACTTGTCGTGATCGCGGCCCGATACCACGCCGCACCAGTCGACCGTCGCTGCGAGCGAAGCCGGAGGCAGGTTGATCGTGAAGCAACCGGTCGAACGGATCAATTCGCAGGAACGGCGTTCCGGCCGCACTGAGATCGAGATCATCGGCGGAGTGCTGCAGACGATCCCGGTCCACGCGATGGTGATCAGGTTGAACGGGGATTCCGGCGTACCGTCTCCGCAACCGGCGAGGACCGCCGGAACCGGCGCGAGCTGGGTGCTGCCGGGCCAGAGCAGTTTACGACGGTAGTCTGCCGGAACAGGTCTCATTTCGCCTCCAGACTGGCACGTTTGTTCTCCAGTTCGTCCCAGCGTTCGTAGAGCCGCGCAGCTTCGGCACGTGCGGCTTCGAGGCCATCCTGAAGTTCGGCACTGCGGCTGCCGTATTTGGCAAAGAAATCCGGATCACCGAAACAGGCTTCATATTCCGCGATTTTCGCTTCCACCGCGGCGATTGCCTCCTCCATACCTTCGAGTTCACGACTTTCCCGGTAGGAGAGTTTGCGTGGTTGCGGCCGGGGGGGCGGGACAGGGGAGGACGTCGTTTTTTCCGGACGGGGTGTTTCGTGACGGGAAGCGGCGGCCTCGCGTTCACGGCGCTTTTCGAGTGCGTAATCGTAGTCGCCCGGCGTATAGACGATCTTGCCGTCGGATTCAAAGGAGAGGATACCGGTACAGATCCGGTTCAGGAAATAGCGGTCGTGACTGACTACGATCACGCATCCGGCATATCCTGCCAATGCCTCCTCCAGCAGGCGCAGGCTGGAGAGGTCCAGATCGTTGGTCGGCTCGTCGAGGATCAGGAAGTTCCCGCCGCGTTTCAGAACCTTGGCCAGCGTCAGGCGGGCTTTTTCTCCGCCGGAGAGGTACCGGATTTTCGTGTTGATTCTTTCGTCCTCAAAGAGAAAACGTTTCAGGTAACCCCAGATTGAAATTTTTTCGGTACCGAGGTAGACGGTGTCATGACCTTCTCCGATCTCTTCGGCGACGCTCTTTTCGGGATCCAGAACTACGCGGGACTGATCGATATAGTTGAAGTCCACCGTCGGAGCAACGATGACTTCGCCTGAGGTCGGAATCAGTTCTCCGGTAATGATTTTCAGCAATGTTGATTTCCCGGCTCCGTTCGGGCCTACGATGCCGATCCGGCTGCCGGGCTCAAACTCGAAATCGAATCCGTCAATCACCGCGCGGTCTCCGAAACACTGCCGCACCTGCCTGAGTTCCACCGTCCGGTTGCCGAGCCGACCGGCGGGGGGAATCAGAAGTTCCATCTCTCCATCCCGGATCGGGCCGCTCCGGGATGCGATCTCCTCGAATCGCTTCATGCGCCCGAGGTTGCGCTTCAGCCGCGCCTTCGGGGAACGGCGAACCCACTCGATTTCATTGCGCAGAAAACTGCGGCGTCTGGCTTCGAGGGCGTCCTCGTTTGCTTCCCGTTCCGCCTTGGCGGCGAGAAAATCGGAGTAGCTGCCTTCGTAGCTGTAGAATTTTCCGTGGTCCAGTTCGACGATCCGGGTGGCGATCCGGTCTAGAAAATAACGGTCGTGGGTCACAAAAAGGCAGCTCCCGCGATAGTCGGCGAGAAACTTCTCAATCCATTCGACTGCGGCGACATCAAGATGGTTGGTCGGTTCATCGAGAAGCAGCAGATCTGGTTCCGAAATGATCGCCCGTGCGAGGGCGACCCTGCGTTTTTCCCCGCCGGAGAGTTTGTCGCACGGCTGATCGCGCCCGGTCAACCCGAGTTTTTCCAGAACCAGGTCAATTTTGTTTTCGAGATTCCATCCGTCGTGGAGCATCAGCAGGTGATCCGCCTCGGCGTGCTCGGGGGAGGTGACCGGAGCGCTTTCAAATTTCCGCTGCAGTTCCAGGAACCACGCCAAACCGTCGCGGACGTTTTCACTGATTGTGCGATGGTTGTCGATTTCGAACTCCTGCGGCAGCATCGCCACCCGCAGATCGCGTGCCCTCGTGAGATTGCCGGAACCCGGCTGTTCCTGGCCGGCAATCAGGCGCAGCAACGTCGATTTCCCGGAGCCGTTCCGGCCGATCAGACCGATTCTTTCTCCGGCATTGATTGCGAACTCAGCATTGTCGTAGAGCGTCTGCCGTCCGATGGAGAGCCGGAGTTCTTCGGCGGCCCAGAGCAGGGTTTCAGCCATGGTGTTTCGTTCTCTCCTCAGGATGATGTTCCGCCGCCGGAGAGGCGCAGTGCTTCCGTCAGGGCGATCTCCAGTACCTGACAGGTCCATTCCACGTCGGCGGCGGCACGGTGCGCACACATCCCCGCGGCAGTTTCCAGTCGGAAATACCCTCTCAGACTCTGCAGGCTGTAGCTGGCGAGGCCGGGATGGGTCCTCTTGAGCAGCCGGCAGGAGTCGAGGGTTTTTCCTTTCCAGAGCGGCAGCCCGGTCCGGGCGAGGCTCTCCTGCAGAAATCCGAGATCGAAATAAGCGTTGTGGGCGACCAGGGTACTTTGATCGGCAAAATCGAGAAACGCCTTTGCCACTGCCGCAAAATGCGGCGCATCCGCGACCATCTCATCGGTGATGTGATGAACCGCAGAGGCCCTGGCCGGAATCCGGCAGCCCGGATTCACCAGCGACTGGTAACGACTGATGGCGCCGTCGCGATCGATCCGGAGCGCCGCAAGTTCGACGATCCGGTCGCGCGTCGGTGCAAAGCCGGTCGTTTCAAGATCGAAGATCGTGAATGGACCGAGTTCAGACCAGTTCATCGGATCAATTCGCGTACCCGTCCGGGTGCTTGAGCTGCCATTTCCATGCCGACTCGATGATTTTGTGCGCCGATTCGAATTTCGGTTCCCACTTCAGCATCTGGCGTGCACGATCGCTGCAGGCGATCAGGCGGGCCGGATCGCCCGGGCGGCGCGGCGCGATGTCGTATTTGATCTTCAACCCGGTGACCTCTTCTGCGGCGGTGATGATCTCCTTGACCGACAGGCCGTTGCCGGTTCCGAGATTGTAGTGGCCGCTCTCCGGGGCCGACAG
Source organism: uncultured Victivallis sp. (assembly GCA_944389895.1). GTDB lineage: Bacteria > Verrucomicrobiota > Lentisphaeria > Victivallales > Victivallaceae > Victivallis. The sequence goes on along the minus strand of CALXOA010000118.1, from coordinate 60,974 downwards.
CGCCAGTTCGTGCGCCTGGGCCAGGTCGAGAATGTGAATGTAGTCGCGGATGCAGGTCCCGTCCGGCGTATCGTAATCATCGCCGTAAAGCATCAGCTTTTCGCGCTTGCCCCGGGCTGTCTGCAGGATCAGCGGAATCAGATGGGTCTCGGGACGATGGTCCTCACCGAAGTTTTCGGTTGCGCCTGCGGCATTGAAGTAACGCAGTGCGGCGTAGTTCATGCCGTAGATCTCATGGTACCACTTGAGCACTTTTTCGAAGCAGAGCTTGGACTCCCCGTAGGGATTGATCGGAACCTGCCGGTCAAATTCGCGGATCGGAATCGACTCCGGCTGCCCGAAGGTTGCTGCGGTGCTGGAGAATACGAACATCTTCACTCCGCTTTCCACCGCGGCGTCGGCGAGATTGATGCCGTTGGCCAGGTTGTTGCGGAAATATTTCGAAGGATCCTTCATCGATTCGCCGACCAGGGAGAACGCCGCGAAATGCATCACGGCATCGAATTTCCCCTCGCGACAGACGCTCTTGATTTTTTCGCGGTCCGCCAGATTGCCGAGGATGAATTTCGCCCGGGGATCGACCGCCTGGCGGTGGCCGGTCAGCAGTCCGTCGAAAATGGTGACGTCATAACCGAGATTGAGCAGATATTCGGAGCAGGCGCTGCCGATGTAGCCGGCTCCGCCGGTGACCAGAACTTTTTTCATTTCTGAACTTCTCCTTCAGGCTTGGGGTGGAAAACAAATTTTACGGATTTTCTATTTAAAATACAACTTCGGATCGTTTTTTTCAATTCCGTCGCCGAAAATCCTGTGATCATCCGTCAAAATCGCTTTTTTTTCTCCGTTTCCCCTTGAAAAACGGCAAAAATGTGGTATCTTCTGATACTCGTATTGATTATGTTTGAAACGTTTTTGATAGCGCGAAAACTGTTAAGGAAAAAAGAAGAAAATGGCTCACACCAAATCCGCTCTCAAGCGTCTGCGCACCAGTCAGCAGGCCAACCTTCGCAACCGTATCCGCACCAGCGAACTCAAGACCCTCGAGAAGAAGCTGCGTGCCGCCGTGGCCGCCGGAGAAGCCGCCGGCGCCGCCGAGCTGGCCAAACGGTTCAGCAGTCGTCTCGACAAGGCCGCCAAGGTCGGCACCATTCATGCGAACCGCGTTGCCAACAAGAAATCTCAGGTTGACAAGCTGTTGAACTCCCTCGCCAAGTAACTGTTGTCGATTGGAGTCCGAAACGGCGTTCCTCCTCGCCCGGAATCACGCGGGACAAAGGAACGCCGTTTTTGTTTTCCATTTTTCTGATCTGCCATGATGTATCAAGTTTTCGTCTCCATTCTCGAGACGTTTCTCGTGTTCGGTGTCGGTGCGCTGGCGTGGCGGCTCCGGATGATCAAGTCCAACGATCTCGGGCGGTTGTCCCGCCTGACGCTGGACCTGTTCTTTCCGATGCTGACGTTTTCGACGATCACCCGCAATTTCAATCCGGACAATCTTTCCGAACTCTGGGTGATGCCGCTGCTCGGGTTGACGATCATGCTGCTGGGAGCTGCCGCAGGCTGGTGGCTGAAACGCTGGATGCGTTTGCGGACACCGGAACGGGAAGGTACTTTCCACCATATCTGTGCGATCAACAATTACGTTTTTCTGCCGATCATCATCCTGGAAAACCTCTGGGGAGAACGCCATGTCGCACTGCTTCTGTTGATGAATGTCGGTTCGACCATCGGCTTCTGGACCGTCGGCGTGATGACATTGTCCGGGAACGGTTCTTGGGGCGGAGCGCTTCGAAGCATTCTGTCGATCAATGTTGCGGCGGTGGTTGCTGCGCTGCTGGTCTGTTTTCTGCACATTCCGATTCCGGAACCGCTGGCCTATACCTTCAAGTACCTCGGCGATGTAACGGTTCCCTTCATGCTGGTGATCATCGGTGTCGCGCTGGTGGGCTGCTTCCGGGGGATGTTGCGCCACTGGCACGACATGTTCTACATTGCCGCAGTGCGGTTATTGGCGATTCCGGTGGTGATTGTCCTGTTATTGAAACTGCTTCCACTTCCGGTCGACGTCTATCAGACCAGCGCGGTGGTGGCGCTGATGCCGGCCGCGTCGAGTTCGGTTCTGGTCGCAAAACGGTATGGCGGAGACTATGAATTTGCCGGCCAGGCGATCGTGATGACGACTCTTCTGTCTCTGTTGACCATTCCGCTTTTGATGCGCATTCTGGTCTGATCAACGGAAGGACGCGGAGAGAAATTCCGCTTCGATCGGTCCGTATTTCTGCAGCGAATAATCGAAGGCGACCCGGCGTGATTGTTTCGCCATCTCTTCGCGCAGCCGGGAATCTCCGGCCAGCCGGAGCAGTGCGTCGGCCCACTCCCGCGGCGTATCGGCGAAGAAGCCGGTTTCGCCGTCGCGGAGCACCTGACGATTTTCACCGATTCTGCTGGCGATTGCCGGTATGCCTGCCGCAAGGTATTGGATCAGTTTGAATGCCGATTTCCCCCGGGAGAATGGATCGTCGGAGAGCGGCATGATGCCGACATGACTGCGGGCCAGAAGTTCCGTTTCCGTTTCGATCGACCAGTCGGCGAAACGCATTCTGACGCCGGGCAGGCGCCGTCTGGAAAGTTCGCGGCGTGCGATCACCAGCAGTTCAAAGTCGACGGCCGCCGCCATCGCCGCCAGATGTGCGGCATGGGCTTCGAGATAGGCGTAAGTTACCGGGGTGCCGATCCAGGCAACGGTGAAGCGTTCGAATTTGCCGTTCTCCGTTGCGTGGTAGCGGTCCAGGTCGACGACGGTTGGAATCTTGATCCGGTTCGTATTGAGAGAGGCGATCCGATCGGCCAGAAAATCGTTGGCGACGATCACGCCGGCGGCGTGGCGGACCAGTTCGTCATATTTTCCGGCAAGATGGGGGCGCGCGGCGTATTTCTCCCAGACGTTGTCGTCAAAATTGAGTACGTACCGGTGATTGCGGAGCATCCGCAACTCCCAGGTAGCCGGGAGTTCCGGCAACAGTTCATATTCGATCAGCAGATTCTCTTCGAGGCGCGGCAGCAACGTGAGGCGTCGGAGCAGAGCCGTGGCCGCCGACAGCCGCGGCCGCCGACCGGTCGCATAGAGTTTTCGCAGATATTCCGAAGAAAAAAACGGATGAAAGGCAACTTCAAAATGCGCCTTTTCAAATGCCCTGCGAAACAGATAGTACCGCAACCGGCTGGAAGCGCCCAGTTCGTTGTAACGGGTGTAGATGCCGAGTTGCGGACTCATGGAAAAGACGTTATTCGGCTTCCCCACCGGTGGCCGGTTTTTCGATTTCTTCGACCGTGAAATCATCGAAATAGTAGTTCGTGCCCCCGTTGAGATCGATCATGAAGCAGAACTCCTTTGCAACGAATTTTTCACCGATCGTGCATTCAATCGCAAATGGTTTCCATTCCGGCCCGACTTCGAAGGTTTCAGAGGCGAAATAGAGATAAGGCGGCGCGATGCGGCGGATCTGAACCTTGACCTTTTCCGCCTTGTCGGCCTTGATGTAACCGCTGATCCGGTAACTTTTTCCGATCTCGAAACTTGCGAGGTTCGACTGGAAGATGTTGGTACGCTGTGCGGCGGTTGCATCGAGTTTCATCGCCATTTTGCCACCGTGCACTCCTTCGGTGACGTAGGAGATCACACTTTTGCTGCCGGTCGGTACCCAGCTGGCCCAGTGCCCCTGAGTCTCCATGTCGCCGTTGCGCAGAGAAACGCCCTGAAGCTGTACTGCGCACAACATCGCCGTCAGCAGCAGCCCGATTTCAATTTTCATGATTCCGACCCTCCCATATTGTCCCTGAATCCGCAGCCGTTCCGGGGAGCCCGGGGAGCTTGGCCGCGATTTCGTTGATTGGGAAACGAATGTCGTTTCACCACTCCGGTTAAAATATCATGGAAACGGCGGTTGTCAAACGGTCACTCCGGGGTTTTTCTTTACAATTTCCGTCGCCGGCAGGCGGGAGTTTGGAAAATTTTGTAAAATCAACTCTGATGTTGATTTGCTGTAAGATTCTTATTTCAAATATCTTAAAGTTTATTTTCTGAAACTGGCATGCGGTTTGCTTATCTCTTGTCGTACCCCGTAAACATTCAAGAAAGACAGGTGCAACATGAAACTCGTCATCGCCTACATCAAGCCGGAAAGACTCAATGCGGTGAAACAGGAACTTTACAAACGCAACATCTTCAAGCTCTCCATCAGCAATGCACTGGGGTGCGGACAGCAGAAGGGGTACGTTTCCGCCTACCGCGGCGCGATCTGTGAGGTGAATCTGCTGAAGAAAGTGCGCATTGCCATCGGGGTCAATGATGAATACGTTCAGCCGACGATCGACGGTATCATTGCCGGAGCCAGAACCGGCCGCATCGGCGACGGTAAGATTTTCGTGCTGCCGATGGAGCAGTGCATCCGGATCCGTACCGGTGAGACCGGAATGGATGCGATCGGTTAGAAGAAACAATCCATATGACTGAAAAAAACTCTCAACGGAACGGAGGTTGTTCCATCATGAAGAAAAACTGTTTTTTCATTTTTCTGGCAGGTGCCGCGTTCCTGCCGGTGCTGCAGGCGGCCGAACCGGCGACTCCGGATGCCGCCGCTGTCGCGAAGGAGGCGCTCTTCACCATCAGCAACATCTGGATTCTGATCGGCGGGATGCTGGTTTTCCTGATGCATCTCGGATTCGCGACGGTGGAATCCGGACTCTGCCGGGCCAAGAACTGTACGAACATCCTGTTCAAGAATACGCTGGTTCCTGCGATCGGCTTCCTCTCTTACGCGGTGATCGGTTTCTCTCTGATGTACCCGGGTGAGGCGAACTGGATTCTCGGCCGGGTGCTGGGGTTCGCCGGCTTCGGCATGGGGGACGGTACCATGCGGCTGCTGGCCGGTGCCGAAGGGCACGAGGCGGCTACGCTTGCCGCGGAAGCATATGGCTACAACGGTGGCGACTTTACTTACTGGAGCGACTTCTTTTTCCAGGGGATGTTTGCCGCGACGGCGGCGACGATCGTTTCCGGCGCAGTCGCGGAACGGGTCAAGGTGACCAGTTTCATGGTGTTTACCCTGATTTATGTGATGTTCGTCTATCCTTTGATCGGTTCGTGGGGGTGGGGCGGCGGATGGCTGGCCGGAATGAACTTCCATGATTTCGCCGGTTCGACCTTTGTCCACAGCGTCGGTGGATGGGGTGCTCTGGCGGGGGTGATTCTGCTCGGTCCCCGGATCGGAAAATATGTCGGTGGCCGTGCGATGCCCATCATGGGGCACAGTATGCCGCTGGCCACGATCGGTGTATTCTGCCTGTGGCTAGGCTGGTTCGGATTCAACGGCGGATCGGTTCTGAATGCTGATCCGACTAAAATTTCCTACGTCCTCTGTACGACGATGTTCGGTGCCAGTGCCGGTGTGACCGGTGCTATGATCATGAGTATGATCCTGCTGAAGAAGCCTGATCTCTCGATGACGCTCAACGGGTGTCTGGCCGGGTTGGTGGCGATCACCGCCGGCGCAGATTGCGTGAGCCCGCTCGCCTCGATCGCAATCGGCCTGATCGGCGGCTTCATCGTGGTGCCGTCGGTATTGATTTTCGATCGGCTGCAGCTTGATGATCCGGTCGGCGCGCTGTCGGTCCATCTGGTCAACGGTGTCTGGGGAACTCTTGCGGTCGGCTTGTTCGCCTTCCCGGAACTGGGGTACTCCTTCCTGACCCAGCTGACCGGCGTCGTGGCGTGCGGGGCGGTGGCTTTCCCAAGTGCTTTTCTGATCTTCTACGTCCTGAAATTGACGATGGGAATCCGGGTCAGCGAAGAGGAGGAACTCCGCGGGCTTGATCTCGGTGAACACGGCATGGAGGCTTACCCCGGATTTCAGTTCTTCACCAATCAGTGAGTTTCCCTCATGAGATCCCCCGGCGGCCCGGTTTCCTTTCATGAACCGGGCCGCCGTGTGATTTTTTACCGCTCAGTCCGATAAATGAAAAAGCCGATCCGGAAAGTTTCTGTTCCGGATCGGCTTGAATATCGGTATTTTTTACAGAAGTTCAGCAATCTGAACCGCATTGAGCGCGGCGCCCTTGAGCACCTGGTCGCCCGAGACGAAGATGTCCAGACCACGCTTGTCGCGGCGCGAAATATCCTGCCGGATGCGGCCGACGAGAACATCGTACTCTTCGGTCGCGTCCAGCGGCATCGGATAGCGCTTGGCCGCCGGGTCATCCACGAGACGAACTCCCGGAGCGGTGGAGAGGATTTTCCGCGCCTCTTCCGGGGTGATGTCATTCTCGAACTCGAGGTTCAACGCTTCGGAGTGGGCGCGCAGCACCGGAATCCGCACGCAGGTGCAGGAGACCAGCAAGTCCGGCAGATGGAGCATCTTGCGCGACTCGTTGAGCATTTTCAGCTCTTCCTTGGTATAACCGTTGTCGTTGAACACATCGATGTGCGGAATCAGATTGAAAGCGAGACGGTGGGCGAACGCTTTCGGGGCGACCGGCTGGTTGTCGAGCACCTGCCGCGTCTGAACGAGCAGTTCATCCATTCCCTTGGCCCCTGCGCCGCTGGCAGCCTGATAGGTCGCCGCGACGATCCGCTTGAGCCCCTTCGCGCGGTGCAGCGGCGCAACCGCAACCAGCATGATTGCCGTGGTGCAGTTGGGGTTGGCGATCACCCCCTTGTGAAGCTTGATATCCTCGGGATTGACCTCGGGCACGATCAGCGGCACATCGGGCTCCATACGGAAGGCGCTGGAGTTGTCGATCATCACCGCTCCGGCGTCTACGACGGCTTTGCGGAATTGTTTCGAGATGTCACCACCGGCGCTGAACAGTGCGATATCGACTCCCTGGAATGATTTCTCGGTCATCTCCTCGATCACGATATCCTCGCCTTTGAACCTGGCGGTCTTGCCCGCCGACCGCGATGAAGCCAGGAGCTTCAGATTTCTGACCGGGAAATTGCGCTTTTCGAGCGTCTTGATCATCTCGACGCCGACTGCGCCGGTGGCTCCTGCCACTGCGACATTGAAACCGTTTGCCATCTGTCTGTGTTTCCTTATTTAAACTCTCTGGAAGAGAAATGCATATCCAAATAATATACAACAGCCTTGAAAAATTACAATGGACTGTTATATTTTTTCCTTCATGAAACTTTGCTTTTACTGTGCAGTGCCCTCCAAGGAGTCATGCTATGGATACGAAAAACTTCATCGCCGACCGGCTGAACCGTGATGAACTGGTCGCCCTGATCGAATACCACAACCGCCGTTACTGGGAGGAGGGCGATCCGGAGATTCCGGACGTCCGCTACGATGAACTGCTCCGGGCGCTGCAGAGGATTGATCCCGGAAACGAGTTGCTCAGCCGGGTTTACACACCGCAGGTCGCCGGCAGCGGCAAGGTACGGCACAAAACGCCCATGCTTTCGCTCGACAAGGCGTATTCTCTCAAGGAGGTACTCGAATGGGCGGAGAAGTTCGCCCGCGGCGGAGATGAGGAGTTTCTGGTCGAACCCAAGTACGACGGGATCTCCGCGAATTTCGACGGCCGGATCCTGTCGACCCGCGGGGATGGTGAGTTTGGTGAGAACGTTACCGACAAACTGCCGCTGATCGAGTTGGAGAGCATCGGGTACACCGGGCCGGTCGATCGGCCGGTGCGGGGCGAACTGGTGATCCGGGAGGATGATTTCAGAACTCTCTATTCGCACATCCGGCGCAAAGGCGGCGGTTTTTACAAGAACTCCCGCAATGCCGTCGCCGGAATCATGGGGCTCAAGGAGATCGGCGAAATGGTGGTGCAGGGCGCGAAGATCACTCTGGTCGACTACAACCTTGTCTCGTACCGGGTCCGGCTCCGGGAGCTCTCCGCCCGCTGGGAGGAACTTCGGGCTGAACTGGGCGCTCTGCCTTATCCGCAGGATGGAATCGTGGTTAAACTTGCCGATTCCGCCTATTCCGCTTCTCTGGGGAATACCGCCCATCATCCGCGGGGAGAGATCGCCTTCAAATTCACCAACATCCGGAAAGAGACGAAACTGATCGGCGTCGAATGGAGTTTCGGCAAGAACTGCCTGACGCCGGTGGCGGAGCTGGAGCCGGTCGAGATCTCCGGTACGACAATCCGCCGGGCGACGCTGCACAATGTGCAGAATATTCTCGAACTCGGCGTTGAGATCGGCGACACCGTGATTGTCGAACGGGCAGGGGATGTGATTCCCTGCATTGTTTCGTCGATTCCGGGAAGCGCGCGTCGTTCTCCGTTGATCGAGAACTGCCCTTCCTGCGGCGCGAAACTGGTTCGTCGCGGCCCGGAGCTCTGCTGCCCGAATCCGGAGTGTCCGGAAACCGAGCTGCAGCGCCTTGCCGCCGCGGTCCGGAGCCTCGGCATCGAGCGGCTCGGGGAACCCACGCTGCGCAAACTGATGGAGAAGTCCGGCGTACGCCACCTCTGCGACATCTTTGAGCTCAAGGTGATGGATATACTGAAACTCGAGGGTTTCGCCGCGAAGTCCGCCGCGAACCTGATTGAGGAGATCGGCAAGGCCAGGGTCGTCAACGACTACCAGATGCTGGCGGCGTTGAACATTCCGAATGTCGGCGTCAACGTGGCAAAGGTGATTTTCGAGCACACCGATTTTGCCGGATTGCGGAGGATGAGCGCCGACGAACTGGCCGCGATTCCCGGCATCGGGCCGGAACGCGCCGGAGCGCTTGTCGCTGAACTCGCCGCGCAGTCGGACTATCTCGATGAACTGCTCGGGGCGGTGACGCTGATCCACTCCGGGGATGTTGCGACGGGGAAACCCACCGTCTGTTTCACCGGGAAAATGCCGGAGAAACGTTCCTATTACCAGAAGCTTGCGGCTGCCGGTGGCTATCAGCCGGTCGACGATGTGACTGCGAACCTGAGTGTACTGGTGGCTGCCGATGTCAATGAATCGAGCGGCAAGCTCAGAAACGCCCGCAAGCATGGAATCCGGATTGTCGCACTCGATGAGTTCCTGAAGGAACTCGGGGGAGATACTCCGGAGCCGGAATCCGGGGACGGGCAGCTGACTCTCTTTTGAAACTCCGGGGCGTCAACCGATCCAGCGCCGGTAGAACCCGATCGCAAACACGAGCAGAATCAGCAGCGGCAGCACCACGCAGGTGTAGAATTTCGCTCCGGCCGGGTATTTGAGACCATGCCCGCTGTTGGCTTCGGCGAGGAAGTTCTTCCAGCCCCAGCCGCATTTCAGGCTGCAGAAGGCGACGATGAAAAGACCTCCGAGCGGCAACAGGTTGTCGCTGACGATGTAATCCTCGAAGTCGAGAATCGTCGACCCTTTGCCGAGCGGCTGAATGTCGCTCAGCCAGCTGTACCCCAGCGCGCACGGCAGCGACAGGAGCGCGATCACGACACCGTTGACGAGCGCTGCCTTGCGGCGGCTGAATTTCCATTCGTCGATCATCAGGGCGATCAGGTTTTCAAAGACGGCGATCACCGTGGTCAGGGCGGCGGCGCTCATGAAGAGGAAGAATGCCGCTCCCCACCAGCGCCCCCCCGCCATGTGGTTGAACACATTCGGCAGCGATACGAATACCAGTCCCGGACCGGATCCGACGTCGACTCCGTAACTGAAGCAGGCCGGAAAGATGATGATCCCGGCCAGCAGCGCGACGAGCGTGTCGAGCGTGATGATCACCAATGATTCCTTGGCGAGAGAGTGGCTCCGATCGATGTAGCTGCCGAAGATGGCGATGCTGCCGATGCCGATGCTGAGCGTGAAGAACGCCTGTCCCAGAGCGGCGGCGATCACGTTGAACCAGCCGATTTTCTCAATGGATTCCAGATTCGGCCGGAGATAGAAGTTCAAGCCGGCGGCGGCTCCCGGCAGAAACAGTGCGCGGATGCACAGGGCGAAGAGCAGAAGAAACAGACCGGCCATCAGCAGTTTCGTGATCCGTTCCACCCCGTGCCGGAGGCCAAGACCGCAGATCAATGAGCTGACGGCGACCGTTCCGAGCATGTAACCGGCAGATTCTCCGGGAGAGGTGATGAAGTTGTTGAATGCCGTTCCGACCTGTTGTTCGTTCAGCGTGGCAACCGGACCGTGAAGATATTTGAAGGCGTATGCGATCATCCAGCCGGTCACCGTGGTGTAGAAGATCATCAGGATCACGTTGCCCGAGAAAAACAGCGCTCCCGGCCGGTGCCAGCGGAACGAACCGACAGGCAGTGTCCGGTAAGCTCCGTAGAGATTACGTTGCCCGGCCCGGCCGATCGCCAGTTCCATCACCATCACCGGGAAACCGAGCAGCAGCAGAAAGGCCAGATAGATCAGCACGAAGATCGCCCCTCCGTTCTGCCCGGTGATGAAGGGAAAACGCCAGATGTTGCCCAGGCCGATTGCACAGCCCGCAGTGAGCAGAATGAAACCGAGTCGCGATCCGAGACTCTCGCGTACCGGTGTTGCATCGTTCATGTCCGTTTCCTCCGGTGAAAATTAATCCAGAACCGGAACGTCGCCGTTCCAGCGGATTGTTTTGCGCGAGAGATACCAGCTCCGGCCGTTGTCGTTGTTCCCCTGGTAGAAGAGGTGCTGCGAACCGTCCGGCGCGGTGAAAACGAAGGGATGCCCGGATTCTGAACTGTTCCAGCTGCCGGGTTCTCCACATGGCAGCACCGGCTGGTCGGAGATCCGGCGGAAATGGATTGCGTCATCGCTGACCGCGCAGCCGATCTGTTGCGGGGAGTTGTTGTAGGCGCCGCCGTAGAAACAGTAGAGACGACCGTTGTGTTCGCAGAGGGCGGGTGCTTCGATGCACTCTCCCTCCCAGGGAAGTTCCGGTTTCAGAATGGTATTGTCGCAGCGCTGGCGCCACTCCTTTCTGTGAAAATTCCCGTCGAGCGGCGCCGAGGCGACGGCCAGCTGCTGAATTTTCATCTCCGGATCCCGGGTGGCGACGTAGAGGAAAAGTTCGTCCCCGAAAGGGATCACATCCGCGTCTATCGCCCGCCCGCAGGTCCAGTCGCCGACGGGATGGAAGATCGGATTGGTCGGATCGGGCGTGAACTCCACTCCGTCGCGGCTGGTGGCGTGACAGATCGCGTCTCCGGCTCCATTGCCGTAGGTCTGGTAGAAGAGATGAACCGTGCCGTTCAGCACAATCGCACCGGGTGCGCAGAAGCCGTTTTGCTCGAGTTCGGTGAAACGCGGCAGATCACGGAGTTTGGTCCAGTGGTCGAGGTCGCCGCTTTCCGCGACGCCGATCTCCCAGCCGTCATGGGGGCGCTCATCCCGGTAGGGCGGCACCGAATAGTACATCAGATAACGGCCGCCGAAGAAAACGACCGCCGGATCTTTGGCATAGTTTCTGCCTCGTGTGGTATCGGCGAAATACATCATCAGATCAGGTCCCATCCGTTTCGAAGGTTGATTTCAGACCCGATAATATAGCGTTGCGGCGGAGGCTTTTCCAGTTCCTGCGGCCTTTTTTGCGGCAAAACTCTTCCACGCGGATGTCGGAAGGCGTGGAAATGGAACAGTGCGGTGATTTCTCTTCCGTTCAGTTGACTCTGCGTGTGTCGGCCCCCGGGAGCCTCCACAGGGTTGCGGTCACCTCTACGTCGTCGATCCAGACGGTTCCGGTGGCCCGCCCCAGATAGAACTCCACAGACACGCTGCCGAGTTCCGGCGGAAAGCGATCGAAGGCCACATGGTGCGATCTCGTTTCCCAGCCGAAGGAGCCCCATTCGAAGGCGGAATCATGCCAGGCGATCCGGCGACCGTTTCTTTCGCGCTGCGAGATGGTGACGGCGGTGCCGGTGCCCTGTACGTCGGCTGTCCTGACCCGGTAACGGACCGTCAGTTCAAGGCTTTCGCCGAAACCCGGTTTCGGCAGCTTCTCCGCCGGAATGTCCAGCATGACACCATACCAGCCGGTTTTCCGGGTGGCGCTCATTTTCAACGACTGCCTGCCGGTGGCACTTTCTCCCGCGTCGGCGGTGACGCAGAAGCCCCCGGTTGCACCGCTTTTTCCCCGGGTTTCGTCGGCGATCACTTTCCAGCCTGGAATCCGGTTGACTGCGGCGGGGGCTTCAAAACCGCCGTTGACCGTGAGGTTCAGGGTTTGAACCGCAACCGGTTCCGGGTATTCAGGCGGTCCGGGATCCGGAGTGACGCGACCCTCCACGAAGAGCGGCAAGCTGCGTTCCAGCGGAAATTTCACTTTTCCGGCCCGGGCCGCGATTGTGCGCTCGCGCCCCATCGGGTCGATCAGCCGCAGTTCTGGATCGGGGGTGTCGAATACCACTTCCGCTTTGTCTGCGTCGTTCAACACCACAAGATTGATGCGTCGGTCGGCGGCATCAAATGCCCAGCAGTTCAACCAGCCGTTGTCCGCCCGATGGACCACATTCCATTCTCCGGCAGGGGTCGAGAATCCGATTTCGCGGATCATCGTCGCATAGGCGACAAATTCCGGACGGAGCCGGAAATCCGCTTCGAGCATTCCGGGCGATCTCGTTGAGGTGGACATTCGGAATATCCCGGAGCAGAAATTTGCAGAGCGCTCCGGCTCCGGCGGTCAGCGCGGCGGCGCATTGCACATAAGTGATGCGGATGTTGTCCCTGAGTTGTTCCCATTCGGTGCGCGTTCTGTCGGTTTTTGACCCCATTCCGCCGATTTCCGTGACGATGACCGGGGTGTTCGACGGGATGCCGTTTTCCCGGAACACCCGTGCGATGCCTTCAAAATCGGCGCGATAGTGGGTGGAAAAGAAGTTCATCTCCTGTTTCGCTTCCGGATCCGCGAGGAATTTTCGCAACCAGTTACGGTAAGTCTGCCCGTCCGGCGCACAGCCGGTGGTACTCGGCCCGACCCTGGCACCGGGATCACCGGCCTTCAATGCCCGGGCGATCAGTACGAAGTAATCGCAGAAATCCCGGATGATCGCATCCTTGTCTCCGGATTCGACATGTTCGAGCCGTCCCAGCCAGAAAAGCGCGGCATCAACCTCGTTTCCGACCTCCCAGAAGGCGATCTTTCCCCGATAGCGGCTGCTGAGCCCGGTATAGAAGGCGCGGATGGCTTCCAGCCGGTCGGCGGCGGGGTACATCTTGTCCACCGCCCGCGTCGATCTTCCGAATCCCTCCGAAGCTTCGCGCGGCAGGGGCCATGCGGTGTTTGCGACAATATCGAGACCGTTGGCCCGGTAGATCGCCACCTCGCGGTCGGCGGTTTCCCAATCCGGAGGACGGTTCAGATCGGGCTGGATCTGTACCCAGTTGAGCCGCTGTGTCCGCACGAAACGGATGCCGATCCGGCTCATCAGTTCGGCATCGCGTCTCCGGTCGGCCAGCGGATAGGCGGTATGCGGCATCACCATTGCGCCGAATTGGTTGAGGTTCCAGTCGGGGCGGTTCCGATCCACGACCGGAATCACTGCGAACGGGTATTTCCCGGTTGCCGCATTCTGTCCTGCAGCATCGAAAATATCGAATTGGAAATCATAGTAGCCGGGAGGCAGTTCCTTCAATCGAATCGTCTGCTCCGGGGCGATCCCTCCCGATCGGAGCACCCTGCGTTCGAGGTCGAGTACGCGGTAGGAGAGACGGGCGGTCTCCGGCGGCAGTTCCTGCAACTGGAACCGAATCTCCTCCCCGGGGGCGTAGATTGCGTTTTCCCGGTCCGGAACCGCCCGTGCCGCCGGCAGAGATGACACGGGAAGCGTCAGAAGTGCCGCCGCCAGGATTCGTCTGAAAAATCTCATCGTGCTTTTTCTGTTTTTTGCATCCTGATTGAGTAACTGTTGCGGAAATCAGATAACAGTACTTCCGACGGCAGGTAAAGTCAACGGTCTGACTTCGAAAGAAGATGAAAAAAATGCCGATGATCCGGAGCGTGCGAGCGGGTGACGGGGGAGTGTCCGATGAAAAAGGCGCGGAAGCCGTTCCGGAACGGAAACTTGAAAATCAAAACCACCGGCGGGGCAGATGGTTTTGATTTTCTCCTTCCGTTTCCCCGACCGTCTCTGCGGAGTACGGGAGGGGAGGGCGTCGGTTCAGGGTTCGGGGACCAGTTCGACACAGTCGATGTAATGGATGAGGTCATTATCCCGGGTCGGAATCATCATCCAGAGAACCGACCCCGGAGAGATCGTGAAGGTTTTCAGGTCATGCCAGCGGTAGTCCGGGTGATCCAGAAGGTCGGGCGTGAGTCGGAATCTCGGGCTCGTTCCTGAGGCGCTGTCGTAAACTCCGTAATAGATGCATGTGACCTTTTCCCCGGTCTTTTCAATCCGGTTACGGATACGGATGCGGTATTTTCCCTGCGGGATGTTTTTCCCCACGAAGGAGAGCTGCCAGCTCCAGGAGTTGACGGGCTGCTGGCGCACCGCAGTTCCATCGGAAGCCTTTTCATCCGAAATCTTTTTGGTTCCGAGGCAACTCATGCCGTCCACCGCGGGAATGACGATACTTTCTGCGCCGGTTACGCCGGGGATTTCCGGAATTGTCCGGTTCAGTACGTCGCGGTTCTTCACCAGATCGGAGAGCCGCCGGCCGGTTCCTTCTCCGAGACGTTGATAGTTGTTTACTTTCATGATCGCGATAATCTGATCGAGCAGTTCCCGTGCCTGCCGCATTTTTTCCGGGGAGACGTTGCTGCGGTACCGCAGGGCATACAGCTGGTCAAATTCATGAAAAAGCACCGGCAGTTCTGCGGCTTGAACCCGTTTCTGCAACTCGGTATTTCCCTCCGCAAGTTTCTCCGCCTGCTCGAAACACGCTCTGCCCCGGGCTGCTATTTCAGCATATTTTGCCTCGAATGCCCCCCCCTGGCGCTCCAGATCGTCGAGATAGAGATAGAATTTTTCGATCGGCGGGGCCGCCGGGCCGTAGACTCCCCGGACGTAATCCCGGATCAATTTCCGGTAGTCACGTTCCGGATTCCACAGCAGTTTGGCTTCGACCCATGCTCTCAAACCCTGGCGTTCTCCTCCCGGCCCCTGGTATGCGCCTTGAATGGCCACCCCTTTGATTACCGGCAGGGTACGGTAAAAGGAGAGATTCTGCGCAACAGCGTACAACGATGGAACATAACGGTAGTAATTGCTGAAATCGGCCTGATAATCCCAGATGATGATTTCTCCGGCGATTTTACACCAGTTCTTCAGATGGTTCAGATTGGCGCCTCTGGTAACCGGATCCGACCGACGGCGGTTGATATCGGCATAAAGAATGGAAACATTATCCGCCATCTGCATGTGTTCCGGTGGAACCAGGGTGGAATAATACGCCGTAACCAGCAGTTTTACTCCAGGATGCTTTTCGGAGATTTCATGCGCAACACGATTCACCAACGCAAAGAATGCCGCACCATTGCTTCCCTCCCGTTGGTTGATCCGCGTACATTCCGGACAATGGCACCAATTTTCGTTGTCTTCGAGGGAAAGTGCGATGTAGTTTGCCTCCGGTGCGTGATCCAGTGTCGAGGTGAGTTTCCGCACGGCCATTTTTTCCACTTCCGGATTGCTCGGACAAATCTGCTGCTTTGAACGTTTTCCGTTGACGTCAATCATGAAGTATTCCGGATGTGACGGGAACAACGAAGGGGGGCAGAAGTATTGTGTGGTATGACACATCCAGAATTCGCCCTTCGGTCTTGGAAAGAGAATTTTTTTCCCCAATTCCGGGGGCAGAGAATTGTGCATCATGCGGATCACCCGATTGCGCAACGCCCAGTCCGGATCGCTTTCCGCAAAGGAAAACGGATCGCGCACCACGGAGAATGCCGGGGATTCCGAGCGTTCGCGAACCGTAATTTTCGACTCGTCGAGTTTGGGAATCACGGTGATTTCCGGTTCATACCAGCGATAACCGATGTCCTCTTCGAGCAGTGCATAGACGCCGTACAGCAACCCGAAGTTGGTTCCGCCGCGGATTTCCAGATCGTTGTTGTGGAAGCTGATGCGATAACCGTCGGGCGGAAGTTCCGGATCGGTGATCAGACGGATGGTCTGTTCTCCGTTCCGGGCCTGTGCGACCAAACCGAGATGCTGTTTGAGCTCTGCTGCGGCTTTCTCTTCGGCCGGTGTGGCGGATTCCGGGCAGACGATGGTGACCCGGCTCAGGTCGAGCGTGCCGGTGAATGACGGCAGAAGAAGAAATGCGGAGAAACACAAAACGAGGATTTTTTTCATCGGTTCAGTTCTCCCAGTTGTTGACATCGCGCAACTCATTGTAGTTCATCATTTTTACATGGCCGTCTCCCAGCATGGTCGCTGCGGTGTTCGAGTGACGCAGAAAAACCGGATAACTGGTGGTGTAGAGAATCGGATAGACTCCTCCATAGTGTTGGATCAGATAGGGATAGCTGGTCGGTACGTATTTGCGCGGCGTCGAATCGGCGATGTAGATCAGTGTGGCGGCATTCCGGACCATGCCGATTTTCCGGGCTGTTGTCGGATCATAACCGTAAGTCCGCCAGTTCAATCCGTAGTGACGTGTCCCCGAGGCGACAGTGAGTTCCACCCCGGATTCGCTCGGGCAGATGAAAACCCTGGAGTCGGTATTGCCCCAGGCATCTTTGTAATCGCCGGGAAGATAGTTGTTTCTGTTCAGCAGGGCATACCAGGACTTCGAGTGGTCGTTGGTTATGGTTGCGTTATTGTCCAGACTGGCGAAGAGATAAAATTGATCGTAGTCATGTGCATAGAGGAAGATACTCGTCCCGATCTGTTTCAGATTGTTCATGCATGCGGCCGCTTTGGCTTTTTCCCGTGCCTTGTTCAATGCCGGCAGTAACATTGCAGCCAGTATCGCGATGATCGCTATTACAATTAATAATTCGATCAATGTAAACGTTTTTCTGCCGGATTTCATGTTTGTCCTCCCTCCATGTTTCAACTTTCGATTGCGGCGATCAGTGCAAAATCCTTCATCGGTTTCCCGCCCGCTCGCAGCGCCTCCAGCGCCCGCAGGCAGGTATCGATGATCTCATACAGGTCGAATCCGATGAATTTGACCGGGAATCCGGTACAGGTATCGTGAGGAAACGTCCGTTCGCAGATCAGCTGAATGTCTTTCCCCGGAATCCTGTCGTGTTCGAACAGATATTTGAGGGTGTCCGGCAGGAATGCCTCGTCGCCGATAATGACCGTGTCGGCCGGTTCCGGCCCGTAGAAAAAGGAGTCGAGAGTATGCCGGAGCCACGGCAGTCCGAACACCTCGGACTGGCCCTGCACAAGTCGGGATTCAAGCTCAAAACCGGCTTCCTTCCCGAGTCTGAAATAGTCTTCGATGTGGTGATACGGCAATGTGAAATTTGCGAGCAATGCCGGGCGTCTGCAGTTCTGTCTACGGCAGTAAAGCAGGGCTTTTTTGAAGAAATCGGAGTAATCCACCCAGACCGTGGAGGCTCCGCTGATATTTTCATCGGTCAGAACCGCCACCGGGATGTTGTTGCGGATAAACGGCTCGAGCATCCAGCTCTGCGGAGGAAACGGCAGGATGACTCCACTGAGACGTGTGCGGTTTGCCTCTTCAGCCACTTTCTCGAAATCGTCCTGGATCCGTTGTTCGCGATCGATGTAAAAGTACCGCAGATTCTTGCCGGTATGTTTCTCCAGATTGCGATGTTCCTGATTGACCAGGTTGAAAAGTTCATCCCTGACGGTCAACTGTTCCTCACGAACCGGCAGCAGCAGCGCAATGTCCGTGTGGTTTGGGGAGTTCGGGTTGACGAACGTGCCGAGTGTCCCGCGGGAAATGATGAACCCCTCCGCCTCCAGTTCCGCCAGCGCCTTCTGAACGGTCGCCTTGCTGGCGCCGTATTGCCGGCTGAACTCTTCCCGGGTCGGCAGTTTCCCGTTGAGCCCGAACTCCTGATTGATAATGTCCAGCCGGAGTTGTTTCACGATATCCGATGCGACAATCATGATTTTTCTTCTTGGTTTAGTTTTTATCTTCTTATATTAGTATAAGGATACTTTTTCAAAAATCAATAGCCGAACTGATTTTTTTTGAGAAATTAATCCGCAGGGCCGGAGTTCAAGTTGACGGCCGGCCGGGATTCCCGCGAAAGTATCTGGAATACCGGGTGGATTTGTTTGAAAATCATATTATATTGACACAGCAGGGAAAAGTCGGAGGCCGGAAAAGATCCGGTCCGGCCGGGGCAGGGCTCCGGTCGAGTGCCGGAACGGAGCAATTTTCCGGAACAATCCTTCCGGGAGGCGGGGAGAACGTTTCCCGGAAGGGGAGGGCAGCCCCGGTTGTCTGCAGCGGATGGCGGCCGGCACCGGGTGAAATCCCCCTGTGACAGGCGTGGGATCGTTGAGTGGTATCGGAGGAAACGATGTATCGGAGAAGACTTTGTCTCGGGTTGTGCGGGGAGTTCGGCGGAACTCCGGAAGAGCAGATCAAATGGATCGGGGAAACCGGATTCGACGGCTTTTTCACCGGGTGGTTTCCCGAAGCTCCGATCGGGAAGTGGCGGCAACTTGCCGGAGAGTACCATCTGCTTTATCAATCGATCCATGCGCCGTTCGGTCATGCCGCCGCCCTGTGGAAGGAGGATGAGGATGCTGCCGCGGCCGCGGTTGAGGAGCTGATGAACTGTCTGCGCAGCTGTTCCGAGCATGAGGTGCCGATCATGGTGACGCATGCCGTTATCGGCTTCAACGAGCACTCGCCGAACAGCCGGGGCGTCGGAAATTTCGAGAAGGTGGTCCGGGAAGCGGAGCGGCTCGGGGTGACGGTGGCGTTCGAAAACACCGAGGGCGAAGAGTATCTGGCAATGCTGATGCAGCTTGCTGAAAGTTACCGCTCGGTCGGCTTCTGCTGGGATTCCGGTCATGAGATGTGTTACAACCAGAACCGGGACATGCTCGCATCGTACGGGAAGCATCTGGTCGGAACCCATCTCAACGACAATCTCGGAATCCGGGATTTCGACGGCAGGATTACCTGGTATGACGACCTCCATCTGCTGCCTTTCGATGGAGTTGCCGACTGGGGAAAAATCGCTTCCCGGCTCAGACGAAGCGGTTATGAGGGACCGCTCACGTTTGAGTTGAACCGTTTCAGCAAACCGGGACGTCACGAGAATGACTGTTACGGGAAGCTCTCGACGGCGGAATATCTTGCCGAAGCATACAAACGGGCCTGCCGGGTGGCGTTCCTCGCCGCCGGGCTCTGAAAAAACACTTTTCCGCGCGGCGTAACGGAACGAGCAGACCGGAAGAGCTCCGATCGGAATCCCGGAGAGGTTTTCTGTCGGAGAGTCTGCTCATTCCGTACGGAGAATTTACGGCCTCTTTTCCGGAGAAACCGTCACCGGGAGGGTCAGGCTTCCGGCGGAGAAGGCTTCCAGTTCGATCTCCGCGAGCCGGGTTCCGGTGTTCGGAGTTCCGGCGAGGAACCATTCGAGCGTGCGGGATTCCCAGGGGGCGAAGTGGTTGAGTTCGCGGTCCTTTTCCAGGGAGATGATTTCCACGCCGGGTTGTGGATGGATGCGGATCAACGGTTTCCGGCGTGCCGGAAGCCGGGCGCCGGCTTCGCTGATGTTGGTCGGAAATTCCCCGCGGTTGTGGAGCCGAAGCCTGACCCGCTTCAGGTCGCCGATCTCGACGACTTCCAGTGCGGAAACCACCAGGCGAGGGCACTTGGAGGCGAGGTGGAGTGTGAATGCGTGGACACGCTCGCATACCTTGCGCAGATAGTCGGGTGCAGGGACTGCGAAAACGGGAATATCGACCCCGCCGATTTCTACCGGACCGAGTTGCGGGTGCAGGAAGGGACGCCACGGGTGGTAGGCGCGCCGCCGTTCCGGATGACGGTCGTCATCGGCAAGGACCTCGCGCGGCGCACAGTACTCCTCTTCACTTCTGAGGGAGTCGTTGAGGATTGTCCGGGTATCGAGCCCGGATGATGTTTCGACGGTACCGAGTTCGATGACGAAGCCGAACAATCCGAGATGGAAGAACAGCCAGTCTGTGAAGTTTCCGGCGCGGTGTGTATCAAGTTCCGACCGGGAGTGGAATTTGCAGCCGGCAAATGCCGGGTATCCGGTCAGTTGTTCCCCCATCTCCGCAAGTTTCCGGTAGCAGCGCAGATCCGCTGCGGAGAACGAGTCGTCTCCGGGCTGGTCGGGTGCGCGCAGAATCGCTCCCCAGCCGTTATGATAGGCGATGCCGCCGAAAAAATTGGGGTTGTTGACGAGGAAATCGGCGTGGTACCGTATTTCCGGTTCACTCATGGGATAGTCGCCCGCTCCGGCTTCGAAGGGGGACCAGAAGGCGCCCCAGTTTCGATTCCAGTCCAGCATCCGCCCGTGGAATCGGAATCCCTCCCGGGTGACGCCATCCCAGTTGTGAATGGTTCCCTCCGGCAGCATCCGGTAGAAAGGACCGGTGGAGTCGGCGCGACGCGGAACCAGACAGCGCGGGTCGCGCGAATCACGTACCATGTCGCCGTCGGGGGTCTCGATCCGCATGGAGAGGATCAGCCCGTCGCCGTCGACATCCTCCTGAACAAGCGTATTCGGCAGTTCTCCGGTCTGGTCCCAGCGACTGCGGATGTAGCCGGAGTGGCGAATCACCTCTTCCGCACCATCCGGATTGAGACGCGGTAGAATCTGGAATACCACCCGGTCGAGAATCCCTCCATCGACATGGTCGAGAATCAGCTGCCGCACCGTGTAGAGAGCGGCGATGGTGCCTCCGAGTTCGTGACAATGGATATGCGCCTGAATCAGGAATGCCGGTTTCCGTTCCGGTGCTCCGGTTGCGAAGTTCGTGACGGAAAGCAGCAGGATCCGCCGTTTCCCCCGGGAGAGCCCGATGTCACTGACCTGCACCAGTTCCGGAGCCGCGGCTGCGAGCTTTTCCACATAAGCTTCAAGTTCTTCATAGGGCAGAAAGGCGTCCGGGATCGGCGGCAGGTTTTTGAGCAACATTTTTTTCTCCTTCCATTCAATACATACGGACCAGATCGGCTTTGTATTCATAATCGTGTCGAGCACCCTCGGGCCATGGCGTCTGCCACAAGCGTGGGGAGCCTTCCAGCTTCCGCTCGGAGAGCGCCACCGGTCCCTGGACGATTCCACCGTTCCCCTTCTCGTCGAACACCCGGACTACGAGCAGGTTGCCGCTCTTCTTAAGCAGCCCCTGTGGAATCGGGTAATTCCGTTTCGCCTCCCAGTAGTTCGGCACGTCCTTACCGGTGGAACCGATTTTGACGCCGTTGAGCCAGACTTCGTCGGTATCGTCGATCGCGCCCGCCGTGAAATAGAGCTGAGGTGCGGCAGAGAGATTCTCCGGAACGTCGAATGTCAGGCGGTACCATGCATAGCCGTTGTAGTCGTAACGCAGGAAGGATTCAAAAGATTGCCCGACGCGGACTTCGATCCCGTCGGCGATCAGCCCCTTCAGCCAGCGGGCGTTCCCCTTGCCGGATTGCCACTCTTCCTTCACTCCGAGATCTTTCTCGTCGATGGCGAACTCCCACTTCTGTTCACTCAGATCCAGTTCCGCAATATCGGCTGTCGACACAAACGGGGATGCCGCATCGGCAATTTCCACCCCGAGCGAGGCAAACAGGGCCGACAGCAGCCGGACCGTTTTGCCGGTTGCGGCGGTCGCACCGAAAAGATCCGGTGATAAAGTCGTGAAAATCCACTCCCCGGAACCGAACCGCCCGCGTACCAGAACCGCCGGAGCCGTTGCATCGAAGTGCGGCGGAACATTCTGGAAAGCGGGAACGTTCCGTTTTTCACGCCAGTAGAGTTCGCTGTTGCCGAATCCGTTGCGCCAGACGCCGTCCGCCTTCCCGGCGATTGCCGCGCGGGAGGCTGTGGTTTCGGCGAGTTCCATCGTGAACGGCAGCCAGCCCGGATCGAACGTTTTCCCGGTATGCCAGTAGAGCACCCGGCCTCCGAAATAGACGAAGTCATTGAGTTCCATGCGGTAACGCTTCAATTCCTCCCAATCCGGATCGGCGACGAGCAGAAGGTCCGCCTGTTTCAGACGGTTGCCGGAGAGATCGTTTTCCGCCGTACAGTCAAGTCCGAAACGGTCGACCAGCTTTTTCCCGTTCTCACTGCCGAAGAACAGCACTTTCGCCGGCCGTGCCGGCCGATCCAGATACCGGAGCAGATTGTCGAACAACCGGGTTGCCGCCGGATCGCTGCCGAGCCGATCGGTGATTTCCAGCTGCGACGCGATCCAGCCTCCTTTCCCGGTACGGTGCTCCAGCAGCGGTGTTTGAAAAAGGTCGAACCCGCTGACCAGAAGGCTGAGATACCCGCCGTGCTGCGGACGCCGGAAAGCATAGGCTGCCACCATGTTGCGGTTCCCCCAGTCGGACCAGTTGATCCCAGCTCCATCCCTGACTTTTGCGGGGGCGATGGAGAAGCTGTCCTGCCAGAAAGCGAAGTCGGCGTCTCCGAGCCCCTCGAACACCGGATGAGCCGGCGCATTGATGTAGGTTCGGCGGGTCCGGGTTTTCATCAGCTCCGGCGAGGCGGTCGGATGCTGCTCCAGAAAGAGGATGTTCAGGCCGTTTGCCGCCGCCGCATTCCAGTCCGGCATACGGGTGAGTCGGGACAACGCGCCGCGACCGACGATCAGGATTCCCGAGGAGGGTAACGCATCCAGGTTTTCAAGCCGTTTCAGAGGCAGACGTTTCATCAGACGGGTCGTCACTGTTCCTTCGGGGTCCCAGATGTGAACCGGAGAGGTGAGTTTTAGTTCAACGGGCCGTGCGAACACCTGGATCGGAAATTCCAGCCGGAAGATCTTTTCCTCCCCCTTCAGCAGAGCACGGAATACCCACTCCGAACGGTCGCCGGTGGCGGGCAGCGGAATGGAGACGGGAATGAGTTTGTGTTCAAATGGAGCCGCTTCGACGCTTCTCTCGCCGAGCGGGAGGACACGCCCCTGGGTATCGCAAAGCGTGGCCATAAGTTGGAATCGGACCTGTTTCGGGGAATCGTTGAAAAGCATCACGCTCTTTTTCAGCGTTTCACCGCTGTAACCGGAGTGATTCTGCAGAAGAGGGTCCTCCTCTCTGTCCAGAATGGCGGCGCTCACGTCGGCCATCGCATGTGCGAAGGGGGCCTGAAGCAGCGTCGGACGCAGATCGTAGCCCGGTACACGCGGATCGAAGCAGGAACGGCGGGCATTGCCGTTGTCAAAACCTTCCGGCTTGAAACTGAAGTCGCTGTAGTCGCTTGAGACGGGCAGCGTTTCGGGGGCGATCCGCTGCATGGCGAACGAGCTTTCAGTGTAATCGAAATTGCCGTAACCGGTCAGGCGGTGAAAACGCCATCCGGTCATGATCTCATCGATGTATTTCGCCGTCACCGCGGCGGGGGCATCGACGGAGAAACCGTATGTGCCGGCTTCCTTTTTCTCGATCGTGCTCCAGAACCAGCCGGCGCGTCCGCGTTCGTGGAACGGGCGCGGACTCATCGTGGTACGGTAGTTGTAGGCGGCATCGCCGAGGATGCGTGCGGCGTTTTCGGTGATGTACGGAACGCCGCCGCCGTGGAAGTTCTCAAGGTCGAAGAAGCTGCCGATGTAAGGAAGATAGGTCTCTCCGGCGAAGATGGGCAGCTCCCGTTTCCGGTTCCACTCCTCGAAGAAAGCGCGCAGCTCGGTGGATGGTGCGCCCCAGGTGTGGTAGATATGGGTCCCGTAGACGTTGCCGACCGCTCCGGAACCGCCGGTGAAACACTCCAGCCCGGGGAGGTATTTCCGATAGAGGGCTGCCATCCGGTTGAGGCGTTCACTGCGCAGGGCCGGAATCCCGTTCTGATTCGGATCTCCCTGTTTCAAGCCGACGTAATTCGGGTTGGTACAGCCGGCGTTGTAGCCATACCAGACGTCGATCCGGAAGCCGATCAGGGAAGGGTGTCGGAAATAGACCGGATTCCCCGCCATCTCCCGCAGCGAGGATTCCAGCTTCTTCAACGCGTTTTCTGTGTCCCTGTCGAGTTCCGTGTGGGTGAGCATTCTGCCGTTAACCAGCAACATGAGGCCCATTTCATCGGCCAGGGAAAGGGTTTCTTCCGAAGGCGGTCCGCTGAGAACCGTGCAGTTCAGGTTTAATTTTTTGTAGGTTGTGAAAAGAGGTTCAATAAACCTGCGGTCGACCAGATAGTCGAGTCCCCACCAGTTGCCTTTGTTGGGAATGGAGGTTTCGGCCTTCAGAATGATCGGTTTGCCATTCAGAAAGAATTGACCGTCGCGGGCGGCAAATTCGCGGAAGCCGAATCGGGTGACGGAGCGGTCCGCGATTTTTCCGTCCGGCGTGGAGAGCGCCAGTTCCAGGGAATAGAGTTCCGGTGTCTCCGGCGACCAGAGAACCGGCGCCGTCCATCTGCAGGTGATCCGTTCGGCAAAGGGGTGCCGTTCCCGGAACAGCTCTCCGCCTTTCCGATCCTTGATTACGATGTCGATCATACTGCCGGAGGGGGCCGAGCCGCCGTTAAAGGAGAGAGTAAACGTCTTGTCGGAGACGCTCGTTGCGATACCGACATCGCCGAAATTCGTACCGGGGGAAACCTCCAGCCGGGTGTTGCCGAGTCCGGCAGGCGAATTGAGCTCCCCGGTGTTGCGGATCAGCAGCAGATTCTCTTCGCCGTACCGCAACTCTCCGGAGACGTCGATCCGGGCTACGCCGATGGCGGGATCACGCTTTTCGGCAATTTTTTTTTTACCAAGGTAGATCTCCGCCGTTCCACAGAGATCTTCGATAATCAGTTCCACTCTGCTGTTACGCCACTCTTCCGGAATATTGCAACTTCTTTTATACCATGATGTTACACCACTTTTTTGTGAACGGGATTCCGCGCCATTCGGTCACTGCGGTGCCGTCGTCCGTTCGCATGTAGTTGTTGATGGCTCCCTTTGCCCAGTAACCGGGTACGACGAAATACCCCCATTCCGATTCCGGGGCGAGGGCGGGAATCCGCTGATCGGAAACCGGGCGGAACCTCCAGACTTGATTCAGGCTTACGGTGAGCCGGGTGCCGTTCGCAGTGCGATATGCTTTCGCCAGATCCCAGTCGCGGATCTTTTTCAGGTCGAGTTTTTTGACGTTCGCCGCCGGTTTCATGGGCGGTTGATTCAACGCCTGTGTCTCTTCCTCGGGAATTGCGGCGGAATATTCAAAGTTCTTGAGTTCGGCATTGGTCCAGAAGCCGCCGCGAATGCCGGCCATCCCGGATTTCAGTCTGCCGTCATCGGGAATTTCATGCACCTTCCTGCCGTTGATCCTTGCGACGATGGTTTTTCCGTCGAAATCGAGCGTCAGGGTGAACTCCCGTCCCCCGCCGTAAGGGAGTTCCTGCCGCTTCGTGGGTTCCCCGTAGATGAAACGGTAGAAGGAGGCTTTCTTCAGCGAGGGGCAGACCTCCAGCGCATAGAAGGCGCTGAAGTCCTTGTTCGCCCGGGCGATCAGGGCGATGGTACTTTCGTAACGGTCACGTGCCTTGAGGCTGACCCGACCGCGGGAGAACTCTTTCGGCGCATACAGAATCAGGTGACAGTCGGAACTTTTCAGCACGCCATCCGCCCAGTTGATTTTGCTGCCGACCAATGGGAGAGAGGTGGACGCAATGGAAAGTTCCCGGAGCGGATTGACTTCGGTCGTGAACTCATAACGGAAACCGGTGTCGGAAGCATCCGCTGTCGTTTTCCCGGGCGTTTTCTGCTCCGCGACCGTCTCCGCCTTCGCGATTGCGGCGGAGTATTCGAGGCTTTTGAGTTCGGCATTGGTCCAGAAGCCGCCGCGAATGCCGGCCATCCCGGATTTCAGTCTGCCGTCATCGGGCATCTCCCCCGCTTTGCTGCCGTTGATCCAGCCGGTGACGGTTTTCCCGTCGAAGTCGAGCATCAGAGTGAACTCCCGTTCGCCGCCGTACGGGATCTCCTGCTTCTTGGTGGGTTCCCCGTAGATGGTGCGATAGAAAAACGCCTTCTTTTGCGAGGATGAAACTTCCAGTGCGTAATAGGAGTTGAACTCCTTGTTTGCCCGGGCGACAAGGGTAATAGTACTTTGATAACAGTCACGCGCCCTGAGGGTGACGCGGCCGTCGGTGACCTCTTCCGGGGCATACAGAAGCAGGTTGGTGGAGGAACTCTTCAAGACACCGTTCGCCCAGGTGATCTTGTCACCGATCTGCCTGAGACAGAAAGGGGCCGCCACCAGTTTCTCAAGCGGATTTTTTTCATTTGAAAATTCATACCTGTAATCTGCCGATACAGAGAACGCGGCCAGTACCGCACACAGGGCTGAAATTAGTCTCATTTCAATCTTTTCTCCAGAGATTTAAGTGGTCAGAATACCGGTCAGATCTGTTTGGGGCGCCAGAATGGAATGGCGTAACCGCGATATTCTCCCCCGGGGCGGGAGCCGACGTGTCCATCGACATACAGAAAGTTGCTGCGCCCGGAATGAATAAGCCGGTGTCGGCTCTCCTGTGACCAGCCGGCTCCGTCGGAATTGACGATCCAGAAACCGTTTTCCGCGATCCAGAGGGTCTGGGAGGCTTGCGGAATCCGGGAATGAACCATCCGGGGGGACACTTCTGCAAAAACGTAGTAGTTCAGAGCATATGCCCAGGAGATGCCGTAAGGAGCCTGGGAGGCACAGCCGATCGCGCCGCTGCCTGCGGATGGATTCAGCATGAGTTTGCGGTCTACGTAAATCGTACCGTTTTTTTCGTTGGTACCGATTTTGTAGCCCCACAACGGTTTCATCCAGGTCTCATCACCATCGGAACTGCTTCCCTTGTAAAAGAAACCGTCGTGGGTATCGAGATAGAGCTGATATCCTGTTCCGATCTGTCTGAGGTTGCTGGCGCAGGCGACTTCCCTGCCTTTTTCACGTGCCTTGTTCAGTGCCGGCAGCAACATTGCCGCCAGAATGGCGATGATCGCAATAACAACGAGCAATTCGATCAATGTAAAAGCCCTGTTCCTTCTCATGTTCTCTTCCTTTCTGTAACTCTGTTGTTATCGTTCCGGGACTTGTGCCGTCGATTTTCGAATGATCAGGCGTGGATCGACCACCTTTTCCAGCGTCATTCCGGAATTGCGGGTACTGAAAAGATAGGCGATGGCCTCGTGGATCATCTGTTCGGGATCTCCGCAGCAGGTGGTCAGGGGGATGGGATAACTTGCACTCTCCTGCAGGTTGTCGAAGCCGGTAACGGAAATTTCCTCCGGAATCCTGTATCCGGCAATCAGCAATCGCTCTTCGACTCCGAGTGCGCAGATGTCGCTGTGGGCAATGACGGCGGTAAAGCGGCGACCGGTTTTCAACAGGGCGTCGGTGGCTTGATACCCCTCCTCGCGATAGCCTTTCTCCAGATGGAACGTCAAGCAGGGATCAAGTTCCAGCCCGTTTTCCTGAAACGCCTTTTTCAACCCCGGCATCCGCCGGCGATCCTCGGAGTTGCCGATGTAGGCGATCCGGGTGTGGCCGAGTTCGATCAGGTGGCGGGCCAGCCGGTAGAATCCCTCACAGACATTTTCGGCGACGAACGGGATTCCGGGAGGATCGGGCCGCCAGCGCAGGCAGACCATCTTCTTCCCGGTTTTCCGGATCCGTTCGAGAATGACCGGAGAGTAGCTGCAGAGCTGGTCGATTACCACCCCATCACAGCTTTTGAGCATGGCGTCAAACCGGTTGACATCGACATTCTCCTTGTCCAGCATCAGCACGATGGTGTTGAGGCGGCTGTTGTTGAGCATGAAGAGCAGCAGATTGAACACTTCCTGCTGAAACGACGTCATCTCCCGGTCGCAGACGATCAGAATCCGACTGTTCTCCACGATCTCCGGCACCGGATAGACGATCGTACCGATCCCCTGGACCGGTTGGAGGATGTTCTCCTTGGTCAGTTCGAAAATCGACCGCCGCAGGGTATTGCGGGAAACGCCGAACCGGGCCATGAGTTCCCGTTCGTTGGGGAGCATGCGCAGGTTCTCGGTTTCGATGGTTACGAGCAGGCGCTTCTTCAATTTTTCGTAGAGAGGTTCCCTGACCAGTTTTTCTTCCATGGAACGGATCCTCATGGTTTCGTTTCGTGATGCAGTTCGACTGCAGCGATCAGTACGCCGAAGGGGTCGCTTCCTTCGGCCAGGCTTTGCAGATGCAGATAACTGATCGCGCCTTCTACGGGGTGCCGCAGGGGGACTTCGCCGGCTCGTTCTCCCGATCGGAAGCGCAGAATCCCGGCATCCTGATCGTATGAGATTTCGACTTCGCTTTCGACTCCGGGCGTCACCAGCGGAATGCACTCGAGCCGTCCTGCGGAATCCAGTTCGAGGGCAAAGGGAGAGAGTTCGTGTACCACCGGATCGACCGGATTGAACCAGCGGTCGGTCAGGGTAATACGCATTCCGCTGGATCCGGGCATCAGAATCAGCCGCAAGTTCAGCCGACCCCGGCGACTTGCGGGGAAATTCCAGACGGCCCCCTCCTTTTCATAGAGGAGTCGGGGATCCGGATGGCGTGCGATCTGCAACATCTCCCGCGGGGAACCATCCGGTGCCGGGACCAGCGAGGCGCCGGGACGCCGGTTCCAGGCGCAGTGCCCGGCGTAACGGAAACCGCCGGAGAGGCTCCGCAGGTACTGGTGCACCGACCAGTTGGTGAGACCGCTTCTGAAATCCTCCCGTCGTTCCGTTTCATAAAGAAAATCGAGATCGAACAGGAGCAGCGCTTCGCAGCACGGATGCTGCCCCAGGGCGACCAGCACCTTGTTCTCCGGCAACTCCAGCGCCTGATTCTGGTGGATGCTCTTGTCTTTCAACGCCCAGGATCCGCCGATCGTCCGGAAATCGTTGTTGTTCCGGACGGGATTAAGCAGAAGTTCCCGGAAGCCGATCCAGCTTTTCCCGAGATCTTCGGAGATTGCGGCGTGCAGCGCATCGCGGTTGGTGAACACATCCTCCCACACTCCGTTGCGGGCATCCTCGTCCAATTCCGGCTGAAGGTCATGATCGAGTTCCGGCAACGGCGTGGTATTGTTCCAGATTGCCAGCAGCCGACCGTCGGAGAGCGTCAGCAGATTCGGCATTGTCGCGACCGCGTAGAACGGAGAGGGTTCCTGAGCGCTCCAGGTTTCTCCGCCGTCGTCTGAGAAGCATTGCCAGTGGCGATCGGTCGAGGTGCGCAACAACATGTGGAGGCGCCCATTCGGATATTCGGCGATCACCGGTTCGCAGCCGCACTGGAGCCAGCGCGGCCCCTTGTGCGGCCATGCGACTGTGTGAACCGGCGGCGGCGGAAGTACGATTTTCCGCCAGCTGCGGCCGTCGTCATCGGAGAGAAGAACCACCGGGTGCAGGGTTTTCCCGATCCATTGCTCGGAACCGAGGAGCCATCTCCGCCGGTTCCGGAGCGGCAGCGGCTGACGTTGAATGTGAATGGGATCCGCCGAGATTTGTTCCATTTCCCAGCCGCTGTCCGGATGAGTCGACCGGAAGACATAGACTCCTTCCGGAACATCGCCGGGCAGCGGAAACAAACCGTGGGCCCAGAACTCATGCCAGTTTTCAGGCTGCTTCATTTTCCGACGGAGCGTCAGATAATCTCCCGAATAGGGGCTTCTCACCGAAGCTCCGGGAGTCCGGCCGGTCACGGGTTCCTCGATCCAGCTGATTCCATAATCGAAACTGCGACGAACTACCGGCAATGCCGTATTTCTTCCCATTCCATCACGGCAGAAATGTGCCCCGTAATGGCGGATTTCTCCATCGGGAAGCATCATCAGGTCACGCCCCGCGTAAATTCCGGTGCGACCGGTGACGACCGGGGCGTGAACCCGGCGGAAGAGTTCTGTAATTCTCGAATTGTTCATTTTTTCTCACATGGAAACGATGGAAATAGTTCAATTTCTTAAGTCATACCATAATTATACCAAATACCAATCAGTTTGTCAAGAGGAGAAAAATTTTTTTTCAGGAAAACCCCCGTAACCATGAATTTTGCTGTCTGAAACACCCTTTTCGAGCAGGAGTGTGAAGAAAATGGAGCGGGAACACAGCGTGAAGTTAACAAAATGTAAAAGTTAACTTGAAATTTTAGTTTCATTGCCACTTGATTTTTGCACGAAAACTTCCATTATTACCAATAGTCCCCGTTTTGATATTATCAGGAAAAGGAGGTGTGATATGCGGAATCGAAAAATTATTCCTGGTGGAGTCGGCAGCCGATCCCTTTCAGGTACTCTTCCGAAACGCCGGATCGGGTATTCCAAATTCACATTGATCGAATTATTGGTAGTAATTGCGATCATCGCAATTCTGGCTGCGATGCTGCTGCCGGCATTGAATCAGGCACGTGCCAAGGCAAAAGATATTCAGTGTACCAGCAATCTGAAACAGATCGGCACCTATATGCAGCTCTATGTGGAGCAGAACGGCGGCCGGACACCCGCGGAAAACCGCAACATCAGTTCAGACTGGGCGGGCAAATGGCAGGATATGCTGTACTCTCTCTATGCGCCGGGTGCCTCCATTTACGATTATTGCTTCCTGCGGGGACTTCCTGATGGCACATTGATCCCGCGCGGTCCCTTCGGCTGCCCGAGTTCCATGGCTTACAAACCTGCCGAGTCGTGCCGCCATTACGCGATCAACAACAAGGGGTTCGCATCAGTCGGCGGGGGCGGTACCGCGGTGATGTTGAGCCGGATCCGGCGCGCTTCGATGCGTCTGATGGCGACCGACGTCGATGTCTGGGGAAATTATCCGGACCCCGGTATCGGCAGCCGGGACGGCATGGTGACCGTCGGCAAGGGGGAGTGGCGGCACGGTAACCGGCAGGGGGCAAATTGTGTGTTTGCCGACGGCCATGTCGAATATCGTTCCAATTCCGCCATCCCTGCGAGCAACACGACCACCGATACCGGTTATTTCTGGGGAACCTTCAACGACTGATTGCCCCGTTGCGGAGAAAACGCATTGCGGACCGGGGCGGGCTGATGGGGAGAACTTCGGGCGGGAAGGTACGGAGAGGGGGCTTCCGGAATCGGCGTTTGCCGGCGTTTTCCCGAGTCGGTTTGCAACACCTTTCCGGTATCGTTCTCTCTCATGAAGCGAGGGAATCGCCGGGAAAAGGGTCCGGTTGCCGTCCGGTATGCGGCGGAAAAGTTCCGCCGGTTCGAAAAAACGAGTCGAAAAGATGGTGAGAAATTGGGGTTGCTGAACTTGCACTCCAGCAGCGGGAAAGTTCCGGAACAGGCGATTCAGGTGGTTCCGGCGGCGGAAGAGCTGTTCGGGAACCGGATTGCGGGAATTTTTCTGTATGGATCGGCAACGCTGGGCGGTTTGCGCCCGGAAAGTGATATTGATCTTCTGATTCTTATACGCGGCGGCATGTCGTGTGACGAACGGAAAACGTTGACCAACCTTCTGCTGGATCTCTCCGCTCCGCCGGGCCATGCCGGGAAACGACCTCTTGAGTTGGTCGTTGTGTCTCTGGAGCAGATCACACCATGGCGTTTCCCGCCGCGACGTGAATTTCTGTACGGTGAGTGGCTCCGGAACAGATTGGAAGCGGGAATTTGGCCGGAACCGTGCTTCGATCCCGATCTGGTTCTCCTTCTCCGGCAGGCGAGGGTGCACGGTCTTGCTCTGGCGGGAGAAGCCGCCGTGAAACTGATTCCTGCCGTTCCGTTCCGGGAAATACGAAGTGCGATACGGCACTCTCTGCCCGGACTGCTTGCATCTCTGAAAGGGGATGAAAGGAATGTTCTTCTGACGCTCGGGCGCATGTGGTTTACTCTGGAAAAACACGAGATCTGCCCCAAGGATGTTGCCGCTGAATGGGTCGTACCGAAGTTGCCGCCGGAATTTGCGTCGCTGCTGAGAATGGCCGGCCGGGCTTATCAGGGAATCGCGGCGGACCACTGGGAGCCGGTGACTCGTGAAACCACGCTGCTTGCCGAGTTCATGAGACAGCAGCTGGAAAGCCTGCTGGAGCATCCGCTTCCGGAGCGGGCGTGATTTCCGCAGGAGGTCCCCGCCGGAGAGTTTCATGCGCTCCACGGAGGAGGATGGGGCGCAGGTTTTTTTAGATTCCTGCATCGGGAAGCGGTTTCGAACTTGACGGAAGAGCGTTGCAGATGTATTCTTCTTCCGTGACCGGGAGCTGGCGGAGCCGGGAGGCGCGGGCGGGTTCCCCGCCTGAACTGGAAAACGGCGGGTCGGTTCCGACATTCCCGGTGTCGCGGGAGAAGGAAAGAAACCATGTCACCTGATCTGAACGACGCGGAAAAACACGGGATTCGACGGCGGGGCGCAGACGAAAGGCCGCCTCTGATGTCGTCGCCGGCCGTCTGTGGATTTCCCTCTCCGGCCGAGCAGTATACGGAGTCTCCTCTGGATCTGAATGAGCTTCTGGTCCGGAAGCCGGCTGCGACTTTTTTTGTCCGGGCGGCGGGAGATTCCATGCTCGGTGCCGGAATCCGGCCGGGGGATATTCTTGTCGTTGACCGCAGTCTTGAAGCATTGCCGGGCGCAATTGTCATCGCCTGTGTGGACAATGAATTTACCGTCAAATATCTGCGTTCGGATGGTGAGACGTATTTCCTCGAGGCCGCCAACCCGAATTACCGGTCGATCAGGTTCTCGGAGGGGATGGAACTCAAAATTTTCGGTGTGGTGACGGCGGTCATCCACCGGTTCGTGGAATACAACATCGGGAAAGGACGATCAAATGCGTAAGAATTTCGGTGCACAGACCTGGCTCTATCCGATGCCGGTATTGATCATCGGTACGTACAATGAGGATGGATCTCCCAATGCAATGAATGCCGCCTGGGGCGGGATTCACGATACCGGCCAGATCGGCGTCTGTATCGATCCCGGTCATAAAACTGCGGAAAATCTGCTTGCCAGAAAGTGTTTTACCGTCAGTGTCGGAGACGCCTCCCACGTCGTCGCCTGCGACTATGTCGGCATTGTTTCCGGGCGGCGGGAGCCCGGAAAACTGGAGAAGGCGGGGTTTCATGCCGGCCGGGCTGAATTTGTCGATGCGCCGGTCATCGAGGAGCTGCCTGTGACTCTGGAGTGCCGGTTGGTCAGTTACGATTCCTCCACCGGCTGTACCGTTGGAGAGATCGTCAATGTCAGCGCCGCAGAGCGGGTTCTGACTCCGGATGGGAAGATCGATCCGGCCCGGGTTGAGGCGATCACGTTCGATCCGGTCAACCACCGGTACCTGAAGCTCGGCGAAGTCGTCGGTACTGCATTCCAGGATGGAAAAAAACGCATATGATCGGATTGGTGGACGGTAACAACTTCTATGTGTCGTGCGAACGGATTTTCGATCCGACACTCGAAGGGAAGCCGGTTGCCGTTCTCTCCAACAACGACGGTTGCGTGATCAGTCGTTCCGCCGAGTTCAAGGCGCTCGGCATTCCGATGGGAACGCCATTTTTTCAGCTGAAACCGCTGATGGCCGACCGTGGGTTGATTCTGAAATCCAGCAACTATGCGCTGTATGGTGACATTTCCCGGCGGGTGATCGCCATCCTCCGGGATTTCACGCCCGACGTGGAGCAGTATTCCATCGATGAGGCCTTCATTCGAGTGGAGCTTCCCGCCGGAGCGGACTATTTTGAGTTCGGGCGGAAAATCCGCCGAACGCTCCTGAAACAGATCGGGATTCCCTGCGGTATCGGTTTCGCGGCGACCAGGACTCTGGCAAAAATCGCCAATCATATCGGCAAGAAAGAGCCGGACGGCGTCTTCGTCATGCCGGAAGATCCGCATCCGGTACTGGATCAACTTCCGGTATCGGAGGTGTGGGGGATCGGGCATCGGCTTGCACCGAAGCTGGAACGCCTCGGCATCCGTACCGCCTGGCAGCTTTCGTGCCGGGATGTTTCCGCAATGCAGAAGAAGTTCAGCGTCAGCCTCGGACGGACCATTCTGGAGTTGCGGGGGATTTCCTGCATCGAGGGAAATCCGGCGGAGGAGCCCTCCAGGAGCATCTCGTGCTCCCGATCCTTCGGATATCCGGTGGTGGATTTCGACGAGCTTTGTGAATCGATTGCCGCCTACACTGCCGGAGCTGCCGAAAAACTGCGTCGGGAAAGGCTGCTGGCGGCCGGCGTCAATGTCTATTTTCAGATGTATCCGGAATATGGTCCGGTCAGGCGGGAGGGCGGAATGAGTTGCGGCACGATCGTTTTTCCTGAGCCGACAGACGATACCGGAAAGATGATGACCGCCGTCAAGCCGGAACTCAGGAAAATGTTCATTGCAGGGCGGCGCTACAAGAAGTCCGGAGTTGTCTTCTTCGGGCTGGAATCGTCGCTGGATCGACAGCAGGATCTCTTTTCTGCGTCACAGCAGGGGGAGGCGTCCGAATTGTACCGGGTCGTTGATCTTCTGAATGCGAAGTTCGGGCGCGGTACCATTTTCCTTATGGGGGAGGGGATCCGGAAACCCTGGCGGATGAGACGCGAGCTGCTCTCTCCGGGGTACACGACGAACTGGGGAGAACTGTTGAATGTGAAATGAGAAAATGGAATCGTCCGGCGGCAGTTCCGCCGTTTCGGTGTTACGATGTCCTGAAAGGGCGGAAAGGAGGATTGGGATGAAGAAAGTCGTATTGCAGACGGTGCTTCCTCTTCTGGGAATGATGTTTTTTTCCGGAGGCTGCTGCTCTTCTGAGACTTTGACTCCCTCGATCGAACTGCCGGCGTGGCTGCGGCAGATCGAACGGCGGAATCGGAACCAGACTTACCCGGGGGACGAGGCGAAGATCCGCTTTGTGATTGCGCTGGCCTGTCGGAATGTGAGCAACGGAACCGGAGGCCCCTTCGGCGCGGCGATTTTCGATGCTGCGACTGACCGGCTCGTGGCGGTCGGAGTCAATTGCGTGGTCCCGGCCAATCAGTCGTGGGCTCATGCGGAGATGACGGCGTTTTCCCACGCGCAACATCTCCGGAACACCTATGAACTCAAGGGGTGTATTCTGGTCACCAGTTGCGAACCCTGTGCGATGTGTTACGGTGCCACTCCGTGGAGCGGCGTGGAAGGGGTGATTTACGGCGCTTCCCGGGAGGATGCGGAGTCGATCGGTTTTGATGAGGGGGATAAAGGTGCGGACTGGGTGCGGAATCTGGAGAAACGCGGCATCCGGGTGACCGGTCCCATCCTCCGGGAGGAGGCATGTCGCCCGTTCGCATTGTACAGGGAGCTCGGGGGGAAAGTATATTGAATGCGCGACTGCCCGGGTATCTGTGAACAGTCTGCCGTTTCCGGATCATGGTATTGGGAGTGAATGGATGGGAGGTGCATCACATGGATAGCAGGCGACTTGTTCTTCTGTTCTGCGCCGTTGCGACGGCGGTAGTTCTGACTGGCTGTTCCGTGACGGCGTCCCTGGCTCCGTACTGGGAGGAGGCGGCGGCGATTTCGCCCCGGGAGTTCATCGGTGACTGGAGTTGCACAACCGGATCGGATAGTTACCGGATCAAAATTTCCGGGAACAGCAGATCCGGGATGGCGGTACGGATCGAGATCATTCAGACTTCGAAGAATCCGGACCGCAGTTTCCATGGTCAATGGGTTCCCTTGGACGGGATGTTCACCCGGATCGGAGACGAATACTTTCTCTCCGTTGCGGTTGCGGTGGAGGATATGCTCCTTGAGGCGGAGCGCAACAGTGCCGCGGTCTGGATGCTCGGTCGTTTCTTCTTTCTCCTGCAGCTGACTCCGGACGGCGATGGCTTCAAGTTGCGTTTCGTCACCTTTGGAACCGCTCCGGAAAACGGCGGCGGCTGGACTCCTGTCGGCACGACCGTGAAGCTGAAGGACAATCTGGTGCTAAACTCCACCGCGGAACTGCAGGAGCTTCTGAAGAGAAGAGAATATCTGCTGGATCAAACGATCTATTCCGTTGTCAGGTGTCGGGAACCGTTGCGTCAGGCAGAGTGAGGAGATTCCGCGGAGGTGCCGTTTCCGGCGTCGGATGATTGCCGGGGACAGGGGGCTGCCGTTTTCTCCGTGAAGCCGCCGGAGGCGGAGTCCCGGAAGGGAGTACGGCGTCAGGTCCGTGTGATATTTTTCACCCACTTGTATTTTCGGTAGTGGAGCATGACCCAGGGGACTTTCCCCACCTCATCCACACAGGTGCAGGCGTAGACCACCAGTACCGGAAGATGAAAGCAAAATGCGCCGAGAAAGGCGCAGGGCAGCGCGATTCCCCACATGCAGACCGCCAGACTGTAGACGTCGAAAAGGGTGTCCCCGCCGGAGGAGAAGATCCCGTTGATCACAACCGTGCAGACACAGCGGCCGATCATATAGACGGAGAGGATGACGAACATTCCAACCATGTAGTGATGAGCCTGTTCGGTCAGTTTCAGGTAATGCGATACCAGGGGGATCACGCCGAGAATCACCAGCGTGGAGAGAAAGCCGATCAGGAATGAGAGGATCATTGCGCGGTCTCCGTACTCTCTGCCGCAGAGGAGATTTCCCGCGCCGAGTTCATTGCCGATCAGGATTCCCGCACCGACGGCGATTCCGTTGCAGAGGCAGCACATGATGTCGCGCACCACCGCGGCGACGGCATTGGCGGCTGCGGCGTCCGGCCCCATGTGGCCCATGATTGCCGTATACGAGGTGAAACCGATTCCCCAGAGCAGAAAGCTCCCGAGAACCGGGAGCGTGTAGTGCCAGAAGTCCAGGAAAAGCAAACGGTTGAAGGAAAATACCGCTTTGAACTTCAGTCGGATGAAACTTTTCTCATAACTGGAGAAGATACACCAGAGCAGTTCAATGATCCGTGCGAGGAGTGTGGCCAATGCGGCGCCCCTGACTCCCATCGCCGGCGCTCCGCACAACCCGAAGATGAATATGGAGTTCAGGACGATGTTCAGGAGTACTGCACCGGAACTGATCCATGCGGAGCGGGAAGCGTGCTCGCTGACGCGCATGATGGCGAGATAACATTGGGAAACTCCGGTCAGAAGATAGGACCAGCTGGCGATTTTCAGATATTCCGCTCCAATCGCGACCAGTTCCGGATCGTGGGCGAAAAGAAGCATGAGTTTTTCCGGAAAACAGCGGCACCCGATGAAGAATGCAATGGAAACCAGCATGGATTCATGAATGCTCAGACCGAAAATATCACCGAGAGCCTTGATATCCTTTTTGCCCCAGTACTGCGCCCCGAGGATCCCGACGCCGCAGACGATCGCGCCGAGGAGCATATTCTGGACGAACTGGATCTGGGTCGCCAGCGAGACCGCCGCCATGGCGTTCTGGCTGACTTTGCCCAGCATTACCGCATCCGCCGCCGCGACCAGTGCGAGCATCAGGTTCTGGAGGGAGATCGGAAAGGTCAGTGACAGCAGTTTTCTGTTGAAGGTACGGTCGTTTAGAACATTACGGAGATTCATATCTTGCAGCCTGAAAATGGTGAAGGACTGGATTTGGAATTTCAGTTCTGTTTTCCGGAAAATGCTCCGGCGCATCAATGGGGCAAAAGAGCTCTGCCGTCTGCGCTCCTGTAGCGCGCAAAGGTTTTTTACGGCAGAAAAACACCTTTGAAAATACATCTTCAACGCTGTTCCGTCAAGTCTGACGGTGGCTTTTCATGCGGGAAATCGAGTATTTCCCCCGTATCGGATCAGCGGCCCCCGGGAAGGAGCAGAACGACGACAGTCTGGGGATATGAAAAAGCCGATCCGGAAAATGGATCGGCGAACAGTTCGGAAAATGGTGCGCTCACGGGGACTCGAACCCAGGACCCAGTGATTAAGAGTCACTTGCTCTACCAACTGAGCTATGAGCGCCTGTAATAAAATCGGCCGCGCTTATGCGGCCGGCTTCATTCTCAAAAAAATGGTGCGCTCACGGGGACTCGAACCCAGGACCCAGTGATTAAGAGTCACTTGCTCTACCAACTGAGCTATGAGCGCCTCAACGCTTTTTAAAATGCCACGATTTTTGGAAAAAGCAAGCCCGGTTGCGGAAAAAATCCGAATTATTGTAGAAATTTGAGGGTAATTTCGATTATCGGGACACAGGGACTTGGTTTTTCGACGATCGGGGCTATATTAACCATTGTAATCTTGTGGTCGGATACTCCAGTGAAACAATATTTGAGAAAGAGATATGAAAACTTTTGACGGGTTGTTCCAGGAACTCAAGGTAAAAGCCGCTTCTTGCGATCCGGCGTCGGGGACGGTCAAGGAACTTGCCAGAGGCAAGCATTTCATCGGCAAGAAGGTGGTGGAAGAGGCCGGCGAGGTCTGGATGGCCGCGGAATATGAAGGTCGTGAGAAAACCGCAGAGGAGATTTCACAGCTTCTCTACCATCTTCAGGTGATGATGATTGCCAATGATCTGGAGCTTGAAGACGTCTACAAATATTTGTGATGTCGTTTCCGCAATTCTCTTTAATTCATTACAACAGGATCTGTGATTCATCATGCTGCAAATGGCAATTCCCAATAAGGGGGCTCTTTCCGAAGATTCCGTGCGGTTGCTGCGGGAAGCGGGGTACCGCTGTACCCGTTACGGGCGCGAACTGATGGTTTCCGACCGGGAAAATGAAATTGATTTTGTCTTTCTCCGGCCGCGTGACATCGCGCTCTATGTCGGAAACGGAATCATTGACCTCGGCATCACCGGGCGCGATTTGAAGGCGGACAGTTGTGCGGATGTGGTCGAACTGATGAGTCTTGAATTTGGTCGTTCGCGTTTCTGCTTCGCTGCGCCGAAGGAGTCCGGCATGACTGTTGAAAAGCTCGACGGACTGCGGATTGCCACCTCCTACCCGGAGTTGCTCCGGCAGAATCTGGAGAAACGCAATTTGAACTGCCGGATCGTCAAACTCGACGGTGCGGTCGAAATTTCCATCCGGCTCGGTGTCGCCGATGCGATTGCCGATGTGGTGGAGTCCGGTGCGACGCTGCGCGAGGCGGGGCTCGAGGTGATCGGCGAACCGATGTTGTTTTCCGAGGCGGTTCTGATCGGGCGTAAGCCGGAGCTGGCGGAACACCCTGATGTCAAAAAATTGATTGCGCGGCTCAAGGGGATTCTGGTTGCCGGCGCCTATGCGATGATTGAGTATGATATTCCACGTGCCCGACTCGAGGCTGGGTGCCGGATCACTCCCGGGATCGAGGCTCCGACGGTTTCTCCGCTGGCGAATCCCGACTGGGTGGCCGTCAAGGCGATGGTGATGCGCAGGGAGTGTAATCGGATCATGGATGAACTCTATGGAATCGGAGCACGTGGAATCATTGTGACCGATATCCGTTCCTGCCGGCTCTAGAAGGTTCCGGTAGTTTTGTGATAATATTTTGAGGAAGGGAAAGATGAAAAAGGCAATTCTGGAACGGGCCCGTGAAGTATTCAATGTTGAAATAGAGGGACTTGCGGTCGTACGCGACAATCTGGGCGAGAGCTTTGAAAACCTGGTCCAGCGCTGTATGGAAACCATTTCCAGTGGCGGTAAACTGGTGTGGACCGGTATCGGAAAGAGCGGATATATCGGCAAGAAGATTGCGGCGACCCTGTCGAGTGTCGGTTCTCCGTCGGTTTTCATGCATCCGGTGGAGGCACGTCACGGTGATCTCGGCATCATTCAGAAACACGATCTGCTGGTCGCGCTCTCCTACAGCGGAGAAACAGAGGAGTTGCTGGTGGTTCTGACTCCCGCCAAGCGGCTTGGTGTGGAACTGGTTGCAATTACGGCCTCCGCATCGTCGACGCTCGGTAAAATGAGCGATCTGGTTGTAGAAATGCCGGTACCTCGTGAGGCTTGCCCCTTCAATCTTGCTCCGACGACGACGACGACCGCGCTGCTGGCGCTTGGTGACGCGCTGGCTCTGGTGTTGCTCGATGAACAGGGATTCACCAAGTCCGATTACGGCCGGTTGCATCCGGGCGGGGCGATCGGGCGGATGGTGACGACCCGCGCCTGTGACATCATGCGTGATCTGGAGCACTCCGCGATCGTTGATCCCGGGGAAAAAGTGCGTGACGCGCTGATCCGGATGAGCCATTTCCGGTGCGGGTCGGCGATCATCACCGATCCGAAGCGGAAGCTGCTCGGGATTTTCACCGATGGTGATTTCCGGCGATGGGCCGAGAAGGACATGTCGGTACTGGAGCGCACGATGAGCGAGGTGATGACTCCGCGGCCGATCGCAATCCGGCAGGATGCGTTGGCGGTTGAAGTGCTCAAGGTGCTGGAAAAGCGTCATGTCGATGATATCGTGGTCGTCGATGAAAACGATATGGTTGTCGGTTTCATCGATGTGCAGGATCTTCCCGGCTTGAAGATCATGTAACTACCGGCGCCGTGCGGGATCGGCGCCGCCGACTTGGAAAAAGAGGGAATGGCGAGAAAACTGATTTTCTGCTTTGCCGCGTTGCTGGCGGTTTCGACGCTTCCGGCGGATGATGCCGGCGCGACGCACTACTATGAACAGGGGCGCGCCGCATATGATGCCGGCGATTATTACACGGCGGCGAAACATTTCGAGGCGGCGGAGACTGAGGCGGAGTCGCCTGTCATCAAGGCGAACTCGGTTCGGGCACAGATTTCCGCCTGGAGGATGTGCGATCTGCCGTACCGCGAATTTCAGGCGATTGAAAAGCTGTTGACCGGTTACCCGGAGTATGCCGATTTCGTCGCTGAGGTCAAGCGGGAATATGAACTTGGCGAGGCATTCTATCAGGGAAAAAGGGAACCGGTCTACTGGGCGTTGCGCTGGATCCCCTGGCTGGTGGATCGCGACAGGACCGTGGAGATCTTTCAGAAGGCGCTGGAGCGGGCTCCGTTTGCCGACAACGCACCGGGAGCGCGGCTCCGGCTGGCTTATCTCTATGACCGCGAAGGGCTGGTGAACAAGTCTCTCGATGAGCTGCGGATCATCATCCGTGAATTTCCCGACAGCAGCGAGTGCAAATACGCCTATCTGGCGCTTGGCACCGGGCTCTTTGAGCTGTCGAAAGTCGGTGACGGCGACGGGCGTTACAACCGTGAGTCGTTTGAGGTGTTTCAGGAGTTTCTCAAGAAGTACCCCGATGCAAGTGAAACCGGCTGGGTCAAGCGGCATCTGGCAGAGGCGCGCGACATTCAGGCCAGACGGCTCTACGACATCGCCTCCTACTACGAACACGCCGGCCGCAGGGAGGCGTCGGAGCGTTATCTTGCTCAGGTGCTCAGGGATTATCCGGACACCACTTCCGCGAATGCCTCCGAGGAGATGCTGGTTGAACTTGACCGGAGTTTCGTTCCGGATGATTTCCGGGAGGAGTTGCCTTCCCGGTTGCCCCGTTATCAGGCATATCCGATTCCGGTCGAGGCGTCGCGGCTTCTGATCATTCCCGGGCGCAACAACAATTTCCTGCAGCCGGTCTACAGTCTTGATGGTCCCGACGGGGAACCGGGGGAGAAGGCACCGGAGCCGGTTTCGGTCGAGGAGGGCGAAAAGAAATGAAACGATTCCTGTTGTTGTGCCTTGCTGCACTGCCGGTTCTGTCTGGTGGCTGCGGCTATCGCGTGGGCAGCCTGATGCATCCGCAGATTCAGACCGTGGCGGTGGCGCCGGTCACCAATGAGACTCTGGCGTACAATGTCGCCTCGCAGGTTCGTGGATTGTTGTGCGAGGCGTTCATGGTCGACGGTTCGTTGAAACTGGTCGATGAGAAAAGTGCGGATTGCATCGTCTATGCGCGGGTGACTCAGATCACCTTTTCGGAGTCCTCGTGGTCGAGTACGGACGACGATGATGATCTTTTTACACCGAATGAGTGGAACTGTAATCTGACCATCGAGTATACGGTGATCATTCCAGGCAGGGCAGCGCCGCTGGTGTCGGCGCGGACGGCGACCGGAAGCGTGATTTTTGAGGGGGGAGCCGATCTCGAGATCGGTCGCCTGAATGGAATCCGGCAGGCGGCATACATGGCGGCCAAGAACGTGGTTTCCGGCGTCACCGAGGCGTGGTAGTTTTCCGGGATTTTTCAAACCGGGGCGGGGAGGAAAACGATGCTGCTCAGTTTTGTCAAGAAAGGGCAATCATTGTTCATCCTCTCCTTTACGGTGCTGGTTCTGGCGGGGGTGCTGATCCTGAAGCTTCCGTGGTGCTACCGGGCCGGAGTGCTTTCCTGGCCTGACGCGGTATTCATGGCGACCAGTGCGGTCTGCATCAACGGCCTGACGGTGGTGCCGATTCATGATTTCACGATCTTCGGGCAGTTGATGATCCTTGCGATGGTGCAGGTGGGAGGCATCGGCATCATGACTTTGAGTGCTTCGATTCTGCTGATGCTCGGGCGCGGTCTGTCGTTCAGCGACACGTTGTTGATTTCCAATCTGAGTGATAATTTTTCATTGCGGGGGACGGAGGGGTTGACCCGGACCGTTGTCAATTACACGCTGGTCTGTGAGGCGATCGGCATGTTGATCATGCTGCCCGGATTTCTGGTGAAATATCCGTTCGGAGAATCACTCTGGTATTCTTTTTTTCATGCGATTACCGGTTTCTGCAATGCAGGCTTGTCTCCTTTTTCAGAGAGTCTGGCGGGGCAGACGCGCCTGACTCAGTTCGGTGTTGCTGCGATGATTGTGCTGGGCGGCCTCGGCGTGTACGTGATTTACGATCTGTTTCAGGTGGTGCGTCGCCGGAGTACTTCGTTGCGCCTGCACTCCAAGGTGGTATTGTTCACCAATACGATTCTGATTGTCGCCGGTGCGGTTCTGTTGTGGATCCTGGCGCTGGTGAATCGGGGTTCCCTGCCGTGGTTCGACGCTTTTTTTCTGTCGATTTCGGCGCGGACGGCCGGATTTACAACTTTCGATGTGACCGGGTTGCCCGCCGGCAGCGTGACGTTGCTGATTGTTCTGATGCTGATCGGTGCCTCCCCGGGGTCAACCGGCGGCGGCATGAAGACCAGCACGGTTGCGGTGGCTGCGGCGGCGATTCTGAATACGCTCAAGGGAAATGCGGAAGTGTTGCTGTTCCGGCGGAAGGTTCCGACC
This sequence comes from uncultured Victivallis sp., assembly GCA_944389895.1. Lineage (GTDB taxonomy): Bacteria > Verrucomicrobiota > Lentisphaeria > Victivallales > Victivallaceae > Victivallis. Next base: position 17,911 of record CALXOA010000118.1, on the reverse strand, counting down.
GGAAATGTGATGCGTGCCTTCACGATTATTGTTCTGTTTCTTCTTCTGACCTGCTGTGGTGCGGTTTCCATTCAGTTGTTGATGCCCGGTGCGGAGATGATGGAGGCGTTTTTCGAATCGGCTTCGGCTCTCAGCACGACCGGGTTGACGATCGGCGGCACTGCGAAACTGACCGATGCGGGCAAGCTGGTTCTGTCGTTCTTCATGTTCTGCGGCCGTCTCGGGCCCTTTACGATCATGCTGTTTTTGCTTGCGCGCGAGAAGCAGGGGCGGCTACGGTATCCGGAAGAGCGGATTATCATCAGTTAATGCGTTGGGAGTAGAAAATGGCGAGAAATCATTACGCGGTGTTCGGCATGGGATCGTTCGGCTCGAAGCTGGCGATTGAGTTGAGCCGGGCCGGAAACACGGTTCTGATTGTCGATATTGATCGGGAGCGGGTTGATGACCTCCGTGACAAAGTGACAGAGGCGGTGATTGCCGACGTCAGCAATGAGGAGGTTGTGCGGGAGTTGAATGTACGTAAATTCGACGCGGTGATTCTCGGCATGAGTTCTCACTTCGAAGATCAGATTCTCGCTCTGACCTTGCTCAAACAGGAAGGGGTGCGCAAGGTTCTGGCCAAGGCGAACAATGCGATTCAGGAGCGGATTCTGTTCCGGCTCGGCGCCGATGAGGTGATCCAGCCGGAGCAGGATGTCGCTGAACGGTTGTCGCGCCGGCTGTCGTTGCCCAACTTCGCCGATTTGTTCGAATTCAAGGGGTCGGCGATTGCCGAGGTAATTGTGCCGGAATCTCTGGCCGGTCGTTCGTTGCGTCAGCTTGATCTGCGGAACCGTTTCAATGTGACGGTTCTGCTGATCAAGAAATCCGGTTGCGGCTCTGAGACGATCATGAATCCGGATACCGTGTTGGAAAAAGGGGATCAGCTGACTGTATTCGGCAGTCAGAATTCGATCATGGAAGTGTTTCGTGGAGAATAACGTTTCTCCCGTGTCCCGGGGAAATCGATAAAGAAGGAGGAAGGAAAATGGCCGATTGTATTTTCTGCAAGATCATCGCCGGGGAGATCCCGGCCGCCAAAGTTTATGAGGATGAGCTGGTGTTTGCCTTCCTCGACATCGGGCCGATCAATTTCGGGCATACGCTGGTGATTCCGAAGGAACACCACGAGTCCAGCGCCACGATCCCCGAGACGACGGCGGGGCGGATGTTTCGTGTCGGGGCGCGGATCGGTATCGCCTTGAAGCGAAAGTTTGAGTGGGATGCTTTCAACCTTCATCTGGCTGACGGAACGGCGGCCGGGCAGGTGGTGATGCACGCACATCTGCATGTGATCCCGCGCGGGGTCGAGGATGGGTTTCACTGGAACTGGCGGCAGCTGCGATACGAGGAGGGTAAGGCGGCCGAAATCGCCCGGGAACTCTCCATGCGGGTCGCCGCAGATTTGAACTGAAATGCCGCTGCTGCGTTGGCGGAAGGACGGAGGAGGCCTGCGATGCGGAAAATTTTCCTGATCGGGTTGATTGCAGTTCTTGCTGTGCCGACGGTGTTGCGCGCCGATCGGCTTGATGACCTTGAAGCGAAACTGGATCGGCTGGAAACACGATTCTGGGTGGCGCTCGGGATGGCCGCTTCGAGCGCCTACAACCGGGAGACGGAGTCGTTGCTCTTCAGCATGGTTGCGGAAGCGCGGGATATTCAGACGATTCTTTCGCATGCCCGTTATCGTGACGCAGGCAACCTCTCCACTCTAGCGGTGGCTCTCGAACGGGTTTTTTCCGACGTTGACCGGCAGGTCGCTGCCAGCTATCGTTTCCGGTTCGAAAAAACTTCGATGCGCGAATTTCAGCGGGAATATCGCAGGAGTTTATCGCGTGAAGGGAAACGCGACAGGGCGTTGCCGACGCTGGCGACGGCTCCGATCGATGATTATGAAAACTGGCTCCATGAGGTGTGTACCGACAACCTCGACAAGTTCAGTTCTCGTCGGTCAGTCAGCGCGGTTCAGGAACGGGAGTTTGAACGCCTGGTGGCCCAGTATTTTGACACACTCACTTCCTTACGGATGGCACTGGTCAAACTGCGCCAGCAATCCGGTCTGGAGTTTAAGAAATAACGCCTTGCCCCGGCTGCTTCGGAGAATACCTTTCAGCGATAACGGTTGCCGTTACCGTATTTTTCCGGGGCTTCATCGTAGTATTTCTGAGCTTCCGGAAGCTGCTTCTTCAACTCTTCCAGCCGCTTGTCTCCGTCGGGATGGGTGGAGAGAAACTCCAGCACCGTCCCGGTCTGGCTGAGCTTGCGGAATTTCTCCCAGAAGGTCAGTGCAGCAGCCGGATCGTAACCGGCGCGTGCCATCAGGATCAGTCCCAGATGATCCGCTTCATATTCCTGCGTACGGCTGTAGGGCAGCATCGCGATCAGGTCGGTGCCGCCGTTGTAGACCTCGTTCCACTGGGAACCGAATAATTGCTCAACCAGAATCCCCCCGCAGTTCCGGAAGATGTTCTGGCTCATGCGCTCGACGCCGTGACGGGCGAGGGCGTGGCTGACTTCGTGGCCGACCACGGTGGCGAGTTCCGCGTCGTTATCGACCAGTGTGAAAAGCGCGGAGTAGACCGCGACCTTGCCGCCGGGCAGGGCGAACGCATTCGGTTCGGTGGATTCCAGGACGACGAACTCCCACTGGTAGTCCGGCCGGTTTGCCGCTGCGGCCAGATGGGCGCCGACGCGATTCAATGCCTGGATGCTGGTGCTGTCGGTGGATTTCTTCTCCTTTGCGAGCGTCTCCTTCCACGCCTCTGCTCCCAGTTCAATGTCGCTGGATTCACTGTAGAAGATCATCTGGCTGCGCCCGGTGTACGGCACCGAGGCGCAGCCGGCGAAGAGAAATACCACCGCCAGCGCACCCGGCAGCATCAGGAGTTTTGATCGCTTCGCCATGATCGATGATTTCTCCTCAGGGTTTGAGGTTGCGCAGATCATTGACCCGCTTCGCCTTGCCGGTGAAGCGTTCGAGCGTGTTGGGCGCGACCAGTTCGACATTGAAATGCAGTCCGGTGATCGCGGTGATTTCGCGGCCGATCCGGTCTCGCAGCCGGTGCATCTCCTCCATCTTGTCGGAGAACTCCTGCTGGCGCATTTCGACCTTGACCACCGCCTCATCGAGATTGCCGGGACGGGTCAGCTCAATCATGAAGTGCGGGGCCGTTCCGTCGACTTTCAACAGTGCTTCTTCAATCTGGGTCGGGAATACGTTAACTCCGCGGATGATCATCATATCATCGGAGCGCCCCTTGACCCAGCTCATACGCATTGTGGTACGGCCGCAGGGGCAGCTGTCACGGTAGAGCCGTGCAAGGTCGCGGGTACGGTAACGGATGATCGGGCATGCCTCTTTGGTCAGGGAGGTGATCACCAGCTCGCCCTCTTCGCCATCGGCAACCGGTTCAAGCGTTTCCGGATTCAGACATTCGACGAGGAAATGATCCTCCTGGATGTGCATTCCGGTCCGGGCTGCGCACTCACCGGCGACTCCTGGGCCGATGATTTCCGAGAGCCCGTAATTGTTGAATGCGTGGATTCCCAGCTCCTCCTCGATTGTGCGACGCATCTCTTCGGTCCAGGGTTCGCCGCCGAAGTGGGCGAAACGCAGGGCAAGTTCGCCGCGCCGGATTCCCATCGCCTGAATGGTTTCGGCCAGGTTCAGCGCATAGGATGGGGTGCAGATCAGCGTATTGATTCCTGCGTCGCGCAACAGCAGGATCTGCCGCTGCGTGTTTCCGCTGGAGGCCGGCAGTACCGCTGCTCCGACCCGTTCAATTCCGCCGTGCAGCCCGAAACCGCCGGTGAAGAGGCCGTAGCCGAAGGAGACCTGTACCAGCTGGTCGCTGGTCAGTCCGCCCGCAACCAGAAAGCGGGCGCAGAGATTGGCCCAGAGTTTGAGATCGTTTTGGGTGTAACCGACGAAGGTCGGTTTCCCCGTTGTGCCGCTTGAGGCGTGGATCCGGGCGAGTTGCGCCTGTGGAACCGCAAAGAAGCCGAAGGGGTAGTATTCACGCAGGTCCTGCTTGGTGGTGAGGGGGAGACGCTGCAGGTCGGCCACGGTTCTGATGGAATCCGGCGAGATGTTTTTCTCTGCGAATTTCCGGCGGTAGAACGGAATTTTCTGCGCCTGTTCCACGGTACGGCGCAGATGGGTGGCTTGAAGTCCGGCCCGGTCAGCGCACGGCATGCACTCGGCGGCCGGGTCGAAGATCCGGTTGGGAATGACGAACTGAGACATTTCTTCTGACTTCTGTGTTTTGGTATCGTTGGGGTGATCCGCGCCGTCGGAACCGCTGGTTCCGGCACGCGGCGTATCGTTTTCTTCAGCTGAACAGCTCTTCGGAGCGGACCATTTCAATCGGTTCGTCTCTGAGTTCGGCGATGGCATGCTCGGGGTCTTCAAAACGGAAGACGATCACCGCCCGATCTTCGCGGCCGAACGTGAAGGCGTACATGTATTCCACCGACAGATTATGTTTGTCGAGAATCGCGAGGATGTCGGCCAGGCCGCCCGGGTAATCCGGTACCGTCAGTGCGAGAACGTCGGTCACCTTGACGATGAAACCGGCCGATTCGAGCGCCTGCTTGGCTCCTTCGTACTCCTTGATGAGCAGCCGCAGGATGCCGAACTGCTGTGTGTCGGCCAGCGACAGCGTCCGGATATTGAAATTGTGTTCCTTGAGCACCTTGCAGACCGCGCTGAGGCTGCCGGGACGATTCTCCACAAAAAGTGACAACTGTTTGATCGGCATTTTTCTGTTCTCCCTTCCGTTGAGATAATTCTGTTATCTGGCGCCCTGGCGGCCGAGTTCAAACATCTCGACATTCAAGGCGTGCAGTTTTTCCGGCAGAAACTCCTTGATCACCGTGAGCCAGCTCTCTTCGGACAGCTCAAAATGCTTCGACAGCGCGCCGAGCATCATCGTATTGAGCGCCTTCGGGTTGGAGAGGCGTTCCATCGGAACGTCGTCGGTGGTGATCAAAACGCCGCCGGCACGGAGTTTATGGCGATTGACCTCCACCTGAGTCGGTTCCATGACGATCAGAAAGTCGCTCTCCCCCTCCGGCACCATCGGACTTGCGACCTCTTTGCCGAACCGTACCTCGCTCGAGACCGATCCTCCGCGCTGACTCATGCCGTGCACTTCACTTTTCTTGACATCGTATCCGGCACGGAAGAGTACTTCGGCGAGAATGTCGGTTACCGTGAGAACGCCCTGACCGCCGAGACCGGCGACGGTGATGTTGGTGGTCTTTTCCATCTTATTTGTTTTTCCCTTCGTAAGACTTTGCCTTGGCGAGCGCGAGGATGCAGGGACGGCGGACGATGATCACGCTGGTGTCGTTGGAGGAGAGCCGCCTGCTGACCAGTTCCCGGAAACCCGCAGGATCCGCGGTACTGTCGATCACGTCGACGTTGTCCACGCCGATGCCGCGAACAACCTCTTCGATGGAGACACGCGGAGCCGGCGTATGATCGAGTTTACGGCCTGTGCCGGGATGTTCCTGAAGTCCGGTCATCGCGGTCGTGCTGTTGTCCAGCACGATCACCACGTGCCCGGTTGCCGGGCGGTTGTAGACCATTTCCACGATGCCGTTGATGCCGGTATGCAGGAAGGTCGAATCGCCGATTACGCTGACCACTCGACGTGCTTCGGCTTCCGGGAGCACTTTGCGCATACCGAGACCGACCGTGACGGAAGCTCCCATGCAGACACAGGTGTCGACCGCTTCAAAGGGAGGCAGCACTCCAAGCGTGTAGCAGCCGATGTCGCCGGAGACGATGCACCCGAGATCCCGCAGCGCCTCATAGGATTTCCGGTGCGGGCAGCCGAGACAGAGCTGCGGCGGCTTGCCGGCCGGGGGAGGCGTTTCCGGCGTCAGATCTCCGGCAAGGAGTCGCCTGACCCGGTTTACGTTGAGTTCCCCGAAGCGGAACATTTCCGCCTTTCCTTCCACCGGAATCCCGGCAGCCCTGATTGCCTCGGTCACAATCGGATCCCCCTCCTCGACCACAACGCAGCGTTTGACCGATGCGGCGAAACGGCGGATGGTTTCCAGCGGCAGCGGGTAGGTCAGCCCCGGTTTGAGGAGGGAGGCCTCCGGCGCGGCGTCGCGGACATGCTGAAAGCTGATGCCGGTGGCAATCACCCCGAGTTCATCCCCTTTGCGGATCCAACGGGTGAACTCTCCCTTTTCGTTGAGCTCTTCCAGTTCGTGAAGTTTTGCCCGTAGTTTGCGGTGGGCGATCCGGGCGTAGGCCGGGATCATCACGTTGCTTTTGGGATCGCGATCGAATTTCCCGGTACGCGGCGTTGTTTCCAGGTCGCGTTTCTCGAGGATACATTTTGAGTGACAGACACGGGTGGTCACCCGCAACAGCACCGGACAGCGGAACTGTTCGGAGAGTTCAAAGGCCCGGATGGTGAAATCGTAACACTCCTGCGAGTCGGCCGGTTCGAGCATCGGCACCCCGGCGGCGACTGCATAGCGACGGTTATCCTGTTCATTCTGGCTCGACGCCATGCCGGGATCGTCGGCGCTGACGATCACCAGTCCTCCCGGAGTGCCGGAGTAGGCGATTGTGAAGAGCGGATCGGCGGCGACGTTGAGTCCGACATGCTTCATGGTGATCAGGGAACGGCCGTTGGCAAACGCGGCACCGATGCCGACTTCCAGTGCGGTTTTCTCATTCGGAGCCCATTGTGCGACACCGCCCAGGCGGCTGAAGACGTCCAGAATTTCGGAGGAGGGGGTGCCGGGATAACCGACGCCGATGTTCACTCCGCACGCTTTTGCGCCCATCGCAATGGCTTCATTGCCGCTGGCAAGCATTCTGTGGTTCATATTTCATCACTCTCCATTGGTTTTGGTTTTTCAAAAATCTGGTTCAGTGGCAGTGACAATGCGACTGGTCACCGCAGCCATCCCGGTCGTCGCCGTCTTTTTTCGGGAGACGACCGGCTTCTCTGTCGGCGAAACGATCCGTCAACCGACCGATCAGGGCATCCTGGTCATCGGCGCGAGCCTCGACGGTTTCGGTGAGGCGATCGAGTTCCCCGGCGTCCGGGGTGAATCCCGGATTGTTGAGCATCTTCAGAATTTCCGCCAGCTGCAGCGAAATCTCTGCGAGACGGTGGACATCTTCCCCGGGCAGGTCGTCGAGCTGCTCCTCGACGGAATTGAGAAAATCGAAGAATCCGAGCCGATCCTCGACCAGTTCCATGATCGTTGAACGCAACGGAGCCTTGGGTTCGTCGTCATAACGATTGTAATTGCCGGTCAGCTCCTCGAACCGTTCTTCGATGTAATTGTAGAAAACCGCCTGTTGCGCCTCGTCAGCGAAGTTCAGTTTTTCACGGCCGAAGGCGCGTGCGAAGAAGTCTTCAAATTCAAGTTCCCGTGCGTAACAGTTGTCGATGATGAAACTGTCGACCTCCACCGGTGAGAGCGGGGACCCGATTTCGCGGAGCAGGGCGGCGATTTCCCCGGTTTCCCCCCGGGAGACGCGCACTCCGGCGGGAAGTTCCGGAGTGTCGCCTCCTTCGTTTCCTTCGTCGCGCCGTGCCAGTACGGAGTGGCCCGGATCATAGCTGATTTCGATGCGCCCGGCACGGCGGATGAATTCGTCGCAGGAAGCGGATTTTTCCACCTCCGGGAGTGTTCCCGCACCGCAATAACAGGCCCAGCTGAGCTGTTCCGGAATTTCCGGATAGGTTTCAAAACGGTCAATGACCGTGTCCAGAGCTGACTCGAATGATTCAATCCACCGGTTGAGGTCAGATTGTTGCCGCCGTTCGCCCGGCAGCATTCGGAATGCAACCGCGCCGGTGTCATAATCCGATACGCGACAGAGCAGCGCATCACCGGAACTGAAATGATTTTTACGGTAAAACTCATCCAGCTGAAACACATTGAGCGTCACCGGATCCGTCGGTTGCGCCGAGTTCCGGATCCGTGCGTTGGCCGGAGAGTCGGCGAGGAAGAAATCGAACACCTGTTCGGAACCGAGCAGAAAGTGATAGTGAAACACCTGTGACAGCGGCGCGGTGATTTCACTGCGCCGAACCGGCTCTCCCGTCTCATCTGAAAACTTCACATCAGATGGAAACACATTTTCGGAAACGTAGGGTGCGAATCGGTGTCCCGGCAGCAGGATGCCGTTTTCGATCTCCCACGCGTCTGGAGTGATCAGAAATTCGTAGTTCCGGAAAAAAGCGCTGCGCAGTTGAAAATGACCTTTGCCGTCGCTGAAGAACCGGCCATCTCCCTCGAGCAGTTGCTCGATTCTCGCCGCCTGTGCCCGGGAACGCCCGGCATTGATCGCCTTCCCGACCGCCGCTGTAGTCAAGGTCCCGTCCGGAGAACTTGCAAGGAGTTTTTCCACCGCCGCATCGATGGCGCGAAAGGGAATTTCCGATTTCTCAGACGCCATGGTTCACCCCCGCGATTCTGGAGAGTTTCTCATAGAGAAAGCGGCGGACATGCAGTTCGAGATCCGCCTGTTCAAACTCCTTGAGCTGATCCAGGGTGAGCGCGTCCTCCAGTCGGAATTGTCCGCTCTGGGTACGGCGCAGCGCCGCCAGGGTGCCGCAGCAGCCGAGCCTCCGGCCCGCATCGTGGCAGAGCGTTCTGACATAGGTCCCCTTCGTACAGTGGATTGTGAAGTCGCAGAAGGGAATTTCACAACGGGTCACATCGATGCTGAAGATGGTGATGGGCTTGCTCTCCCGCTCCACCTCGATGCCCTCGCGTGCAAGCTCATAGAGCTTTCGGCCGTCCTTCTTGACCGCGGAAACCATCGGCGGAAGCTGCTCCTGCTCCCCGACAAAACCGGCGAGGGTTTCACGCAGTGCCGTTTCCGTGATGCCGGAAAAATCGTGTGTTGCCGTCACCGTCCCGTCGAGGTCGTAGGAATCCGTTTCGATTCCGAGCTGGAGTGTCGCCTCATAGGTTTTATCCTCTCCGCTGAACTTGGAGCTCAGCCGGGTGAATTTCCCGAGCACCAGCACCAGCAGCCCGGTCGCCGCGGGATCGAGAGTCCCGCAGTGGCCGATCTTCGGCACGTTGAAACGGCAGCGGATGAAATTGACCACATCAAAACTGGTCCACTCCCGCGGCTTGTCGATCAACAACACTCCCGAACTCTGGAACGGGGGCAGGCGATGTTTTCTGGGATTGTATCGCATTGAATCTTCCTGAAAATTACTTCAATTCATTTGCTTCTTCAGCAGCGTTCCTACCTGTTCGAGCAGCAGACGCTCAACCTGTTCCGGATCGGATTCCAGGGTGATACCGGCTGCCATCGCATGGCCTCCGCCCCCGAGGGAACGCGCCAGGGGACCGACCGGATACGCCGCATCCTTGCTGCGCAGGGAGACTTTCTGAACTCCGTTCCAGCTGTAGATCAGAGCGGCGATCACCGAGCCGTCGATTTCCCGCAGTAAATCGATGATCCCTTCGCCGTCACGCATGTCGAATCCGTGTCGCCGGAAGAGTTCATCGGGCAGCCGTGCGTAGACGAATTTTCCTCCGAACGCACTGCGCACATGGTTCTGCAGCAGATCCGCTTCGAACTCCTGCTGGTTCCGCGGTTTGCTGAAATAGACCGCATTGACGATCCGTTCCAGGTCCGCTCCCCGGTCGAGCAATTCGGCGGCGATCCGCATTGCGCGGCCGTCGGTGTTGGAGAATCGGAAACTGCCGGTGTCGGTTACGATTCCGAAGAGCCAGAACGTTGCCGCTTCCTGTCGGATTTCCCGCCCTGAGGCAAGTGCGATTTCCGCGGCAAGCTGGCTCGCAGCGGCAGCTGAAGGATCCACGAGATTGAACGCGCCTTCGATGCAGTTGCCCTGGTGGTGATCCACATTCAGGAACTCGAAAGTACTCAGAAACGCCGGGTTGAACTCCGCACCGGCACCGATCCGCGCCGGATTTGCGCAGTCGAGCAGCAGAACAAGGTCATAAGCCGCCCGTATTTCGGCAGGAGTCAACGTCGTCAGAAAGTCGCTCGCAAAACCGGAGAAACGGCGGGGCAGGGCAGCGGGAAACAGTGCGTCGGCATTCCGTCCGCAACTGCGCAGAAAACTCTGGAATCCGAGCGCCGAACCGAAGGCGTCTCCATCCGGCTTCTCATGAGTCAGGATCAGAATCCGGTCTGCCCGAAGCAGGCGTTCCGCGATCTCCTGTGCTGAAACGGTGCCGCTCATTCCTGGTCCGGACCCCCGTTCAGAAGCTCGAAAACCCGATCTCCAAGTTCTGTACGGTGATCGGTTTTGAAAAGAAGCACCGGTGTGTGCTTGAAAGCGAGAGCTCTGGCCAGTTTCTGCTGAAAATGCGTCCGCTGCTCCTCCAGTTCCTCCATGACTTTACGCCGGTCGGCCGGCGTCCCGCCGAAGAAACTGATATAAACCGTCGCATTCCGCAGATCGACGCTGGCTCTGACTTCGGTGACCGATACAAGCATGCCGGGGGCGGTGATGAGCCCGCGTTCGATCGCATTGGCAATTTCGCGCTTCAGTAACTCATTCACCCGGGTAAGGCGATCGACTTTTTCAGCCATGATCAACCTCCTAACTGTCTGAAAAAAAGGCGACTCAGAGCGTCGCCTTTTTGAGTTCGATTTCATAGATTTCGATCTCGTCTCCCTCGACGAAATCCGCGAAATTGTCGAGCCGGATGCCGCATTCGAGGCCGGCTTTCACCTCCTTGACATCGTCGTGGAAGCGACGGAGGCTGGCGACTTCGCCGTTGTAGATCAACTCCTTGTCACGGCGGACACGCGCCTTGGCCCCGACTTTGACCACTCCGGAGTCCACCCGGCAACCACAGATCTTCGGCCCCTTGGAGAGTTCAAAAATCTGCAGAATTTTCGCTTCGCCGAGCAGTTTCTCACGTTTTTCCGGTTCGAGTTTTCCTGCAAGAGCGTCGGTGATGTCTTCGAGCAGCTCGTAGATGATGCTGTAGAGACGGATTTCCACATTCTGCTTCTTTGCCAGATCGTTGACACCCGGATTCACTCTGACGTGAAAACCGATCACGATCGAATTGGTCGCCGCGGCCAGGGAGATGTCGCTTTCACTGATCGGCCCGACCGCGTTGGCGATGACTTCCGCCTTGATTTTCTCCGAAGGAAGCTGGCTGAGCGACTGGGCGATCGCCTCTCCGGAACCGCGCACGTCGGATTTGATGATCAGATTGAGCGTGTTGCGCCCTTCGCTGTTGAGCTTGCTGAAGATGTCTTCCACAGTCGTGATCGAACTGGTTGCCAGCATGTGACCGCGCTTATCTGCGATTCTGCGCTCGGCTTCGGCCCGGGCCGCTTTTTCCGATTCGTAGATTTCGAGGTGATCACCCGCCTCCGGGATTCCGGAAAGGCCGACGATTTTGACCGGAGTGCTCGGCCCGGCGGATTTGACCCGTTCTCCCTTGTCGTTGATCAGGGTCCGGACTTTCCCGTAGTTTTCTCCGCAGAGCACCACATCGCCGACGTGAAGCGTACCGTCCTGAATCAGTGCACTTGCGGTGGGGCCGAGGCCGTTTTCAAGCTGCGCCTCGATCACCACGCCGGAAGCCGGACGTTTCGGATTTGCCTTGAGTTCGAGCATTTCCGCTTCAATCAGAATACGCTCCAGCAGGTCTGGAAGCCCTTTCCCGGTTTTCGCCGAAACACGCACCGTGCCGACGTCGCCGCCCCAGTCTTCGCTGGAGAGATTGTTCTGCTGCATGTGAAGCAGAACCTTGTCCGGATCGGCATCGGGCAGGTCGATTTTGTTGATCGCCACGATGATCGGAACCTTGGCCGCTTTAGCATGGTTCATCGCTTCGACGGTCTGCGGCTTGAAACCTTCTGAGGCCGAGACCACCAGCACCACCAGATCGGTGACGTTGGCGCCGCGGGCGCGCATGTTGGTGAAGGCCGCGTGTCCGGGCGTGTCGATGAAGGTGATGCTCTTCCCCTTGTAGTTGACGGTCGAGGCACCGATGTGCTGCGTGATCGCACCCGCTTCTCCGTCGGTCACGTGGGTATGACGAATCGCATCCTGCAGAGAGGTCTTGCCGTGGTCGACGTGGCCCATGAAGGTCACCACCGGCGGTCTCTCCTTCAGAAAGGCCGGATTGTCTTCCGGCTTCGGTTTTGCCGGTGCCGCAGGAGCCGCCGCCGGTTTCGGCGCGGCACCGATCGTCAATTCGATACCGTATCCTGCGCAGAGCTTCCGGGCATTCGCCTCGCTGATGGCCTGATTGAGACCGGCGAGTTCGCCGAGTTTGATCAGGTCGGTGATGAGTTCATTCGGCTTCTTGCCGACCGCTTCAGCCAGCGTCTTGACGATGATCGGAGCCGGAAGCGTCAATTTGCCGCCGCGGGTGTTGCCGCCCGTCTGGGCGGAAGCGCCGGATTTCGGCTGGCTCTGCCGGTTTTTCCCCCCGCCATGCCCCGCTGCTTCCTCGCGACGCGGGGCGCCTTTTTTCGGGGCGTTCTTCCGGGCCGCCTTCTTGTCTACCGGCGCTTCGGCTTCCTGATCGTAGAGATCGGCAAAATAAGACTCCACCAGTTCGGCCATATCATCCGGAATGATGCCGTTTTCATCCTCAAGGCCTTCGATGCCCTGGCTGACCAGCTCTTTGAGAACCGTTCTGGCCGGGACGCCGTACTGTTTGGCGATATCCTTTACTTTCAATATCTTACTCACAACTCAAATCTCCCCCGTCCCGCTCACTCTTCCAGATTATCGAATGCCTTGTTGATCTCATCCGCATCGATTCCGGCGATTTCGAGCAACGCTTCACGCCCTGCTTCGCGCACTCCGTCAACGGTCACATAGCCGTTGTCGATGAGCATCTTTGCGGTATTTCCGGAGACTCCGAGTGCTGCGGCGAGGGCTTCTGCCGCTTTCCTGAGTTGTTCGGCAATCGGAGTTGCTCCTGACGCATGATCCTCTTCATTCCTGATGCTGATGTTCCAGCCGATCAATTTGGAGCAGAGGCGGACATTCTGAGCCTTTTTCCCGAATGCGAGTTTCGACTGTTCGTCCGTCACCAGTACCGTCAGCTCGTGTTTTTCCTCATTGACTTCGACCGACTGGACCCGGGCCGGCAGCAGCGCGTTGATCGCATACTTGCGGATATCAGGATCGTAAGGAATGATATCGATCCTCTCTCCGCCGAGTTCGTTGGTGATGTTGCGTACCCGGGTGCCGCGCATGCCGACGCAGGCTCCCACGGGATCGACCCGCGGATCGGTACTCATCACTGCGACCTTCGTACGCTTCCCGGCTTCCCGGGCGATGCTCATGATCTTGACCACGCCGTCATGGATTTCAGCCACTTCGCGCTCGAAGAGTTTCATCACGAACTCCTTGCATGCGCGGGAAACGATCAGGCTCGGTCCCGAAGTGTTGATGTCCACCCGCAGCAGCAGCGCGTTGATCCGGTCGCCGGGCATATATTGTTCATCGTGGACTTTTTCCTTGGCCGGCATGATCCCTTCGGCCTTCTGGAAGTCGATGATGATGCTGCCGGCTTCGAAGCGGCGGACCGTACCGTTGAGAATCTGGCCGACGCGGTCGGCGAACTCCTCCTGCACGTTCTCCTTCTCTGCTTTCCGCAGCTGCTGAATGATCGCCTGCCGGGCGGTCTGGGCGGCGATGCGACCGAAATTGCGCGGCGTGACCTCCCATTCGACGACATCACCGATCTTGACGTCGGGGAAGCGCTCCCGCGCCCGTGCGATGACCAGCTGATCACAGTTGGGCATTCCCTCGACCACTTCGAGCATTGCCCAGGCCTGAATCTGGCCGGTGGCAGGATCGATCTTCACCTTGAGATCGCTCGCCGGGTGAATGCTCTTGCGCGAAGCCGTCAGAATCGCGCTCTCCAACGCCTTGATCAGACTCTCGCGGCTGATGCCGCGTTCCTGCTCGATATATTCGAGGATCGTAAGTAATTCGTTTGCCATCATAACCCTCCGTTGCGTTCCGCCGGACTCCTCGTCCCGGCCTGATTCCTGCCGTCCCGCGGTCTGCTTGTCTGTCGCTAAAATAAAAAAGCGGGCAAATCGCACCCACTTCCACGCCACGGTACCGACCTATTAATTTACAATTTGTAATATAGGCTGGTTTTAACGGATTATCAAGCTGCGAAAAGTAAATTTTTCCTGTTTCAGCGTTTCTCAGGGAAAGCTCGGCTCTTCGAGAGTTTTTTTCTGTCGTGCGGAGGGGTGAGAAAAATTTCTTATTGTATAATGTAACATATTTGTTATCAGTAAATTATGACTTGTGTTAAGTTTTGTTTCCCGGGATGGAGGTCTGAGGTGCGCGGGGGGCTGGGGCTGAAGGTGCGGGGCTTCCCGGGGGGGCATTTGCCGGGCGCGGTGACGGTATGGTGGGATGGCGGTTTTTTGCGAAAAAAAGGAGTCCCGTCACTCATCTTTCTTGCGCTGGAGTATTTTTGGTGCTATGTTAGTATATTCAGGAAAGAAGAATCATGAATCAGCCACAACAACCCTCGATTGCGGTGATCGGTCTCGGTCTGCTCGGGGCCTCGCTTGGAATGGCGCTCCGCGGCGGAGCCTGTCGCCGGATCGGCTGGACCCGGCGTGCGAACATCCGTCGCTGGGCGCTTGATTGCGATGTGCTCGATGCCACCGATGATGATGTGGAGACCGTTCTTCAGGAAGCCGACCTCACTTTGATTGCGCTGCCGATCCCGGAAATCATCTCCTTCCTCCGCCGTCATGCCGGTGCCTGGCGGCCGGGAACGGTGGTCAGCGATCTCGGCAGCGTGAAATCCGGGGTGATGGCGGCGGCCCGGGAGAGTCTTACGGGCCGCGGTGTTCATTTTGTCGGAGGCCATCCGATGGCGGGAACCGAGAAGTCCGGTCCCGAATCGGCGTTTCCGGAGCTCTATGCCAATGCCGATGTCTTTGTCTGTCCTTTTCCGGACTCGCCGGAGTTTGCGGTGGAGCGGGTTGAGGCATTCTGGCGGTCGATCGGCACCCGGACGACGCGGATCCCGGCCGACCGTCACGATGATCTGGTTGCCCACACAAGCCATGTTCTGCACATCCTCGCGTCGGCGCTCGCGGTGAGCATCCTGGATGCTCCGGATGAACGGACAAAACAGGAGCGTTTTTCCGGTTGTGCGACCGGCTTTCGCGACACTTCCCGGATTGCGTCGAGCAATCCATTGATGTGGCGGGAGATCATTGAGGCGAACCGCTCCGCCGTGTTGCGGGCGATGGGGGACTTCGAACTCTGCTACGAGAAGATGAAGAAAATGATTGAAACCGGTGACTTCAACGCTTTCGAACGTGAGTTCGCACACGGGAAGTTGCTGCGTGACAGTTGGATTGAATATAAGAACAGATGATGGGTTTGGAAATGTCGGAAGAGTTGGCGATCGATATCCGGAATGCGTCGGTCTACCTGGGCGGGCGCGAGATCATTCATGACATGAACTGGCAGGTGAAGCGCGGCGGCCGCTGTTTCATCCTCGGCGCCAACGGTGCGGGCAAGACGACGCTGGTCAAGACGCTGATGGGGCTTGCGTGGCCGAAATTCGGAGCCGAGGTGACGGTGCTCGGGAATCGTTTCGGGCGAACCAACCTGGTCGAGTTGCGCAAGAGGATCGCCTGGGTCAGCCCGTGCATGCAGCAGTTCACCAGTACCGAGTGGACCGGGCTGGAGATGGTTCTCTCCGGATTTGATGCGACGCTCGGACTTTTTCGCAAGCCGCTGCCGGAAGAAGAGGAACAGGCGCGCGCTCTGATGCGGCGTTTCCGGTGCGAGCATCTGGCCGGGCAGCAGATTTTCACGATGTCCAGCGGCGAACAGGTCAAGATTCTGATTGCCCGCGCACTGCTGACGAAACCGGAACTGGTGATCCTCGATGAGCCGAGCGTCTATCTCGATATGGCGGGACGCGAATTTCTCCTTGCCGAGATCAAGCATATCGCCGATACGCTGCCGGATGTGACGATCGTTTTCATCACTCAGCGGATCGAGGATATTCTGCCGGTGTTTTCCGAAGGAATGGTGCTGGCGCAGGGGCGTATTGTGAGTTCCGGCCCCCGCGATGCGATCCTCGACGAAGCTCATCTCTCACAGGCGTTCGGAATGCCGATCCGGCTGATCCGCAACAAGGCGGGGCGCCTCTGGGCGGTACTCGACTGAAGTTCCGGAAATCTTCCGGCGGCACGTTGCGGCGTGCCGCCCTCTTTTTATCGGGATGGAAAAGGGAATTTTCAAAGATGAAAATCGATCTGAATGCGATGGCAGACCGTTATGAGGAGGAGCTTTACGAGTCGATCGTTCCCTTCTGGGAGAGGTATGCCCCGGATCCGGTTCACGGCGGTTTCTTCAATCTGCTTGATCGCGACGGTTCGCTGTTCGGTACGGAGAAGTACCTGTGGATGCAGTGGCGCAATGTCTACATGTTCGCGAAACTCCACAACGACGCTCCGCCGGAGCGCCGGCGGGCGGAATGGTTGCCGCTGGCGGAATCCGGATTTGATTTCTGTGAACGTTTCGGACGGGCGCCGGATGGAGAGTACTATTTTGAAGCGGAGGCTGACGGTTCGAATCCAAGGCGTGGTGAAGCCCATTATGGGGTGATGATTCCCTGTTATGCGGCGATGGCGGCGGCGCAGATGTTCCGGGCGACCGGGGAGAAGCGGCATCGGAACGCCGCCGCAGAAGCTCTGGCGCAGTTCGTCGCCGATTTCCGCGCCTTCGAAATGCGGACCGGTTGCCGCAAGTTCGGCATCTACATGCATCTCTGCTGTGTCGCAACCGAAGTACTGGGGGCATTGGGGGATGGCGATGGATCGGTGCGGCGCCTGCTCGAGGAGGCGCTGGGGAGAGTGCCTGAGTTTCGCGAACCACGAACCGGCCGCCGGGTTGAAACCATGGGACTGGACGGGAGATTCCGGCTTGAGTCCCCTCTTGGCAGACTGGTGATATCCGGTCACGGCTTTGAGGCCATGTGGTTCATGGCCGAGGGGGCGAAATTGATCGGAAAACATGAGGTGGAGGCGCGGATTCCGGAGTGGACACGCGAGATCTGCAGTTACGCTCTCGACCGGAAGGAGGGCGGTGTATTCTCAATGCAGGATGCGTTCGACCGGCCGTTGATCATGCCGGGAGCCGGACTCAAATCCTGGTGGAGCCAGACGGAGGGGTTGCTGGCGCTTGCTTATGCTGCTGCGCTTTCCGGGGACGAGGAGTTTCTCGAGGAGTTCGTGAAACTTGACGACTGGACATGGCGGCATTTTCGCGACCCCGAATATCCGGAGTGGTTCACGAGCGTCACCGCCGGCGGTGTTCCGGTCGGAGTCGGCAAGGGAATGCCGACCAAGACCTTCTTCCACCTGCCGCGCTGCCTGTTCCATTGTGCTTCTGTGTTGCGTTCTCTGGCGCGCCGGTGATCCGGATGGCGAGTGCCGGTCGGCGGAATCAATTCCGGTAGACCACTTTGCCGTCAACCGCCACCAGCCGGATTCCGGTGGCTGGTGTATGCGGCGCGGTGAAATCGGTGGTGCCGTCGATTTCATCCGGGTCGAATGCGGTCAGATCGGCGGCGTTGCCGGGCGCGAGAACACCCCGGCCGCGGAGCCGGAAGGCCTGCGCAGGCACTCCTGTGACTTGATGGACGGCGGCTTCGATCGGAGCGCCTGCCTCCAGTCGAAGCCGCAGAAAACGCGGCAGCGCTCCGAAAGCGCGCGGATGGCTGCGCCCGATCGAATCATCCGCCGGTCGCGCATTTTCATCGCTGCCGGCCATGCACCAGGGCAGGGCGATGATCCGCCGCAGGTTTTCCTCCGACACTCCTGTTCAGCTACGGTTTTATCTTTATTGAACTT
>CALXOA010000117.1 GCA_944389895.1 uncultured Victivallis sp. | reverse complement strand
ATGGTATCCTGAAAAATCAGCATCAGCACCGCCGCCATCGCGCCGAGTCCCGAGAGCAGCAGCAACGGGCTGCGGTTGACCAGCGTTGCAACGATCAGAATCACCGCCGCAGTGAAGAGAAAGATCTTGACGAACTGCAGATATCCCTTGATCGGTCTGGTTGCGGCGGCGGGACGCCTCCGGTAGAGGAGGTCCGCCAGGTCGAGCGCCTTCGAAAACGCCATGGAGACCGTCAGGATGATGAATGCGGCGCAGAGTTGCCGGATCATCGCCGCCATCGGCGCGTGAATCTCCGGAATCGCCTCCGCCCCGCCGGCCAGCACCAGCGCCGGCACGATCCGGGCCAGACGTGTAACGACGGCCAGCCGGACCGGCGTGATTTCATCATTCACGGTCCGCCGGGCATGGAGCAGTCGTTCGATTCCTCGCAGCAGAATCCGTCGGGTGACCCAGTTGGCCAGCAGCGCGGCCAGCACCAGCACTACCGCAACCAGAATGCTGTACGCCCACGGCCAGGGTGCGCGCGCTGTTTCGAGTGCGTTCAGATATTCCATCCTGTCCTTCCTTTCCATGGAATCGATCCCCTCCATGACGGAGAGGGGTGAAAAAAAACGGGAAGAGGCGCCGCGCCGTCTTCCCGGATCCGCAAGTTCATCCTGCGACAGGACTTACTGTTCCCGGCCACAGCACTTCTTGTATTTTTTACCGCTGCCGCACGGGCAGTCGTCGTTACGGCCCACCTTGGGGACGCTGCGCCGGAAGGTGATCTGCACGTCACTCGCAGCGGATTTTGGCGCTTCCGGTTCCGCCGGGGCCTCCGGCGGCATCCCTCCACCCATCAGTTCCATCGGGATGGTGAGCTGCTGGCCGCCTGCGTTGATCGTAATCGGCCCGGCACCGTCGAACTGGCCGAATGTCTGATGGATCAGTTCCTGCGGCATCGATGCCAGAATTTCCTCCAGCGACAGCAGCCGCGTCACCGTGGCCCGGAAGAGATTCGTCGCGACATCCTGATAGATTTGATCCATCAGCGACTTGAAGATCTTGTAGGCCTCGTGCTTGTATTCCACCAGCGGATCCTTCTGTGCGTAGACCCGCAGCGACATGCTCGAACGCAGATTGTCCATCGCGTAGAGATGCTCCTGCCACAGCCGGTCGATCGCCTCAAGGACGGTATGCCGTTCAAGATATTGCACCTGTTCTTCGGGCAGGCCGGCATTGCGGTCGCCGTAGGCGGCCTCGATTCGGTCGACGATCTGCAGCGTAAGCTTGTCGGCATCGACCAGGCGGCCGTCGCTGAGCCCCTCGGTGAGCTCTTTCTCCTCGAACGTGAGCGGGAATGTCGAATTGAGATAGGCGACCAGTTTTCCGGCGTCGAATCCGTCGCGGTTGTTCTCCCTGGTTTCAGCCGGATGGGCGGCGTTGTTGACCTCGCTTTCCACGACCTGTTCGATGATTCCGAAGAGCACATCGTGCGGATTCTCCGACAGCAGCGCATCCTTGCGCAATCCGTAGATGATCTCGCGCTGTTTGTTCATCACGTCGTCGAAATCCAGTGTGCGCTTACGGATCGAGAAGTGGTGCTGTTCCACCCGGCGCTGGGCGGTTTCGATCGACTTGTTGAGCCAGGGATGCTGCAGTTCGTCACCCTCCTCGAGGCCGAACTTCTCGAAGATCTTGACGATCCGGTCGGAACCGAAGAGACGCATCAGATTGTCTTCGAGCGATACGTAGAATTTCGAAGATCCCGGATCCCCCTGCCGCGAGCAGCGGCCGCGCAGCTGGCGGTCGATGCGGCGCGAGTCGTGACGGCTCGAACCGATCACGTGAAGGCCGCCGAGTTCGGCGACGCCGGGGCCGAGCTTGATGTCGGTACCGCGGCCGGCCATATTGGTAGCGACGGTCACGGCTCCGACCTGTCCGGCGCGCGCAACGATTTCCGCTTCATGCTGGTGATTCTTGGCATTCAAAACATTGTGCGGAATGTTGCGCATTTTGAGCATCCGCGACAGAATTTCGGAGTCTTCGACCGAGATCGTACCGAGCAGAACCGGTTGACCTTTCCTGTGACGTTCCTCGACATCCTTCAGGATGGCGGTGAACTTTTCACGTTTCGTCTTGAAGATCGAGTCATTCTCATCCTTGCGGATACAGGGCCGATTGGTCGGAATCACGGTCACATCGAGCTTGTAGATCTGATGAAATTCGCTCGCTTCGGTCTCCGCGGTACCGGTCATGCCGGCCAGTTTCTTGTACATGCGGAAGTAGTTCTGGATCGTGATGGTCGCCATCGTCTGCGTTTCCTGCTCGATCGGAACGCCTTCCTTGGCTTCGAGCGCCTGGTGGAGTCCGTCGGAGAAGCGGCGGCCCGGCATCAGTCGGCCGGTATGCTCGTCGACGATCAGCACCTTGCGGTCCTGCACCACATAGTTGACGTCCTTCTCGAAAAGGCAGTATGCCTTGAGCAGCTGCGACAGATCGTGCAACCGTTCGCTCTTCGCGGAAAATTCGGCCTGAAACGCATTGCGGTGCTCGGTTTTTTCGGTGGGCGACAGCGTTTCATCGGTGTCGATACGGTTGATTTCTCCGAGAAGGTCGGGCACGATGAAGGCATTCGGATCATCCGGCGACAGCGTTTGACGCCCGAGTGCGGTCAGATCGGCTTCGTTGGTCTTCTCGTCGATCGTGAAATAGAGAATCTCCTGCACTTCCTGCAGCATGCCCCGGTTCGTGTCGCTGCGCACGTGCATTTCAAGCTTTTCGAGCTCTTTTACGATGTCGCCATCTTCCAGTACGTGGAGCAGCTGTTTATGGGTCGGCATACCGAATTTCACCTGGAGCAGCTTCAGCATCGCCGCGTCGCGCTCCTCATCGGAGAGATCCGCCTTTGCAAACGAGGCGCGCGCCTCGCGCACCAGGCGGGAACAGAGCAGATTCTGCTTGTTGTAGAGATTTGCCACCAGCGGCTGAAGCTGATCGAACTGATGGGTCGCCATCGGCACCGGACCGGAGATGATCAGCGGTGTCCGGGCTTCGTCGATCAGAATGCTGTCGATTTCGTCGATGATCGCGTAATAGTAGTCGCGCTGCACCAGTTGCGCCGCCTCGTTGGCCATGCCCATATCGCGCAGATAGTCGAACCCGAATTCACTGTTGGTTCCATACGTGATGTCGCAGGCGTACTGCTCGCGGCGGACGTGGGGCGGCTGCTGATTCTGCAGACAGCCGACGGTGAGCCCGAGGAACTTGTAGACGGCCCCCATCCAGGTCGAGTCGCGCAGTGCCAGATAGTCGTTGACCGTAACCAGCTGGCAGTTTTTCCCTGTCAGCGCATTGAGATAGAGCGGCATGGTCGCGACCAGCGTCTTGCCTTCCCCGGTGGCCATTTCGGCGATGCTGCCGCGATGCAATGCGATACCGCCCATCAGCTGAACATCGAAAGGAACCATGTCCCAGACCATCGGCTGGCCGCAGACTTCGACCACTTCCTTGCGTTCGGCCAGACGCCGGCAGGCGTTTTTCACCACCGCGAAAGCCTCGCACATGATATCGTCGAGCGTTTCTCCTCCGGCCAGCCGCTCCTTGAATTCCGGCGTCTTGGCCTGGAGTTCCTCATCGGAGAGCTTCTGGTAACCGACTTCCAGCTCATTGATCCGGCGTACCAGCGGACGCCATTTTTTGAGATCTCTCTGGCTTTTGGTTCCGAAAATCGCTTTTAAAATCGCTGTGATCATGATTATTTCGACCCCGGCCGATCAATGGGCAGCCCCTCTTTGCAGAGCGGGCACTCCGCCGGCTCGTAAGTCGGCAGAGAGAGCTTCAGCGCACTCTTGAATGGAACATCAAACTTCGCGTCGCCGCCGGAACGGTCGACAATCACCGCGATCCCGACGATCTCGGCCCCGAAGGAACGGGCCAGATCCACGGTCTGCTGGACGCGGCCGCCTTTGGTCACTACATCTTCGGCAACCAGAATCCGGTCGCCCGGTTTGATCGTGAAACCACGCTTCAGAACCAGTTTACCATCCTCCTTGTCGGCGAAGATCGCCCGGCACCCGAGTGCCCGCGCGATCTCCTGCCCGACGATCAGGCCGCCGACCGCCGGCGAAATTACCGCGTCGATCTTCATGCCCCGGAACGACTCGGCAAGGAAACGGCAGACCGTCTCCGCCTTGTCCGGATACTGCAGCAGCAGTGCCGCCTGGAAGAAGCGGTTGCTGTGCAGACCGCTGCGCAACTGAAAGTGCCCGGAGAGCAGAGCGCCGGACTCTTCCAGAATCTTGATGATTTCCTGCTCGGTCATAATGATATCCTCCTGTAATTCAACACTGTACTGAAACCATTTCTTTTCCGCCCCCCCCCGGTCCCGGCAAAAAGAAACGCCGGCCCCGTCGCCGACGCCTCCGGTCCGGAGTCTCCACGACTCCTGATCGGCCTTTCTTAACGGAACGTATCCGGAGAAGAGGGTTCCACCCAGAGGTGGAAATCCACTTTTCGATCACCTACTTCCAGCGTAATGAGCGTATTGAGGCGCGTCAGCAGAAGCGCGTATGGAATTTTCACCTCGCCGCCGGCGACATTCACCGATACATTGCTGTCTCCGAGAATGTCTTCCGCCTTCCGGATCGCCGTGATCAACTCGAGCATCCGGCCGAGTTTGTCCTTCAGCCCGGCATCGAGTTCGTAGGTGCGGTGACATTTCGGGCAGACCGCCTGGAACCCCTTGACCGCGACATCGGCGAGATTGAATTTGACAATCCCCTCGCACTCCGGATTGAAACAATGAAAATCAATCTGGGCTTTTGCACCCAATTCATTCGCGCTCTTGCTCATTTCCTCTTTCCCCGCACTCAGGCGTTTTCGCGTTTGATGATTTCAAGAATTTTTGCCGGAGCACCGACGGCGGAGATCAACTCTTCGATCAGCGCCGGGTTGCGCAGTTTACGCGAAATGCTCGAGAGAAGTTGCAGATAAGCTTCCTGGTTCTCATCGGGGGCAACGGTGAAGACGATTACGCGGACCGGCTGGTCATCCTGCCCCTGATAGTCTTCAATCGGGTTCTCACAGACGCCGACGATCACAAAGGGATGGTTGATGTCGTTGATCCGGATGTGCGGCAACGCGAGCATTCCCCCGACACCGGTGGTCATCATCTGTTCACGCTTCCAGGTGAGGCGGAAAATCACATCGCGATTCAGCTTTGTCAGATCGGCGGCCCGGGTGATCAACTGGTCCATGACCTCGAGTTTGTTTCGACCATCGAGGGAGATCACAGAATCCTTGGTCACATACTGGGTAAAATCATACTTCATTTTTTATCTCCGTGTAGCTGTCCTTGATTGGGCCGCGTTGAAATCCAGAAATACTGTTTTATAGCAGTTGGTCTGCGGTCAATACAACACTTTTTCCTTTAAGATATAACGGTTGTTTCCATTTTGCAAATTTCAGGTCGAAAAAATTCCATCGATTCCCCCTCTTTCTTCAAGACAGCTTCCGACGCAATATCAGAAGCGTGATGTCATCGGCCTGTTCCACGCCGCCGGAAAAACGGTCGACTGCGGCGAGAATCTCATCCCCGAGAATTGTCGGAGAGGTGTTGAGCCCCCGTCCCGCCAGCACCCGCTGGAGCGCTTCGACACCGAACATGTGCTGGTCGGCGTCCATCGCTTCGGTGATGCCGTCGGTGTAGAGAACCAGCGTGTCCTCGGGCGTCAAGGTGATGGTTCCACTGCCGTACCGGAAGTGTTCCATGATACCGAGCGCCGGCCCGTGGCGGCTGGTCAGAAGTTCAAGCGCGCCGTTGGAACGCAACACATAGGGCGGATTGTGACCGGCATTGGTGTATTCGACGGTGCCGTTGCGCAGATCGAGAACCCCGAGAAAATAGGTCACGAACATCATGGAATCATTGTTCCGCACCAGGAGGTCGTTGATCCGTCCCACCAGTTCTCCCGTGCCGCAGAATCGTTCCGCCTCGCTGCGCTGCAACGTCTGGGTGATCGCCATGAACAGCGCCGCCGGAACTCCCTTGCCGGACACGTCGCCGATTATGAAACAGTAACGCTGCTCATCCAGAGGGAAAAAATCGTAGAGGTCGCCGCCGACGGCACGTGCCGGGTGCAGAGCCGCGAAAAGCGAAAATTCACGGGTATCCGGCAGGGGGGGCAGCATCTTCGGCAGGATTCCCTGTTGAATCTGCCGGGCGACTTCGAGTTCACTTTCGATTTTCTGCCGGACCGCGGTGGTTTCCCGCAGTTTTTCCATATATTCGCCGAGTTCGCGTTGCATCGTCGAAAAACTCCGGTTCAACCGGCCGATCTCATCTTCTCCGCCAACCGGTGGAAGCTGGGTATGGAAATTTCCGCCGCCGATTGATCGGGCGGCCGCTTCCAGTTGCTGCAGTGGTCGGCAGAGATGGCGATTGGCGATTGTCACGGCTCCGTACATCAACAACATTCCGGCCAGTGCAAGCAATCCAAGCTGGTGTTCCAGCTGGTGAAGCGGCGCGGCAAGCTCCTGTTCGGAATAGGCCACACCGACGCTCCAGTGGGGGGCACTCACGGGAGCATAGTAGAGTCGCTCCGGGGAGTTTCCCTTCCCGCCGAGTCCCGGTATCGTGACGAATCCGCTGCGCCCCTCAAGCATCTCCCGGCCGATCTGCTGCATCCGGACGCTGCCGTCTTCGAACCCGAATCTGGTGTCGTCAAGAAAATCGGCAAGACTGAAGATGGTTGTGTTGAATGCCCGGGAGACCCACTCTCCCGCATCCGTGCTGGTGTCGGTGGTTCTGAGATGGTCGGGAAATACAATGAACCGCCCGAAGCGCGACAACAGGAACTCCTCGCCGTATCCGTAGGCATCGGCGGCAGCGACGCTCTTCTCAATTCCCCGGAGCGAAAGATCGAAGCCGGTGATTCCGATGAAACGGCCTTCGGAATACAGTGGCTGAGCCCGGGTGGTCATGGTACATTCCGCGAAGGTGTCGAAGTAGGGTTCCGTCCAGATCGGCCGGTTGAGCAGCTTCGGGATCAGAAACCAGTCGAAACGGTCGTAACGATGGTCGGGCCCTCCGATCTGTGTTACTTCGACGGCGCCGTCGGCTCCGGGTTGAACATAGAGCATGTAGTATTTCCGATCCGGGAGAAAAATTTCCGGGGTGTAGGCGATGCTGATTCCGCAGAGAGCCGGTACCCGGGCATGCAGACGGCGGAAGCTCTCCTCGAGCAGTCGGCGCTGCAGTGGTTCCTCGCGCGGGAGCGCCTCAAGCGTAGCCGCAAATTCGCGTGCCGCAGTTTCCACGACCAGAAGCCCGGAGTTGATTTTCTCCGCAGTGACTTCGACCTGTGCCAGCGCCGTCCGATTGATCTGATCGTCGAGCAACCGGTGGCTTTCCCTGCGCATCCACAGGAAAAGTGAACCGAAGATCAACAACAACAGCAACGTGACCGCAAAGGTCTGTTTTGCATTGAAGTTCCAGTCGCGGAAGGCCTTCATCGGTTGAGTTCTCCCTCCTCCGGCGCCGGAGACAGGGGGAAAAAGGTCTCAAACGGTGCCGCATTTTGAATTTCCCCGTATTTTTTCAACAGCTGGACAGCGACGTCATAGTTGTGGCGGGAGAGTCTGCCGCAAACTTTCTGATCATCGGTCTTCAGATTCTGCCCGAAGGCGTAGAGCATCCATTTCTGCTGAGCGGGATCGTAACGGCAGTGGTGTCGTTCGCACTCCTCTCGGACCAGCTCAAGTGCCTCGGCAGGCTGGCGCAGCGCCTCCTGCCAACCGGAAATCAGGGCATTCCGCAACGCCTCGCAATCCTCGGGGTAGCGGCGAAACGTTTCTTCGAGGGCGTACAGGCCGTCTTCCGGCACGTTGAGTCCATAATCCCGTAACCGGTAACGGATCAGCTCCTCCGGGCGCAATCCCGCCGCCAGCAGCTGATAAAATTCATTGTATTCCATTGCGGTTACGGCGTCGAGAGCGCCCCACAGGAAGAGACCGACTCCGTCGTTCACCGGAAATACCTCGACGTCAAGTTTGTTGCGGGAGAGAAAGATACGCGGCAGTACATCAAAGTTGACGCTCCAGATGCCGACCCGCGCCCGGCGGTCAGGCAGGCGGAAATTCCGCAAATCGGTCAACCCCGAGTTGCTTCTTGCCACGAGCAGCAACGACGATTCCTGGCTGATCTGGGCGAGGTTGACCACTTCGAGCCCTGCGTCACGCGCCTTCAGCGCCGTGACCAGCGGTGCGATCACCAGATCGCTTTCCGGTGATTTCAGCGCATCGAAGATCGGGGTTTCCGCTGTCCGGTGGCGCAGTTCAACCTGAAGTCCCTGCCGGTTGAACAACCCCTTCTCCTTTGCCCAGTAAATTCCGGCGAATTGTGCCTGCGGCACCCACGGCAGCGACAAAACCCAGCGGTGTTCCGCCGATTTTGCCGCGATCGTCATCAGCAGAAGAAGAAAAAACAGGGAGACCCTCCATCGGGCCGCACCGATTCCGACGGGCGGCACCCGTCCCGGCGCATCGGGAATTTCCCCGCCGGCCATTCCCGGCAATGCCGGCCATGGAAAGAGTCTGATCTTCATGATTTCCCCCGAAAAACGGATAAGTAACGGCGAAACGACGACGATGTGACGGACAAATAACGCGTACATCGATCTCCTGAAATCCTCTCGTATCGTAATATAGTATGGCCGGAGCGGGGAATCAAGTTCCCCGTGGCGTTTTCTTCGTTTCAGCGAAAAAAAAGGCCGGGTGCAGGGAGGCACCCGGCCGGGAGAAGGGAAAAGGGAACAGGGAAATATTCAAAACCGATCTGCATCGGATGAACCGGTTGTCCAATCACTCTTACATCTCTCTTTCGTTATTTATAATATAATCGATCCGGAACGAAAGTCAACAGTCAATCGATACAAAAATATCGATATTTTTACATCTGACTCTGCCGTGAGGGGAAAAGATCCGAATTTTCTGGGATACAGGATCCATCAGACAGCCAGGAACGCTTGATGGGAGGGAGCGTATCGACCACAGAGGAGGCAGATGATTCCACGGAAAATAAGGAAGGCGGGGCCTTTTTCGGAATCGGAAATCAGTTGCGGCGGCTTCCGCCGGAAGCCGCCGGGTCAGGCATCCGGAAAGGGAAATACGTTTCCGGAAAAATCGTCATGCCAGATCTTCCGGCATCATTCCCGGAAACGGCGCGCTGTCTTCTGGAGAAAGCGGCTCGTAGGGGCCGGCTTTGACTTCAAGCGCGAGCGATGGGGCAAGGGCGACGTAGTTGTGCCAGACCCCGGCGGGAATTTCCACGGTGTAAACATCCTCCCCGAGCGTATGCCGACCGATGATGTTCCCCGCGTCGTCATAAAGGAAAAGGGCCATTTTACCCTGAAGGATCGTAAACAGTTCCCATTTGCCGCTGTGCCGGTGGGCGGGAAAACGGCTTTCGGGCAGCACGGCGACGGCAAGCCGGTTGATCGGCTCATCGGTGGAGTCGTGCAGATTAAAGTGAGTTCTGCGGCGTGGGGCAACCGCCGCTTTCGCCAACAGTTCCGCAGCCAGGGCGGGGGTGATCATTTTCATTTGCAGAATCTTCCGCGGGGCTGAACCGGAATCGCAACCCATGCATATCGTGATCCGGGTTCAGCATCCTGTGAAATCATGACGCTGCGTCCGCGGTCTTGCGCTTGGCGATTTTCGACCGGGCAACCGCGCTGGTTTCAAGGTCTCCGAGCATGATCCGGATCCGGCGGATGTTCTCTCTGCACTCCGGAATCTTGACCTTCTCAAAGAGATTGACCCGCTGGCTGGTGGTGCGTAACTCGGTCGTCAACAACCGGTGTTGAATCTCAAGCACCTTGTGAGCCTCCTTCAATGAGACCGCATCCTTCAGGGCACGGATCGCATCGTCGATATACCAGTCTGTTGCGAAGAGATCCCAGGTCGCCGGTTCAAATTCGACCGACTCAAAGGTGGGGATCGGAATACCGGCAATATTCTCCACTCCTTTGCGAACCGCCCTGACCTTGACGCGCTCTTCGGCGAAAGCGACGGCGCCGGAATCGCCGAAAAGCTCGAGAAAACCCGCCATTCGTTCGACCAGCTCGCGCTGGGCGACGAGATTCGCCTCAAGCATATCCGCGCTCTTGCGCACCTCCATCTGAAGCTGTTGCTTCTTCAATTGGAGAGTGGGCAGAAAACGCCGGAACTGCTTCAGTGCATCCTGCTGCTTCTTGAGCTCTGTTTTGGTGAATTTGATTTTTGCCATCGCTTCTCAGCGCCTCAATTCTTCCTGGGCCAGTAGCGGTCGATCAGGTCGGTCTTGATTCCGACTTCATTGCGCTCGAAACAGTCGGCAAGAATTTTCCACCCGAGGTCAAGCGCCTCTTCCAGCGGAATGTTGACCGAAAGATCCATCATTCCCTTTTCGAACTGCCGGCCGTACTTCAGGAGCTTGTTGTCCCAGGCGCTCATCTGGAAGCCCATCGACTGCTTTTCCAGTGTGCTGCGGAAATCGGAATAGAGACGGATCATCGAATCCATGATCGCACGGTGGTCCGGTCGGGTTTTTCCGTTGACCTGCTGCTTCAGACGCGACAGAGAGCCGAAGGGCTCGATACGCCCGTTGCGCAGGTAGAACTGCCCTTCGGTGATGTAACCGGTGTTGTCCGGAACCGGGTGGGTCACGTCATCTCCAGGCATCGTCGTCACAGCTAGAATCGTAATCGAACCCGCTCCGTCGAAATCGACTGCCTTCTCATAACGGCTGGCCAGCTGGCTGTAGAGGTCTCCCGGATAGCCGCGGGTCGCCGGAATCTGCTCCATCGTGATCGCGATTTCCTTGAGCGCGTCGGCGAAGTTGGTCATGTCAGTCAGCAGGCAGAGCACCCGTTTCCCCTCGAGCGCATACTGTTCGGCGACCGCAAGACTCATGTCCGGCACCATCAGGCACTCCACGACCGGATCGGCCGCAGTGTGGATGAACATCACCGTGCGCGACAGTGCGCCGTGTTCGTCGAGTGTGCGTTTCATCGTCAGGTAGTCGTCATATTTGATTCCCATTCCGCCGAGAATGATCACATCGACCTCCGCCTGCAGCGCAATGCGGGCCAGAAGCTCATTGTAAGGCTCTCCGGCGATGGAGAAGATCGGCAGCTTCTGCGATTCCACCAGCGTGTTGAAAACATCGATCATCGGGATGTTGGTACGGATCATGTTGCGCGGGATCACCCGCTTGGCGGGGTTGACCGAAGGACCGCCGATCTCGACCATGTCGGAGAGCACTTCCGGCCGGTTGTCGCGTGGAGTTCCGCGACCGGAGAAGACACGCCCGAGCAGGGCTTCGGAACTCGATACCTGCATCGCGCGGCCGAGAAAGCGGACCTGGTCGCCGGTGCTGATTCCCCGGCTGCCCGCGAAAACCTGCAGGGACACCTTGCTGTCGGCGAGGCGAATCACCTGCGCAAGCGAAACACCGCGGGCGCTGGTCACCTCGGCAAGTTCATTGTAGGAGACATCATCAGCCTCGACGGTGATCACGTTTCCGGCGATATGGATGATCTTGTGGTAAACTTTACGCATTTGCACTGCTCCTCTCGGCGATTTTTTCAGCGATGGCCGCCTCCTGACGCTTGAAATCCTCGGAGTCCATCGGCAGGTAGTTCAGGTCGGTGAACAACTGGCGCAACTCGAGGAAATAGCTGCGGGCGGTGTCCTTGTCCGGCAACTTGAAGGTCCCGACAAGCACTTTGTAGATCTGCTCAAACATGTAACGCTGGCGATCGGCGTCGGTGGCGCCGTCGATCGCGTCAAAGGTGTTCTGCTGCAGGTAGACGTAATCGAGAAATTCGCTCTTGAGGTAAACCACGAAATCGTCGAGGCTGGTTCCCTCCTCCCCGATGACCTTCATCATCTGGTTGACTTCGGCTCCCTGGCGCAGGATGGCACGTGCGACTTCGAGTTCGTTACGGGCCACGACACTCCGGTACTTGCTCCAGCTCTCAAGCGGATGGATCGCCGGGTAACGACGGGCGTCGGAACGCTCGCGGGAGAGCCCGAGAAATGCCCCGACCACCTTCAGTGTCGCCTGCGTCACCGGCTCTTCGAAGTTGCCGCCCGCCGGAGAAACCGCTCCGCCGATGGTGACGCTGCCGGTTTCCCCGGTACGGAGCCGGACCAGGCCGGCCCGTTCGTAGAAACTTGCGATCAGCGATTCAAGATAAGCGGGGAACGCCTCCTCGCCGGGAATTTCCTCAAGGCGGCCGGAAACCTCCCGCAGCGCCTGTGCCCAGCGGCTGGTCGAGTCGGCCAGCAGCAGCGTGTTGAGTCCCATCTGCCGGTAATATTCGGCCAGCGTCACGGCGGTGTAGACCGATGCTTCGCGCGCCGCCACCGGCATTGAACTGGTATTGCAGATGATGATCGAACGGTTCATCAACGGCTGTCCGGTCCGCGGGTCCTCCAGTTCCGGAAATTCGCGCAGGATTTCCACCACTTCGCCGGCGCGCTCTCCGCATGCCGCGATGATCACCACATCCGCTTCCGCATGCTGGCTGATCGCATGCTGAAGGACCGTTTTCCCGGCACCGAAGGGGCCGGGGGTACAGAAGGTGCCTCCGACCGCCACCGGGAAGAAGGTATCGATCGTACGCTGCTGGGTGATCATGGTCTTTTCGGGAAGCAGCTTCTCCGCGTAATTGGTGATCGGAATCTTGACCGGCCAGAACTGGGTCATCGTGATGTTGCGCGTCTCGCCCTGTTCGTTGACCGCAACCGCCATCACGTCATCGATCTTCCATTCTCCGGCGGGCCTGACCGATTTGAGCGTCCACTCTCCCTTCCACGCGAAGGGAACCATGATGTAATGCTTGATGATGCCTTCCGGAACCGACCCGATCCGGTCGCCGGCCACGACTTTGTCACCCTCGTGGGCGATCGGGGTGTAGACCCAGGTCCGTTCGCGGTCAAGAGCACGCAGATAGACGCCCCGCTTCAGGAAGAAGCCCGACTGTTCCGCGAGCAGATTCAACGGATTCTGGAGTCCGTCGTAGACCTGGGTCAGCAGCCCGGGGCCGAGTTCGACGCTCAGAAGCTCGCCGGTAAATTCGACCTCGTCGCCCACTTTGAGGCCGTTGGTGCTTTCGAATACCTGCAGGTCGGCGCGATTGCCCCGGACCCGGATCACTTCACATTTGAGTTTGGCGTCGCCGACTTTGGCGAATGCAACTTCATTCTGCATGACCTTGTCGGTAAATTCGACGGTCATCAGGTTGCCGTTGACGCCGACAATCTTCTCGATGTTCTTGACCTCTGCCATTATTCAAGCTCCTGACTCATAAAGATGAAAAAATCTGATCTACTCCGTGGCCGGCGCCGCCTGGGAGATGCGCTCCACGGCGGCATTGAAATTCTCACGCCCGGGTTCCGCCCGCCGGTCGCGGTACTTGTCGAGGATCGCCAGCCGCAGCCGGTAAACGCAGAGGCGGTCGAAATCGAACTCGTGCCCCGCCTCGAGATCATCGAGCCGGCGCCAGCGCAGCCTGTCGATCACCCGCTCCCGTTCCGCCGGGTCGGCGGCGGCCGCAGCCTGTGCAAGTGCAATATCCACCTCACTGAAATATTCGACCGGATCCGGCAACGAGGCGGCACGATCCTCTTCACGCCCGGCCCGGCGCTGAGCGATACGGGTGCGCAGGTACTGCTCGAAACGGATCATTTCGGCGTAGACGCGCGGCTTTCCCAGCGATTCCGCTGGATCGGAACCGACCTCAAGCCCGGTTCCGGTGAGCCGGGTGAAATCGGCTTCTCCCACCTGCCCGCGGCAAAGCTCGTCAAACGCGGCAACCGACAACCGCGATTGCTTGCCGAACATGAGGTCCGGCAGCGAGGCGCACAGAAAATAGTACATGGCAGCTCCGCTCCCGCCCGGAAATTACTTGTCATCTCCGGCGAGCAGTTTCGCCAGCCGGGGGCCGATGTATTCGCCGACCAGTTCCGTGACGGCGCCGCTGGTGAAGTCGAAATAGACTTCTCCATCCCTGAAACTGACTTCAAGACCTCCCTTGATGCCGGTGGAGCCGAAAACCTGCGGGTCGGTGTGAAGCGACGATGCCAACGCGCCGCGCAGCGCGTTTTCAAGCGCCGGGACATCCTTCACCGCGGTCAACACGGAGATCGCGCTGCCCGGAGCCGCGGCGAACTTCGCCGCCAGTTCACGGATCAACCCGGCCATGAAATCCGCACTCAATGCCTGCTCGGCGGCACCTTCGACGGCACGCCTGATCCGCAGTTCAAGCTCGGACTGAAGCTCGAGGATGATGTCGCGGGCTGCCTGACGAACGGCACTCTCCGTACGGGCGGTCAGTGCTTCGGCTTCGCTCTCGGCGGCCTTTTTGATCTCCTCCGCCTCAGCCTGCGCCTTTTCGCGGATTGTTCTGGCATCATTTTCGGCGGCGGCAATGATGGAAGCGCGTTCGGCCTCGGCCTTCCTGACGCCTTCCTCATTGATCTTGTTGAGCAGACTCTGGAGTTCTTCGGGCATTTTGGTTCCTCTCAAGTCGATATAAATCTTTGGATTTGCTGACAACATTCATTTAGTAATGTAGTTCCAAACCGTGCCGTTTTCAAATGATTTGGATCGTTTAACCGTTTTTTTTCACGGGGGAAACGTACATTTCCCCTTGCACGTCCGGCAAAACTGTGCTATCTTCGTAGATGACAACACCAACAATTCATGGGAGTTTGGGAAAGTGGAAAAGTTTGATGTGTGTGTGATCGGCGCGGGGCCTGGCGGCTATGTCGCCGCAATCCGGGCGGGGCAGAACGGTCTGAAGACGGCGCTGGTCGAAAAAGCATTCCCCGGCGGAACCTGCCTCAACGTCGGCTGCATCCCGACCAAAACACTGATCGCCGGGGCGGAAGTTTACGCCTCGGCCCGGCGTGCCGGTGACTTCGGCGTCGAAATCTCCGGCGAGATCAAACCGAACTGGGTGAAGATGCTTGAGCGGAAAGACGGCGTGATCGCCAGACTGCGCGCCGGAATCTCCGGACTCCTGAAAGCGGCCGGGGTAACTGTCTTTTCCGGTCGCGGCGAATTTCTGAGCCGCAGACAGTTGCTGGTGGCCGCCGGCGAGCAGGCCGGGACGGTGATCGAGGCGAAAAACTTCATCATCGCCGCCGGTTCCGAGCCGCTGGTGCCGGGATTCATCCCGCAGGGAGAGCGCATTCTGACCTCCACGGAACTGCTGAGTCTGCCCCGGTTGCCCAAGAGCCTGTTGATTCTCGGCGGCGGCGTGATCGGTTGCGAGTTCGCCTGTCTCTTCGCCGAACTCGGCGTACAGGTTACCGTGGTTGAAATGCTGCCGCAGATCCTGCCGGCCACCGACGGTGAATGCGCAAAACTGCTGGCGAAGCAGATGAGCGACAAAGGCATCCGGATCCTGAACGGCAAACCGCTCTCCGACATCAAGGCGACCGCCCGCGGCGTCTCCGGCAAGGTCGGCGACGAAACGGTCAAGGCGGATTATCTGCTGGTCTCCATCGGTCGCAAACCGGCGACCGCCGCATTGAATCTCGCCGCCGCCGGCGTCAAGACCACCGCTCGCGGCTACATCGTGATCGACGACAATTTCCGGACTTCGACGCCGGGAATCTACGCGATCGGCGACGCGGTCGGAAAAATCATGCTCGCCCACTGGGCCAGCGCCGCCGCCGGCGCCGCGGTCAACGTGATCTGCGGTAAACCGGCGAACTTCACCGGTGAGCTGACCCCGGGGTGCATCTTCACCACCCCCGAAATCGGCACGATCGGTCTGTCGGAGGAGCAATGCAAGGCGCAGTCGATCGACTATGCGGTCGGCAAATTCCCGTTCTCCGCGCTGGGCAAGGCGATGGCGATGGGCGAGACGGAGGGATTCGTGAAGATCCTTGCCGACCGGAAAACCGATCAGGTGCTCGGGGTGCACATCATCGGGCCGCATGCGACCGATTTGATCGCCGAGGCGGGGCCGGCCATGTTGCTGGAGTGCACCGCAAGGGAACTCGGCCGTGCGATCCATGCTCATCCGACTCTCGGGGAAGCGATGATGGAGGCGGCGCACGCCGTTCACGGCGAGTGCGCGCATCTGCCGACCCGGAGAAAGCGTTGAAGTGTTCCGCACTGAGAATCCATTGATCTGAAAGGATTTGAAGAAAATGAAAAAACAACTGTTTCTGCTGGTCGTCTCATTCTGCTGCCTCGCGGGATTCGCTGCAGGAATTTCTGAAGAGCAGACCCGGCTTGCCGCCGAAATGATGCAGGTCATGCGTGCCGAGGCGCAGTTGAAGAACTCGCTGGCGATGGTTCGGAACATGCAGCGTCAGATGGTTCCCAAAATGCTGGAACAGCAGGGCATCAAGTTGAGTGCCGAGGAGCAGAAGCAGCAGGAGAAGCTGCTCGGCCGCGCGATGGCGATCGTCGAAGAGGAGTTGAGCTGGGCGAAACTCGGTCCCCTGATGACTGAAGCCTACGCCGCCACCTTCACCGAAGAGCAGCTCAAGGAGCTGATCACCTTCTTCAAGTCGCCGATCGGCCAGGCTTTTCTCGACAAGACTCCGGTTCTGCAGCAGAAGCTGATGGCCGGGATGCAGGAGATTTCGCTCAGGATGCAGAAGCGCCTTGTGGAGGAACTGAAGAAGGAAGTCGCGGATCTGCAGGCGGAGGAACCGGAAACGTCTCCGGCGAAATAAAGGAATCGTGAGGACGAGGCGGAATCATGATTTTTGACGATCTGAAGAATTTTGCGAACTACGCGAAACTCGCACCGGCGACCTGGGCCAAGCTGGCCGCCTTTCTCGGGGGATGTGATACGGAGACCGCGACAGGGCGTTATGAGATCGACGGAGAGCGGGTTTATGCGATGGTTCAGAGCTACAACACGCATGAACCGCGTCCTGACAAGCTTGAAATCCATCGTCGTTACGTCGACATCCAGTTGTTGCTGGCCGGGCGCGAGACGATCTTCTCGCGCTCCATCGACGGCCTGGAAGTCACCGCAGATTACGATGCCACGCGTGACATCGCCTTTTACCGCAACGTGGACGACGGTACGGTGGGACTTCCACTGGCGCCGGGAAATTTCGCCATCTTCCTGCCGGAAGAAGGACATATGCCCGGGAACGGCGACGGCAGCGAAGTGACCAAGGTCGTAGTCAAGATTGATCGGGCTCTGCTTGAAGTGTAGTCTGCGGGGGGCTCCGGAATCATGGCGGAAGAGAAGGTGAGGCGCGGCGCGGAAGCGCTGGAACTGCTCTTTGCACGTCCCGACGCTTCGGGCCGGATGGAGCTGCCCGCAGATCCGTTGCTCAGACGGCTTGCGGGAGCATTTTCCTCCGCCGGCGTCGAGACTCCGGCTCCGGGCGCGGCCCGTGCGGCGGACTATCTCAACGCGCTTCATCGAGAACTCCCTGTCGGAGAAAATTTTGCGTCGTTGCTGATGGGGCGGATTTTCGAGACCTTCATCGAACATCGGGTGCTTCCTGCGGACCTGGCGGCGGAAAACTGGAGCGCCGATACCCGTTTCCTGCTGGAAACTGCTGCGGCTCTGCTGGACGGCGCCGCAGCGCTGCCGGAAACGTTGCCGGAAGCGGAGCGGCGTCGCGTACTTCCCGCTTCGCTGGCCCTCTTCGCCGGATTCCGGCCGCTCGATCCCGGGTCGAAGGAGGCGCTGGATGCCCTTGCCGCGGAACTTGCGGAACACGACCGGTTCCGGACGCACCGGGTTTTTCGTGCCATCGGTGGAAAATTCATACCTTCCGAGGTCAATTCGGCAAAACCTGTGGATCGTTTTTACGGTTACGAAGGGGTGCGCAAGGCGTTTGCGCATCACTTCCGCGCCTTCTCCCGGGGGCGTTCGAACCTGCCGCTGCTGATCAACAGTCTCCCCGGTCACGGCAAGACCAGCCTGACCGTTTCCTATGCGCTCGATCAACCGGAACTGGTGCTGGTTCTACCCGATCCCGAGGCACTCGAGCGCGGCTGGAGTGAACTGGTGGCACCGCTGGTGGCCCGGCCGGACCACAAATTCGTACTCTTTTTTGATGACATTGACCCGCGTACGACCGACTGGTACAACTTCCGCACTCATGTCGGCGGTGCGTTTTCGCTGCCGCCGAACATCATGCCGGTGTTGGCGGCGAATTACGAATTTCCGGCAAACATTCTGTCGCGCGGACGCAAGGTTTCCTTTCCGGTGTTTGATGAGATCCGCTGTACCGAAATGGTGGAGGATTTTCTGAAGACCTTCGGGATGAAGAAGATTCCCAAAAATCTCGTTTCGATGATCGCGGCGGATTACACCGAGGAGTTCGGGCAGAAGCTCTTTACGGAACTCTCTCCGCGCAGCCTGATCCGTTATCTGTCGATCTATGAACACGACCGGATCAAGCGCAAGACGATGGTGGAGCTCTCGTTCGGCCCGATGATCACGCGGCCCGACGCGGAACTCTTTCACGAATTCAATATCGAGCTGATGCGTTCGCTGTATGGCGAAGAGTATATCCGGCGGCTGCTGAAAGCGCAGCTGAAGGAGCTCGAATAATTCCAGAAAAAATAAATTCAATGGAGTAGTGCAAAATGGAAAATTGGATCGAACGTAACCGGAAATACACTCTGATCGATGCCGGCAGCCAGTTCTCAATCGATTTCGCGGGGATGAAATTCACTCCCGCCGATCTTGACGAGCTGGCGCCGAAATTCGAACGTGCCGCCCGGGAAATGGGCCGCATCGAGGCCGGCGAGATCAAGAATCCGGATGAACACCGCAAAGTGACCCACTTCACTGACCGGCGCGATTATGCGAAGAGCGCTCTGTTCCGGTCGGTCGAGGAGTTTGCCGAAAAGGTTCGTACCGGAAAAATCACCGGAGAAACCGGCAAAAAGTTTGATGCCGTGGTAGTCAATGGGATCGGCGGTTCGGCTCTCGGCCCGCAGCTGATGCAGTTTGCGATCAACGGCCCCTATTGGAATGAGAAGAGCGATGCGCAGCGCGACGGCTACCTGAAGCTCTACTTTCTCGACAATACCGATTCCGCCGAGTTCGCCGATCTGCTCGAGGTGATGGATCCGGAAACGACGCTGCACCTGGTGATTTCCAAGTCCGGCGGTACCCAGGAGACCAAAAACAACATGATCGCAATGGAGAACTTCTAC
Source organism: uncultured Victivallis sp. (assembly GCA_944389895.1). Taxonomy (GTDB): domain Bacteria; phylum Verrucomicrobiota; class Lentisphaeria; order Victivallales; family Victivallaceae; genus Victivallis. The sequence continues at coordinate 4,519 of CALXOA010000117.1, read as the reverse complement.
GCAGAAAAGAAGCTCTCGTTCGCCAGACACGCCGCTGCTATTACGATGAAGGGGAGCGAACTCGACCGGCACGCCGCCGAATCGAAATTCCTCGCCGTTTTCGAAATGGCCGAATCCATCGGCGGCCGCACCAGCGAAACCAGCATCGTCGGGCATCTGCCCGCTGCGCTGACCGGTGTGAATTTTGCGAAGTTCCTCGATGGCGCATGCCGGATGGACGTGTGGACGCGTACTGCCGATCCGCTGGCGAATCCGGCGATGATGCTTGCCGCCATGTGGTACATTGCAGGAAAGGGGCGGGGCGACCGCAACATGGTGATCGTTCCCTACTCCGACCGGCTGATCCTGCTTTCACGCTATATGCAGCAGCTGGTGATGGAAAGCCTCGGCAAGGCGCTTGACCTCGACGGCCGGGAAGTTCATCAGGGGATCAACGTGTTCGGCAACAAGGGCGGCACCGATGCCCATGCTTTCATTCAGCAGCTCAACGACGGGCGTGACGACTTCTTCGCAACTTTCATCGAAGTGCTCAAAGATGCGAAAAAACTGCCGATCACCTCTGATACGACGATGGGCGGTTACCTGCACGGCTTCCTGGAAGGACTCAGTGCCGCGTTGCTCGGCAAGGGACGGCAGATCATCACGATCCGGATTCCGGAACTCACCGAGGCTGAGCTGGGCATGTTGATCGCACTGTATGAACGGGCTGTGGCGATCTACGCGGAGTTCATCAACATCAATGCATTCCATCAGCCGGGTGTCCAGGCGTACAAACTTGCAGCCAAGGGGATCCTTGCGTTGCGTGAACAGTTGATGGCCAGACTGCGGGAGCTCGGCGGGGCAAAGGGAACCGCCGGAGAGATTGCCGCGCTGGCCGGTTGTCCGGACAAGGCGGTGGAAGTCGGCGGTCTGCTTGACAAGGCGGCGGCGAACTGTCCGCATGTGAAGCGTGAATTTTGCCCGAAGGCAAAGGAGTGGTTTTACACGATCGATTGATTCCGCAGTTCCGTTTTTGCGGAATGTGTGAAAACAGAAGGGAGACGCCGCGGTTTCTGCGGAGTCTCCCTTTTTCTGCGGAGAGAAATTCTTCCTCAATTACCCCTCCGGCTGGTTGCAGCAGGAGAGAGAGGGTTACTTGTCATGCTTTTTCCCGGGCCGTGGCGGCGGTGGTGGAAATTCACTGCTGTTGAGAAACAGCTCCGCCTGTGCTTCGACGGCCTCATCGACCTTGGCGGCACGTTTATCAAGTTCTTTCTCCAGACGCTTGGCATGCCGCTTCATCTCTTCGAGCTGGCGACGGTTGTCCTCGAGCCGTTCAAGGTAGTCGGCGCGCAGATGGGCGACAAGTTTACCGCGCAACTCGGTGCGTTCGGCGCCGGTGGCGGCCTTGCATTTTTCAACCAGCTGACGCAGTTCCTCCATACGTGCAATCTCCTGACGGCGCAACTCCTCGCCCCTTCTGCGGAGTTCCTCGCGGAATTTATCCGGATCAGACCGTTGAAGCTTGAAAAGTTCGGTACGTTCTGCTTCGGTTAACCGGGAGAAGGCACGCCAGTTGAAACGTTCGGCAGGTCCGCGACGGGGTGGTGGAACCTTCTCTTTCTCCGGCGGAGGTGGGGCGGGCGGTTCAGCCGGTTCAGCCGGTCCGGGCGGTCCGGCCGGTTCAAGCGGTGGTGTTTCCGTCCACGCGAAGAGCGGCAACAAAACCGCCAGCGTGAGGATCGATCTGATCTTGTTCACTTTCAGTAACCTCCTGTCAGTTGCACATCGGCCAGTTCTGCGGCCTCCTGGCGGCCGGCATAGAGCTGGAAGCAGAGGTTGAACCCCTCCTGTTCGATACCGGTCCAGTCGCTCATCGCCAGCAGTTCAGCATTCGGGACGGGGGCCGGAGTTTTTTCAGGAACATGCCCGGCGCCCGGGAAGAGCACAATTGTTCCGCCAACCAGGAATGCGGCCGCAACGACCGTTACCGACAGGCACCACCGGCGCAATGCACGACGGAACCGTGATTTTGCCGCTGCCGCTGCCGCTGCCGCAAGGATCCGGCGGTCAATCTCCAACGGAACATCCCGCTCGCACAACGTCTGGAACCGTTTCAGCTCTTTCATTTCATCAAACCTCCCCGGTCGATTTCCCGGATAAACTTTCTCAAACTCCTGAGTGCATATTGCATTCGGCCGAGCACCGTGTTAATCGAGCAGTTCTGGATCTCGGCAATCTCCTTGAACGCCAGTTCCTGTTGACGCAGCAGGAATACCTCGCGCTGCTCCACCGGCAGCTGCCCGACCGCGTCGGAGATCACCTGCTCCAATTCAGCCGAATCGATTCCGCTGATCGGTTCCATCGCCACCGGTGCCGGGATGTCCGGTGTTTCCTCTGCATCGAGGGGGACCCGGCAACCGGCCGATCCGCGCCGCCGCGTACGGTCGATGAAGAGGTTGCGGCCGATCCGGAAAAGCCACGCGCTGAACCTGCCCTCGTCACGATATTTCGGCAATTTGTCGATGACCCGGAGCCATGTCTCCTCAAACACCTCGTCGACCTCGGCCGGATTGTTTCCGATCAGGTTGTTCAGAAATCCGTACAACTGGCGCCGGTAACGATGGTAGAGCGTCGTGAATGCCGCTTCGTCGCCATTGGAAAAAGCTCTGATCAACTCAAGGTCACTTGCTTCGCTCTCCGGCATTTTTCCATCTCTTTTGAGTTCGCTTTTCATTTGATTAACGCATGGAGATGCGGAAAAATTGTCAGTTGCGCCCGAAATTCGTTAAAAAATTCCATACCGGCCGGTCCGGAGCCAGCAGATCCGGCGGCGGAGGCCCGCACAACTCGTGCCAGGCGAACTGCTGTCCCTCGCGGGGCACGATCCGGGCGTCGTCATGGAGCTGTACCCGGATGAAGAAGAGGCGGATCAGGCACTCTTTTTTCATTGTTTCGACTCGATAGAGTTCGTCACATGGGATTCCGGTTACTCCGAGCTCTTCCTCCAGTTCACGGACCAGCGCCCGGTTCACGCTCTCGCCCGGTTCGAGTTTCCCCCCCGGGAACTCCCACCCGGCGGGAGGTTTCTCCGGGGGGCGTGAGGCGAGGAGCACACGCCCGTTTTTCCGGATTACCGCGGCGGCGACTTCAATCACTTTCATACCCCTTCGCCTCCTACCCGAAAATGAATTGCAGCAACGTGAGAATGCCTGAGACCACGGCACCGCCCAGCTGGAACAGTCGATCGATAAATGTGAAAACCAGAATCACCACCACCAGGAATGCCCCCTTGACCCATTCCGAGTTGGTCAGTGCGATTCCCGGGAAGAAGTTGGTGAGAATCCACCAGCCGTCGAATCCCGGCACCGGCAGCAGGTTGAGCACGAAGAGCACCACGTTCAATGCTCCACCATAATAGAGCATCTGCCAGGTGAACTCACTTCCCAGTTGATTTTTCAGGCAGAGGAAGGCCAGTACCGGGAAGATTACGGCAAGTGCGAGGTTGGCCGCCGGTCCGGAAAAGGCGACCAGAGCCGGGCTGTACCGGCGACGCATCCGGCGATGGTTTACCGGAACCTGCCCCCAGGCGATGCCGAGGAAACAGAACATTACCAGCGACAGCCATCCCATCTGGCGCAACGGATTCAGCGTCAAGTGGCCACGATCCGCGGCCGTGGGATCTCCCTCCCGCAGTGCGATCCGGGCGTGCATGAACTCATGGCAGCAGATCGAGAAAACCACCAGAAAAGCCACTGCGAAAAAGAATCGCGGATCGGTAAAGAGATATTCGAGAAAAATATGCATTTACTTCTCCTCCCGGTCGATCGATACCGGCCAGTATTGGAATGCCGGCGTTTCGTAAGGATGAGTTGCGCGCATTGCCGCCAGCACTGCCGGCAGCAGTCGTTCCTCACAGATCATCTCGAGCTTTGCCTCGTTCACTTCCTCGATTTCGCCGGTCTGTCCGAGAAAGGGAACGCTGCCCGGGAGCGGCCGGAAACGGCCGGTTCCACTGCTCTGCCAGATGCAGTTGTCGTAATTGCCGAGCCGTCCGGCGCCGGCGGCGGCGACAGCGGTTCTGACTGCGGCGGCATGAGTTTCCGGGACGTAGATCTCCAATTTGCAATAAGGCATATGATTCTGGTCTCCCCGATTTCTTTTCCGTTAATATAAGCCGGAAACATACGCCGCACAAGTCCGCATGAAACGCGTATTGTGAAAAAACGCTTTCCTGTTTTCGAAGGAGAAATTCCGTTTCCGGTGATGAATGCCGGAACCGTGGAACTCCGACCGCCTCTTGTAATCTTCGAGAAGAGGAACCGGGATGGATTCCGATCCCCGCAGATTTTTTTGATCTTTTCATTGACATTCCCGGAAATGAGATTATATTAAATACCATGGCACTTTGATGTCTCCATCGTCTAGTGGCCTAGGACACCGGGTTCTCATCCCGGCAACATGGGTTCGACTCCCATTGGAGATGCCAATTTTATTTTCCCCCTCAAACATTCTCGCGAGAATGCGTCTTTTTTCCCGC
>CALXOA010000116.1 GCA_944389895.1 uncultured Victivallis sp. | reverse complement strand
TGATCATGATCGGGAAAATCCGCAGGTGGTGTTTTTTCGTTGCGGCGACATAGTTGTCTGCGACGGTCCAGTCGTATTTCCCCTGTTCATTTTCAACGATGTCCCAGTTGATGTCGATCCGGACGTGGTCGATGCCTGCCTTGGCCAGCAGCGGAAAATCGTCGAACCAGGTGGTTTTTCTCTGTACCGCGGCACCGAGGTTGATCCCGAAGGGAGAGTTTTCCAACGGTCCGCGTGGACCGGACAGGTCGTAGAGAACTCCAAGCGAACTCTTGCGCTCCGTCAGCTGGCGGCCGCCGTCGGAGAGTCGGGCTTCCAGCGAATAATATCCAGTTTGCGGCAATTCGAGTTCAAGGTCGGCGGAACCGCCGCCGGGAGCAAGTTCCACGAACCGTTCCCCTGCGGCCACCGGGCGGTTGTAGTAGTCGCGTATCTGCCACGCCAGTTTCGGTGTCGCTGCGGCGGGACGGGCGCCGGAAAGGATGTCAAAGCGGAGCCTGACGGGTTCCCCTTTCAGAAAGAGGTTACCCTCGTGATCCGGGGCGGTGATCTGAATCAGGTATTCCTGATTTCCGAAGGGAGTCAGAGTCAGAGGGCCGGCGTAGATGCCGGAACCGTTTTTGAATCCCGAGGATACCTCCACCGCGATCACGTTGCGTCCGTTGCGCACCAGTTCGGCCGGGATCGGATATTCCGGACGCAGTTCCTGCCCGGAACCGATGCCGAAGGTCGCGCCGACCTGAACTCCGTTGAAGAACGTTTTGTCGTCACTGGAGATCTTGCCGACCCGCAGTTTGTAGGCAGGGCCGCCATCGGCGGGTTTCTGCATCTCGACCGCGGTGCGGCAGCGATAAATTCCGAAGTAATGGCTGTGTCCGGCGGTGACGACGGAACCGGGCACATCGATATCGCTCCAGCCGGAATCGTCGCATTCGGGAGTTGTCCAGCTGTAATCCCCGAGCTTGCTCCAGCGATCGAACTGGAACTTCCATTTTTTCGGGAGTTTGATCTGCGCATTCTCTTCGTTACCGACGCGGGTCACCGTCACGTTTTCCAGGGTCACCCGGACTTCGCCCGGGGTGACGGCATTGAGCTGAAGCATTCCGGTCAACGGTCCCCGGCCGGAAGGGATGCGGAAGGTTCCGGCAAGTTCGTGCGTCTCGTTTCCCGGTCCTGCGGACAGCCCCGCGGCATTGAGGGTGGTCACATATTTCTTCTGCGGAGTGTCTTCAAAAAGCGCCAGCTGAAGTTGGGAAGGAGATCCCTTGATTCCGGCGGTGACCCGGTATTCCGCACCTCCCGGTGTTTCAAATCCGGGCGTCAGTATGGCGATCCGGTTGCCCTGCGTTTTGCCGTGAAAAGTCAGATTGCCCGGGGTGAACTCCATGTTGACTTTTTCGACCGGATACCAGCCGCAGTTGTCCTGCCGGAAATCGCATACGGCGATCTGGCTGGGGTCATCCGGCCCTGTGGCGGCATTGAGTTCGATCTCGGCGAATCCACCCCATGGCTGAACCCGCTTGACCGAACCGAGATCGAGGGGACTGGCGGTGTGGGCATCGCGGATTTTCAACGTAAGTGTCTTCAGCCGGCGTTTCAGGTCGAATCGGGCGGCATGCCGGAAGTGATTCGGCGGCTCGATTTCGGTTACCGTTTCTCCGTCGGCGACGATCAGAATCTTTCTGGCGATCGACCAGTCGGGGCCGCCCGGTGTATGGATCACCAGATGGTCTATCTCCCGTGGTTCTGCAAGCGTGAAGGTCAGTTCCGTCCCGACGAGTCCCCGGGCGAGCATCGCACTTTCGAGGGAGCCGTCGCGCAGCCGGGCGAGCTGTTCCGCGCCGACCGTCTGACTGGTTACGGTGGTATCGTCCCGGCGGGCGAGATTTTCATACGTTGCGGCGGCGGTTGTGGTTAAACCGAGGGCCAGCAACGGCAGGAGAGGGAGTCTGAACATGCAAAGGTCTCCGAGATTGAAATTAGAATGTGATCTGCGTGTAGGCTGGAGAGACGCCGCTCCACCAGTAGGCGGTCTGCGGTATGCGGAAATCCGGCATCTGATTCGGGGTGACCTGTTCCGCATGCATGTCCGCCATCAGAACGCTTGCCCGGTAGGAGTGGCGGAAAATAACTCCGCCGATTCCGCCGGAATAGTAGCTGTTTGCGTGGCAGGAGTCGTACTTGGATTCCGGATTGACCGAGTCGGCGGCGATGACCAGCTTCGAAGGATTCTTGACTGCCGCGATGGAACGACAGTAATTGCTGTCATGGGCTTCGCTGCCGTCGCTTTTGACGTAACTGCGGACCAGACCGTAAGTGTTCCAGAACATGCTGCCGTCATCGATTTTCGCCGTCGACTGGTATTTTACGTCGGGGCATTGCATGACCTTGACGTCGCCGAGATAACCACAGACCCGCATCAGGACATCTCCCCACGGCCGATAGGAGGTCCCCCACTGTTGTGCCGCACCTGGCAGCCGACTTCCGAAGTCATTGGCGTAGAGTGATAAAGCGGTGCCGGACTGCTTGATATTGCTGACGCATTTGATCGCCTTGGCCCGTTCCCGGGCCTGGTTCAACGCGGGCAACAGCATGGCGGCGAGGATGGCGATGATCGCAATCACCACAAGCAATTCGATCAATGTGAAATTCCGTTTCATCTATTTTCCCTCCTTGGAACTGGATTAAAAGTACTGAATACACAATATCTGATCTGCGGAGCCGCAACGGTTGCTGCTGCCCATGATTTTCCCGGAAAAATCCGTTTATCCCTGAAAATTGTTTTTTTGTCCATCATCGTGAATACTGTTGTTCCGCTATAATTTTAATTTCGTCGAGGGCGAATGTTCCCACATCATTTTGTTCTCCCTGATAAATCAGATAAATCCGGTCACCCGGACGAATGTCGTCATATTCGGGTTCGGCGTTCCCCTCAACACGTATCTTGCTGAACTTTGCAAAGGGAATGACGACGGTCTCCCACTTCCCGAGCGGTTTCGGGGTAAAGCCGTCGTAAAGATAGACTACGCGATTTTTCATATTGTCGCCGATGAGACGGAGCAGCTGGATCTGACGTGGAAATTTGCCGTCGAACAACTTGTACTGAAACGACAGTGCATTACCGTCCGGAGGAACTTGAATTGACCGGAAAAAGGTAATGCCCTGGAAATAGCGGCAACCGAAGAAACGGAATTTCAGGGAGACGTTTCCCGCCGCCGCCTCCGTTCCCTGCAACAGCGAGGCGACGGGGTTCGATGAACTGTCATCGGCCCACAGCCAGAGGCCGTCGGGGACCCAGGTGTCGGCATGGTACTGTTCGAAGTCGCAGATCGGTTTTTTTCTGCCGTCGGCAAGGACCCAGCAGACATCATCCAGTGTCACCGATGCTGTTTTTTTTCCGTTGAAGTTGAAAAGTACCAGATATTTGTTTCCTGCGGTCAGCTTGCCGCTGTCGCGTTTCAGTTGCAACTTGAAATCCGCGAGGGGGATCACCATTTCACGATATTCCGAACCGGGTTGCCATGTAAGACCGTGAATGAAGGAATCCACGGTTTTACCGTCCTTCTGCGACCGCAATTCCAGAATGGAAGGTGGATTCCCTGAGACATTCTTGTATTTGAATGCGATACCGACACATTCCGGCGGTAACGCTGATTCGGAAAAACCGAAATTGCAATAGGTTCTGGCCGGAAAGAAGTTTACTTTCATTGCACAGTTGCCGGAGGCGCATTCGGATCCGGAGAGCAATTCGAATCCGGGTAACGGCCCATCGGCCCAGAAATTCATTCCCGGCAGACGGATGGATTGTTCCATGTCTGCGATGATTGCCGGTACTGCTGCGAGCCTGAAAGCACTTCCTGCAATACAGAGTGCGAGAATAAGCCTGTTCATGATATCTCCATATCGTTATCGGGAAACAGATGTTTGGATGCAGTAGTTGAATGTTCCGCCAAATACTTTATTATCGAGTTCAAATTCACTTCCCCCCGCACTTTCGCGTACCGGAATGGCCCCCCTGGTCTGTCCATCAAGGCCCAGCGCGTTGACGGTCAGACCGTGTCGGCCGATTAATTGGATCCGGCAGCGACCGCGGCGCAGCAGCAACGGCAGTGTCCCGTGAGCTTTGAGCACTCTCCGGGTACCATCTTCAAAGGTAATTCCTGTGTTGGTTACGTCGGTCAGATGAAACAGCAGCATTTTCCTGCTCTCTGTGAGAGGCAGATTGTCTAGAGCGAGCAAAGCAAGTGTTTGAAAACTGTCGGCATCCTCAACCTTCAGAACTCCCGCGGCGAGGGAACCCGCCCTGAGTACCGCCATCGAAACGAGAGGCGCTGCAACCCGGAATGTTTGCTTGTCCGCATTCAATTCCAGTTCTCCCGTTGAACTTTCGGCGATGCCTTCCTTTTCGAGTCGCTTGAAAAGTCCGGTGATCCGCGGATCTGTGACATTTTCGAAGGATGGAATGACGGCTTCTTTCTGATCCTTTTCCAGAATGGATCCGACCTGGGTGATCAGTCCGAGGCGCAGAATTTTTTCAGGATAGTGCAACCGGACGGCCTGATCAATGGAGTCGGGTACGATTATTGCGAATCGTTCCGGAGCCTTGCGGATCATCTCCCCGCGGAACACACGGGAAATCAGGCGATTGGTACAGAGCAGCAACGGATCGCTGTTTGCACTGAAGCAGGCGATGCGATAATTGCCGTCTATCTCCTGCGGACCATAGTCGCTCGCCCAGCGGTAGTTGACCAGAGCATCCCAGTTCTGCAGACTGGCGTAGGCCGCCAGCAGCGGCCCGCCTTCTGCTCGGAACATGTTGGGGTGACAGAAATTAAACTCCGTCACTGTAAAGGGGCGCCCGAAGAGGCGGGTTGGAAAGATCCAGGCCGGAACGGTTGCGAAGTTCTCTATGCTCGAGAGGACGCCGAATTTCCATGGCAGTCTGTAGTTCGGACTGTACTGCGGGTGCGCATAATAGGTATGGTTGTCCACAAAATCCAGTTTGTCACGCAACGGTACATAGCCGTAACGATATTCCGAGTTGATACTGCTGATCAACTGGCGCAATCCGAGCTCTCCGCGAGCCCAGTTGCGCAGCTCTGTGAGCCGACCGTCCTGTATCTTCTCCAGCCAGGCCCGAAACTCCGGCGACAACTGGTTACCCGAGGGGGAAGTAAACGGTTCCCTGCCGGTTGCTTCGCGGAATCCCGCCAGAAAACGTTCCCGATAGGTGGGACTGCGTTGCCAGACCGATTCTACGCCGTCTTCGTTGATCAGATTGACGAAAGCAAGTGCCGGATCGTCCTTCCAGGCGAGTCCCGTATAGGGATTGACATGGGTCAGCCACATCTTTGCAAACGACTTGAGGTTGTCCAGGGCCGAGCGTTCAAGAAGGTAGACGAACTTCATGGACATGGGAGCGGATTCAGCGGCAAGTTCCGGTCCGTCGTCCACGCGGAAGTGACGGCAACCGTACAGATCGACGGTAACGTAGATTCCACGCTCCTTGAGCCGGGCGAAGAAATACTCCATCGCATCAAGTCTGGACGGATCCAGATCGAGCGAATTTCTTGCGTTTTCTTTCAACATCAAGTCATCATTGAGGTGGAAGCGAACCAGATTACAACCGGTACGGGCAAGTTCGTCGGCAATACGTACAGCATCTTTCCGCGTCGGGAAATTGCAGTGGTAAACGATATTCTGACCGAAGAAACGGATCCGTTTCTCTGGCGTTTTTTCAAAACAGAAAGTCCCATCTCCCCGGCGTCTGACGAATCCGTATTTCCCCGCGGGTGCATCATTGAGGTCGGAAAAGTCAAGCGGGGAGCCCGGAACGGTATTCCATTTGTATTGGATGGGGATGTATTCATCTCCGGCATTGATCACGTAATTTTCATCTGCGGTCGGCCGGAACTCCGTTGTGAGTGTGGCGGCCGCGATCAGCCAACGTGATTTTCGTGCGGTAACCTCAAAGACGATTTCGGTTGGATCATCGCGGTCGAGTTTCCAACCGGCGGCATAGAACCCGACATCCCGGCGGGTATCATTTCGCCACGCGACCGGAGCGTGTTTCCGCTGGCGTGCATTCTGCCAGTCGCCGCACTCCTCTGTGGCGGAAACCCGGATGAGTTGCCGGGTTCCGTCGCTGAACGTCACACGGATGGTACCGATGTCACCGAAATAACAGTTTTCCAGCGCATGCAGCAGATAAAGAGCTCCTGCTCTGGTTCCCGCGGGCAGTCGGCAACTCAACCACGGAGAACGGAATTTGCGTTGGCTGCCGTTCAATACGACGGGGAAACCGGATGCAGGAGGATGAAATTCCAGTTCGGCATGTCGGATGAGCGGAGGAAGTTGTGGCGGTGCAAAATCCGGCTCCATGTTCTTCCCGGGCATCAGGGGGAGCGGAAGAGCTGCCAGTGTAAGGAGTTCTCCCAATCCGATACAGAGTGTCAGAAGAGTTTTAATCATGTTTCTTACCTTGCGTGGAAAGGGCGTTGCTGTCTTGTGTCGGATCCGTTCCCATACGATTCAACTGGTAGGCCGTGACACCACCGAACCGGAAATTGTCGGCGTGGAAGGAGAATGCTCCATCTTTGAAACTACCTTCAACACTACCTTTCACAGAACCGTCTGTCGCCAGCGCGTTCACCTGATATGAGGTTCCGGTTGCCAACCTGACATCACAGATTGCCCGGCGCAGCAGTAATGGAGTGGTCCCATGTTTCAACAGGCAGGTTTGTGAGGCATCTGCAAATTCCGCTCCAGAGTTTTGAATGTCGCTCAGTTGAAAGAGCAACAGATTCCGGCTTTCCCGGATCGGTCGGTTGTCCAGAGCCAGAAGCGTGACCGTCTGGAAACTGTCGGCATTGCTTACCGACAACTCTCCACTGCATTCAGAACCCTCCGGCAGGGTGAGAGAAAGCGCCGTCGGTGTGGTGATCCGGAATACTTTGCGGTTGCTGTCGAGAGTGAGTTCCCCGGTGGAGCTGACGGCGATACCGCTTTTTTCGAACTGTGCGTACTTTTCTCCGACAGGAGTGGTGGCCGCAACGGCAGATTCCGCGCTTGCCGGAGCTTCTCCCACGACTCTGCCGGTTCGGACAAACAGACCGAGTTTTTTCTGACGCTGTTCCGTTGTGGTGCAGAAAGCGGCTTCGAGAGAGTCCGGTATGGGGAACACTACTTTTTCCGGAGCAGGTTTCACTGCTCCGGTACGGAACAGGAATGCGATGATACGGTTGGTGTCAGCCAGCAACGGATCGCTGTTACCGCTGAAACAGCCGATACGGAATCCTCCCTGGATTTCCGCGGGACCAAAATCACATGCCCAGCGATAACAGACCAGTCCATCCCAGTCCTGCAGACAGGAATAGGCGCCGAGCAGCGGACCTCCCTCCGCCCGGTAGCGGTTGGGGTGGCAGTAGTTGTATTCCGTCAGTACAAAGGGGCGGCCGAACATTCGTGCCGGAGCCCAGTTCATCGGAAGAAACGCGTAACGCGAAATCGCTGAGGTCTGGGAGAAACTCCACGGCAGCCGGTAGTTCAGGCTGTAGTTCGGGTGGTCGAAATACATGTGCATGTCGACAAAATCGAAGGGTCTGCGCATCAATGTCAGATAGGGGTCATCCATCATGTTGAGACTGCTGATCGGAATTTTCAGTCTGAGTTCATTGCGTGCGAAATCCAACAGTTCCTCGAGGCGTTTCTGTTGTAGTTTCACCAGAAATGTTTTGAATCCGGTTCGCACCGCTTCCTGGAAATCAGTCCCGGCAGGCAGGGTTTTGCGGAAAGCTTCCTCAAAGAGTCTGCGGCTTTTCTCTGTACGATTCCAGAGGGTTTCCAGTACATCCTCGTTGATCAGATTGAGAAAAGCCAGCGCCGGATCGTCTTTCCAGGCAAGGCCGGTGTACGGATTGACATGGCAGAGCCAGCGGCGGACAAATTCCTTGAGATTTTCCCGGGCACGATCGTTCAGGGGATACACCCATTTCATGGCCATCGGCTGGTTTTCGGCGGCCAGTTCAGTGCCGTCTTCCGGGCGAAAACGGCGGCAGCCATAGAGATCGATGGAGCAGTAGATTCCCCGTTCCTTGAGTTGGGCGAAAAAGTATTCCATCGCATCAAGCTTCGCCGGATCCATGTCCAGTGAACTGCGGGCATTTTCTTTCAACATCAGGTCATCGTTAAGATGAAAACGGACGAGGTTGCAGCCGGTTCGTGCGAGTTCATCGGCAATGCGGACGGCGTCCTGCCGTGTCGGGAAATTGCAGTCGTAGACAATATTCTGGCCGAAAAAGCGGATCTGTTTCTCCGGAGCTTTTTCGAACGTGAAATGGCCCGCGTCTGAAACTTTCACAAAACCGTATTTCCCGGCGGGCGCATCATTGAAATACGAGAAATCAAGTGCGGATCCTTTTTTTGTCCCCCAAGTGTAAGAGTAGGGAAGGTAACGGTTGCCCGGCCGGGTGACAAATGGAGTCAGTGGCGGAAACGGTCTGTAGGCTTCCGTCAGGGTGACCGCCGGGATCAACCAGATTGCTTCGGGAGCCCGAAGCCGGAAGATCAGCTTGACGGGACCGGAGCGCTTGAGATCAAATGCCGATGCGAACAGTACAGGATTTTCGTAGCCCGGTCCCTGCCATGCTACCCGACCATTTTCGAGGTTACTTGAGACTCCGCGCCAATCCTTGCAATGCTTCTGGGTTGAGATGGTGATACTTGTTTCCGAACCGTCGGCGTAGATGGCTGTTACCTCGCCCAACAGGTCTTTCGGCGGCCATGCTGCGGCATGCAGCAGATAAAGCCCGCGCCCCTCGTTTGGGGGAAGATCAATTGCAAGTTCCTGGTCGGAACCGCCGCGGATCGGACCGGAAAGCGCCAGCAGCGTGGCACCGGGATGTTTTTCCTCCGTTGCAAGCTCAAACGTGACCGGACCGCAGGTGATCCGTTCCTCACGCAGGTCACGTAAATCGACGTCCGGCCCCTGATCGGTCCAGCCGCCTTTTCCATCCCCTGCGATTTCATCTCGAAATCCCCGGTTGGCGACTCCTTCCAGAGAGAGCGGCCACTGACGCGTTCCATCGCCGGCGGCGAGTGTGGATATCGCGAATAAAATTGGCAGAAGTAACGTTTTTTTCATAGTTGCTTCCCGGATGTTGTCTTGAAGTTCCTTTGAAATTCACTCCGGAATCAGAAATAGGTCAGTTTGTCCGGCAGGATTCCATTGGTGTACCACCATATGCCGTTCTGTGCGTCATTGTAGGATTTCAACTGTCCGCGCTGAATTTGCTGGCAGTGACCGTCGGCGAATGCGCAGTTGAGTTGACCGTTGTGAATGTAAAACGGTACTCCGAAGGCGTTACCGGGGGGCGCGTAGTGGGAAGTCCGGCGGCAGGTTGTACCGATACTCGGGGCGTAGGTGTCAAGTACGGTCGGAAAGGCCGCTGGACGAGGAATCCGTTTGGATGGGCGGTAATCTCCACTGTAACTATCAGAAACGGTAAATGAGCCGTTGTCCTGATAATGGATCTTTGTACAGATCAGAGCATAACCATAGTTGAACATCTGGTCTTCCGTACAGTCATCGCTGACATTGATGTTCCCTTCTCCCTTGGTCGTGATCGCCTTGGGGCAGAAGGCCACCTTGGGATCAAGGTATCGTGCGGTGGCGTTGTAGGTGGTTCCTCTCATACCGCGTACCAGCGCCTGAGTCCAGGCCGCCCACCCGTTGTCCGAGGTTCCGTTGGGGGCAGGCCAGTAACTGTCATAGTCTTCTCCATAAAAGATCAATGCTTTCAGGCAGTTTCCCTGATTGTTGATGCACTGGATGGTTCTGGCGCGTTCACGGGCCTGGTTCAACGCGGGCAGCAGCATGGCGGCGAGGATGGCGATGATTGCAATCACTACAAGCAATTCGATCAGTGTGAAATTCCGTTTCATCTGCGTTCCTCCTTTGGTATGGGGCGTTGCTGAACTGGTATTTCAGGGGACGTTACGGGCAATGGCGACGGAATCGCGTTCAATCATCGAATATGGCAGAAGCACGTGGCTGGAACCGTTGTTGCCTGCTTTCAACAGTCGAACCGCTTCGTCGGCGATCCGGCTGAAATCCTGCGCGATCGTGGTCTGGGCCGGTGTGCAGAAACGCGAGACTCCGGAACTTTCGTAGGTGATCAGGGAAAGTTCCTCCGGCACCCGCCGCCCGGCGAGCGTCAACGCATAGGAGACTGCAATGCCGTAGTCCTCGTGGGCCACGATCACCGCACTGACCGGATGGCGGAGCAGTTTGAGCATCTCTTCCGTAACGCGTTCAACATCCGGGATCTGCAGAATGTGTCCCGGCCCGAGACCACGTTCGGCAAGGGCCTCAGCGAAAAATTTCCGCCGATTCAGCTGCGATGTGGTCGGTATCGCCTTGAGAACCAGCGCGATGTCGCGATGACCCCGTTCCACAAGAAGAGTGATCGCCGCTCTGATTCCCTGCCTGTCGTCGGAACTGACCGACGGGCTGTCGGGAAGTTCATGATTGACGCAGACCAGTGGCAGGTGGCAGCGACGGCACAGAGCGGCCAGTTCGTTGATGTGATTGGTCTGGTAGAGCAGCGAGATGACACCCTGAAAAAACTTATCCTGAAACACTTCCAGTTCGGCGGTCGGTATGATTTCGACCCGCCGTCCTTCCCGTGAGAGGGTGCGTACCAGCTGGGCGGTCAGCATTGTCTCGTAAGCGCCCATCGGTTCCGTATCGAAGTTTTCTGTAACCACGGCGATGGTGTCGCGCCGGGCGGTCAGTTTCGGGTTATATCCGAGTTGCCGCGCCGCTTCCAGAACGCGCTGGCGGACATTGACGCGCACGTTCGGCCGCTGGTTGAACACCCGCGAAACCGTGGCGATCGAACACTCTGCGGCTTCGGCGATCTGGTGGATCGAAGCAGACATATTGAAAACCTTATCTGGAAATTGAAAAGTTTACAATCCCGTCAGCTATAATTATACGATATTCCGGACACGATGTCAATACCCGGCTGGAAAAAAGGCGGGATTTACATGATTTACAATTGTTTTTCATGATTTTCAGTCCGCTTCCGGTGGAACCCGGACCTCCCTGCCTGGAGTGCGGAATCGAGGTGGATATTCGAGAGGGAGCCGCTGACCGGGAGCCGTGGTTCGGAAAGAGGAGAGGTTCTGACGGTTATGGAATTGCCTGAAAAGCGCCTGGCGAAAAGACAGGTCTGTCGCATTCCCAAAAAGGCGACTTCTGAGTGGCTCCGGGAGGAGGCCTCAAAAGTCTTTTTGGGAAGTCTCCCTGGAAGCGGCGCTATTCCGCAATCAGCTCGTAGGCGGCAAAGACTCCTTTCGGAGTTACGTTCCGAAGTGTAAAACGAGTTTGTCCGCTTTCGACCTTGAGCGGGACCTCGAATGCCCGGCTGCCGTCGAGGTCCACTGCGTAAAGTTTGAATCCGGAGAGGTCGCGATTGATGGTCAGATCTGCTTCTCCACGCCGGATCAGCAGCGGGGTTTTCCCCCAGCTTTCGATGATGTTCGCCTCGGCATTCCGGAACCTCTGGCCGGTGTTGCGGGAACTGGTCAGGTGGAGTAATAGAATCCGCCTGCTTGATTCCAGGGGCTTTTCATCGCGGGCGGCCACCAGGAATGCCCCGAAGGTCAGGCGGTTGGAGACCGACGCGAATTTTCCGGAGAGGGTCTGGCCCTCCCGCATTATGAAAGATTCGCTGCGTGGCGTCATGGACTGGAAACTCCCGTTCTTCCGGTCTAGCAACAGCTCCCCCGTACTGCTCCGGTAACGGTCGTTTCCCGGATCGTATTCTTCCGGTGTGATGGCTCTCATTCTGAGCAGATACTCGAGAGCATCGCCGGTATTTGAGGTATCGTTCAAGAAAGGGACCGGGAACTTGACCCCCTGCCAGGAACCGGGTGTGGAGATCAGTGCCCGAGTGTCGGGCGGTAATTGCGGACATTGACCGGGATCGGCGAGCAGGGAACCGGTTTTGCCGATCAGACCGAGCCGCTGAATCAGAGCCGGGTACCAATCCGGACTCGTCAGCTCCTCGAAATATTTCCGGCTCAGCAGAAACGGATAGTTCACTTCTGAAATTTTGACGTCGCCGCGCACGAAGGCGAGTATTCCGGCGGCTTCCGACAGCCGTCTCTGGGGGTCGTTGATGATTTCGAAAAAATCAGTCGCCGAATCGTCACTCCGCACGTTCCGCTCGTAATTGGCGCAGGTGAAACGGCAGAGAATACTCCAGTCCTGAAGTGCGGCATAGGCGCCGGTCAGGAACGCACCCTCGACCGCGTAACTGTTCGGGTTCACGAAATCCCATTCCGTGATCGAGAATGCCTTGCCGTAGATCCGGCACGGAAACATGTCGCGCAGGCCGCCGGCATAACGTTCTATGGCGCTTTCATTGATGACGATTGCGGGCAGACGGTAATTTTTTTCCAGAAACAGCGGGTGGCACCAGTAGAAATGCTGATCGACGAAGTCGTATGGTTCGCGCAGTACCGTTGCCGGAATACTGGGGATATAGTTCTGATCGGTGAGCAGAGATCGAACTCCCAGACCCCGGAAAAACGATTCCAGTTTGCGGAATCCCCTGCGATAGACCTCTGCAAGAAATTGCCGCTGGTAACCTGGAACGGTGTCCGGCTGCGGGGAAATCCCACGTTTTCGGAGCCAGTTTTCAAACTGCTCCTGATAGAGTCTGGCCACCGGGGGAGTACGGAATGCGATATGCAGCAGCGTATCCTCATTGATCATGCTGACGGTGATGAGTGCGGGATCCTCCTTCCAGGCGAAACCGGTGTAGGGATTGACATGATTCAACAGATTGGCGGCGAACTCCTGATAGTTCCGCATTGCCGTGTCGCTGATGAAGATCAGAGCCTTGTACTCCTCCAGTTCCGGAATCCAGTCCGGATTTTCCGGAAATTCCCCTCTGGCGATTTCGCGCATCGTGAAGAGGTCGATGGTTGTGTAGATGCCGTGCTTCTTGAGTGCGCTCAGCAAGTAGTCCAGGCGGTCGAGGCGATCGGCATGGAGCGTGGTGCAATTGCCGCCGCGTCGTTCAACCAGTTCCATGTCGAAATGGTGGAACCGGACCAGGTTATAGCCGATTCTCGCACAGTATTCGACCAGCTGGTCGAGGAGTTCCTTTTCCATGAAGTGGACGCCGAAGGCGATGTTGGCGCCGTAGAAACGGGCGGCGATGCCCGGGCGTTTCTCAAATTCGAGCCGGCCGTTCACGCTGCGGAGGTGGCCGTATTTTCCGGCCGGAGCGTCGAGCAGATTGGAGAAATCGAGGATGCTGCCGGGTTTGAAATCCTTTCGGTTCCTGAAAACCACCCAGTCTGCGTCTGGCTGCATGACCAGCGGCACGTCACGGGCGGGATCGATCCTGCGGTCTGAGAGTGTGATTGCCGGAATCAGCCACTCGGCGGTACCGCTGCTTTCGAATGTGATCCGCTTTACCGGTTTGCCGGAGAGTCGGAAGCGGGTCACATAGAGACCGATTCTGGAGCTTGGATTGTTGCCCTGCCAGCCGATCGCAGCATTCTTTATATTGCGCGGCCTCCAGAAGTTGGCGGTATCCACGCCGCTGACCACGTTGAAGGTCTGTTCATTTCTTGCAACGTAGCGTGCATCGTCGTATTCGCAGGTTATGGTTCCTACTTCCGTTTGTGCGTCCGGTTCCCATCCCACCGCGTTCAGTACGTAGAGGTAGCCAGCCGCCGTCGGCCGGGGCAGTTCCACCGTCGCAGTTGTGGGATAGTGCGGACAGGTCCTGCCGCGCAGTGCTACAACCGCGCGGCCGTCATTGGTTGCGGGATCGATCACGTCAAAGGGGATTCCTGCATATTCGGCGGCGCCGACCGGAAAGGTACGCAGATCATTTTCCTGTCCCTGATCCGTCCAGCCGCCTTCTGCATCTCCGGCGACGTTGTCTGCAAATCCGGCATTGACGGTCTTTCGCAGATCGATGGGGGTGTTACGGTAAGGGATGTAGTTCAGAGTCAGTTTGAGCGAAGCGTCCTGTATCTCCCCGGCTGTCCGGTCGGGACGGATACGGAGGGACCACTCTTCGAGATTGTAGAGACGATTGTCCTGAAAGCGAATGGCGAAGTCGCCGGAAATCATCAGTGTTCCACGATCGAGCGGTAGTTCAAGGGCTTTGACCCGGAGTTCTCTGGCGTGCAGATCTTTTTTGAATTGTTCCGGAAAGTTGATTTCTTTGCCGTCCGCCCGGATCGGCAGCTCGAAATAACGTTTGCAGGGAAGCAGCACTTCAATAGCCAGGTCGCTGGTGAAGATGGGAGTGGGAGAGGTCAGCTGCAGTTGAAGTTCCGCGCGGTTTTTTCCGGGGGAGACGATCGATTCCGTCAAATTGAAACGCCCGTTGGAGACTTTGAATCCTCCCTCCACCCGGAAGGTTGTTGAGGTGACGGATGGAAAACCCTTTGCGGGAATCACGCAGGAGGAATTCTGGA
Source organism: uncultured Victivallis sp. (assembly GCA_944389895.1). GTDB lineage: Bacteria > Verrucomicrobiota > Lentisphaeria > Victivallales > Victivallaceae > Victivallis. The sequence continues at coordinate 34,367 of CALXOA010000116.1, read as the reverse complement.
TGCTTATCGCCCAGTTGACTCCGAAATGAGTGAGATGGAAGGCCGTGTTGTCGACCAGAAATTCTCCGGAAGGCTTCAGGCTCAGGAACCCGCCGATCAACTGTGGTTCGACGGCAGCTTCCAGTGCCAGCATGAGCCCGGCGACTGCGGCAGTCGTCGAAAGAAATTTTTTCATTGCAACAAACTCCTTGATTGGAAAACGATTGAGAGGATTTTGCCTGAATTTTGTTTCTGGTGACGGTTTTCCGGCGGGAATTTGATCACTGGGTCTCCCCGGTCCAGAACACGTCATTGCCGTCGCTTGGTATTTCCGCTCTGTTTCTGGCATTTACGTGAAAATCATAGTAGAGGATATTGGAGGTCCCCCCGGGATGTATCGGATCAGGGCGGCAGGAGTAGGCGATATGGCTGTTGTACCAGCCGCTGCTGCTCCAGTTCGCGTCCGCTGCCAGACAGAGCAGAGAGGGGGCCTGAATCGACGAGAGTTTTGGCGGAGTGTTCAGTACGTTTTTCGGAGCGCACATTCCGTAGTTCGGATTGTTCAGGCCATGCAGGGCGGCACCTGTCTTGCAGCGCAGGCCTGCTTCCGCCAGGTCCTTGAGCCGCTGTTCCCAGCTCAGATCGTTGCAGTTGTAATAAGGTGCCACCTGGAACGTCCAGAATCCCTCGCCGCTGCCGTCCCGGTTGACCGCTGGAAGCAGGCCGTTGTTGTCGTCTGCATAGAAATTGAACATGTGACCAAGGTTCTTCAAGGTGTTAATACAACTGATGGCCTCTCCTCTTGCCCGTGCCTGGTTCAATGCCGGCAGCAGCATTGCCGCCAGAATCGCGATGATCGCCATTACAACCAGCAACTCAATCAATGTAAAATGTTTTCTCATGATCTTCACTCCCTGAGTTAAGGATGACGCAAATCGGATCAGTTGCCGGGCGGAGGAGCAATGGAGCCGCCCTCCACAAGTGTACCGCGAATACGCGGGATCAGGTTGTCCGGTACGCTCTTTTTTTCGATTCGGAGCATCAGCTGGCGAACTGTTTCAACCCCCATCTCAACCGCCGGAATCCGGATTCTGGTCAGCGGTGGAATTGTGAAGTTGAGCATTGCTTCGTCGTTGAAGGCCGCGACGCTGAGTTGTTCCGGGATCCGGATGCCGTGTTCCCAGGCCGCGTGAAGAATTTTCTGTGCACTGCCGGATTCGTAACAGATCACTGCGGTAGGATGCAAGGTTTCAATGGCGTGAATGGTCGCCTCCTGGCCCTCCGGGGTATAGTTGCATTGTTCCGGAAGCTCTGGTAGGCCCTTTTCACGGCAATAGGCGAAAAACGTATTCCGCCGTTCGGCCAGGCTGTAATGTGCTGCTGGAATCGGAGGAAAATTCACATAGAGAATCCGGCGGTGCCCGAGAGAGGTCAGCCGGTCAAGCAGCAGACGGGTATTGTAGGGTTCGTCACTCATCACCGCGCAGCCGAGGTTCCCCGCCACACCATTGAAAACCGCGTACGGAATACCGCTCTGTTCAATGGCCGCCAGTTCTTCAGGCGCGGTTACATGGGGAACGATCATTCCGGCGGCACGCCAGAGTGGAAGCTCATAACCGCGGTTCGGTACATCCAGGCTGAAGGAGTAGTTGAACTCGTACTGCAGCCGGGCTAGTTCTTTTGCCATCACATCGATTGCGGTACTCAATACCGAGCCCTGATTGGCGAACTTGCTCCCGGCAAAAAGGAATGCAATCTGCCGGTTCCTGCAGGAGCGAATCGAACTGAATACCGGATTGGCCCGATAACCGGATTCGCGTACTTTTTCAAGGATTCTTTCGCGAACTTCAGGCGCCACCGAGAAATTCTTGTTGTAACCGTGCAGAACCCGGCTTATGGTCGATGGCGAAACTCCGAGTTCCGCCGCAATGTTCTTCAGTGTCATGATCAGCTCGAGAAAAAAGAAGGATTTTGTTCCTATAGAAAACAATTTTCTATAACTGTTATAATTATACCCGAAAAAGAAGAAATGTCAAGGGAGCCGCTGAAGTTTTTCAAAAAAACGTCGGCGGCTCCGGCTGGTGGGGATCCGTCTCAGGCGCGGAAATGGTATACGGGGGTACTCCAGGCGTGGCAGTGGCTGTTTACCATCGGATCGCCGTAGGGGGTGCGCAACGGCTCTTCCGGCAGGAACACTTCCCAGAAGGTGTCTGCGCCGAGTTCCGCCATTTTTCCCCAGTAGTCTCGCGTCAGCCGGCGGGCATCGTCGTGAAGTCCCGCTCTTTCGAGTGCGAGAACCATCTGGTTGTAAAGGTAGGGGCCGCCCGGTTTCACCAGTCCGGTCCCGGCAATGGTGCGCCGGAGAAGATCGATGGTTTCCGCTTCCGTCAATGTTCCGGCGAGAGCCATCCAGATCTGCGAGGCCCAGGAGAGCTGGCGGGACGCCCCGGACCGGAAGAACCCGGCCCTCTCGTCGAACCATTTCTCCCGGGCGGCTGCGCGCATCCGTGCGGCGATCACCGGATATTCCAGAACTTCCGCCTCACATCCGAGCTCCGCGGCGAGCTCGCCGGTCCGGGCGAAGGCGTAAGTTACCACCCCCTGGATGGCACACTCTTTTTCCAGACCGTCCTGCCAGTCGATGAAGAGCCAGTGACGGTGGCGGTCGAGGAAGAGATCATCCTCGAAATCCTCAAGCGCAAGTTCGCATTGTCGTTTCGCAACCGGCCAGAGGTCGCGTATGAAACCGATATCCCCGCCGGCGCGCAGATGGTCCAGCAGAATATCGCCGAAGAGCACTCCGTAATCGAAGATGAAGTTCCCTGCCGCCGGCATCGGCTCGTCAGAATAGACGCAGGCCGGCACCCGGCCCTCTTCGTCTGTTGCGGCAGCGAAGAGCAACAGGCAGCGGCGGATCAGGTTGAAGTTGCGGAACCGGGTATAGTCCGCCAGCGCCTGAAGGCGCAGGTCCCCGAGCCAGAGGCGACGATCCCGTTTCGGTCCGTCCTCGTAACAGGTCTGCATGCAGGCCGCCAGCGTGGCGCTCCCGATCCGGTCAATGGAACGGTCGAGCTCGTCACAGCCGGTCGGAAGCGAAGTGAGGCGGTCGGGATCGGCGGAACTGACGGCGTCACACCGAAGGCTCTTCAGGCTGACCGCGTAGTAGGAGGAGTTGGATTCGACGGTGAGCCTGAGGTAGCGGAAGGCATAGCGGCGAGGCAGCCGGATCACCGGCGGCGGCGCATCGAAAACAAAACTTTCCTCCTGAAGCCAGCCACGACCGAGCCCTCCTCGATAGGAATCGAAGTCGGAAGCCATTTCAAACGGCGTTTCGGCAAGTTTGATCCGGAAACGGAACGGGGCGTCAATCCGACGGGAAAATCCGAACCCGATCTCAATGTAACCAACGCAGTACTCTCCGAAATCAAAGGTGTATGACCAGCTGCGTGGCAGCTCGACGTCGAATACTTCTTCCAGGGGGCCTGCGGGAACGGCTTTCCACCCCTGCCAGGCGGTCGGATCGGCCTCGATTCGTATCAGGCCGGTCGGTGTCAGACTCCGGTGACGAAGTTCCGGTCGCAACCGGATTGCTTCCGCCGCCCAGCGGGGGGCTTCGCTGAAATACATGTTTTTTTCAACTCCTCGTGTTCGGTTTTTTCGTGTCCGGCCGAGATATGCTTTCCCTCCACGGCATGCCGCCTTTGTGAAACAGCCGCGGATATCGTTCTGCCGGTCGCCGAGAGCGTTGGATTCAGGGATGGAGAATTTTCTGCCCCGCCTTCAATTCCGGAGCGTAGATGCGGGCATTTTCTCCTTCGCGCGCAAGCAGGGTGACCGGCAGGATGCGTTGCCCATCCTTTTCCGCCACCAGCAGAGAACGGGCTCCTGTGGCACTGTCGAGCTGCAGCAACCCGGCGGGAACGGTAAAGACTCCGGGCTCCACTGCGCCTGAAAATTCCACCTTCACCTTCTGCCCCGGCTGAAAGAGCCGGTGCCTCCGGCGACAGACTGCAAGCCCGCCGTCTGTGGCGTCCGCCGGTACGTCGGCCGCGAGCAGGTCGTCACCCGTCAGCCCGGAACCGGAGGCGATGCCGCGAAGCTGCAGATTGCCGTACACCAGCTCGAGATCGAGCGGTTTGACAGTGACCTTCTCAAGCCGGAGGAAGGCTGGGACCGGCAACCTTGCCGGGGCATTCCGTCCGTCGCGGACACGCCATACGAAGTATTGTTCTCCCTCCCGATGGAGCATTTCGTTGGAGACCCAGAGCGCGGCTCCCTCGGCCCGGCCCGGCAGGACTCTGACGCTCCCGAGCCGGTCGATCGCGGTCAGAAGGTGTCCATCCCGGCTCCGGGCGGGAGCGCTGACCAGCGGGTTGTCCGCATAGCACTCGAATACGTTTCCTTCAAGCACCGGTCCCTCCAGTCGTGCCGGAACCGGTGCATTCCCTCCGGCGGGATAGATCAGAATCCGGGTACTGCGGTCAAATCCCGCAATGGTGCGGTCATCAAGAGGAACGACGATTTTTGCCGGATTTTCCATCCGGATCTTCAGGACCGGGGTCCCGACGTCGACCGAACTGCCGTCCGAACAATAGGTTTCTTCGACGATCGCGTCGAATGGAGCGTAGATGGAACAGCTCTCAAGCACCTGCCGGGCGCGCAGAAGGTCGAGCTTCGCCTTGTCGCGGTCGATCCGCGCGGTTTCGTAGAGCATGCTGGTTTCCAGAAACTGCCGTGCGCTGACCGCTTTCTTTTCCGTCAGAGCCTTATCGCGCAGAAAATTCTCCTGACGCTCCTTCAATACCGATTCCGCCCGCTTGAGCAGCATTTCCGCAATTCGAACATCGCTTTCCGGGATGTCGGTATCTTGTCGTGCGAGCAGGTCGCCGGGAACGGCGGCACTGCCGTCGGCGCGCAGCACCTGGCCTCGAACCGCCTGTCCGGTCGGTGCGATGTATCTGAGCCGTCCCTTGCCTTCAAAGGAGACCTGAGAGGTACGGGCGGGCTGTACAGTTCCTTCAATGGTGTATTTCCAGGGGCTGGCCGCCTGCAGCGTGAAGTAACTCTCCTGCGGCTCCACGGCTGGTTCTTCGGTGAATGCGACATCGGAAACGGCGGCCAAAACCGCTGTACACAAGGTGAATGAACGTATGAAGAACATGTATTTCCTCTCTCCTGCACCCGGCAGGATTTTGTCTCCTGCAAAAATATAGCATACCGGAGCGGTCGGGTCAACCTCCGACCGTTCCGGTGGAACTCCGGATCAGTTGCGCGGACAGCCGAACGAGCGACCGGTGAGGATCGGGCGCAGGCAGGCGTTGCACCGGACGCACGTGGTCGGTCGGAACTCCCCGGATCTCCAGCGCCGGATGAGTTCCGGTTCGCGAATCAGCGGTCGGGAGAATGAAACCAGGTCGCAACTCTTTTCCCAGACCAGGTCCCGGGCGGTGTCGAAATCCCCGATCCCGCCGACCAGAATGACCGGAATCGACAGCGCCGCTTTGACCCGGCGTGCTGTTTCCCGGTAGTAGGGCGGTTCTCCGGCAGGCCGGATTGGATGAAACGCCCGGGGTGAGACCGGAAGCCCGCCGGAGAGCTCCACTGCGTCAAGCCCGAGTGTCTCCAGTTTTCGGCAGAGTTCGACACACTCATTTGCGGCGAGACCACCCGGGGTGAAATCCTCGCTGTTCAGTTTTACCAGAATCGGAAACTCCGGGCCGACCGCCCGCCGGATTCCGGAGAGAACCTCGCAGAGCATTCGCGCACGTTTCTCCGGCGTTCCGCCGTATTCGTCGGTCCGGCGATTGTAATAGCCCGACAGAAACTGACTCAGGAGATAACCGTGTGCGGCGTGAATCTGGACTGCGTCAAATCCACCCTCCCGGGCTCGTACCGCGGCTTCAATGAAACGCTCAATCGTCTCCCTGATCTCATGAAGCGTCATCTCCCGGCAATGAGATCTCCCCGGCGAGGGGGCAAATTCCGATGGCCCCGCGGCTGTTATCGAATCGCAGGCGTATCCCCCGGCGTGGGCGAGTTGCAGGGCGATTTTTCCTCCGGCCGCGTGAATCCGACTGGTGACCGGAAGCCATTTCCGGACGCATTCGTCACGACCGGCTGCGGCCTGATTTCGGCTTGCACGTCCTCCGGGAGTTACAAAGGCATGGCCGCTGATGATCAGCCCGACATCGTTTTCCGCGAGTCGAGTGTAGAGGTCGCCGAGTCGCTCGTTGTAGAGTCCGTCTTCGCCGAGCATTCCTTCGTGGGTGGCAGAACGGACGAAACGGTTTTTTACACTCATCGTACCGATATTGATCGGCGAAAACAAGATTTCCGGCATCGCGTGGAACCCTCCCTGTTCCGAAAAAAGATCAAATCTTACAAGGGATAATGTAATCCACGGTACGCGTGAAAGCGAGCGATGACGCCGGAAAGATGGCGGATTTTTTCCGCCTTCTGCGACGTCTTGACACGTTCAAGGCTGCGGCGTCAGGATCACAAACGCCGGCAGCCCCGGGATTTCGTATTTCCGCAACAGTCCGGCGACTCCGGGTGCTGAGAGCTCTTCGGCCTGGAATTTCACGAAGACAAAGCGATTGAGGCGTTCCCGGATTTCCGGTGCCGGCAGCACATTCTCAGACATGCTGCGACAGTTCTTGCACCAGGTTGCCCAGAAATCGATCAGAACCGGTTTGTTCTCGGCGCGCGCCGTTGCGAGTGCTTCCTCGAGCCGGGCAATTTCCACTTCCGGAGAAAATCTGCCGGGCAGCAGCGTATAGCCGACCCAGCCGTAATAGAGGGCTGCGACAAGGATGACCACTCCGAATATATATTTTACGGCAACCATGAAACGGCCGGGTTTCGGCAATACTCCGATGCCCGCTCCGGCGAAAGGCCACGGTAGAGCCATCCCGAGCCCGAGCAGAAACGGCAGCCCGAGAGCGATCCAGTTTCCGCCCTGGTAACGTTCCGTTGCGAAAACCAGTACCGAGATCACCACCGGAGCGACGCAGGCTCCCGCAAGCAACGCGGCAACTGCTCCCATGATCAGAGCCACAACAGTTCTTCCTCCCGGAATGCGGCTCGGTTTTACCGCGATCCGGCCGGAGAAGTCGATGTTGAACGCACCGAACATCGCCAGCGCCAGCACCAGAAATACGGTCGCTATCGTAAAGTTGAACCAGCTGGAGCTGTTGAGTGCGCCGAATTGCGCTCCGGTCAGAATTACCGCAACTCCGAGAATGCCGTAGGCTGCGGCCATCCCGACGCCGTAGGCGAGGCCGCGCCGGAAGCCGGTGAATCGTTCTCCGCCGGCGGCTCCGATGATGGCGAGATTCACCGGAATCATCGGCAGAACGCAGGGTGTCAGGTTGAGACCGAGTCCCCCGAGCAGCGTGAATAGAATGATCCAGAACCAGGCCTGATCGGCAAACGGGGAGGCGGTTCCTCCTGCAGTTGTTTCATCGCCGCCGTCAAGGAAACGGGCAAAACCGGTGACATCAAGGAGTCCGACCGCTTTACGTTCGAACCGGAACCCGGCGTTGTCGACCGCGGCATCCTCCAGGCGTCCCGCAAGTTTTTCCACAGGTGTTTCCGACCCGGTCAACGCAAGTGTTTGCGGGAGAAAACACATCGCCGGTTTGTCCCCCTCGGCGGCGCGGCATCCCTGGAAGGAGACCGAGGCGCGATAAGGTGGAGTTCCATCAAACTCCCAGTTCCAGACGCCCGCCGGATAAACCGCTGTTTCACCGAAAAAATCGTCGTTGTGCGATGTCGGTTCCGGTGCCGATGCCGGAGCCAGCGATTTTCCGTCTGCCCCGGTGACTTCAAACTCCAGTGTGTCCGCATAAAAATAATGAGCGGGCGCGACTCTGGCGGAGATGACAAGCCTGCTCCCTTCGGTTTTCGCCTCCCAGGTAAATGGAAGCTCCGCCAATGCCGCGATTCCCGTGAAGAGAAATGCTGCTGCAAACAGAAGTCTACACATCACTCTTTGCCGGTGATAGAATTATTTCTTCTCTACCAGTTGCTTGAGTAACTCGACATAGTTTTTAACCGGGCCGATACTCTGGACCTGCCCGATCACCCTGCCATCCGCGGAAAGCAGCAGCGACGTCGGAAATCCGACAATTTTATATTTTTCCGCAAGGCTGTTGTTCTGTGCGGCGAGCTTCGCGTCGAGCTGTTTCTTGCGCGGAAAATCCAGATAAAGAAGTACGACATTATCCCGGGTGTATCGTTTGAACTCCGGCTGGGTCAGCACATTCTTTTCAAGTTTGATACAATAAGGGCACCAGTCCGATCCGGTGAACAATGCGAGAATCGGTTTCTTTTTCGCTTTTGCCTCGGCGACAGCCTTGTCATAACTGGTTTCCCAGCCGGCAAGATCCGTACCCGGTACTGCAATTCCGAACAGCACGGCAAGCGCGAGGATGGACAACAATTTTTTCATGATACTTTCCTTCTCTTCATAATAACAGTGGCTTGAATGACCCGCGGATTCCCTCCTGCAGAATCCGTAATCATCAATAACAATAACTCTTTTTTATTTTTTTTCAAGTTTCCGGGGCCATTGTAAAGTTACGATTGCAGCATTACTTTATTGATCGGCAACAATTCCGGGAGGAACATCGAATGATGAAGGATTTGAAGGACATTGAACCAGCTTTGGTCTGGAAGCTTTTTGAAGCAATCGCGGCGGTTCCCCATCCGTCCGGCCATGAGGAGGCTCTGGTGACAATGCTGGTCGGCCTGGCGGACCGACACGGTCTTCCGGCCCGGCGTGATAAGGCCGGCAATCTGCGGATCGATCGCCCCGCCTCTCCCGGCCGGGAGGGCGCGCCGACGGTTTTGCTTCAGGGGCATCTGGATATGGTTCCCCAGGCGGGGCCGGGCAGCAGCTTTGACTTCCAGCGCGATCCGATCCGCCTGAAGCGGGAAGGGAACTTCATCTCCTCGGCGGGGGGAACGACACTCGGAGCCGACAACGGTCTCGGGGTGGCCGCGGCGCTGGCACTGCTGTTTGATCCCGGGTTTGAAACCGGCCCGCTGGCGGGGGTGTTCACGCTTTCCGAAGAGGTTGGTCTCAATGGTGCCATGGCGCTGGATCCGGCCTTTCTCGATGGTGATTTCCTGCTCAACCTCGATTCTGAGGATGAGGGGGAGATCTGTATCGGCTGTGCGGGCGGAGCCCGGCTTGAACTCGATTTCCCCATTCCCGCGGAACCGGTTTCTGACGGAATGACCGGTGTCTCCGTCATGGTCCGGAATCTCGCGGGCGGCCACTCCGGCATCAACATCGGGGATCGGCGGGGCAATGCGGTCCGTTTTGCAGCAGGGCTGCTGGAGCGTTGCCCGCAGTTGCGGGTGGCTGATTGGAACGGCGGTACACTCGACAACGTGATCCCCCGCGAGGCAGTGGTTCGCGGGGCGGTTTCTCCCGGATTCTTCGAAGAACTCCGGCGGAAGGCGGTGACATTCGCGGAAGAACTCCGGAAGGGATTTGACGCTCCCGTTGACTTCCGTATCGACGTCGGTTCCGCCCCTCTGCCGGAACGGGTCTGGACAGTTCCATTTCAGGAGCGGGTGATCAGGGCCCTGCTATCCTGTCCGGACGGGCCGACCGGAATGGATCACGCGCTGGGCGTGATCCGGACCAGCAGCAACCTTGCCGCGATATTTTCCACGGGGGATACCTTGAAGATCCGTACCAGCCAGCGCAGCCTCGTCGACGGGGAGCGCGAGAAACTGACCCGCGAGATTGCCGCGTGTTTCGAAAACGCCGGTGCCGTGGCGAAGGTGGACAACGCCTATCCGGGGTGGGCGCCGGAGCCGGATTCTCCCCTTCTCGCGGAGGCGTGTCTGCTCTACCGCGAACTTTTTCACCGCGATGCGGTGGTGCGGGTGATCCATGCCGGACTCGAGTGCGGTATTCTCGCCGGACGCAGGCCCGGGCTGAAGATGATCTCCTTCGGACCGACGATTCTCGACGCCCACAGTCCTGCGGAGCGGGCCGACGTGGCGTCAACACAGCGTTTTTTCCGTTTCCTGCGCGAGTTGACGCTGCGGCTCGGAGGCCGGAAGCCGGGGGCAGGCGATGACCGGACCTTTTGAAAGTATCAAAAAAGACTGGATCGATACTTGAAAAGAACAAGGGAGGCGATTATTATATTTTCCCGGACGCAACATGTTGCATCTCCTGTCGGAGGAAATGTCGAGAAAGGAAAAACAGTCGATGTTCAGAGTCGTTCTCCTTCCCGTTTTCACTTCGGTGTTCATTCTGCTTCTTGCCGGTTGCCGTTCCGGCTGGCCCGAGGCGGAGTTGATCCGGGTCGATACCGGCAACTATCGTGTCGCACTGCTCAATCCAGCCGAGATTGACCGAACCACCTACAACTGCCGTTTTTCCGGCGGCGGCTGGTTTTCTGAAATCGTGCCCGGGGGAGTCGGTGAGAACATTGTTCACCCGTCGACCGTGATCGAGGGGATTCCGTCCTGGGGGGTTCACAACTATCAGGCTTTCGGATTGCCGGAGGAGTTTGAGGAGGCGTTCGAAATCGGGCGCAATCCCGATGGTACCCGCAACATGATCCGGATCGGCGTCGGCGAGGTGCTCCGGCGTCCGGAGGGAATCTACCTCGACCGGCTGGTCAAAGCCTACCCCTGGAAGGTGGTGCGGAGCGGGGAAGGCGTGAAAACCACTCTCACGATGACCCAGACGGTTCCGGGATATTATATATTGGAGAAGAAGATCTCCTTCGCCACCTCTCCCGATCGGATTCTCGTGGCTGGAAAACTTACCAACCTGAGCAGTGTGCCGATCGTCACTCCGGTCTATCTTCATCCCTTTTTCCGGACGGGGGGGATCCGGGCGGAGTTGGTCAGGTGGTTTTATGGAACGCAGTTCGATGCGGATCGCCGGGAGCCGTCCCTTCTCAACCGGGAAGTTCACTGGTTCCGGCCGGATCCGGAGCGGCCGGTGTTCTCCTGTGAAGATGCGCGTCCTCTTGCCCTGGCCTCCGGAAGTTATGTGACTCCGGGGATTGGCGTCGGGCCGTTCCGCAACGACTGGATCACCTGCGGTTCTCTGCAGCCGTTGATCTCCTTCAAATGCGACCGCCAGCTCGATCGCATGCTTCACTGGCACCAGAACAACAGCGAAGGGCATACGTTCGCGGTTGAGCCGGGGTTTGAACTGCGTGTCGCACCGGGGGAAGCCGGCGATTGGAGCTGGCAATTCGCATTGCCGCCGGCAGAGGAGGCGGCACCGTAGCAATGGGAGCTCCCATCAACATCCGCGAGGTTGCCCGCAAGGCCGGAGTCTCGGCCGGTACGGTATCGCGCATCCTGAATGCCACCCCTGGTTACCGGGTCGCCGCAGCCACACGTGAGAAGGTGCTTGCAGCCGCTCGCGAACTGGATTACACTCCCAATGTCAATGCCCAGCGGCTCTTTCGCAACCGGGCCGGAATCGTGGCGCTGGTGGTGCCGCCGCCGGTCAAGAGTGAAACCAGCGTTTTCGAAGATCGTCATCTGTGCCGGATTCTCGGGGGGATTGAGGAGACGTTGTCGGCGGCGGGGGCCAGACTGATGCTGGTTTTCACCCGGCCGGACTTCATTCGTAATCGGGAATATCTGAAGCTTTTCCGCAGCCGGCAGCTCGACGGTCTGTTGATCTGGGGAGCTGCGCTCAATGATGATTTCTGGAGAGAGGCGATCGAGAAACACTATCCGCACCTGTTTCTCTCCTCCAAGCCCGATCTGCCGGGCGCCGATGCGAACTTCATTCATCCCGACTATGAACAGGCCGGACGGGACGCTCTCCGGGAGTTGCTTGCCGCCGGGCACAGGCGGATCGCTTTTGTGAACGGTGTTTCCGGGAACTCGGTGTGCAGCGACCTGTCGCGTGGTATCGATTCCGCACTGGCCGGATTCGGCCTGGAACGCCGGGCGACTCTGGTGGAGTTCGGCGGGACCAATGATCTCGCCACCGGTTACCGTGCTGCCGTCGAAGTGCTCGAGTCATACCCGGAAATCACAGCTTTTGCCGCGTTGAATCACGATATCTCACTCGGTATCGAAGAGGCGCTTTCCGAGCGTGGGTTCCGGATTCCGGCGGATTTCTCCCTGATCTGTTGCGACAGCTGCTCGACGGAGATGTCGATCCCGTCGATTACCCGGGGGTGCATCGATGACTGGGGGATCGGCGGTCGGGCGGCGGCCGCACTGCTTGAGATCGTCGAGAAGCCGGAGACCCATTTCCGTGAGACCGTTCCATTCCGCCGCATCGCCGGCGAAACGGTCGGCGCGCCGCGGGACAATTCCCGCTGAATGAGGATTCCATTTGAAGGAATGTGGAAAGAAAGCTATTGGAAAATATACGTTTCACCCAAAACGAAACAAGAAGGAAAACAGGATGATGAAAAAGCATTCGTTCACGTTCTCTCTCCTGGCGGCGTTGGCCGTCGGAGCGGTCACGGCCGCTCCTCCGCTCTTTGAAACCGACTTCTCGAAAAAGCCGGATTCACACAACTTCCGGCTCACCAACCCCGCCCGGGGAAACGTCACCGACGGCGTGCTCCGTTTCGAAGCGGTCGGTGCGATGGCGCAGGCGGTGATGGATCTGGCGATCGATCGACCGGTCCGGGTTTCGTTTCGTGTGCGCGAACTTCTGGCGGCGCCCTCCGGAGATTTTCACTGGGGATTGATCTTTACCGGGGGAGATGAGGTCAAACACCGGATCTATTCCCGCGGAGCCACCATCTACAACATGGTCACGGTCGGGGGGAAGACCATCACCAACGACGCGCTCGGCGGCGGATTGGAGCCGAAGACCGGGCCGGGTGCGCCGTGGCTCAATTTTGAACTTGACCTCTACAAAGGGCGTTTTGAACTCAACTGTGACAGGAAACTCGTCGGCGCCGGGAAATGCGAAGTACTTCCCGTCCGGCAGATCGAAATTTATTCGATGAACAGAAATGTCGAATTTGACGATTTCAAGATCACTCCCCTGGAAATGAAAGCTGCCGAACCCGGAGTCGAACAGCCGGTCTTCGAGGCGAACTTTGACGGTACCGCCGACGGCAGAGGCGCCGACGGCGGCACGATAGCTCCGACAGAGGCCCGCAGTCTTGATTTCCGGCCCGGCATCAACGGCCAGGCGGTCTACATCGGCAATCGGGAACCCCGGCGGATGCTGACGGTCGGTGGCGGCTGGAGTGCCGCCGACGGCGTGCTTCGGCATGACGGCAGCAACAGCAGCTCGGTGGTGCTTGTGGTTCCCGAGCTGGCAGAGATGGAAATCGAACTGAAGGCACGCCGCACCGGTGAGCCGGAGAGGGACAATCACTGGGGATTCGACATTTTCAGTGCCGGAGGAAAGAGCATCAAACTATACAATCGCGGTCGCCTGGGGTGGTATTTGCTGATCAACAACGGTCCCGGTAAGAAATCCGAGCACCGGGATCTCGGTTCCGAACTGCGGCTTCCGGCCGGTAAGCCGGATGCTTCGTGGAGGAATATCCGGGTGCGACTCGCCTCCGGAAAACTGGAACTCTTCGTCAACAAGAGAAGCCTTGCGGTGGAGTTGCCGGATTTTCTTCCGGTTGACAAAGTCAACGTCTACAGTTTCTGTTCGCCCCTGGAACTGGATGATCTCTCCTTCTCCGGAGTCGGGACGGACGGCAAACCGTTCCAGTTTCGTGAGAGTTTCGACCAGTTCAAGGCCGGCGGCGGCCGGCCGAAACTCGCTTACGATCTTGCCGGAAAACTGGGAGAGGCAGGAGCGCTCATGTACTGGATCAGCCCGGACTGGGATGGTCCGACTTATGAGAAGGAAGCGCCCACCTACCAGATTCTGATGCTCGATTCCGGGGAGAAAACGTTGCGTGCGCTCGATATGTTCTTCTGGACCTGGTTCCGCGCCGATCTTTCGAAAAAGGATTCCAAGACCAGAATCGACATGAATCAGCGGGTCCGGCCTCTCTGGTTCCGCGGCGACTGGAATCATGTCGCCTTCACCTGGAATGAGGATGGTTTCGTCACTTTCTATATCAACGGCCTTCCCTACGGCGCCCGTTCGCGTGAGTATGTCAGCGGTCTGTTTTTCCCGGAGGTTACCCGGCTGCTGCTCGGTACCGCCGAGGGAGCGTGGCAGAACGCAGACGCCTCTTTCGAGGATCTCAAGATTTTCCGTCGCCGGGTGTCCCTCGAGGAGGTCAACCGCGAATACCGCAGGTATATGCCGCTGGATCTTGTCCTGCGTCGTGGTGTGATCGACCCCGATCGTGAGGAGTCGCTCCCACTCGACATCGCCCCGGGTGGAACCTTCACCGTACCGCCCCAGCTGCCGGAGTTCACCCCGGCGCGGGTTCATGCGAAGATCGATTTGATCACCACCGCCGGCGATGTTCTCGCTTCGAAAGAGTATGATCTCGATGTCAAAGAGCCCGTCCGGATCGATTTCCCGGTCGGCCGGGTCGCTCCGGGCCTCTACCGGCTCCGTGTCGGACTCGAGGGGGAGAATGGTCGGGTTCAGCGTTCGTTCGAGGTGATGAGCTACGCACCGGCGAAGCCGCAACCGGCCGGAAATGAAGAGATCAGGCTTGGTGCGCCGATCTATACGAAGAAGTTTACGGATCCGGCCGATCCCGGGATCCTGAAAGTCGGTGACGCCGTCGCCGGTTCCGTCGGCGGGAGTCCCTATGTCGAGGCCGGATCCGCCAAGGGCAACAGGCTCGACATTGAAATTCCGTTTGATCGGAAGTTCCTGAACGGCAAGCCGGTGATGCTCGAGATCGTCTGGCCGGATGACAAGGCGCGGATGATGGGGCTCTATATGTACCCCGAATCGAAGGTGGCGCATCATCGCGACCGGTTGCAGGGCGGAATCCAGTCAGGACGCGAATATCCGAGTTCCGGCCGACTGGAACGCACCCGCTATCTCTTCTATCCCGGCGTGAAACGTTATCAGTTCGAGGCCAGAACAATGGCGACCGGAATGCCCGCCGCCGTTGCCGAGGTCAATGTCTATCCGATCGAGGGGGAACTGCCGCGTCTGGCGATCAACTATCCGGCCGGCCGGCCCCATCGCCGGTTCGGCCACATGGATGAGGATCAGACGTTTGAAACCAATTTCAACTACGATGATTCCGCCGAGCTGCGCAGTGCGTACCGCGGACAGAAGCTGACGGAACGGGTACTCGGTTATCTGGATTACACCGGGCAGGATGCGTGGAATTATCCGATGCTGCGTTACGACTACGTGTTTTATCCGCATGAAGGCTATTCCGGCGGGCTCTATCCCTTCCGTTACAACCATCTGTCGTACATGGTCGAGGCGTTCGGGCGCCGCGACAAGAGCGTGGTCGGCATCATCAACCTGTCGAACTTGCCGGAGATCTCCCGGATGGATGCGGAGAAACGCGGAGAGTTCGAGCAGAAGGGGATGATCATGAAGGACAACTCCGGGTTGCCGGTGGTCAACGGCTTCTTCGGCGGCAATACCGGGACACTGAACTTCATCCATCCCGACGTCCGGAAGATGTTTCTGCGCCATATCGAGTTGATCGCGGGCAATGAAGGGCGGCAGCCCGGCTTTGACGGTTTCGAGTACTGGATCAGCCACTACGGCTCCTGGGGCAGCCTCGAACGTGGTTACGATGATTACACGATCAGCCGCTTTGAGAAGGAAAC
Organism: uncultured Victivallis sp.; assembly: GCA_944389895.1. Taxonomy (GTDB): domain Bacteria; phylum Verrucomicrobiota; class Lentisphaeria; order Victivallales; family Victivallaceae; genus Victivallis. The sequence continues at coordinate 18,695 of CALXOA010000116.1, read as the reverse complement.
CGGAATCCGGGTGCCGTTCGAGGGGAAGGAACGTTTCGGAAAACGGTATGAGTTTTTGACCGGCCCGCAGCGTGAGGCATGGATCAGGTGGCGCAGTGAAAAGGTCACGGAACAGGTCCGGGCGATTCGTGAGATGCTCGATCGGGTCAATCCGCGTCTGACTCTTTTCGTCGCCTACAATCCGGCTTCCGTGCTGGAGGAAAATGATGCGAAGGATGCTGCGAAACAGCTTCTCGAGGCATCGGGGCTCGATCTCGGGGCGATTGCCGCAATTCCGGGGGTTGAAGTTTCCCCGGTGCGCAACCACACCCATTATCGCTGGGGCTTCCACTGGGGCAAGCCGGAGAGCATGCTTGATTTCAACCTCTACAACCTTGCCGCGATGCGGGCGCTGCAGCCTGAAGGGCGGGCCAGGATGAGCGTCAGTTATCCCGCCTATTTTGAGACTTTCGAAACGCCGCCGCGCAGCGAGATCTATGCCGGTTACTTCCAAAACGCCGACGTGAAGCCTTACGGCCGTTACTTCCTGAAGGAGTTCGCATTCAATCTCGCCGCGCTGGATCCGTTGCGGATGCTGGTCGGGGCCCAGCCGATCGGATCGATCGGTCGCGACGCGGAAACCCGTGAGTTCGTCAAGGCGTATGCGGCGTTGCCGGCGGAGTTCTTCACCTCGGCGCCCGGCAGCGGTGATCCGGTGACCGTGCGCTATTTGAATACGCCGGACGGGAGCTGGGTCTATCTGGTCAGTCTGCTCTGGACCGACACGGAGACGACGCTTTCGCTCTCAGGTTCCGGGAGCGGGAAAGATCTTTCGACCGGAGAGGAGATCGACCTTGCACAGCCGGTGACGCTCAAGCCCTTCCAGCTCCGCAGTTTCTTCCTGCCGGACAAACAGGTTCGCGTCACCGGAGTCCGGACGGCCGTTCCGGAAAGTACCACCGGATTTTATCGTGACCGGATCGCCGAACTGCGTGGTACGGTGGTTGAACTTGAAAAGCTGAAACTCGACTGCACGGCGGAAAAAGAACAGCTCGACCGGATGGAGAAATGCCTCGCTTCCGGAGAATATGCCGAACTGCACCGGCTGTTGTTCGCACCGTTGATGAATCAGCTCGGAGACAAGTTCCGGAATCTCGCAAACATCACCGAACAGGAGAAGATGCTTGCGGAAAACCGCTTTGCCGTCAATTGCGGCGGTTACGACTATTGCCGTGCCGCGAACGGCACGCTCTTCCTGCCCGACCGGAAGTTCTCCGACAGCGCCCGGTACGGTTATTACGGGAACTACAACAATGTCGTGCGCGATATCGAGAAGATGGTTGCGGACGATCGCGAACTCTACCGGACCGAAAGCTATGATATCGACGGTTACAAGTTCAAGGTTCCCAACGGAAAGTATACCATCCGGTTCCATATGAAAGTCGGTTACGCGCTGAAGTTCCAGCCCGGCATCTTCCGCTTCTCCGCCTTCGCGCAGGGGCGGCCGCTCTTTGAGAACTTCGACCTTCATGCTGCGCAGGAGGGGAATTTCGAGCGCCCGGTGGTCCGGGAGTTCAGGGACATCGAAGTGACCGACGGGATGCTGACACTCCGTTTCACCGCTCCGACCGACGACACCACGGTCCGGTTGCTCAACGGACTGGAGGTGATTCCGCAGAAGTGACGAAACGCCTCCCGCCCGCCGGGAAACGGCGGGCGGGAGGCGTTATATCGGAAAAGTCCGTCAGGCCGGTTGCAGCCGGAGTGCCTCTCCGGCCGGTGCCCGCAGCAGCGGCCGGTTGCCCCGCCATTCGATCGGGAGCCAGAGATAACGCCCGTCACAGGCATTCTCCGGTTGCCAGCGATCGGCCATGAAGATGATTTCATCCGGTGCGAGCTGCAGGGCGAAAGTCCCCTGGGCGCCGTAGGTAGTCTCCCCGCCCGGATCGATGGCGGGGTTTCCCAGTTCAGTCCAGGGGCCGGTCAGGTGTTCCGCCACGGCGCTGCGGGCCGCGTTGGGGGCCCAGCCGGTACAGTCGGACCCGATGAAATAGTAATATCCGTTGTGCTTGAAAAGCACGGGCGCTTCCATCCAGCGGCCCGGAAAGAGCCGCCAGTAACGGCCGGTGAAGCCGGTGCATTCCTCATCCAGTTCGGCAAGGTGAATGGTGCTGTTCTTTTCCGAGGCATAGATGTTGTAGGCCTTCCCGTCGCTGTCGACGAAGATCGTCATGTCCCGGCTCTGCTGGCCGGTTTCAAGGTCCATGCCGACCAGGCTGAGTTGGGGCGTCAGGGGATTCGCCGCGTAGGAGAGGGTTGGCATCTCCCTGCGGGCCGCTTCGATCCGGGCGGGCTCCCTCAATTCGGGCGGTGTGTTCTGCGGCCAGAAGCCCGGATTGGGCCGGCCGTGCCAGAGGAGCTGAAATGGCCCCTCCGGGCGATCCGCCACCGCCACCGCCTGCCGGGCGTCGGAGTAGCTGCCGCTTCGCTCCAGGTGAAACCACATCACGAATTTCCCGGCCGGATTACGCACCACCTTGGGGCGTTCGATCACGCAACCGGGCTGCAGCGGACCGCCGTTGCGGATGTCGAATGCGATTCCCGCATCGTGCCAGTTTACGAGGTCGTCCGAAACATAGACATGGACTCCGACCCACGCCAGGTTGCCCTGTCTCCCGGCGATCTTGTGTTCTCCATACCAGTAGAAGCGGTTCCCTTCCTTCAGGATTCCGCCGCCGTGGGCATTGATGTGTCTGCCTGCGGTGTCGGGCCAGAGAGAGCCGTACATCCCGGGACACATGTACAATTCAGTTGATTTCATTCTTCCGAGTCTCGATTTTTCGTTTTTCCAATGCTTCCTTGATCTGGGCCATTCTTTCCCGGCTCAGAGGATAGAAGAACAGCATACCGGCTGCCAGAATCAGTCCGGTGGCCGGGATGCAGGACATCATCAGACGCATGTTCAGGAAGGTTTCCGGCAGCTGCTCCCCACCCAGTTCCAGTTCGAAGCCGGACCAGACGAGAAAGTAACCGCCACCGATACTGCAGAGGACGTAGCCGAGTTTGCACGTCCAGCTGATGATCGCGCCGAAAATCCCCTCGCGTCGCCGGTGGTTGTAGAGCTCGTCATAGTCACAGGAGTCCGACACCATCGCCGAAATCAGAATCCACATCGCCGATACCCCGACCGCGCCGAGGATCGGCTGGATGATCGACAGGTAGGGCATCTCCGGGGTGATCAGTACCAGAATCGACAGGTTGCCCAGCGCTCCCAGCAGCAGAAACACCATCAGGGCGCGGCTCTTGCCGATCTTTTTCGCCACGAAGTTGACCAGCGGTATCGCTGCAATACAGCTCCCTGCGGAGACCAGCCCCCCGATGCCGGAGAGGCGCGAGGCGAACTCCTTGTCGCCGCCGCAGCCGTAGTAGATCAACAGATTCAACCCGAACGACAGCACGAGGAACAGACCGAACACGCTCAAACCCAGCACGGCTACCAGAATCATGAATGGCTTGACCCTGAAAGCGGTGAAGATGTCCATGAGTCCGACCCTTTCACACGGAGCGGAATTGCCGGGAGTCGGCCTTTCCTCCTCCCGGTCGGAGGGGTGCGTCGGTGTCAGCAGCAGCGGCCCCAGCGCGAAGAGGATGAAGATCACGCCGCTGATCACGCTCAGATATCGCATCCCCTGCAGCGGATTGTCGAACCAGCTCCGTTCCGTGAACCAGTACATCCAGGGCAATATGAATGCGCCGCAGTTTACAAAGAGCGATCGGTAACCCATCAGACGCGTCCGCTCATTGTAGTCCGAGGAGAGTTCATATCCCATGCTGATGTAGGGAACGCAGAACAGCGTTGTCGAGGTGTAGTAGAGCAGACAGGTCGCAGTCAGGTACCAGAAGTACCACATCTGCGATTTCCCCTCCGGGAACATCCAGATCAGCCAGAAGGAGAACGCGCTCAGTACCGCTCCGATCAGAATGTATGGCTTGCGTCTGCCGAACCGCGAGCGGGTACGATCGCTCAGATACCCCATCAGCGGATCGGTGATCGTATCCCACAACCGTGAGATCGCGAACACGTATCCGAGCAGGATCGGGCTCACTCCCATGTAGTTGAACATGATCAGCGGCAGCATGATGTTCACCACGTTCTGCACGTTGTTTTCGGTGAGCGCTCCGGCTCCGTAGCCGAGTTTGTTCCAGAAGGTCAAAGGTTTCATGCTCATTTCAGAATCGGGTGAAGTTTTTCCGCTTCGATTTTGCGCGATCTGGTGGAGAGTTCCACCAGTTCGGCGTCGATTACATCATCATGCCAGGTCTGAATCGACAGGGTGTTCGGACCATCGGGCAGCGCAAGCGTCAGGTTCTTGACCACGATCTTGCCGTCGAAGAATACATTCAGAACACCATCATGCAGATTGATCACCAGCGACTTGTACTCGTTGGAGGCCAGCGGCACCTGCTGGAAGACCCAGCCGCGCGAATACGGGTCGATCTCGCCGCGCACCAGCCAGCCCCAGCCGGGGAAGCCGCCGCCGTAACTGACCGTAAGGTTGCCCAGTACGAAGTTGAAGCGCATCGGCAGTTTGACTTTCATTTCCAGATAGAGGTCCTTCCGGAACGGGCGCTTGAGATCGGCCACTGCAAGTCCTTTTGCCGGCGAGGCGCGCAACAGGAATTTCCTCCCCGCGGCGTCGGCTTCGGCCGCATTGCCGAACTCCCACTCGTTCTTCAGGTCGGTGAGATTGAACTCCTCCACCTTCGTATTGTCCGGTGCAATGAAATTCCGGGCATGGACGATCCGGAAGTGGAAGGAGTTGTCATGCCAGGTCCGGAAGGCCAGACGGTTCCCTTCCTGCTTCAGCTCCAGCGGGCGGTCATGGACCAGCTGCTTGTTGTTCAGGCGCGCATCCATCCGGCCGTCATTGATGGTCAGATCCAGCGTGTTCCAGCCCTCGCGGAGTGCTGCGTAGCGATTCACCACGCCGGTCAGGTCTTCTCCCTGTTCATTGTAGAAAACCCAGCCGTTGTCGTGGAAGAAATTGATTCCGCCGAGGATCACTCCGAGCCTGCCGTTTGCGGTGAACTCCAGACGCAACGAAAGATCTTTTCCAAAGGTGAAGTTCTGCAGCTGCGCCTCGGAAGCCGGACCGCCGGGCACTCCCTTCAGGGCGATTGTTCCATCCGGCTGACGAACGCCGCCGGAGATCTTCCATTGCGCATCATCGTTGCCGATCTCCTGGCGCGGCAGAGCGGCGACGGGAGCCGATTCCGGTTTCGGGCGGACGACCAGCAGGCGGCAGCTGAAGGGCTCGAGCGTCTCTTCCCGCACCGCGGCGTCGGTCGTCGTTTTCCGGAGGTAATCACAGACCTCGATCTCCCGCTCCGGGTAGAGCTGCCGCAGATCAATGCGGTAATGGTTGGGGGCGTATCGCAGGTTGCTGATCACCACCAATGACTCCTCTTTCCCGTAATAGAGCGAGGCGTAACATTTTTCCGACTCGAAGCCGATCTTCTCATGCTTCCGCCAGAATGGATGGAAGGTACTGCCGGAACCGGCGAAGCGCTCCAGCAGATCCACGTCGATGTTGACCGGATCGACGTTGTCGTTGGTGTAGTATTCGCTGTTGAACAGCAGTGCGTACGCCAGCGCGGTATCGAGACCGTCGTAGTTGTGCAGCTGTTTCGGCCAGTAGATGGTTCTCCAGCCGTAGGCGAGACCGCTGTAACCGATCGAAAACATCGCTTCACTCGGATAGTAACCACGCCGGAAGCGGGTCAACTGTTCTCCTTCGAAATAACTGTCGAAGAAGCTCAATGTGTTCACATCGATTCCGCCGCCGGTGTGCGCGACCAGGCAGAAATCCTCGCCGGTTGCATCGAAAAGGCCGCGGATGCGTTTCAGAAACTCCCGCTGGCGGACTACCCGGCTCCGGATCTCACGGTCCATGGTGAGTTTCTCTTCGGCGCCGCAGCACTCCCCGTGCAGCGGATTGCTGTCGCCCCACGGGACGGAGAGTCCGTCGCTCATCAGGCCGCGAATCCCGGTTTCCGCAATGATTTTCCGGTAGTTGTGCAGTTGCAGATCACCTTCCGGCCCCCGTTTGCAGGTGGCGAAGCAGTTTTTACCCTGCCAGAAGTAGTAGCGCCATGCGGGTTGCAGCTCGAGGTCGGCTCGAAATTGCTGCATCGGCGGCGCGTCCTCCTGCAATCCCTGGCAGCAGTAGAGCGTCAGCTTGCGTCCCTTCGCCGCCAGTGACTGAACCAGCTTCTTCACCTCGTCGATCCGGCCGAGATCGGGATAGCCGTGCCAGCGGCTCCAGCCTTCCCATTGCCAGGTGACCCATCCGCGGACCGGACGGGGCGCGTATGGTTTGGTCGGCGTCGGCTGAAGGAAAAAGCGGAAAACTTCCTCATTCTCCTGCAGCTGGCCGGCCTGATCCACGAGGTTGAGCCGCAGGAAATCCCCATCCGGACTCTGAACCACCTCCATCTGGTGGCGCCGGTCCCCGGAGCGGAACGGATTCCGATCGAAGGAGAATGCCAATCCTTCCTCCTGATTGCCGATCCAGAGGTTGGTGGCACGGTTGCGGTAACCGGAACCGGTCAACTCTCCTGCCTGCTGGACGGAGACTCCGGGAAGCAGGAATTTTGCGATTTTCCGATCCAGCGGCAGCAGTACCGAGAGTTTGCTGACCTCTTTCAGATTGCCGCCGGAGAGCGAGAATTTGATCTCCATGAAACCGTCAAAGTCGATCTGGTTTTTCACCCGCAGGCGCCAGGCTCCCGAGGTCGCGAGCGTTTCGGCCGTAACCTGATTGTTGCGGGGCCGCACCTTGAGTTCCCCGAAAGCGAAGTTCTGTTCCTTCCCGTCCACCAGAACTTGAATCTGCGGCGGGGCGGAGAAGAGCCGGCTCTCCGATCCGGTACGGTCCACCGCCTCGGGAAGGCCGTTCTTTCCCAGTACGATTTTTTTATCCAGCAATTCGACCGTCGTTCCGGCGATCCGGGGTTTTGTCCATGGGCGCGGAATTTTCTCCTCGACGTACTCCCGGCCCGCATCGGTGTGGAGCCACTCCGGCATTTTTGCCGCGGCGCAGCGCTGTTCCACCGCGGCAATCTGTTTTCCATTCTCAAAAATGGTGAATTTCGCCTGTCGCTCCGGCTGATCGCCCTCCGGCAGTTTACATTTCACGATCGCCTGCCTGCTGGCCAGCGCATTGCCGTCATGATCGTACATGCCGCTGAAATCGAGTTTTTCCCGGATGGTCGGGAGTCCTTCGACTTCGAGAACGCCGGTGAGTTCTCCGTACTGACCGTCGAACTGAGCCACGCCGAGGATCACTCCGTTGAGCGGACCGTAGGCGATGGAAGCGCGGCATGCCTTTTTCGCATCCTGTTTCTTCGCTGCTGCCTCCGGCGCGTTTTCCCGGGATCCTTCCCTGCCGGCGGGGAGAAAGGTGATTTCCCCGAGCGGCATCGGATAGTACCCCCCGAAAGCGGGCAGATGCCAGCCGTACATCACCGGCGCACGGTGGCGGAAGAAGTTCGCGAAAACTTTCCGGTTTACGGCCGGGTCAAGGCCGCAGCTGGAAAAGGGAATCGCCATCTCCACCACCCAGCGGCCGTCCGCGAACGGCGCGACGGCGGAACGGAAGAGCGACTCCTCCTGCGGCGCTTCGTTGAACTGCCGTTGCCGGGCATTGACCGCATTCACACTGTAGGTGTAGTAGAAATCGGCCGCGGTGATATCACCGCCCAACGCGCCGTCGTAACCGCCGACATTCACCTTGCCGCGCACGGCGATTTCCGGATCCGCGACACCCAGCACCACCTGTACCGTATCGTCATTGTTGAAGAATGCGTCATTCCACGGACGCGCATATGCTTCCGGTCCCCGGGCGGAGGGATCCGCACAGATTGCCGCGACATAGAGACAGTTCCGGTCGTATTTCAAACGGAACTCGGTTGCAATGCCGTCGCTCAGCTTGCTCCCGAGCGGTGTCACCTGCTGCAGAACGCAACTCGCGCTCCATTCCGCTTCGTCGAAAGTTCCGTCAATTTCGGGTGGGGTATCGGTAAACGGTACCGCCGCCTGTGGAACCTCCGCGGCTCCGAGCCCGCAGCTGAGCAGCAGGCCGCCGCAGGTCAACAAATACTTGATGTTATTTCTAATATTCATAAGTGTTTATTCTGAAAAACAATGCCATTACTGTTGCCGGAGTTCAAATCCGGAATTGGAATCCGTATCAAATGGTGGTTGCAACCCTCATTTCTTGGATTTCACCTTCTGGACATGCATGTCTGCGAACAGGCAGTGGCTTATGGCGTACTCTCCCTGGTCCGGAGGGTGGGGGGCCCAGAATCCTCCCGGGGTACCGAGCAGACCTCCGACATTGATTCTCTCACGCAGAACGATCCGGTTGGGGAAATCGCGCAGCTTGTCGATCGTTCCCGCCCAGCTGTTCACCTGGAAGGAGCCTCCGGAGTATTTGCCGCAGAAGGTGTTTCCCCAGTACTTTCCTTCGAGTTTGTCGGCTTCGTCGTTTTGTGCCCAGACGTAGGAGCTCAATGCGTTACCGTTGCCTGCTCCGAAGGGGATGTTGTTGTCTTTCGGGCACCAGACGACGGGCAATTTATGCTGGTACGCGTCGTTGACGGCGATTCCGCTGCTCATATATGATGCCAGAAAGATCACCCAGTTGCTGTCTTCACTGAAGCTGACCGCCCCGCCTGCATCCGGATTGGCCCAGTTGAAAGGAGGAGTGAACCTGTAATCACCGATGTAAAATGTCATGTAGGAGCCGACCTGTTTCAGATTGCTCATGCACTTCGTTGACCGGGCTGACTCCCTCGCCTTATTCAGCGCAGGAAGCAGCATGGCCGCAAGGATGGCGATGATCGCAATCACGACGAGCAATTCGATCAATGTGAAAAAAACGGTCTTTTTCCCGCTTGAGCGATGGTCCGCGAAGAACTGTTCTGTTTGGGCGGAATGGATGTTGTGTTTCATTTTTGCCTCTTTTCCTCCTGGTGTGTTTCCGGAAAATGAGATTGTTTCCATCTGTTGCTAGAACCCTTCCGTTTGATGATTCGGTTTTCTTTTCGATCTCTTTCCTTTCTTCAGAATCTGTTTTTCGGTGATTGCTTAAACCTTTAAGTTTCGGTCTGAAAAATATCTTTCAAGTTCCGGATGCGTCAAGGCAGACAAGCTCAAGGGCTCCGACCGGGATTGGAAAATCCGCGAACGCACCGCAGCGATGAACCGCAGACACTCTTTTTTCCGGGTGCCGGTTCCGGATCAGCAGAGCGCTGTCGGATGTTGTCCGGAGCCGGACGGGGAGGTTGCCCGCCGGTTCCAGCGACCAGTTGAGGAGGGCGGCTGTGACACCGTTCTCCTGGTCGGCACGGGCATAAACCCTGGTCCGAAGCCGGCAGTCGGGAATTTCCGCGTCGAGACGATCTTTTGTGAGCCAGCGGAAGATCGCGTGAATCTGGCGGTATTTGAAGTCGTGACCGAGGAGATCCCATGCACCGTACCCGGTGACGACGACCCGTCCGCCGAGCGCGTTCTCAAATGCCCCGGCACAGCAGGGAGCCAGCTCATTGCCACCGTAATCGACCAGGCGGGCGAGAATCCGGGCACCGGGAGCTTCCGGAATGAAGCAGGTTGCGCGACCGCCCCAGAAACTCTGTCGAATGTTCCGTCGGAAGAAGCATGGGTTCAACGGGTGGGCCACGGATTCTTCAATCGCATCCTCTTCGAAACTTTTCTCCGGCCGGAAGCCGATCAGCTCCCCGTAACCGCGCCTGATGAGCACCTGGACCGCATCGGCGTCGAGATAGACTCCGGTGGAGAGCAATTCCAGAATCGTTTCCTCTGCAAGCGCGCGGGCTTCCCGCCCGGAGAGCGCTCCGCAAAGCGCGTTTTCCCGGGAATAAGCGAAAGGCAGCCCAAGGGCGTCGAATCCGCAGGCCGTGTGCCGATTGAATGAGTCAGGTGCTCCGCTTCCTCCCTGCAGAAAGTTTTTTTCCACTCCCAGCAGGTGATCTTCATCCTGCCCGAACCAGATCCCGCGCAGCGGACGGTTCCGGTTCCGCCGGACGAGCGCATCGTTGAAGGCGCGCTGCTTCTTGAAACTTTGCAGATAGGGCTCATAGCTCCGGAACGGTGCCCATGCGGGGTCGCCCAGCAGATTCAGTGCAACGCCGGTACAGCCCGCCGCACAGTAAAGTGCGCTCTCCAGCGTGGAGAACGTGGTGCTTTTCTGTAATCGTTGATACGGGAAATTCTCAAGTTCACTTTGAACCACCGTCACTGTAGACGGCAGCGTCGCCGTTTCGGCCGCGATGATATCGGCCTTGCGCACCAGCTCCGTCAGGTCGGTGTCGGAATAAGCGCCGCCGCCGGGACGCCACCAGACCGGATTGCCGTTCTCACCGCTCAGCAACCGCGCATGTCGTTTCCGGTCGGACTCCCACAGATCGATGCAGTCCATTTTCCCGATGGTGATGCGGGGGTTCACCTCATGGATCGCCTGTTGGAGAAAGCGCAGAATCGAAGCCAGCGCGGACCGGTTCCACTCCAGCATCTTCCGTCGCCGCTCCCGCAGTTCGGCCGGCGTACCGTTGTCGAAAAATCCGGCAAATTCCCGGCGGGTCCCCCGGAAACCGAAGTGTTCCGAGAGTTTCCGGAAACAGTCGTCGCAGAAACAGCCGCAGGAGGCGGCGCCGTGGTTGTGAAGACGAAGATCATCATCCAGCCAGATGAATTCCGGATCCGCACCGGCAAGCATCTGGTAGACCGGTTTCAAATAGCTGCTGCGCCAGGTTTTCCCATATGGGCAGAAATTTCCCGGACTGGTGTTGCCGTTGATATCCATGAAGAGTTCGCCGGGGAGTTTCACGGAGTTTGCACGGTCCTCTGCCGCGTGCCCCAGAGAGCACAAGACGTTGATTCCGGCGTGAAAGCCGGCCGATTTCAGCGTTGAGAGCCGTTCTTTCAAAAGAGCTGCCCGGACGGTCATCCGTTCCAGCGACGGTGCCGTATGCACATCGCCGGTCAGCAGTGCGATTTCATCGAAGGCGTTGAGCCGTTTCAGGCAGGCCAGAAGCTCCGCGAATCCGGTTTCGGATTCCCAGAGGGGAGTCGGGACGCGCAGGGACATCTGGCTCATGATGCCGCCTCCACTTTTTCCCCGGCCGGAGCCGGTTGTGGAATCGATCCCGACCGGGAGTCGGGAACTTCCGCTTTCGCCACGCTGTCTCGGATCACCAGCTCCGCTTTTTCGCAGTAGGAGTGTTTGCAGGCGGTGTTTTTTTCGACGATGGCGGTTGCCATCCGGGTGATTTCGTTGACATAATTTTCGAGGTTGAACCGCACGGTTGTCAGTGCGGGAGTCGTCAGCCACGCGCCGGCCTGGTCGTCGAACCCGAATACGGAAAGTTGTTTCGGGACCTTGAAGCCGAGTTCATTGGCAACTTTCAAAGCCAGCGTGGCGAAATTGTCGTTGTGGCACAGCAGAGCGGTCGGCCGGTTGTTTCCGCAAAGCACTTTTTTTAGGAGCATCCCGGTTTCCGGTGTCGGGACCGCATCTTCCGCGGGAATCACTGTTGCCGGATTGTAGATCAGATTCCGGGTTTCGAGGAATTTCCGGTAGGCGGCGAAACGGGTGAAGGGAGAGGAGCACTCCCGGTCAAAAGCATTCAGACCGAAGTAGCCGATCCGGCGGTGGCCTGCATCGTACAGATACTGCATCGCCTGCTCTGTTCCTCCGCTCAGATCCAGCATCAGGTGGGAACAGGGCAGGGGCTCCAGGCTGTCGAAGATGACCAGTTTGTCGGTTGCCAGATATTCTTTGGCGACGACGCCGTAACGCGACTGGTCGCAGGGACCCAGCAATACCGCTTCGGCCTTGATCTGGTTGAAGAAATTCAGAGCCCAGCTTTCGTTTCGCTCGCGGGCGTCGCGTCGGAACGGGTCCAGCACCATCGTGATCGCATACAGATTTGCTTCAGAGAGCCGCAACTGGAGACGGCAGAGCAGCTCTCCATACCACGGCGTCGACGGCGGTACGCAGAGGCAGATCCCGACAATGCCGGTACGACCGCTCAGCAGGGAGCGCGCCATGTAATTCGGGCGGTAACCGGCCGACTCCGCATAGCTGCGGATTTCGCGGGCCAGTTTTTCCGCGACGCCCTTGCGGTGATTCAGCGCATTGCTGACTGTCACAGAAGAGACGTTGAATTTTCTGGCGATTTCACAGATATTCATTACTTAAACCTTTAAGTTATTAATATTATGATCGATTTTTATCAGAATGTCAAGTGATGAAAACAAAAAAGGTGAAATTTTATTGTTTCCGGAATTTTTTTCCCATGCGTGACATGATATTCAACCTTCATTCTCCGGCAATTGTAACAGGGGGCCCAGAGGCGCAGTAACCAATTCGAACTTTGCAGGGAGGAAAACATTGGTCGAATTGCCGGTCGTGCGCAATCATCGCCATTCCGGCGGCCCTGTTGCCGCCGGACATGGACAAGGTTCGGGTACCGTGCGGGCGATCCGCTGTCCCGGAAAACTCTGCAGTGCGACGTGCCGGGCTGCTCTGCGCATCGAATTACGATGATCCGAGGGGCTCTGTCGTTATACCACTTCGTCACGGGAGCCTGCGGGCGGAATCATGGTCTGTCGTTTCCTTTGGTGTGCGGGTGGAACAGATGATTCTCTCCTGTTTTTTTGCTTCGGGCGGTGGAACGATTCCTTTCCCGTCAAAAAAATGGAAAAATAGCGTTGCACCTACTTGATTTTTACTGTTTTGGTGGTTCATTACTGCCGGAGCACAGTAATTGAGGCTGCCCGTCGGTGATGTGGAACGGGAGGAAACAACTTTTTCAGAGGATTACATGAAGTATTACACCGAAGATCATGAATGGGTGGAAATCATCGGCGAAGAAGCGGTTGTCGGAATTTCCGAGTATGCGGCCGATGAGCTTGGCGATATCACCTATGTCGAATTGCCCGAGGAGGATGATGACTTCATCATCGGTGATCGTCTCGGGGAGGTCGAATCGGTGAAGGCCTCCTCCGACATCTATTCTCCGATCAGCGGTACGGTGTCACAGGTCAACGAGGCGCTCGCCGACGAGCCCGGCCTGATCAATGAGTCTCCGGAAGACAAGGGATGGTTGTGCCGGCTGGTTGATTTCGACAACTCCGAGCTTGACGACATGATGAACGAAGATGCTTACCAGAAGTATCTCAAGCGGCTCGGTAAACAGTGATCCGGCGCCCGGTGCGCTGCGATGACCGGGAGTGTGCTCCCGCCCGTTTCCCGTCTGAGTTCCGGGAGTGCGGGCGGGGGCTTTGTATATTCGGGGGAAAAGGAGGTTCTTGGTCATGCCGTATATCGCGAACACCGCTGATGATCGCCGTGCGATGCTCGAAGCGATCGGATGTGGTTCCGTCGGGGAGATGTGGGCTCGGGCGGGGGTTTCCACGCCGCCGCCCGAACTTGCACGGGTGCCGGAAGGGAAGTCGGAGTTTGAAGTGGTGCGCCATCTGCGCCGTCTCGCCGCGCGCAACGCCGGCGACCTGATCACTTTTCTCGGCGCCGGTTATTATGATCACCTGATTCCTGCGGTGGTGGATGAGCTGGCTTCGCGTGCGGAATTCAGTACCGCTTACACGCCTTACCAGGCTGAAGCGTCGCAGGGAACTTTGCAGGCGATCTACGAATATCAGACGATGATCTGTCGCCTGACGGGAATGCCGGTTTCGAATGCGTCGCTCTATGACGGCGGAACCGCCCTCTTTGAGGCGATGATGATGGCGGTAAGGGTTACGAAGCGGCGCCGGGCGGTGATTTCCGAAGCGGTCTCTCCGATTTTCCGGCGTATGATCCGGTGTTATTCGACCAACCTTGATGTGGAGCTGGTCGAAGTTCCGGCCTCCGGCGACGCTTCGGCGCAGGCGGCGTTGCTTGAAGCTCTGACTCCCGAGACCGCCTGTGTTCTGGTACAGTATCCGAACTTTTTCGGGGCCATCGAGCAGTGGAGCGATTTCACCGCGGCGGCGCGGGACCGCGGGGTGCTCACGGTTTGTTCGACCTATCCGATCGCACTGGCACTGTTGAAAACACCTGGAGAGATGGGGTTTGATGTGGTGACCGGGGAAGGGCAGAGCCTCGGGATTCCACTCTCCTTCGGCGGCCCCTACCTCGGATTCATGGCGGTGCGCGAAAAACTGATGCGCAAGATGCCGGGGCGGGTGGTCGGCCGTGCGGTCGACCACGCCGGAAGAGCCGGGTTTGTATTGACGCTTCAGGCGCGCGAACAACATATCCGGCGCGAGGGGGCGACTTCAAACATCTGTTCGAACGAGAATCTCTGTGCGTTGCGGGCGTTGATTTACATCGCATGTCTCGGCAGGCAGGGACTGATCGACGCGGCGCGGCTCTGTGCCGCCAACGCGGTGTTCACCCGCGGGGAGCTTCTGAAGATCCGGGGGATCGAGCCGGTCGGCGGCGGAGCGTTTTTCAATGAGTTCGCGGTGTCTCTGCCGATTGATGCGGCCGAGGCGGCGGGGTTGCTGATCGATCGCGGTTTTGCCGCAGGATTCCCGCTCGGACGTTACTATCCCGAGCGTCGAAACCAGTTGCTGGTCGCAGTGACCGGCAGACGGACACGTGAGGAGATCAAGCAGTTTGCAGCGGCGATGGAGGCGGTGTTATGGAATTGATTTTTGATTTGAGCAGGCCGGGGCGCCGCGGCTCGACTCTGCCGCATCCCGAGGTCCCGGTGGCGGATGCGATTCCGGAAACGATGCGCAGAAGTGTGCCGGCGGAACTGCCGGAGCTCTCCGAACTCGATGTGGTTCGCCATTTTACGCGGTTGTCTCGATTGAATTTCAGTGTGGACAGCCACTTCTATCCTCTCGGCTCGTGTACGATGAAGTACAATCCGAAGTTTCACGAGAAGATCGCGGCGCTTCCCGGATTCGCCGATCTGCATCCGCTGCTGCCGCAGCTGCGGCATGGCGGCGCGTTGACGCAGGGGGCGTTGGCGGTGATCTACGAGACGCAGAGCATCCTCGCGGATCTGACCGGCTTTGCCGAGTGTACGATGCAGCCCATGGCCGGGGCGCACGGAGAGCTGACGGGGGTGATGCTGATCGCCGCCTGGCATCGTTCCCGCGGGGCCGCGGAACGCTCCGTGATGCTGATTCCGGATGCCGCGCACGGAACCAATCCGGCTTCGGCCGCAATGGCCGGGTTCCAGTGCCGGGAGGTTGCAACCGATGCCGACGGCAACGTCGATCTGGCTGATCTCGCGGCGAAGCTGGACGAAAAGGTCGCCGGACTGATGTTGACCTGCCCGAACACGCTCGGGCTTTTCGACCCCAATGTGGCGACGATCACCCGGATGGTGCACGAGGCGGGGGGACTTGCCTATTGTGACGGTGCGAACTTCAACGCGATCGTCGGTCGGGTGCGCCCCGGAGACCTCGGCTTCGACGTGATGCATGTGAATCTGCACAAGAGTTTCTCGACTCCGCACGGCGGCGGGGGACCCGGCGCGGGGCCGGTGGCGGTGAAGCCGGAGCTGGTTCCCTTCCTGCCGGTTTCCCGGGTTGCGAAACGGGCGGACGGGACCTATTCCCTGGAATACGACTTCCCTGAGAGCATCGGCTACATTGCTCCCTTCTACGGGAACTTCGGAGTGATTCTGAAGGCATACGCCTACATGTTGACGCTCGGGCGCGAGGGATTCCGGCGGGTCAGTGAGAACGCGGTGCTCAATGCCAACTATGTACTTGCGAAGCTGCGCGATGTTTATCCGCCGAAATACGCCCGCCCCTGCATGCATGAGTGTGTGTTGTCGGCGGAGAAACTGGCCGGGGAGTGCGGGGTGCATGCGTTGGACATCGCCAAGGGGTTGATCGACCGGGGATTTCATCCACCGACGATGTATTTCCCGCTGATTGTCCCGGAGGCGCTGATGGTTGAACCGACGGAAACCGAGAGCAGGGAGACGCTTGACGGCTTCATTGCGGCGATGCTGGCTCTGGCGGAGGTGGCGCGGCAGGATCCTGCGTCGCTTCACAGCGCGCCGGTCTCGACACCGGTCGGCAGGCTGGATGAGACTGCCGCCGCCCGGAAACCGGTTCTGGCCGATTTATGAGGGGATTTTTCTTTGTGACAGAAGAAAAGCAACTGAAAAATTCATGTCTGATTCCGGAGTACTTGAAAACGTCCGCGTGATGGATTATTTTACGATTTCGGATTCATTTGTTCGGTTATATTTCATCACTCAGAAACAAATGGCGGGGAGTGCGGCGCAAGTCGTATCCGCCGGGATTTTTCCATGAACACAACTTCCCGGAAATTGCAGTATGTCGGCGCAGTGGCCGATGAGAAGGTCCGGCGCTACGTCCCGCCGGTTCGTGTGGTCCGGCAGAGTGCCGGAGTCGTCAACTCCGACGCAGTGGTCGGCAGGGTCAACGTCCAGAGCTTCTGCCATTATGATCCGGAGCTCTGCGTCATTCCGCCGGGAGAGGAACTGCTCCTCGATTTCGGAGTGGAACTGCACGGGCTTCTCACGGTGAACTCGGGGCCGATGGGCGGCAGGCCGGTCCGGATGCGGGTGACGCTCGGGGAGTCGGTCTCGGAAACACTTGGCACGCCGACGCTTGATCATGCAGTCCACCAGTTTGAGGTGGATATGCCGATGCTCGGGCAACTCAATCTCGGCCACTCCGCATTTCGATTTGTCAGGATCGAGGTGCCGCGGAGGGAGAAGCGTGCACTTGAGCTGATCGGTGTCTGTGTGACCGCCGTCTATCGTGATTTTGAATATGCAGGACGGTTTGAGTCCGACGATGCCCGGTTGAACCGGATCTGGGAAGTCGGCGCCTACACCGTCCATCTCAACTGCCAGGATTACATCTATGACGGAGTAAAGCGTGATCGGTTAGTCTGGATGGGCGATCTCTACCCCGAGGTCCGGACTTTCATGAGTGTCTTCGACGACACGGCGCTGATTCGCAGGAGCCTTGATTTCATCCGGGATCGGACGCCTCACGACAAGTGGATGAATACCGCTTCGAGTTACTCCTGCTGGTGGGTGATCTGCCAGCATGACCTCTACTTTTACCGCGGCGATTACGCTTATTTGAAAGAACAGGGCCGTGAATTGCGGATCCTGTTGGCAAGGCTGCTCGAATGTATCGGGCCGGATGGAGCGGAGGCTCTCACGGAGTGGCGTTTTCTCGACTGGTCGACGGCCGAGGATGACGTGTCCCGGCATGCCGGGTTGCAGGGATTGCTCGCCTGGACCCTCGATTGCGGCAGTCGGCTCGCTCTTGAGCTTGAGGAACCGGTACTGGCACGGCGCTGTGAAAAGGCTGCGGCAGGATTGCGGGGGGTGGCTCCCGATTGCGGTGGCAACAAGATCGCCGCGGCAATGCAGGTTCTGGGGGGCGTGGCGGATCCGGTTGCGCTCAATGAACGGATTTTGAAGGTCGATCCGGATCGCGGAATCAGTACTTTCTACGGCTATTTCGTGCTTCTTGCCCGTGCCGCCGCCGGCGATACCGCGGGTGCGCTTGAGGTGATTCGGAGTTACTGGGGAGGAATGCTGGATTTCGGGGCGACCACCTTCTGGGAGGATTTTGATCTCTCCTGGACACAGAACAGTTTCCGGATCGACGAACTTCCGGTTCCCGGCAAAAAAGACATTCACGGCGATTTCGGCAAACATTGTTACAAGGGGCTGCGCCACAGCCTCTGCCACGGCTGGGCGGGGGGGCCGACCGCGTTTCTGACGGAGAAAGTTCTCGGAGTTCGTCCGTTGGCTCCGGGGTTTCTCCAGGTGAAGTTTGCTCCGGAACTTGCCGGACTCAAAAGAGTGGAGGGGGCAGTACCCACGCCCTTCGGGCCGATTGAGATTTCGGTTCGCCGGATCGGAAACCGGCAGCGCAAGTTGATCAAGGTTCCGAAGGAGATCCGTACCGTCTGACCGGAGGCCTCCCGGGAAAGAGAAACGGCGGGACTCCCCTGTCCGGGAGTCCGCCGTTTCTGTTGATACCGCCGCGGGGCGCTTCAGTAGGCTTCGCGGACATCGATGATGTTCAGCTGCGGTTGCTCCAATCCCTGGTGGTGGTTGAGCTGCGGTGTGGCCAGAACGTCAAGCATTTTCCCGTAGAAGGCGGAACTCGGGCGATTGAAGGCGATGAAATCGATCTGACCGGTCCGGCTGCGCAGGGTACCGCGCGTATGGGCTCCGCCGACCATCGAACAGCGCGTCACCTGGACCTCGTTGAAGCGGAACACCGGCTTGACGTTGCTGTGGCCGAAGGGGGAGAGCATCGCCAGATAGCGGAAGAACTCCGGCGACAGTTCATGGAGCGCCGCTTCTCCGTCGTAACTGATGCAGTCCTCAAGATCGGCGGAGGTGATCTGTTTGCGGATCTCTCGATCCATCGCTTCGAAGAAATCGGCGATCCGATCGGTTTTGAGACCGATTCCGACCGCCATCGGATGGCCGCCGTAACGGTCGAGCAATCCGGAAGTCTGTGCAAGAACTTCGACCAGATTCAGGCACGGCACGCTGCGGCCGGAGCCATAGGCGACATCCCCCTGAATGGTGAGGACGATGGTCGGGCGATTGTAATCACGCGCCAGACGGGAGGCCACGATGCCGATGACCCCCTG
>CALXOA010000115.1 GCA_944389895.1 uncultured Victivallis sp. | reverse complement strand
GCTTCTGCATCGCCACGAAGATAATGATCATCGGCACCACACTCATCGCCACTGCGGCCATCAACAGGTTGGTCTGCTGCCCCTGCGACGAACTGAAAGCCAACATACCGATCGGCAGCGTATATTTGTCGGGGCTCTTCATCAAAACCAACGGCCAGAACAGATTGTTGTAACTGCCGATAAAGGTGAAAATCGTCAGCGTAACCAGCGCCGGACGGGAAAGCGGAAGCACCACATCCCAATAGAGCTGCCACTTGGTCGCACCGTCAATTTCCGCCGCCTCGTCGAGAGACTTCGGAATGTTCATCATGAACTGCCGCATCAGGAAAGTGCCGAAGGCGGAGAAGGCCGCCGGCAGAATCAGACCGGTGTAGGTATCAACCAGACTCAGCCGGATCATGTTCTGATAGTTCGGAATCATCATCACGAGCCCGGGCAGCATCATCGTCGCCAGATAAAGGAAGAATACCTTATCGCGCCCTTTCCAGCGGAGCCGGGAGAAGCTGAAGGCGGCAAGACTGCTGGTGAACACCTGAAGAAAGGTGATCCAGCAGGATACGAAGATCGTATTCCAATACCACCGGCCGAAGAGAATGCCGCGCATGGTGAACACGTCGGCATAGTTGTGCCACTGGCAGACACTCGGGAGCCAGTCATCAAGACCGACCTCCTCAAGCAGCTTCAAACTGGCCAGGATCATCCATGTGAAGGGCAGCACCATGCAAAGCGCCACCAGCGTCAGAACCACATTCAAAGTCAGCAGCTTCGCGAAGTTGCCGGCAAATCTACCTTTGTCCTGCATGATATATCGTAACTCCCCTTATTCGTTGGTGTAGCGGTTGCCGAATTTCCAGTTGAACATCGTCACGATGAAAACCAGCAGAAAGAGCAGCCAGGCCACCGCGGAGGCGTAACCGAGACGGCCGGTGCTGAAACCCTGCGTGTAAATGTAGTACGCAAGAGTCGTGGTCGAACCGGCCGGTCCGCCCTGCGTCATCGTACGCGCCATCTCAAAGCCGCCCTGCAATCCACCGATCACCCCCATGACCATGATGAAGAAGGTGACGTTGGAGAGCTGCGGCCAGGTGATGTTCCAGAACCGCTGCCAAGGACTGGCACCGTCGATGTCGGCCGCCTCATACAACTCCTGCGGAACACCGGAGAGTCCGGCGAGATAGAGCAGCATGTTGTTGGAGCCGATCGCACCCCAGAATCCCATCAACATGATCGACGGCTTCGCCCAGTAGTAATCGGCAAGCCATTCCGGCGCCGGCAGGCCACCG
Organism: uncultured Victivallis sp.; assembly: GCA_944389895.1. Lineage (GTDB taxonomy): Bacteria > Verrucomicrobiota > Lentisphaeria > Victivallales > Victivallaceae > Victivallis. The sequence continues at coordinate 24,499 of CALXOA010000115.1, read as the reverse complement.
GGCTGGCTCGAAAGTTCAGGCAGCAGAAGAGCAACATTGGCAAAACCGATCAGAATGAATCCGCCGACCATCTGGGCCCCGTCGACGATCGCCGAATCACCGATTCCCCGGTCAAGGACACAGGTGTATTTCCGTTTCAGGATGAACACACGGAAGAAGAACATCAGCCAGCCGACCGCAAGGAAAAGCGGCATCACGATGCGAACCCATTCGAAATCCGTCCAGTAAAGCGAGAAAAACGGCGGCAACGACAGGAAAATCATACCCAGAACAATACTGACATTGCCGCTCTCGCCGTCCCGCCACAATCTCATCTTCCGGCGGACCATCAGCAGAAACCACACTCCCATCAGCACCAGAAGCACCGTGGCGATCACAGAACAGGCCGGAGCAATCTTCTGCGCGACCGGAGTCAGTGCCTCCAGCACCGGCCGCAGGGCATTGTTGATCGGGCCGTTGTTCGGCGCATAAAGTTTTTTCCACAGAATGTAGGTCGCGACGCCGCTGGTGAAGAACGGGAAGTAAAAAAGCGTCCGGTAAACGGTCTTGCCTCCGATCGAACCGATGATCAGAATCACACCAATCAGCGACATCATCAGGATCGTCATGCCGGAACCGCCCAGCCCGAGCGTCAGAAGAATCAGCAGCGAGGCAACCATCACCGCAGTGATGATCATCGTCGTAAAAATACGGCGGCCTCCCTTGAATTCAATGTTCAGCAGCAGTGCGGCACAGAGCGACCCGGCGACTCCGAACGGCATCCCGATCATCAAAAAGAAGGTATTGCCGAAGTATTGACCGAAGTCCGGATCGGTGAACAACTTGACGAAGTTGGCGAATCCGACCCAGCGCACCGGAGTGTCGAGCCGGAAATAATTGTGCATTTCAAGGTTCCAGTCGGTGAAGGCCATGTAAATACTCATGGCCAGCGGAATCACCGTGAACGCAAGAAAACCGAGAATGTTCGGGAGCAGGAAACCAACTCCAACCGCAATGTCCTTGACCTCTTTCCTGTTGATAGCCATTTTACTTGTCACCTCCCGGCGTCGTTTCCCTGAGCATTCCCTTGTCACGATAGTATTTGAGATGGAACGGATTCTTGATCCACTCGGCCGGAATCTTCTTACCGTTCTTCTTATACTCGTCGATCTTCAGCTGGAGTTTCCAGTCGGCATCCCAATCCGCGCGGACCGCGGGATTGGCCTCCTTCGAGTTCTCGATCTCAAGATTGTAACGCGACTCGATCAGGGCAATCGCCTCTTCAAGTGAACTGCGACCGTTGAAATAGCGGTTCAGGCTGTTCTGCAGCCAGTTGGTGGATCCGGCCTTGACATAGGGAGAGAGCGGGGCGGGAATCGCAATTTTCTGCGCCCATTCAAACTCAAGCTCGTGAACACGCCCCTCATTGGGGAACTTATCCTTGAGCGCCTTGATCTCATCGACCACCACCGCCGGATTCGGCGGGAGCCCGTCGGCACCATCCACGATATACTTGTTGTACTCCTTGCTTGCGAGGAACTGCATGAAGAGCTTGGCCAGTTCAGGATGCTTGCTGCCGCGATACAGCATTGCGGCACGCGCACTGATCTGCAGGTTCTTGTAGTCGTACATCGGCAGCTGACTCAACGCGAAATTGATCTTGGTGTGGAACTCGCGGAACCGGATCAGGCAGTAACGCCCCATTACAATCATCGCGTACTTTCCGGCCAGGAAATTCGAATAGTCACCACCACCGTAACCGGCATCGGTGTTCATCGAAGCCACTTCCGCCGCCGTCGGAACCAGGTGATCCACATAAGTCCATTTGTAGAAAAGTTTGAAGACGTCGGAGAACGCTTCCCGGGTTTCCTCATCGCTGTTGACGACACATTTGGTCAGCGTCTCGTTGTAGAGATCATATCCCTTGCTGCGGACAATCGAATAGAGCATCGCCAGCCCCCAGCCTCCGTCAAGCGTCTGCGTAAAGAAGATGTCCTGCCGCGGCAACCCCTCGTTGGCACGCTTGACGAACTCCTTACCCATCGCTTCGAACTCCTCCGGAGTCCACTCGAGGGCCGGCGGCTTCATCCCGTATTTCGCGAGCGTGTCGGCGTTGATCCAGAACGCCACCGTCGCCCCGTTCGCCGGATATGCGTACTGCCGCCCGTCACGCCCGAGCAGCGTCTTCATGCCCGGATAGGTGTTGGCGAAACCGTACCCGTTCTCAGCCCCTTCCTCGGTAACATCGATACCGACTCCCAGGGCCGCGTAACCGGGAACGTCATACGTGTCAAAGAGGTCGCCCGCCATTCCGGACACGGCCTGAATCATCGTGCCCTGGTTATCGGCGGTATCAAGAACCAGCAGGGCAGCCGCCTTGCCTTCGGGAGTCACATGCTTGTTGTCCACCAACCATTGATGAAACATGTCGATCTGTTCGTAACGTTGAGGGTTGGCATCGCTCCGCCAGGAGATGACCGGCACCTCAGATGCCCGGTCGGCTCCGGACATCACCGTGTAAAACGATGCTGCCACCAGAACCAGCAGAATGGTCAGAAACAGTTTCTTCATTCCGAAAACACTCTCTCTTTCGGTTGGTTGGGTTGACTGTAAAAAACTTTGGACAACATTTATATTGCCAAAATACATCACCTTGTGTGGAATTTCAACAGAATATCTTCAAAAAATATTATTTTTTTCAGGATGACCGAATCAACGCGCAATTTTCGAAGGAACGCTCCGGCGTTCCTCCGGACGGGGGGACGCGAATCCGGATTATCTTGTCGGGTGAACCTTGAAAAAAAGCCTTCCCGCCGGTATATTTATCCGCCATATGCAAAGCAACCGGAGAGCGAAACGGAAACGATCATGACACAGGGGTTCGACAGCGAAAAGTATCTGAAGGAACAGTCTCAGGCCATTCTGGCCCGGGCGGAGAAGTTCGACGACAAACTTTATCTGGAATTCGGGGGGAAACTGATCTGCGACTTCCACGCGGCTCGTGTACTCCCGGGGTTCGATCCCGACGCAAAGATCAAGCTGCTGCAGCGACTCAAGGACAAGGTGGACATCGTCATCTGCATCTATGCCGGCGATATTGAACAGAAGAAAATGCGCGCCGACTTCGGCCTCGCCTATGACGCCGACACCATGCGGACCATCGACGACCTGCGCGACTGGGGGCTTGACGTCAAGGCGGTGGTCGTGACCCGTTACCAGGATCAACCCGCGGTCCGCACTTTCATCAACAAGCTCTCCCGCCGCGGAATCAAGGTCTACACGCATCGCCCGATTCAGGGCTACCCGACCGAGATCGAAACCATTGTCAGCAAAAAAGGATATGGCGCCAACGCTTACATCGAGACCGACAAACCGATCGTAGTGGTCACCGGCCCCGGTCCGAACTCCGGGAAAATGGCGACCTGCCTCTCACAGGTCTATCATGAATACCAGAAGGGAGTCCGGGCCGGCTACGCGAAATTCGAAACGTTTCCGGTCTGGAATCTGCCGCTCAATCACCCGGTCAACATCGCCTACGAGGCGGCCACCGCCGATCTCGCCGATGTCAATATGGTGGATCCCTTCCATCTCGAGGCCTACGGCGAGACCGTCGTCAACTACAACCGTGATATCGAAATTTTTCCGGTGGTCAAGCGGATCTGTGCGCGGATCATGGAGCCGGAGCAACTCTACCGTTCTCCGACCGATATGGGGGTGAACCGGGTCGGGTTCGCAATCTCCGACGATGAGATCGTCAGGCAGGCGGCAGTTCAGGAGATCATCCGCCGTTATTTCCGTTACATGTGCGATTACGCGACCGGAGCGGCAGACAAGGCGACCGTCGACCGCGTGAAACTGTTGATGGACGATCTCGGAGTGACGGAACTCGACCGCAAGGTGGTCGCCCCCGCCCGTGCCGCAGCAAAACAGGCGGAGTCCCAGCCGGACAAGGGCAGCAACAACATCTACTGCGGGGCAGCTCTGGAGCTGCCGGACGGGACGATCATCACCGGGAAAAATTCGCCGCTCCTCCACGCTGCCTCAAGCTGTATCATCAATGCGATCAAATATATGGCGAAATTGCCGGACGATCTCTTTCTGCTCTCTCCGGAAGTGATCAATTCCCTCGGGAAACTCAAGAAGGAAACCTACAAGAACAAAGTCATCAGTCTCGATCTCGGTGAGACGCTGACCGCACTCAGCGTCAGCGTACCATCCAATCCGGCCGCCCGCCTTGCCATGCGCAAACTCTCCCGGCTGGCCGGTTGCGAAATGCACATCAGCCATCTGCCGACCCCGGGGGATGAGCTCGGATTGCGCAAACTCGGCATCCATCTGACCAGTGAACCGCGGTTCACCAGCCGCAATCTTTTTATGGAGTAGACAGATGAATCAGGATCCCAATTATGAAGAGGCGAAAGCCGGCAACCTCCCCCTGCCACCGCTACTCGAACGGCCGCAGGGCGGTCTCGTCACAACCGCAACCGAATGGAACAACATACGCCGTCGGGAAATCCGGTCGTATTTCGTGCGCCTGATGTACGGCGAGCTGCCCCCCCGCCCCGAAACAATCCGCTTCGAGTTGCGGCGCGAACGCTCCGGCGCGCTCGACGGTGCGGCACTCCGCCGCGAAGTGCGCATTCATCTCGGCAACCGGGGGCGGGAACATTTCATCGACGCCCTCTGGTACCTGCCGACCCGGAACGCGGGAAAAGTTCCGGCGATCGTCGGATTGAATTTCAAGGGAAACCACGCCTGTTCCCATGAGCCGGACCTTCTGCTTCCGGATCCCGCCCATGCACGCGGTCCTGTTGCCGCGCGCGGAGAACAGGAGCATCGCTGGTGTTTCAAATCGCTTGTGGAAAACGGCTTTTCGGTAATCACAGCTGCTCGCGAAGATCTTTTCCCGGATCGTGCCGACGGCCGGGCGGAGAGTGTCTGGCGGCTGTTTCATCACGAAGCGGAACTCACCCCGGCCAACCGCGACCTTACCGCCATTTCCGCCTGGAGCTACGGCATCACGCTGCTGGTCGACCTTTTGCTTTCCGACCCTGCCATCGATGGCACAAATATCTGGGTCCACGGTCACTCCCGACTGGGAAAAACCGCATTGTGGGCTGCGGCCAACGACCTGCGCCTGGCGGGGGCGATCAGCAATGACTCCGGCTGCTGCGGTGCGGCGCCGTCGCGGCGCAATTTCGGAGAAACGCTTGAAACGATCACCCGGGTGTTTCCATGGTGGTTCACCGAACGTCTCGACGCCTATGCCGGACGCGAAGCGGAACTGCCGTTCGATCAGCACCACCTGCTTGCGCTGGTTACTCCGCGACCGGTTCTTGTAGCCAGTGCCACCGAGGATCTCTGGGCCGATCCGCGCGGCGAGTTTCTGAGCGCCAGGGCGGCCGGAGAGGTCTATCGGCTCTTCGGCAGTAACGGAATCGGCGACGCGGAGTTTCCGCCGCCGGACCAGCCGGTTTTCGGCGATGCGGTCGGTTATTACCGGCGGACAGGGAAACACGATGTGACTCCGGCCGACTGGGAGTTCGTAATGAGATTCATCCGCAGAAATTCCATGTGGAAGTAACATCACCCGGAGAGGAAAATAAAAAAGATGGAACTGCTGTCACGAAAACTTCTGCCGTCACTCGCTGTTCCCGGTCTCGAAATCGGTCCGCGCGAAGAGTACCCGGTCAAAGTAATGCAGTTCGGAGAAGGCAATTTTCTGCGCGCCTTCATCGACTGGATGATCGACAGGTCGAACGAGGCCGGGAAATTCCACGGAATGGTTCAACTCGTCCAGCCACTGCCGCAGGGGACCGCCGACCTGATCAATGCGCAGGATGGGCTCTATACGCTGATCCTGCGCGGAATGGAGAACGGCCGTCCCGCGGAATACAGGCGGGTAATCACCTGTGTCAGAGGATGTCTCAAAACCGACTCCGAATGGGAGAAGGTAGTCGAGTGCGCCTGTCTCCCCTCCCTCGAACTGGTGTTCTCAAACACCACCGAAGCCGGGATCGAGTATCGTCCGGAGCCATATACGCCGGGGCATCCCCAGACCACCTACCCGGCCAAACTGACCAGTCTGCTTCATGAACGATACAAAGCCGGGAGAAAAGGGCTGGTAATCGTCCCGTGTGAACTCATCGACAGGAATGGCGCAAAACTGCGCGAATGTATCCTGCATTACGCCGCCGACTGGAATCTCGGTGACGCATTCCGGCGATACGTAGAGGAGGAGTGTGCATTTCTGAATACGCTGGTAGACCGCATTGTCGCCGGCTATCCGCGCAGCGAAGCCGATGCATGGTGCCGGGAACTCGGCTACCGTGACAATCTGCTCGACTGTGGGGAAATCTTCCATCTCTTTGTTATCGAGGGAGATGAAAAATATCGTAAGACCATTCCCTTCGCCGAGGCGGGGCTGAATGTGATCTGGACCGGGGATCAGACCCCCTATCGCAGCCGCAAGGTCCGGTTCCTCAACGGCGGCCATACCTCGAGCGTTCTCGCGGCTTACCTGGCGGGATTTGACTTCGTCGACAAGATGACCGCTGATCCGCTCTTCGGGCGCTACCTCCGGACTGCGCTCTTTGAAGAGGTGTTCCCGACGGTGGCTCTTCCGGATGCCGAAAAGAAGGCATTCGCAGAGTCGATCATTGACCGTTTTCTGAATCCCTTTGCCAATCACCAGTTGATCTCGATCTCCCTCAACTCGATCTCCAAATGGCAGGTGCGCGTCCTGCCTTCGCTGCTCGATTACAGGAACCTCACCGGGCAGCTGCCCGAAGTGCTCGTTTTCAGCTTTGCGGCCCTGCTCGCATTTTACAGGGGAGAACGGAGCGGGGACGGAAGTTGGAACGGCCGGCGCGCTTCCGGCAGTTATCCGATCAGGGACGATGCCGAAAAAATCGCCTTCCTGAACGACGCATTCGCCACTCTGGCCAGGAACGGAGACTATGATGCATTCATCCGGACGGTGATGGCACGAACCGATTTCTGGGGGATGGACCTCAACACGGTGCCGGGATTCGCCGCCCGCGCCGCCGAAGACCTGAAAGCGATCGACAGTCTCGGAATCACCGCCGCCGTACGCAAACTGCTGGAGATTTGAATCATGCCGGGAACTCCGCGTTTTCTGAAAATCGGACGTAACGACAACGTTGCCGTCGCCCTGACCGATCTGGCCGCCGGAGAGATCTGCAGCATGGATGGTGTGACCGTCACACTGCGTGAAGCCATCGGGCGCGGGCACAAATTCGCCCTCACGACAATTCCCCGGGGGAAACCGGTCATCAAATACGGCATGCCGATCGGCAATGCGATACGTGACATCGCCGCCGGCGATTTCGTACACACCCACAACCTCAGAACCCGACTCTCCGGGGAAGAAACCTACACCTACAATCCGGAACCTCCTGCTCCCGGCGATCCGGCGGAGCGGGAGCGAACCTTCCGCGGATACCGGCGGCCGGACGGACGGATCGGCATCCGGAATGACCTCTGGATCATTCCGACGGTCGGCTGCGTCAATAAACTGGCGGAAAATCTCGCCCGCGACTTCAGCCGCCGTCTGCCCTGGAACGATGTCCGGCGTGCCCTCGCGTTTCCGCACCCTTATGGCTGTTCGCAGCTGGGGGAAGACCACGACACCACCGCAAAATTACTCGCGGCACTGGTACGTCATCCCAATGCGGGAGGTGTTCTGGTCGTCGCGCTCGGTTGTGAAAACAACACGCTCGAGAGTTTCCGCGCCAGACTCGACAATTGCGACCTGACGCGGGTCCGTTTTCTGAAAGCGCAGGACGACGGCAGCGAATACGAGCGCGGGCTTGAACTTCTTGATGAACTGGCTGCGCAGGCGGCCGGAATCCATCGGGAGGAACTCCCGGTTTCGGAACTGCGTGTCGGTCTGAAATGCGGCGGCTCCGACGGTCTTTCCGGGATCACCGCCAATCCTCTCATCGGCCGCTTCTCCGATCTGCTGGTCGCAGCGGGCGGTACCACGGTATTGACCGAGGTGCCGGAGATGTTCGGAGCGGAAACGCTGTTGATGAACCGTTGTCGTACGCCGGAAGTTTTTGAACGATGCGTGAAGATGGTCAATGACTTCAAAGCGTATTTCATCCGTCATGGACAGGTCGTCTATGAGAACCCCTCACCCGGAAACAAGGCGGGCGGCATCTCTACGCTCGAAGAGAAATCCCTCGGCTGCACCCAGAAGGGAGGGACCGGCCCGGTCGTCGACGTGCTTGATTACGGCGACGAACTTCAAACCCGCGGATTGAATCTGCTGACCGGTCCGGGGAACGACATGGTTGCGACTACAGTGCTGACCGCGGCAGGAGCACAGCTCGTGCTTTTCAGCACCGGACGCGGCACCCCGTACGGCGGACCGGTTCCCACCGTAAAAATTTCCACGAATCATGAACTGGCGGAACGCAAACCGGACTGGATCGATTTCGACGCCGGCCTCCTCCTGCAGGCGGGAACTTCTCTGGACCGCCTCGCCGGAGAGCTTTTCAATCATGTTGTGAAGATCGCCTCCGGTGAACTGGAGGCGCGCAACGAAATCAACGGTTATCAGGAGATCGCCATTTTCAAGGACGGCGTAACCCTGTAAAGCCGTTCCGAACCGGGAAAGGGGGTGCGGCAAAGCCATGAGTTTTGCAGCACCCCTCCTTTTGGAGGCAAAAAAATGGAGCGAGTGACCGGAATCGAACCGGCGACAATCACGTTGGCAACGTGATGCTCTACCAACTGAGCTACACTCGCATCTGAACCCCGTTCGACGCCCTTTAATGTAGCCCGGTTCGTCCGGATTTCAAGCCGCGTTTCTCAATTTTTTTGAAAAAACCCGCCTCGAAATCCGCTTCCGCAGCGCTTGCGGTCACTCGTAGCGCAAGGCATCAATCGGATCCAGCCGCGATGCCTTCCAGGCCGGATAAAAGCCGAAAACCAGTCCCACTGCAACCGAAACGCCGACCGCCGCAACCACGGCTTCAGGACTCGAGGCGATCGGCCATGAAAGATAACGCTCCACCAGCAATGCAGCACCGTGTCCAAGCAGAATACCAACCACACCGCCGAGAAGGCAGAGGACGACGGACTCAATCAGAAACTGCTGCAGAATATCCCGAGAACGGGCGCCAACCGCCATCCGCAATCCGATCTCACGGGTCCGCTCGGTCACGGAAACCAGCATGATGTTCATGATTCCGACTCCGCCGACAATCAGCGAAATCAGAGCAACGCCGAGCAGCAGATTGGTCATCACCGTCGTGGTTCCGGTCAGCATCTGCATGAACTCCGCGGAGTTGCGGATATGAAAGTCGTCATCCTCTCCCGGTTTGATCCGGTGGCGTTCACGCAACAATGCGCTAACCTCATCGATCGCCTCATCGACCTTGGCGGGTGACGTGGCCACCAGCTGAATCATGTCGATATGGATGAATTTCGGAACCAGCAGTGTGTCTGTCTCAATGTTTTCCGCCTGTTCCGGATAGAACGCAACCCCCTCACCCGGATAGAGATCGCTCGGACTTGTAGCCGCCGTGCTGGTCGTGTCCGAAGCCTCTCCGGTTTTGAGTCCGGTCAGCCGGAGGCGCGTGGTGGTCCAGGGCAGAATGATCACGTCATCCTCGTCAGCCCCCATCATATTGGCACCCTTGCTCTTCAAAACTCCGACGATCCGGAACGCGGTGTCCTTGATCCGCAGTTCGCTGTCGACCGGGGAATGACCGCCGAACACTTCGCGGACAATGGTGGAACCGACCAGGCAGACCGTCGCACGGGAGTTCACCTCGCGCATCGTGAAGTTGCGCCCTTCAGCGATCTCCCAGTTCCGGATGGTCAGAAAATCCGGTGCAGTACCGGTAATCCGGCTCGGCGCATAGTTCACATTGCCTGAAATCGCCTGATAACCGCCCGCGTTCACGACCGGAACCGCGACGCCGACCGATACGCACTCGCGCAGAATCGCCTCGCAATCCTCCGGGGTCAGCGACATCCGGCTGCCGGATCCTTGATTCACGCCGCCGCGCCGCGATGCGCCGGGGAGGACCAGAATCGTATTCGCCCCCATCTTCTCGATCGAACTTTGAATCGACTGTGAAGAACCGGTACCGATCTCCATCATCGTGATCACGGCCGCAATGCCGATCACAATGCCGAGAGTGGTCAACAGCGCCCGGGTCGGATTGCGCAGAAGCGCTTTCAACGCGACCAGAATCGTACTGGAAATATTCATGCGCACACCTCCTTCCCTTCATAGGTACCGGCAACGATCTGGCCGTCCTGTACATGGATCTGACGCTTCGCGTAACCGGCCAGTTCGGCCGAATGGGTCACCAGAATTACGGAAATCCCCTCTTCGTTGAGCTTTCCGAACATCTGCATGACCTCTTCACTGGTCTTGGAATCGAGATTTCCGGTCGGCTCGTCGGCAAACAGCATCGGCGGATGGTTGATGAGTGCCCGCGCGATCGCCACCCGCTGCTGCTGACCGCCGGAAAGCTGCGAAGGATAGTGGTGCATCCGGTCCGCCAGTCCGACCCGTTCCAGCATTTCAATTCCGCGGCGGCGGCACTCGCGGCGCGAAAGCCCGCCCGCTGTATAGGAAAGCGGCATGACCACATTGTCCAGCGCACTCGTGCGAGGCAGCAGATTGAAACTCTGGAACACGAAACCGATCTTCTTGTTCCGCACGATGGCGCGCCGGTCGCTGGAGGCGTTACCCACCTCCTCTCCCTCAAGCAGGTAGCGCCCCGAAGTCGGGCGGTCAAGACAGCCGAGAATGTTCATCAGAGTACTTTTCCCGGATCCGGATGCCCCCATCAACGCCACGTACTCCCCCTTTTCGATCGACAACGAAATTCCTTTCAGAACCGGAACGTCGATCTCCCCAAGGAAATAGGTTTTGGTGATGTTGTCCAATTCGATGAGTTTCATAGCCCACCCCGCGATTTTACCGGCGTTTCGGCGGTTTCGGCAGGAAGGGGCTGCCGGCGTTCTCCGGTGCGGCCTCCACTTCGGCAACGGAAACCTGTGTTGCCCCGGTCACCACGGTCATTCCTTCGGTGAGTTCATCGGAAATGATCTCGGTGGAGATGCCGTCGTTCAGCCCGACCTTCACTTTCAGCGGTCGGATCCTGCCGTTTTCCAGCACCCACAGGAAGCGTTCACTGCTGGAGCGTTTCACAGCGGCGGCCTCTGCCGCAACATCCCGGTATTCCGGAGCAACGAGAGACTCATCCGGCAAATAACGCAGCGCGGCGTTGGAAACCGCCAGCACCCCCTTGCGCTCCGCCAGAATGAATTTCACATTTGCGGTCAGATACGGCAGCAGTCTCCCGCTGGAGTTGTCGGTGCTGACTTCGACGACGTAAGTCACAACATTCTGCGACATCGTGGCGTTCAGGCGGATCCGGAAAACCTCTCCGACAAAAGACTCATTCGGAAACGCATCGACCGTGAATGTGACCGGCATACCCGGCTTGATCTGGCCGATATCTGCCTCATTCACCGACACCCACACCTGCATCCGGGTCAGGTCTTTCGCGATCAGAAAGATGCTCGATGCGCTCATGCTCGAAACCACGGTCTGTCCGACGCTGACCCGCCGGTCAATGATCACCCCGTCAACGGGAGAACTGATGATGCAGTAATCGAAATTCTGCTTTGCCTTGTCATAGGAGGCCTGTGCGCTCGCAAGTTCCGCCTCGGCCTGCGCAAGCGTCGCTTCCTGAACCGCTATGGTCGCAACGGCGGAATCATATTCGGCTTTGTAGCTGTCATAATCGCTCTTTGACATCGCATCCTTGGCCTGCAGAGTCTGGGCGCGATCCCAATTGCTCTGGGCAAGCTTCTCCTGCGCTTTCGCCAGATCGATATTCGCCTTTGCCTGCTTGATGTTCGCTTCCGCCTGAAGTTTGCTGGCCTCGGCGGCCCGCATCTCCGCAGCGTAAACGGCATCGTCGATGCGTGCGAGAATCATTCCCTGACTGACCTGGGAACCATAGTCAACCATTTTCCCTCTGGCATCGGTGCCGAACACAGCGATCTTGCCGCTCACCTGAGCGCCGACGTTGACCAGTTCTTCCGGCTCGACCGTACCGGTTGCGGAAATCGTACTGGCCAGGTCACTCCGTGTGACCTCCGTCGTGGTGAACCGCACCACACTCCGTTTCCCCAGATAGCGCTTATACCCCCAATAACCGGCAGCGACCACCGCTGCAAGAACAATCAACGTAAACAGCCATTTCAAGATTTTTTTCATCGCCCATTCCCCTGTGAATCGATTCCGATTTCATTCAATGATCAGACGTGGAACGTCCTGTTTCACACCTTCTATAACGCAAAAAGGCGCCTTCATATTGTCCGGAGGCATTGATTATTGGTTCAAAATATGCTATTTTATTGAAATTTCAATACTATCAGGTATTTCAAATTAATTTTTTTCTCATATCATCGGGAGTACGCGAATGAAACTGCAGGGCAAAGTTGCCATCGTCACCGGAGGCGCCAGAGGAATCGGCCGCGCCGTGGCTGAACTCTTCGTGCGGGAAGGCGCCCGGGTGGTGATGTTCGATCTCGACCGCGCTGCGGGGGAAACAACCGGGAAATCGCTCCGTGCCGGAGGCGGTGATGCCAGATTCATCTGTTGCGACGTTGCGGATGCGGCCGCAACCGAGGCGGCACTGGCGGAAACGATGCGTTTGTTCGGAACCGTGGATATTCTGGTCAATGATGCGGCGTGGCAGCTCAACAAGCCGCTGCTGGAAACCACCGATGCCGAGTTCGAGCGGGTGCTGGCAATCAATCTGACGGCTACCTTCCGCCTCACGCGGGAAGTGGCGAAAATCATGATCTCCCAAAAGAAACCCGGAGCAATCATCAATTTCTCAAGTACCTTCGCAATCGTCGGTTCGCCCGGCTACATCGCCTATCACGCCTCGAAGGGCGGCGTGGCCTCCTTCACCCGTGCGGCGGCGATCGCGCTGTTGCCGTACAACATCCGTGTCAACGCGGTGGCGCCGGGGACCACCGACACGCCGGGACTCCACGATGGCGCCCGTGACACCGGGGATGAGAAGAAGGGGATGGCCGATTTTCTCGCACTGCAGCCGCTGAAACGTTTCGGACGACCGGAGGAGATTGCAAAGGTTGTATTGTTCCTCGCCAGTGATGATGCGGGTTTCATTTATGGAAGCAATCTGGTTGCGGATGGGGCCTACACCATTGTCTGAGCCGTGTTGATCATCACTGAGACCGGGAAGTATGGGTGAAATGGAATGGAGCTCCCAAACATGTTTCTTTTTCGATTGAAAAATCTGGTGAGGCGAAACGGCGGCTTTCATGTGGCGGCCTTCGTCCTGACGTTTCTGCTTCTCCAGACTCAATTCTTCCTTCGCTGGGATCCGGATCGGACCTTTTCCGCAGCCCTGCAATCCGTATCCACCGAAGGGACAGCCCCCCTGCTGTCGATCCGGGCCATCGCCCTTTCCACTGCAATTCTGGAAATTGACTGTCCACTGCCGGAGGAAGATAACTCCTATTGCAGCCTTCTGTTGCGCAAGGAACCGCGCCCGGCCTGCCGGGACACGGATTTCGGTGCTCATCGCGGAGGCAGCTTTTCCCTCTTCCTCCCCCCCCGTCTGCCGATTCTGCGACAGGGAGGAGCAACGACACTCTTTACAGTCATCCCTCCCCTTCTGACGTTACGTTGCTGAATCCGGAAAGGCGACGCCTCTGAATTTATCAGCAGTACCACCGGAAAGTCGCGTTGCCGAAAGTATTCCGGTCTCCGAACATACGACTCTCACAACCAAAGCTATGGGAATCTCAATTATGCCCCTGAAAAAAATATTGTTTCCGGGAAAACGTTCCGCTTCGAACTCTCAGGAAATCGGCTTGCGCATTGCAAACATCTTCGGGAAATACCTGTTGAAAACCGACCATCTTCACTACGGCTACTGGCCCGCCGACCTTCCGGTTGAACTCGAAAACCTCCCGAAGGCTCAGGATCTGTACAGCCAGTATCTCTGTAATCATATCCCGGAAGGAGTGAAAACCATTCTCGACGTCGGCTGTGGAACCGGACACAATGCCGAGCTGCTCCTCGACCGCGGCTACGAGGTGGATTGTGTTTCGCCAAGCTCCTATCTGTCGGAAAAAACGATGGCGAAACTGGCTGGACGAGGTCAACTCTATCAGTGTATTTTCGAGGAACTTCCGGAAAAGAAAAAATATGATTGTCTGCTGTTCAGCGAGAGTTTTCAGTACATCGATCTGGATACGGTATTCGCAAAACTGGAACACTTTCTGAATCCGGGCGGAAGTGTGGTGATTGCGGACTTCTTCCGCATTCCCGGGGAAGGCAGCAGCGCCATGGGAGGCGGACACCGCCTGACCCGCTTTCAGGATAAATTGGCGGAATCGAAATTCAAGCTGACCTTCGAGGAGGATATCACCGACCGGACGGCCCCGAATCTGCAGCTGGTCAACGAAGCGCTCAACCAGGTGGCGATCCCGATCCGGGATCTGGTGATCGAAGAGTTGTCGACCCATCACCGCGCCCTCTATCTGCCGGGTCGCTTTTTCGCGAAACTGTTTTTCCGCCGGAAACTGGAAAAGCTGGAATATAAGTATTTCAGCGGTTCCCGCAATGCGGAGAATTTCAAACAGCACAAACGCTATATGTTGCTTGTGCTGACGCTCGGGTGAGACCGGGGACTTTCCGCGGTTCCCTTCCCCGGGCGGCAATTGACAATCCGGCAGCCGGGATGTCTATTATGCAGGCCGTGGCATTTAACGGAAAGGAGAAATTCCATGGAAAGAATCGCGACAAATGTACTGGAATTGATCGGTAATACTCCGCTGGTACGGATCAACAAGCTCAATACCGGCCGGGCGGAGGTGTTAGCCAAAGTGGAATCACGCAATCCCGGCGGCAGTGTCAAGGACCGGGTCGGCCTGGCGATGATCGAGGATGCCGAAGCACGCGGCGTTTTGAAACCAGGCGCACTGATCATCGAACCGACCAGTGGAAATACCGGGATCGGCCTTGCACTCGCCGCCGCCATCAAAGGGTACCGGATCATTCTGACCATGCCCGAAACCATGAGCGTTGAACGCCGGAAACTGCTGCAGGCGTTCGGTGCGGAAATCCGGCTCACTCCCGGAGCCGCCGGGATGAAGGGGGCGATTGAAGCTGCAGAACAGCTCCACCGGGAAACGCCCGGCTCTTTCATTCCACAGCAGTTTGAAAATCCCGCCAATCCGGCCCGTCACCGAGCAACCACCGGCCCTGAAATCTGGCGGGACACCGATGGGAAAGTCGATGCATTCGTCGCCGGTGTCGGTACTGGCGGCACCATCGAAGGAGTGGGAGAATACCTCAGGGAGCAGAATCCCCGGCTGAAAGTGATCGCCGTGGAACCGGATACCTCACCGGTCCTCTCCGGTGGAGCGGCGGGAGCGCACGCGCTGCAGGGAATCGGTGCAGGATTCATCCCCGGAATCCTGCATACCGAACGGCTTGACGAGGTCATCAGGGTCTCCGCAGAAGATGCTGGAAAGACGGCCCGGGCGGCGGCGAAAGAAGAAGGGCTGCTGATCGGAATCAGCTCCGGTGCCGCGCTGTTCGCCGCACTTGAACTCAGCCACCGCCCCGGCTGGGAAAACAAACGTATCGTAGTTCTGCTGCCGGACTCCGGCGAACGTTACCTTTCGACCTGGCTCTTCTCTGCTGAATGAAAAACGTATGGGGGAGCGGGAATACGCGGTTTCCCTCCCCCTTTCCATGGAGAAAAGGCAACCAATCTATTTCAAGATACCCCATCCACGCAGATCAGACTCCAGCTTTCCGGCGTCAAAGACCTGACCGGGGCGCCATTTCCCATCGTACTCAAGCGTCGGGACCACCCAATCCTCACCGCCGTTGACCTCAACCACCTTGCGGATGACCTCCGGCGGTTGCTCTTCGATCTCGAGATATTCGAATGGAATGCCGTGGGCGTTGAGCCAGTCGATCGTACGGTGACAATGCGGGCAGACGTTCCATGCGTAAACCTTCAGCATATGCAGCTTCCTCCTTCAAAGTTCGCGCCGGGGCCCATTGTTCCCCGGAAAATACTCTTATCATACCATCTGTTTTTTCCGGATACAAGTGGAAAAACCTGAAAAACACGTTACATTAGCAGAAAGAGGAGGTAACTCATGACCAGACTGTTTTTCATTCTGACAATAGCGGCATTGTCGTTGTTTTGCCCCGGTACCATGGTTTCGGCGGAGGACTCCCGGCCGGCGGAAACCGCGCGGACACCCTCCGGCGGAAAATCCGGTGACACCACGGAACCGGAGAATGACGGCGACAGCGATCTCGACCGGATTCTCTCCGGGGAAGAGGCATTGCCGCTGGTCACCGCACCGGAACTCAAAGCCGGAATCAGACGCCGGTTTGAAGACGCGGAAAAATGGTTCAACCGGCAGAAAGATGACCTGCTGCTTGCGCTGTTCGGCAGTATCGGAGCAATTCTGTTCGGGCTGGGAGCCGGCTGGCTGGAGAGAAAACTGCTCCCGTTCAAAGCGGTAACCGCCACCCACTCCCTGCGGCGCGAACTGGCCCGGGCAGTGCTTCCGCCGCTGATTCTGCTGATCGTCGTCCTGACGATTTTCGGGTTCCTGCTGCCGGTGCTGGAGACGCTGCCGGAACTTTACCGGATCGACGCCCGGATCTTCTTTACGACGATGACCCTGATCGCCTCCTGGGCGGTATTCCGACTGCTTGAGGTCATGAGTCATCGTCTCTGCCGGTATGCGCAACGCAACGACAACAATCTTGATATCCTGATGGTGCAGATCACACGTAAGGTATTGATTGTAACGCTGTTCACGCTGACGATACTTTTCATCGGCCAGAGCATCTTCAATCTTAACATCACCACACTGCTCGCAGGTGCCGGTGTAGTCGGTCTGGCGATTGCATTCGCATCCCGCGAAACGCTTTCCAACTTTTTCGGCACACTGGTGATCATCCTCGACCGGCCGTTCCGGATCGGAGACCGGATTCAGGCCGGCGGTATTGACGGCATTGTGGAATCGGTCGGCATGCGCAGTACCCGCATTCTCACCGACAGTGAAAGCCTCTATACCATTCCGAACAGCAAAATGGCTGAATGCAGCATCGAAAACATCAGTTCGCGCGGCTACATCCGCTACGCCTTCACCATCGGCCTGGTCTACGAAACTCTGCCGGAAAAACTTGAACAGGCGATCCGGATTCTCCACGAGATCACGGATGACTTTCACGGAAAGGACGAACCGGATCGTACACCGCGGATCTTTTTTGAAAACTTCGGAGCATCTGCATTGAACTTCAAGGTGATCATGTGGTTCAAGACAACCAGCTTCGAGACGGAGGAGAAATGGCGCACTGAAATCAATACACAGGTTTTCCGCCGTTTCAACGAAGCCGGCCTCGGCATAGCTTACAACACAGTGACCAACTACGTCAAGTTCGATCCTGAGACGTTGCCGTTTCCTTCAGAACCGGCAATGCCGCCTCGCGGTTCAGGCGATCGAAAAAATCTCTCATGAATCGGGCCCGTTCGAGTGCAATCTCGCGCCCGGGAGCGGTCAGCATACACTCCGGCAACTTTGAAAGTTTGACCAGGTATTCGCGGTAGGCGGTATCCTCGCGGCTGTATTCCCTTGAACGGAGAGCCTCCTCGCGTGTGTTGTGGAGCCGGGCACCGACACGACCGGCGAAAAGGAAGGCACGACCGACGCCCACCGCCCCGAGAGAGTCAAGTTTGTCGGCATCGTAGACGATCTCCGCCTCAAGAGAAGCCGGAGTCCGGCCGGCCCGGTAACGATGGGTCAGCACGGCCTGAGAAACCCGGTCGATCGTTGCAGAATCCAATCCTGCGGCAGCAAGCAGCGGTCGCACCAGCTCCGCCCCGAGTACCGCATGGCACACCCTCCCCTCGGACGCCATCTCCTCCGGACGGGCGAAATCATGCAACAGTGCCGCCAGCCGCACGATCCGCAAATCGGCTTCGGGCAGACGCGCCGCCAGCAGTTCGGCGTTGTGGAGCACGCGCCGCGTATGATCGAAGTCATGGCACCCGGAAGCACCGTCGAGCTTCTCCCTGACCTGCTCCGCGGTCCGCCGGAACAGGTTCTCAAACGAATCCCCGTTCATTGCAGAAATCCCGTCCCGATCCGCAACAGCGACCCGACCTGAAATACAACGAAAGTCAGACTGTACGCGGTCACCGTGTAGAGCAGAATCTGGAAGCCGGTCAGTTTCCAGGAGTTCGTTTCGCGCTTCACAATCGCCATCGTCGCGATACAGGGAATGGTCAACAGGCAGAACAACATGATGCAGAACGCCTGTAACGGCGTATAGGTGGAACGGAGCCGTTCCTGCAACATGGCCGGAGATGCCTCGGAGTCCTCAACCGAAAAGAGAATTCCAAGCTGTGCGACAAACACCTCCTTGGCGGCAAAAGCCCCGATCAACGCCGAACTGACACGCCAGTCGAAGCCGATCGGAGCCAGCACGGTCGCCAGCGCCTTGCCGATCCGACCGGCAGTCGAATACTGGAGTTTCTCATTCTGCATATCCCCCTTCAGAGCGGCAACTCCGGCGGCGATCTCCTCTTCGCCTCTTCCGGAGGCCTCCAGCGCCGCAATCTCAGCCGGATAATCGGTCTCGAACACGGTTTTTTCCGGAAACGTATTGATGAAAAAGAGAATGACCGACGCAAAGAGGATCAGGGTTCCGGCCTTGTGCAGATACATCACCGCCCGTTCCCACATCTGAATCACGATACTCTGAAGCGTCGGCATCCGGTAGGGCGGCAATTCCATCACAAATACTTCGCCGTCCCCGCGGAAGATCGTAGACTTCAGCAACAGGGCGCAGCCGAGGGCCACCACGACTCCGATGAGGTACATCAGCCACATCATCAACGCCTGATACTTCACCGCGAAAAAGGCGGGAATGATCATCGAATAGATCGGCAACCGGGCCCCGCAGCTCATGAACGGAATCACCATGATCGTTGTCAGGCGGTCGCGTTCGGATTCGATCGTCCGCGTCGCCATAATCGCCGGGACCGAGCAACCGAAACCGAGCAGCATCGGAATGAAACTCTTGCCGTGCAGCCCGAACATGTGCATGAAGCCGTCCATCACGAACGCAGCCCGCGCCATGTAACCGGTCCCCTCCAGAAAAGCGATCGCCAGAAAGAGCAATAAAATATTCGGCAGAAAAACCAGAACCCCGCCGACACCGCCGATTACCCCTTCCACCAGCAGCCGTCGCAGAAATTCGGCCGATCCGACCGGCCAGACCGCATTGATACCGTCACCGAGCTTTCCGAAAAACCACTCAAGGGCATCCATCGGATACTGCCCGATCACAAATGTGAACATGAATACCAGATACATCATCAGCAGAAAAATCGGCAAACCGAGAAAACGGTTGGTCGCAATCCGGTCGATGCTGTCCGACAACTGCCGCCGGCGCTCGTTGCTGAGCTTGATCGCTTCACGGCAGGCACCGGCAATCACCCCGTATCGATAGTCGGCCATCAACGTCTCGCTGTTGATGCCGTTGCGGGTGGAGATCTTCCGGCGCCAGTCGGCCGCGGGAGCCAGCAGCGAGGCGAACTCCGGACGGGCGCAGATTTCAGAATCACACTCCAGAAGTTTTATCGCAAAATAACGCGCAGGAATCCGCCGGGTTTCAGGCCGCTGCAACACCTGAACCTCCTCGGTGAGCGCCCGGATCGCCTGATCGGTTTTGGGGCCGTATTTCGGCTTGACCGGCCGCTGCGGATTCGGTTCGCGGGCAATGGCCACGATGGCATCGCGCAACTCCTGCATCCCCACTCCGGTCGACCCGACCGTCGGAACGACCGGCGCCCCGAAGAATCCCTCGAATTTCCGGAAATCGAAATGGAGCCCCCGCTGCTCGGCGTCGTCAATCATATTGAACACCAGAAGCATCGGAAGATCCAGCTCCGCCAGTTGCGTGGTCAAGTAGAGGTTGCGCTGGGCGTTGCCGGAATCGATCACATTGAGAATCATATCGATGTCGCCATTCATCAACTCGCGGAAGGCGACCTTCTCCTCCGGCGAGGATGACGACAGGCTGTAAATCCCGGGCAGGTCGACGATCTCCGTCTGGAGATCCCCGATCCGGCAGAACCCGCTCTTGCGCTCGACCGTCACACCCGGATAGTTGCCGACATGCTGGCGCGTGCCGGTCAGTTGATTGAAAATGGTGGTTTTACCGCAGTTGGGATTCCCCGCAAGTGCGATCCTGAAAATACGCTGCTCCATGATGTTTCGAACTTCCCGATCAGATTGCCGGCAGAAAGTACCTTTTCCCGCACGTGCGCCGGCCGCTCATGCGAGCTTGACCCAGATGTGCATGGCATCACCAGCGCGAAGCGACAGGCTGCTGCCCATCACCCGCACCCGCAACAGGTCGCCGAAAGGCGCCCTTCCCTCAACCTGAAGCAGCGTTCCGCTGACCAGACCGAGGTCGGCGAATTTCTTGAGCCCCCGAAGATTCTCAGCCACCCGGACCACGACCGCGGCACGCCCTTTCGGCAGTTTGTCCAGCGAAATGAGCTCCTCGGTTTCCTCGGCGCAGATCTTCGGCATCGTCTCCTCAAGGTAAGCGCGCAGCGGAGCGCAATCCTCCCGTCCGGCGATCGCTTCGGCCAGCACGACGATCCGCGACAACGCGGTCTCACTGATCACGTGTTCGATCCTGCAGGCCGCCGCGTCGGAACTCTCCGGATCGATCTTCAGCACCTCGGCGAAGAACCGCTTGAGCACTTTGTGTCGGTGGCGGATCACCGCAGCCATCTCTGCACCTTCTGACGTCAGCTCCACCGGGGAGTGCGACTGATAGTTGATCAGGCCGCGCGCCGAAAGCGCCTGTAGCGCATTTGTGACCGACGGCATCTTTACCTGCAGCCGGTCGGCGATGTCCTTGGTGTGGGCATGACCGTTGCGCTCGATGATCTCAGCGATCGCTTCAAGATAATCTTCAAGACTGCTGGAAATGAGTGGATTATTGGCCATAAACTGCTGTTTCCTTGGTTTGGTAGATCATTATAATATACTCCTCCGGAGTACGGAATGCAATGGTCGGAGCTTAGAAATAACTAATCATTTTCCACTTTTCTTCGCCGCGTCGACCGCTTCCCCGCCATATTCCCTCCCCGGACGGTTCCAGCTGCTTTTTTTCAAAATTTTTCACCGGAAAAGCTTGCAAGATATGCCTAGTCAAATTATAGTACAATAAAAAGGCATAGACAATTCAAGATCGGCGGAGACGATGAAAAATGCGAACTCAACCCTTCCGACAGATTGCCAGGGAATTGGAGAAACGGATCCGCAACGGCGTATATCCGGTGGATTCCGCATTGCCCTCGCGGCTTGAACTGACCCGGGAATTTGATGTTGCCCGGGCAACCCTCGACCGCGCCATCGGCGAACTGGTCGATTCCGGGATTCTGGTCAGCCGTCACGGTTCCGGCACCTTCGTCGCACCGCCCCGGCAACAGAAGTACCGGGTCATCCAGATCGGCGGCGGCGACTATTTCAACGAATACAGCGACAGTTTCGATCTTACGCTGCTCCCACAGGCGGAACTGGTCCAGCGCTCGGAATGGCGGCGCCTGCTTGAATATGACGGCATCCTCTGGGTTCGTCCGGAAGCGGTTCTCTTTCCCGCAATCGAAGCCGTCGGCAACCAGTTGCCGCAAGTACTGGTCAACCGGGTGGTTGCCGACCTGCCCTATGTATCGACCGACCACCGGGGAGCCTACCGGGAAATCACGGCGTCGCGGCTCGCGGAAATGCCGGATGCCACACCGGTCTTTCTGCAGAGCGAGCGTAACTCCCTGGTGACCGCCTACCGGCGTGACGGTTTCATCGACGCCTGCCGGGAAGCTGGTCGCTTCTACGATCTGCTGGTAACCCCATCCTCCTTTGAAGAGAGGCTCAGGATGTTCAACGAGCGTCTCCGGTACGATCCGGGAAAGCGACTGATCGTGGTCGGTGATTCACTCGTACAGACCGGAACGCTGATGCGCTGGGGGAGTGAGCATCATGTACGATGGGGTGTGGATCTCTTTTACAGCGACTTCGACAACGATTATCCGGCCGACGTCTGGGGAGTCACCGTCACCAGTTACCTGCAGGACCACACCGCGCTCTACCAGGAGGCCGCCGCCAAGCTGCGCCGGCTGATCGAAGGTGCTTCCGAAAACGAACCCGGCAAACTGGTATTTCCCCAGTTCCGGCGTGGCGACACCTGATCATTCCACCATTTACAGAAGGGAAAGTTTTATGACAAAATCCATCAAAGTGGCGATCGGCGGGCTCGGCCGCAGCGGGTACGGCATTCACGCAGAGTATCTCAAAACCGATCCGCGTTTCCAGGTGGTGGCGGTTGCCGACGAACTGGCGGAGCGCCGTGAAGATGCAGTCGGGCTCTTCGGCTGCAAAGTGTTCAGCCACTATCGGGAAATGTTGGAGGCGGGCGGGTTCGACCTCTTCGTCAACGCGACACCGAGCCGCTTTCATGTCGAGGCGTCGCTGGCCGGACTGGAAGCGGGATTCCATGTTCTCAGTGAGAAACCGTCTGCAACAACGGTCGCCGAGTTCGACCGGATCATCGCAACGGCGGAGAAGAGCGGCAGACTCTTCTTTCCGTTTCAAAATTCACGTTTCTATCCCTATTTCCGGAAAATCCAGAGCGTCCTCGCCTCCGGCGTACTCGGCCGGATCATCTGCATCCGGAGCAACTGGAGCGGGTTCGCCCGTCGCTGGGACTGGCAGACCCGGCAGGATCAGTGTGCCGGAAATCTCTTCAACACCGGCCCCCACCCGGTCGATCAGGCGATCGCGCTGATCGGCGATGCCCAGCCGAAGGTGTTTTGCCGGATGGCGGCGGATCATTTCGACTTCGGCGGTGATGCCGAGAACTTCTGTGCACTGACTCTTTACGGCGACAATATGCCGACCGTTGAAATTCAGATCAGCAGTTTTCAGGCCTATCCCCAGGGGGAACAATACAACATTCAAGGCGTCTGCGGCGGCCTCACCGGCGGTCCGACCGGGATCAGGTGGAAATATTTCGATCCGGTCCGGGCACCGAAACATACCCTGTGGCGCCCCTGGAGCGATCACCGGCAGTACTGCAGCGAAAAACTCGACTGGCAGGAAGAGAGCTGGAGTTTCCCCGATCCGGACAGCAATTCCAACGGTTTTCTCAATCTTTCGGCCGGAGTTTATGACAATCTTTACGATGTGCTGATCAACGGCGCGGAACGGATCATCCGGCTGGAACAGGTCCGGCGGCAGGTGTACGTGATGGAGGAGGCCCACAAACAGAACAAGCTGCCGCGCAGAAAATTACGTCAAACGGAGGAGAAACTTTCATGAAGGAGCTGAAAATCGGCCTGATCGGCCTGGACACCTCTCACGTGATCGGATTCGGCAACTGTTACAACCGACCGGAGGAGAAATTCTCAGTACCGGGACTCCGGATCGTCCGCGCATATCCCGGTGGCAGTGCCGTTTTTTCACTGAGCCGGAACCGACTGGAACAATTCACCCGCGATACCGCGGCACTCGGCGTCGAGATCGTCGATTCCATCGATGCCCTCGGCGGCCTCGACGCCTATCTCCTGGAAAGCGTTGACGGCACCCAGCACCTCGAGCAATTCGAGCAGCTCGCCGGTTTCGGGAAACCGGTGTTCATCGACAAACCTCTCGCCTGCAATTATGCCGACGCGAAGGCAATCTTCGACCTTGCCTCCCGCAGACACGTACCGATCATGACCGCCTCGAGCATGCGTTACGTCGCGGGAATCGCCGATCTGCTTCCGGCGGGGGAAAAGGTTCTCTCCGCGGAAGGATTCGGCCCGATGGCGATTCTCGAAGACTATCGCGACTACTTCTGGTACGGCATCCATACAGCGGAAATCATCTACAAATATCTCGGATGCGGTTGCGTCGAAGTGCATACCGAGAGCAGCGATCTCCTCGATCTGGTGATCGGCCGATGGGCGGACGGGCGGATGGGAATGCTCTGCGGAAACCGCGCGGGCAGCAACAATTTCGGAGTACGTCTGGTCACCGACACCGCACACCGGATCGGCCTGCAGAATCCCGAAATTCCCTATATGTACTCCCTTGCGGAATCGGTTGCGGAATTTTTCCGTACCGGCGTTTCGCCGATCGATCCGGTTGAAAGCCTCGAAGTGATCGCCTTCCTCGAGGCGGCCAGCCGCAGCCGGGCGGAGGAGGGATGTCCCATCCGCCTCGCCGAACTCTGAACCGCACAACACCGGAAAGGATATAGATAGGCAACAAAAATACTTGTAGAATCTATTCAAACGTACTATATTACCAGTATGGAACTTCGAGATGCAAGAAAAATCAATTCAAAAGAATTGTATGATCGTCGAAAGCAAGCGGTTTT